>JAGYIP010000008.1 GCA_018402635.1 Burkholderiaceae bacterium
GGTATCGCTCACTTCGAGGGCAAGCCCTCTCGTCATCACACCTCACCTAAGCCCGGCGGATTTGCCTACCAGGCACGGCTACATGCTTAAACCGGGACATCCAACACCCGGCTGAGGTAACCTTCTCCGTCCCCCCATCGCATTGAACAATGGTGCAGGAATATTAACCTGCTTCCCATCAGCTACGGTTTTCACCCTCGCCTTAGGGGCCGACTCACCCTACGTCGATTAACGTTGCGTAGGAAACCTTGCGCTTTCGGCGACAAAGTTTTTCACTTTGTTTAACGCTACTCATGTCAGCATTCGCACTTCTGATACCTCCAGCATCCCTTACGAGACACCTTCGCAGGCGTACAGAACGCTCCCCTACCACGTGCACAAAGTGCACATCCGCAGCTTCGGTTATTGGCTTAGCCCCGTTACATCTTCCGCGCAGGACGACTCGATCAGTGAGCTATTACGCTTTCTTTAAAGGATGGCTGCTTCTAAGCCAACCTCCTGACTGTCACTGCCTTCCCACTTCGTTTCCCACTTAGCCAATATTAGGGACCTTAGCTGGCGGTCTGGGTTGTTTCCCTCTTGAGTCTGGACGTTAGCACCCAGTGCTCTGTCTCCCGCGCTAATACTTCCAGGTATTCGGAGTTTGCTATGGCGAAGTAGATCGCAATGACCCCAACAACCATTACAGTGCTCTACCCCCTGGAGCAATACGCGAGGCACTACCTAAATAGTTTTCGGGGAGAACCAGCTATTTCCGGATTTGTTTAGCCTTTCACCCCTACCCACAGCTCATCCCCTAGTTTTGCAACACTAGTGGGTTCGGGCCTCCAGCACGTGTTACCGTGCCTTCACCCTGGCCATGAGTAGATCATCCGGTTTCGGGTCTACGCCTAGCAACTAATCGCCCTATTCGGACTCGCTTTCGCTGCGCCTTCCCTATTGGTTAAGCTTGCTACTAGACGTAAGTCGCTGACCCATTATACAAAAGGTACGCCGTCACCCTTGCGGGCTCCGACTGTTTGTATGCATATCGTTTCAGGATCTATTTCACTCCCCTCCCGGGGTTCTTTTCGCCTTTCCCTCACGGTACTTGTTCACTATCGGTCGATTACGAGTATTTAGCCTTGGAGGATGGTCCCCCCATGTTCAGACAGGATTTCACGTGTCCCGCCCTACTTGTTCGAAGCTTAGTTCCACACCAGAGTTTTCACATACGGGGCTATCACCCACTATGGCCGCACTTTCCAGAGCGTTCTGTTAACTAAGATGCTAAAACTTCAAGGCTGTTCCAATTTCGCTCGCCACTACTTTCGGAATCTCGGTTGATTTCTTTTCCTCCGGCTACTTAGATGTTTCAGTTCACCGGGTTTGCTTCCACGTGCCTATGTATTCAGCACGGGATACCCTTACGGGTGGGTTTCCCCATTCGGAAATCTGCGGATCAAAGCTTGTTTGCCAGCTCCCCGCAGCTTATCGCAGGCTACAACGTCCTTCATCGCCTGTAATCGCCAAGGCATCCACGATATGCACTTATTCACTTGACCCTATAACGCTGGTGACGAATCACCTTGCTTTGCTCAATGCGACTCGAACAAAGCGCTGGCGCGTTATAGAACCATCTACAACAATGCCGATGAATACTACTCTTGCGCATACTTGAGAGTAATGTGATTCAAACAATCACAATTACTGGTGAAATTATTGCTCATCACAATAATTTCACACGAAGACCAAATTGTTAAAGAACGAGCAGCCGATTACTACTTACTGCGAAACTTGTTACTGCCTGTATCTGGTGGAGGTGAACGGGATCGAACCGATGACCCCCTGCTTGCAAAGCAGGTGCTCTCCCAGCTGAGCTACACCCCCAATAAACTTGTCTGCTGCACGTTGGTGGGTCTGGTTGGGCTCGAACCAACGACCCCCGCCTTATCAAGACGGTGCTCTAACCAACTGAGCTACAGACCCAGACCTGGCAGCCGATAAGAGTGAGCACTTGAGCATTGGCACATGCTCTAGAAAGGAGGTGATCCAGCCGCACCTTCCGATACGGCTACCTTGTTACGACTTCACCCCAGTCACGAATCCTACCGTGGTAACCGCCCTCCTTGCGGTTAGGCTAGCTACTTCTGGTAAAACCCGCTCCCATGGTGTGACGGGCGGTGTGTACAAGACCCGGGAACGTATTCACCGCGACATTCTGATCCGCGATTACTAGCGATTCCGACTTCATGTAGTCGAGTTGCAGACTACAATCCGGACTACGATCGGTTTTAAAGGATTAGCTCCCCCTCGCGGGTTGGCAGCCCTCTGTACCGACCATTGTATGACGTGTGAAGCCCTACCCATAAGGGCCATGAGGACTTGACGTCATCCCCACCTTCCTCCGGTTTGTCACCGGCAGTCTCATTAGAGTGCCCTTTCGTAGCAACTAATGACAAGGGTTGCGCTCGTTGCGGGACTTAACCCAACATCTCACGACACGAGCTGACGACAGCCATGCAGCACCTGTGTTCAGGTTCTCTTTCGAGCACATCCACATCTCTGCGGACTTCCTGACATGTCAAGGGTAGGTAAGGTTTTTCGCGTTGCATCGAATTAATCCACATCATCCACCGCTTGTGCGGGTCCCCGTCAATTCCTTTGAGTTTTAACCTTGCGGCCGTACTCCCCAGGCGGTCTACTTCACGCGTTAGCTTCGTTACTAAGTCAATGAAGACCCAACAACTAGTAGACATCGTTTAGGGCGTGGACTACCAGGGTATCTAATCCTGTTTGCTCCCCACGCTTTCGTGCATGAGCGTCAGTCATGGCCCAGGGGGCTGCCTTCGCCATCGGTGTTCCTCCTGATATCTACGCATTTCACTGCTACACCAGGAATTCCACCCCCCTCTGCCAAACTCTAGCCTGCCAGTCACAATTGCAGTTCCCAGGTTGAGCCCGGGGATTTCACAACTGTCTTAACAAACCGCCTGCGCACGCTTTACGCCCAGTAATTCCGATTAACGCTCGCACCCTACGTATTACCGCGGCTGCTGGCACGTAGTTAGCCGGTGCTTATTCTTCAGGTACCGTCAACGGCTCGGGGTATTGGCCCGAACAATTTCTTTCCTGACAAAAGTGCTTTACAACCCGAAGGCCTTCTTCGCACACGCGGCATTGCTGGATCAGGCTTTCGCCCATTGTCCAAAATTCCCCACTGCTGCCTCCCGTAGGAGTCTGGGCCGTGTCTCAGTCCCAGTGTGGCTGGTCGTCCTCTCAGACCAGCGACTGATCGTAGCCTTGGTAGGCCTTTACCCCACCAACTAGCTAATCAGCCATCGGCCGCTCCAATAGCGCGAGGCCTTTCGGTCCCCCGCTTTCACCCGTAGGTCGTATGCGGTATTAATCCGGCTTTCGCCGGGCTATCCCCCACTACTGGGCACGTTCCGATGTATTACTCACCCGTTTGCCACTCGCCGGCGGGAGCAAGCTCCCCCGCTGCCGTTCGACTTGCATGTGTAAGGCATGCCGCTAGCGTTCAATCTGAGCCAGGATCAAACTCTTCAGTTTAATCTCTGCAAATATTTAAAACTCAACGCTAAACGAGGTTTTCGAAAAAACCTTATTCATTTGTTGAGCATTTGGTTTTTAAAGCTTGCTTAAATTTTTACAAACCCGAAGGCCTATAAAAACTAAGTTGTGCCTTTGCCCAAATGCCCACACTTATCGGCTGTTAGTTGTTAAAGAGCAATTCGCTTTGATACCTGCTTAAGAGACACCGTTTTGTTATTGCCAAACCCTTAAAAAGTAAGGCAAATATTTCATTGGTGTTACGCCGCAAGAAGCGAAGAAGCGGAAGTATGACTGGGGTAATTGCCTATGTCAAATGGCCGGGAGTCAACTGAGGCTAAAGTGGCCTGGCGTACTCGGAACAATGGCTTGTCAGAGCCGTTTTCTGGTTGCACCCTTAAGCAAGCTGGGCACCAAAAAGCTCGGTCAGGGCCGCACCGGGGTCGGGGGCCCGCATGAAAACTTCGCCCACAAGAAAGGCTCGAATGCCATGGTTTTGCATGAGCTGGACATCGGCGGGCTGCAAGATGCCGCTTTCGGTTACCAAAAGCCTATTCGACGGAAGCTTTTCAAGCAGATCGAGACTGGTCTGAAGCCGTGTCTCGAAGGTGCGCAGGTTGCGATTATTCACACCAAGAAGTGGCGTGGTGCAGCTTGCAAGCCCGCGCGCAAGTTCCTGCTCGTCGTGAACCTCAAGCAGCACATCCATGCCCAAGGCCACAGCCTCGGCCTCGAGCTCGCTTAAGTGATCGTTCGAAAGGGCCGCAGCAATAAGCAGAATACAGTCGGCACCCCAGGCCCTTGCCTGAAGCAGCTGATAACGATCCACCATAAAGTCTTTGCGCAGAACGGGTAGGCTGCAGGCCGCACGGGCCTGCTTTAAGTGGCTTGGGTGACCCTGAAAGAACTGCTCATCGGTAAGCACCGAGAGGCAGCTTGCACCATGCCGCTCGTAGCTTTGCGCAATAGCAACCGGGTCAAAGGGGTCTCGCAGCAAGCCCTTGCTGGGACTGGCCCGCTTGATTTCGCTAATGACGGCAACCCGACCCTGCTGAATACTGGCCTGCATGGCCCGGAGAAAGCCACGAGGCTTTTGGTGATCGGGCTGGGCTTTAATAACATCGCGCAACATGGCCTCGGGCTCTGCGGCCTTGGCGGCCAGAACCTCTTGCCGCTTGACTTCAAGAATTTTCTGCAGAATGTCGCTCATGGTTTTAGTACCCAGCGGCCGGCGCTGCAGCGCTGGAGAGCGACTGGCTTAAGGCTCTGAAGGCATCAAGCTTGTTGCGGGCAGCGCCCGATGCTAGTGCTGCCATGGCCATGTCGATGGCTTGCGGCCAGTCACTGGCCTTGTTGCTTGCCAAAAGCCCGCCAGCGGCATTGAAGGCCACGATGTCGCGGGCAGGGCCAGGCTCGTTGGCAAGGGCAGATGCCAGTCGGGATGCTGACTCTTCAAGGCTTTCCGCACGAATGGCCTGGGCCACTTCCTTGCTGGAGTAACTGGGAAAGCCAAACTGCTGGGCCGTAACGGTGTACGAATGCACATCACCATTTTTCAATTCGGCGACATGGGTCTTGCCCACCAGATGCAACTCATCAAGACCCTCTTCGGCATGCACCACAAGAACATGGTCAGAGCCCAGGCGCTTAAGAACTTCAGCCTGAACTGGAACAAGGCTTGGCTGGTAGACCCCCATAAGCTGGCAAGGCGCCCCCGCGGGATTGGTTAAAGGGCCGAGCACATTGAAGACGGTTCGTAGCCCAAGCTCTTTACGAATGGGCGCAATATGCTTCATGGCGGCATGATGGTTGGGCGCAAACATAAACCCAACACCGCAGCCTTTCAGGCAGGTCGCCGTGTCTTGGGCTGAAAGACCAATGGCCACCCCAAGATGCTCAAGAAGGTCTGCACTGCCCGATTTCGATGAGACCGAGCGTCCGCCATGCTTGGCCACGGCAGCACCGGCCGCGGCAACAACAAACATGGCCGCTGTGGAGATATTGAAGGTATGCGCCCCGTCACCACCCGTGCCACACATGTCCACCAAGAACGGGAGCTCAAGCGGCACGGGGGTTGCGAACTCCCGCATCACCGCAGCTGCCGCTGTAATTTCGGTAATCGACTCGCCCTTGGCCCGCAGACCCATAAGAAAGGCTGCCATCTGAACAGGCGAAGCCTCGCCTGCCATCATCTGTCGCATGCAGGCGGTCATGGTCTCGGTACTTAGGTCATGGCCCTCCACAAGCTGTTGCAAGGCGGTTGTCAGTGAGCCTGTCGAACCTGTCGTGCCTTTCATTGCGGCCTCCTTAAGCCAGGGTTGCGCGGGGTTGCAAAAGGGTAAGGGAGAGATTCCACGGGCTCTAGCAACGATTTTAGGGCAGGCGCTCGCCTGCAACTAGATTCAGAAAATTCTGCAGCAGCTCATGGCCCTGCTCGGTCAGGATCGATTCCGGATGAAACTGCACGCCATGAATGGGAAGCTGCCGGTGGGCAAGGCCCATGATTTCTTGGTCATCGGTCCAGGCGGTCACCTCGAGCTGCTCAGGCAGGCTCGCCCTCTCGACAGCCAAGGAGTGATAACGGGTGACAGTAAGAGGATTATTGAGCCCAGTAAATACGCTTCGGCCAAGATGCTCGACCTTCGATGTCTTGCCATGCATAAGGCGCTTGGCCTGCAACACCTTGGCGCCAAAGGCCTCGCCAATGGCCTGATGCCCAAGGCAGACCCCGAGTAAAGGCAAAGGCTTCTGCCTAGCCGCTGCGGCCTGAATAAGGGCCACCGAGATGCCTGCCTGGGTCGGACTGCAGGGCCCCGGTGAAATAACAATGCCGTCCGGCTGAAGGCCAAGGGCATCTTCCACCGAGAGATCATCGTTGCGAACGGTTTGAACCTGGGCACCGAGCTCGCCAAAGTACTGAACCAGGTTGTAGGTAAACGAGTCGTAGTTATCGACCATGAGAAGACGGGGGCCCGACGTGAGCCCCAACGCGGACTCCGACACGGACCCCAACATGGACCCCGACGTGGCCCCTGACATGGACTGGGCCGCAGACATCGAGCTGGGAGAGCTGGGAGAGGTGGGCCTGGTCATGGCTCAAGCCCTCGTTCGGCAATTTCTGCGGCATGCAAAACGGCGCGCGCCTTGGTCTCGGTCTCTTTCCATTCGCTCTCGGGAACGGAGTCGGCCACAATGCCGGCGCCTGCCGATACATAGAGCGTCTTGTCTTTAAGAATGCCGGTGCGTATGGCAATGGCAAGGTCCATCTGCCCGGTGAAGGACCAGTAGCCACAAGCCCCACCGTAGATGCCGCGCTTGACGGGCTCAAGCTCATCAATAATTTCCATGGCCCGAATTTTAGGCGCGCCGCTTAGGGTGCCTGCGGGAAAACTGGCGCGCAACACGTCCATGGCCGAAAGCCCGTCGTTGAGCTCGCCCTCCACATCGCTTACAAGATGCATGACGTGCGAATAGCGCTCAACCACCATCTGTTCGTTCACGCGCACACTGCCCGTCTTGGCAATACGGCCAACATCATTGCGGGCCAGGTCAATCAGCATCACATGCTCGGCACGCTCTTTCGGGTCGGCCTTTAGCTCGGCCTCAAGGGCAAGGTCTTGCTCTTGGCTTGCCCCCCGGGGCCGCGTACCTGCAATGGGTCGAATGGTGATGCGCGGCGGGCCGCCAGGCTCGCAGTCCTGCCGGACAAGAATTTCGGGTGAGGCCCCAATAATGTGAAAGTCGCCCATGTCGTAGAAGTACATGTAGGGCGAGGGGTTCAGTGCGCGCAGCGCACGATAAAGCGTAAGCGGCGAGCCTTGGTAGTCGCGCTCAATAAGCTGCGCAAGCACCACCTGCATGACATCGCCCTGGGCAATGTAGTCTTTGGCGCGGGCAACGGCATGAAGGTAGTCTGCCTTTTCAAAGCCGCGTCGGCTTTCGCCTTCTTTGCCAGAAGCAACCTCCTGAGGAGGCACCAGCGGCAACTTTAGCCGGCTGACCGCCGCATCAAGTTCGGCCTGGGCTTTATTAAAGGCCTGTTGCAGTTCCTGGTCGGTGGGCTCGGGGCCAATTGCAGCAAAGTGAAATAAAGAAAGCCTGCCCGCCAGGTTGTCAAAAACGGCAAGGCTTTCGGTAAGTAACAACTGAAGATCGGGCAGGCCCAGTGGGTCGGGCCGCGCCTTTGCCGCCTGGGAATCAAGCCGCCTTTCGATGTACCGAATGGTGTCGTAACCAAAGTAGCCCGCCAGGCCACCCGCAAACCTGGGTAGGCCTTGAACGGGGGCAAGCCGAAAGCCCGCCATAAAATCTTCCAGATAAGCCAGAGGGTCGCCCTGTAACTCCGCCTCTCGTTGCGGCTTGCCGTTTTCAATGGTGCAGGTCTGAATGGTCCTGTCGAAGGCGCGAACGAGTTGCTGAGCCGGCAGGCCAATAAACGAGTAACGACCAAACCGCTCACCCCCCACCACCGATTCAAGCAAAAAGGAGTAAGGACCCTCGGCAAGCTTCAGGTAGGCCGACAGGGGTGTATCAAGGTCGGCATTAAGCTGCCTGTTGACGGGAATGCGGTTATAGCCCTGCCTCGCCAGAGCGCGAAACTGGGCGAGGTCAATGGACTGCGTCATGAACGCGCGGCGACCAGAGCCTGGTTGAAGGCTTGAAAGACACTGCTGTAGCCCTTGCCATCGGAATCGGGCGCACCAAAGACCGCCGAACCCGCCACGAAGGTGTCGGCCCCTGCGCGAACAACCTGCCCAATGTTGTCAACCTTAATGCCGCCATCGACCTCAAGCCGAATGGGCTGACCACCCTTGTCGCAGTGGTCGTCAATTTTCTGGCGCACCGCCTTGACCTTCTGAAGGGTTTCTGCAATGAAGGCCTGTCCACCAAAGCCAGGATTCACGCTCATTAGAAGAATGATGTCCAGGCTGTCCATGACCCATTGAAGATGCTCAAGCGGGGTGCTGGGGTTAAAGACAAGCCCCGCCTTGCAGCCCTGGTCTTTAATAAGCTGCAGGCTGCGATGAACATGGTTGGAGGCCTCGGGGTGAAAGGTAATGATGTCGGCCCCTGCCTTGGCAAAGTCGGTAATTAACGAATCCACCGGCGAGACCATAAGATGCACATCGATGGGTATGCTGACGTGCGGACGAATGGCCTTGCAGACCAAGGGGCCCACCGTTAGGTTGGGCACGTAGTGGTTGTCCATTACGTCAAAATGAATGAAGCCTGCCCCAGCCGATTCAACCGCCCTTACCTCCTCGCCGAGTCGGGCGAAGTCAGCAGAAAGAATGCTCGGGGCAATGCAGTCGGGTTGGCGGTGCGGCGATGGTGCGACGGTGCTGCTCATGAGAATCTCCTCCCGGGGTTGTTCATTGGCTTAAAGAGCCCTATTTTCACCCGAGATTGGCCTAAGGCCCTTACTTCTTTCCGCGCATGGTCCAATAGACAATTGCCAACACCACGGTTAGGGCAATGCCCGCCTCCAAATAAATGAGCCACATTGTCTTGCGTTCTTCCCTTTACCGGTCCCTTACGGGGTTTCGCTGCATCACTCGTTCCAGGCCTGTCCTTCTCTGGCTGGGGGTTTTGGTCTTCGCATCAGGCTGTAGCTTAACCCCTGTTGAGCAGGCAGCTGCCCCCATTGTCGGGGGTGAAGGTAGGGCTACTGCGGGATCCATTGCTCGGCCCGTTCAGGCTGAGCCCATGCAGGCTGCGCCCGGCCAGGCCAGTGAATCGGTCAGTCAACCTCCCGCCGCCTCGGAGCCGAACCAAGCGGCCACCGATAAGCCGGATATTGGTCCTCGAATGGACGAGGGACGGCCCATTGGCGGGGTGGCCGAGCCCGCGCGGCCGGTGATTGACCCCAACCGACAGGCCTCGCTTGGCCGTTCAATTGGGCAGTTTCAGACCCTGCGCTTTGAGCAACTCATGGGCTGGCAAGACGACCCGCTTGATGCTGCCCTGCTTGCATGGCGCCGAAACTGCGAGGCCATGGTGTTGAAGGGCCAGCCGTTCATAAGGCTCTGCGAGGAGTCCGAGGGCATTGATGCGCAAGACTCGAACGCGGTGCGTGGTTTTTTTGAGAGGCATTTCGAGCCAAGGCGCTTAGTCACTGCGGGGCCTTCGGGACGCAATCAGAACACCATTACCGGCTACTACGAGCCGGTGCTTAAGGGCAGCCGCACGGCCACCGACGTTTATCGTGTTCCCCTTTACAAAACCCCCGCCGATCTTGTGACGGTGAAGCTCGAGCGGCAGTACCCTGCCCTGCAGAGCTATCGACTTCGCGGCAGACTGGTTCAGACCGAAAACGGCTCCGAAATTCAGCCTTACCCAAGCCGTGCCGAACTGGATACCCAGGGCCTTTTAAAGGGCCGCGAAATTGCCTGGGTCACCGACCCCGTGGAGGCCTTCTTCTTGCAAATACAAGGCTCAGGAAAGATTGAGCTGGAGGACGGCAGTTACATGCGGCTTGGTTATGCCAACCAGAATGGCCACCCCTACGTGTCGATTGGCCGCTGGCTGGTCAACCAGGGCGAACTCACCCTTGCCCAGGCAAGCATGCAGGGTATTCAGGCCTGGCTTGCCCGCAACCCACACCGCCAGAACGAGCTTTTGCATCAGAACCCAAGCATGGTCTTCTTTCGAGAACTCCCTCCCACCAACGACCCTACTGAAGGGCCCCTTGGGTCGCTTGGGGTTCCTTTAACCGCCAATCGATCGGTTGCTGTCGACCCCCGCTATGTTGCCCTGGGTCTACCCCTTGTGCTGACCACTCGTCTGCCTGGTGAGGCGGGACAAAGGCCGCAGGCCATTACAAGGCTGGTTTTTGCGCAGGACACGGGCTCGGCCATTCAAGGCCCCCACCGAGGAGACTTCTTTTTTGGCTCGGGCCCAGAGGCAGGTCAACGGGCCGGGCGCATGAAGTACGACGGCGAGATGGTGGTTCTTATTCCCAAAGGTCTTCAGGGCTACTAGTGCAGCCGTGGTGGTCTGGCTTTAGGCCTGAGCTTCTGGGGTTGTTGGATGAACCCTTTGAGTCTTTTTTGCAAGGGGCGAACGGGTTTGCCAAGACCCATGGGTTGACATCGGCGCGGGGCAGTCCGCTTCAATTTGTGGCGCAGGATGCGTTGTCAGCCCAGGACCTTGCCATGGGCTATGAGGCTTTCATTGCCCAGGCCGGCGCGGTGCCCACGCGAGACCTTCGCCATGACCGGCTAAACGCGCTTGTCTGGTTGTCAGCATCCCAGTCAAAGCGGCGCTTAAATGCCCTGCATGAGGATGCCTTGCTCGGTAGTAGCCTGGACGCTCAAACCTGCGATACCAGCCGCACAAAACAGCTCACGACGGCCAAGGGCGCAAGCACACGCGGCGGACGCGGCGCGCTGCGTGATGCCCTGACCCTGCTTGATGAAAACCTTATGGTCATTGCCTGCCGTGCTCAAGGCCCCGAGCTAAAAGCGCTTTTAGAAGGCCACGACTGGCAGGCCTTGTTTTGGCAGTTCCGAGCCCATTGGCAGAACCAATGGCAGCCCTTTGTTTTTGGTCATGCCCTTTTAGAAAAGCTGGATGCACCTTTTAAGGCCATTACAGCTCATTGCCTTTTGCTTTATGTGCACAAGCCTGTTGCGTCTTGGCAGGATCTTGATGACATGCTCTGCGCGCAGCTTGGTCCAGACCTTCGCAGCAGCCAATTGCTTGCCCTGCCCGTCATGGGTCTTGCCGGCTGGTGCCCTGAAAACACGCGCCGCGACTTCTATTTCGACCCTAAAGTGTTTCGGCCGAGACGACCCCTAGCAGCGGAAGTCGAAGCCCCAGGGGGCTTAGGTCAAGGCCCAGGTTAAGCCCGAGAAGGTTCAACTCAATGCCCTCAACAGGGCTAAGAATCATCATCGCGCCAAAAGGCTGATGACCCGAGCGACACGTTAGAGTGCGGGCATGGATTCTTTAACGCAAGCAAGCCTTGGGGCCGCCGTGGGTGTGGCGGTGATGGGCCGCCGCACTGCTGCCTGGAAGGCGGCTTTGTGGGGTGCTGCGATGGGCACCCTTCCCGACCTGGATGTGGTCTTTGACTTTGGCGACCCCATTCGCAACATGACCGAACACCGCGCCGAAAGCCATGCGCTTTTCTACCAGCTGCTTGCCGCGCCCTTGCTTGCACTGATGGTGGCAAGACCCCGACTGCGAAGCCCTCTATTGAACCCGTCTTTGCCACAGCCTGCAGGCACCTCCGAGACGTCTGGCGCGCATTCTGCAGACAACACCAGCCCCTATGGGCGCTGGGCGCTTGCCACCGCACTCATTCTTGTCACCCATGCCCTGCTGGACGGCATGACTGTGTATGGCACGCAGCTCTGGCTTCCTTTTTATGAAGAGGCCGTTGGGCTTGGTAGTGTTTTTATTATTGATCCGCTCTATACGCTTGCGCTTCTTTTCGGCCTTGCAGCTGCGCTGGTTGCCAAGGGCAACTGGGGTTTGAAGACCTTGCAGCTAAGTCTGCTTATTAGCAGCCTCTACCTTGCCTGGTCGGCAGCAGCTCAGCACTGGGTTGAAAGGGCGGCTCAATTAAACCTGCCCGAGCCGCAGGCTGCGTTGCTTGTAACGCCGTCGCCCTTCAACACCCTGCTCTGGCGACTGGTGGCGGTGTCGGACAGCCACTATTACGAGGGCTGGTACGCCTTGCTTGCCGATGAGCCCGAGGCCATTGAATGGCGAGCTGTGCCCCGCGATCCGCAGCTTTACCTGGCGTTAAAGGACCATCCCTCGGTGGAGAGGCTCGCGCGGTTTAGCGATGGCTTTTTTCAGCTTGAGCGCATTGGCGAGAAGGTTTTTATGACCGACCTGCGCATGGGCCAGGAGCCCGCCTATGTCTTTCGTTTTGAAATTGGAAGGTTTGATGCGAGCGGCGCACTGATAGGCCCGGTGGAACGTGCCCCGGTTACGCGGCCACCCCTCGAGGACGGCCTGGCCTGGCTTTGGCAGAGGCTTCGGGGAAAGACGGCCTTGGACCTTCTTGACTGGATAGCGGCAAAGGGTACCTAGCCAAGACCTGCCGTTATAAGAATGAGATGGATCATTTTGGAATGATAATGACCACACCATCTCTAAATTGAAAGGTAGGTCATGGTTGAACGCTTTGAAGTGGGTGCACGACTCTCAGAGGCTTCTGCTCATAGTGGTCTGGTCTTTCTTGCTGGCCAGGTGGCAGGCGATGCCTCGCAGGATGCGCTTGGCCAGACCCAACAAGTTTTGCAGTCAATCGATCGGCTCTTAGGCCAGGCGGGCTCGCACAAGTCGCGCATTTTGATGGCCCAGATTTTTCTTGCCGATCTCGCCGATTTCGACGCCATGAACAAGGCCTGGGATGCCTGGGTGGTGGCCGGTCAGGCGCCTTGCCGCGCCACAGTGCAGGCCAAGCTTGCCAAGCCAGAGTGGAAGGTTGAAATTGTGGTGACAGCGGCTCGTTAGAAACCGAGTTCGTATCGCAAAGAGGCCCGAAGCCTGCCGGGCCGGCGTGCGGTTTCAAGCCGAGTGCCCTCATCAAAAACCCTTAGGTTCGAAGACTCCGACGACCAACGCGCTAAATCTTGCACCGTAAGCCGCAGGCGCCGATTGCGGTCGAATGAATACAGGCCATAGGCCTCAAGAGAAAGGTCATCGTCGGCCTCAACCCAGGCCTGCGGCTCAGTCTGATAACGGGCCGCCTTGGTGTAGCCCAGACTTGCCCCGTAGCGAAGTTTCGATTTTGCAGGCCGTGCATCAAAGCCCAGCTTCAGTTCCCAGGCGGGCTGACCGGGCAGGCGGTTATCGGGTCCATCAAGGCTTTGCAGTCGAGACCAGTAACGGCTCAACGAGGCCCGAAACTCAAGCCCTGAACCACCCCGACCGCCTGCTCTGCCCTCTGGCTTTGCTGACGTTTCTGGTCCTAAGCCCAGCCATTGGGCCCAAAGCCTTGCAGGCCCCCGGGCCTCAAGTTCAAGCCCAAGCAGGTCGGCCTCACCTAAATTACGCGGTCTGTTGACCCAGCGAGGAACCGTCGACCACGACACGGTTTCAAGCTGCGTCTGACGACGCTGGACATCTTTAATTTGCTTCCAAAAAACACCCGCAGACAGAAGGCTGTTGGAAACAGGGCTCTTTTCAAAGCTGAAATCAAGGCCCCAGGACTGCTCGGGCCTTAGGTTGGGATTGCCCACGCTGTCTGCGGCATCAGGGCTGTTGGCCGTGTTCGGGTCAAAGCTGGTCGATAAGCTTGGAAGCGAGGAGAGGTCACGTGCGCGAGCGCGCTTGTAGGCATGGCTTAGGCTCAAGCGATAAAGCAGGCCTGGGTCTTCGGCGGGTCGGTGTACGAGGCTCAGAGACGGTGAGGTCTGTTGGCTCTCGTGGTTCTGCCTTGGAAGACTGGGCAGGGTCTGAAGGCGGGTACGAATGGACTCCTGGCGCAGACCGGCCAGAAACGCCCATTGCGGGCTTGGGTTGAAATCCCATTGGCCATAAAGCGCCCACCGGGTCTGGTCGGTGTCCAGTTCATCACCCAGGCCGGTATTGAAGAAAACGCCATTCACCGCTCGCCTGTCTTCTTCTTTGCGCAAGGTCTGCTCAAGCTCAAGGCCGAAGGTCTGCTCGTCCTCATCAAACAAGCGCTTTAATTTTGAACTTAGCAAAAGGCCGCGCTCCGTGGTGTTGGCATCGGTCTGGCGGGCGCTTGGGGTCTGTGCAATGGTCTGGGCCAAGGCCTCTTCTTCACGCTTGAATTCAAAGGCCGAGCCGGTCAGGCCGGTTTCAAGCCGCAACTGGGAATTAAGGTTCCACTTGTGCAGCAGCAGAACCCGGCCCACGGCATAGTGAAAGCGCTGCTCGGCGTCATCCTGCAGGTAGGGTGAAGCAAAGCGCAAAGGGTCTGCACCCTGCCAGCCTTCAATCTGACGCAGGCTTTGCGTGTCGCCCTTCACCGCAAAGACCATCGGCCGCACAGAAAAACTAGACTGGTTTTCAAGATTCCAACTCGCCTGCCCGCGCAGGCTTAGCCCAAGGCGCTCTTGCTGCGAGCGGGTTTGCGACGCCTGGCCGGACGTCGTTAAAGAGTTCGCCCCAGAAGTAAACCGCAAGGACTGCTCGGACTGGCTGTCTTGAGTTCGGCCAAACACGGTGGCTGAAACCATTGACTCATCACCCAGCCAGGCGCCTTGCTGGGTCAGGCCAAGCCGAAAGCCCTGAAGGTCGCGCTCGCCAAGGCTTAAGCCCAGGCTAAGGTCTTTGCGGCCGCGCGCCTGGCCCTCGCGGGTAATGATGTTAAGGCTGCCTGCCACGGCCTGACCGCCTGTCTCTGCGGTCGGTACGCGAATAATTTCCAGGCGCTCAACCTGCTCGGGCTGAATGGAATCAACGGTGAACCCTCGGCCTGCGGGCTGACCATCGATAAGAATTTGGGTGTAGCCCTCGGCCATGCCGCGCAGCCTTGGGTTGCCACCGCCCGAGGGTATCGTGACCCCGGGCTGACGACGCAGCACGTCTTCAAGGCTGGTGTCCCCGTACTTTTGGATTTCCTGTCGGCCCACGACGGTTTTCGAGGCATTGGAAAACCGCCGTTGCTGAAGATCGTTGGGGCGCTGGGCGCGAACTTCAACATCCTGCAAGGCGCTTGAGTCGGGCTCAAAGCCCTCGCTCATGACTTGAGCCTTAGCAACGCCTGGGGTGCCCGCTAGAACCGTGATGGCCACTAAGGCGCAAACAATTAACGCCCGACTCGCTCGCGAATTACTTTTAATCACGCCCCAGTTTGAGGCCTTCTTTAGGGAATTAGAACGCTGCAGCCTGTGGTCTTTCGGGCCTCAAGGTCGGTGTGGGCCTGAACGACCTCAGAAAGCGGATAGGTTTGATCAATCTTAATTTTGATCTTCCCACTTGCCACGTGCTTAATAAGCTCGCCTGAACTGAGCTCGAGTTCTGCACGAGATGCTGTGTAGGGCATGAGGGATGGCCTTGTTAAGAAAAGGTGCCCATTAAGCTGGTTTAAGTCAACCGGAGCAACCTTGCCCGAGGCATTGCCAAAGCTCACCATCAGGCCGTATTTACGCAGGCATTGAAGGGAGCGCTCCCAGGTGGCCTTGCCCACCGAGTCGTAGACCACATCCACGCCCCGTCCATTGGTTATGTCCTTCACCCGAGCCACCAGGTCTTCGGTGTTGTAGTTAACAACATGCGCTGCCCCGTGCGCCAAGGCAAGCTTTGCCTTTTCATCGCTGCCCACGGTACCAATGGCGGTCACGCCTAAAAGTTTGGCCCACTGCATGGCAATTAGCCCGACACCGCCAGCCGCGGCGTGGAACAAAATGGTGTGGCCTTTTTGCAGGTTGGCTGTGCGCCGATACAGGTACTGGGCGGTCATGCCCTTTAGCATCATGGCTGCACCGGTTTCAAACGAGATGGCCTTCGGAAGCTTAACCAAAAGCGCCGCTGGAAGAACCCTGGCCTCGCAATAGGCGCCCATGGGCCTGCCGGCGTAAGCCACGCGGTCACCGGGCTTGACATGCTCAACGCCCTTGCCCACCGCCTCCACCACCCCGGCGCCCTCCATACCAAGCACCGTTGGAAGACCCTCTGCGGGGTAGACCCCACTTCGGAAATAAACGTCAATGTAGTTAAGCCCAACGGCATGATGGCGAACCAGCGCCTCGCCTGGGCCAGGTTTGCCAAGTGGAAGGTCCACCAGCGACATCACCTCGGGGCCGCCGGTGGATGAAATTTGTACGGCTTTAGTCATTGAAGTCTCCTGGGTGTTATGAAAGGGCGGGCACTAGGTTTCGCCCGAAGCGTTAGAGCGATCTGATTCGGATCATAACCAGAAGACGATGGATGGTGGCCAAGGGCGGAATCGAACCACCGACACAAGGATTTTCAGAGCTCTGCCTCCTTGGGGGCGGGGGGCTGAGGCTGTTCCTGGCCAGCCTGAAGAAGCTGCGCTTTCAGTTCAGGAATACTCCGCTCGACCGTTGACCAAACAATCTTAAGGTCTACAGCAAAGTACCCGTGTGAGACCGCATTTCTCATTTGGTAAGCGGCGCTCAATTGAATTTCCGGTCGACTTGTCGAAAACTCTGGGTAATGCTTCAGTATGTTTTTACTCGCTTCGCCAACAACCTCAAGGTTTCTGATGACTGCGTCTTGAATTAGATCGTTTGCAATAAAACCCTGCAGATCTAGCCCCTTGGTGTGGCGCTCAATTTTTTCGATACCAATCAGGATGTGCCTAATAAACTCATCGAGGGGCTTATTGGAGCGATTCACAGTGGTTTTGCTTCGGCAATTACAGTGGCACGAAATGATTCAGGAAGTGCTCCAGGTGTAACTACATCTACTGGTGTGCCTAGAAGTTCGAGCAATTCATGACGAATAGCGCCAATATCAAAAAGGGTGGTGGTCTCTGTCGGGTCGATTAGAAGGTCGATGTCGCTTGAGGGGGAGTCCTCGTTGCGGCTGCACGACCCAAAGAGCCGTGGATTTTTGGCGTTGTGCCTCAGCACGATCTCAACGATCTCGTCCCGGTTCTTTCGCACTGATTCAGAGGGTTTCATACCTGCGATTATGTGGTCCATGGGACGCAGGAGCAAGATGGTGGCCAAGGGCGGAATCGAACCACCGACACAAGGATTTTCAGTCCTCTGCTCTACCGACTGAGCTACTTGGCCAAGCCGCAAATTATAACCTCAACGGGCCAGAGACCCTTGTCCTTGCACTCACTTTTACAAACCCCAGTCAAGCACCTATAGTTTTAGGTTCCCCATCCGATTTTAAAGATACCAAAGGGGGTTTGCAGGGCCGTATTTCCTATTTTTCAATGAGTTAGGGCTAACGATGATTCGTATCCTCATCACCAATCAGAAGGGCGGCGTGGGCAAAAGCACCATCTCAGCCAATCTGAGTCGGTACTTTGCCTCTATTCGCAAACTTCGCACCACATTGCTTGACTTTGACAGCCAAGGGTCTTCAACACGTTGGGTCAAAGAGGTACAAAAGGAAAACGCCCCCGACGCCATTCGCGTTAAGCAGTTTCAGGTACCGAAGACGGGGGGCTTTAACCGCGTGGTTATTGAATTGCGTCGCGTCATGCGTCAGCTTGAGCCCGACACCGACATTGTCATTGCAGACCTCACCTGGAACGACTTTCTTAACAGCGAGCTTCTTTTTGAATTCGACCTGGTGGTGCTGCCCACGGCTGTCTCCGACGTGGAGTTAATTACAACCGTTGAGTTCGCCAAGCGTCACCAGTGGGTCTTTGAGTCCACGCGTTACCACCCCACCCTAGTGATCGTTCCAAGCCGGGTAAGAACAGACCAGACCAGTGCGATCCATCGGTACTCCGAAGAGTTCCCCTTTTCTTTTGTACTGACGCCGCCCATTCTCGACTCCATTGACGCGCGGCGCGCCTTTGCCAAGCAGTTTTTAGTGCGCCACCGGAACAACCGTCTGCAGGCGTCCTTTATGTCCTTTTCCCGCGCAATTGACCAGTCCATTGAATTGCATCATGCAAAGAACGGCAAGCGCGACAAGGCCACGGAGTCACAGAACCCCTTGCTGCATTCCTTCCTGAAGTATCGGGTGGAGATATCAAAGGCCGAGCGCAATGCTTCGGCAGAGAAAACCGTTATTCGTGCTGGCTACCCAAGCGCGCTTGCCGCCTCGGCCCGCAACCCTCTGCGTAGCCGCGAGGACAAGCCTTGGCTGCGTCATGCGCAGAAAAAAGAAGAGGAGCAGCAGCAGTCGGTCGCGGCCGTCTCAAACTCCGATACCAGCCAAGGCCAGGCGCAGGACCCGCTGCAGGTTGCAGGCTTTCGCAAGCCAAAGCCGCCCCTCGCTCTTGTTCCTAAAGCCTATGCGTCGCATGGTTCCGGGCCGAGCGCGGGCGGACCAACGGCACCGGCAGCCTCGCCATCCGGCAGTTCCTCGCAGCAAGGCCATTTAGGAAAAAGCCCGGGCGACCAGACCCAGGCCAACAAATCCTAATCCAATCCAAGCCTAATTCCAATAGCCAGCCCAGCAGCCTTAGTTGTCTCCGGGCTCCTCAAAACGCTTGGCGATTACTCGGGCGGCCACCGAACTAATGCTCGCCCGCATCGACGCAGCCTGAAGGTTCTGCTGCTCGAACTCACTTAAGGCCTTTAGCGTAAGGAGAAGGTCGTCACGGGTGTCACGAATCTCACGATCAACCTTCGTAAGTTCTTTAAGCAATTCCTGACGGGTATTAAGTCGCCCCTCAAGATGACGGCTTATGTTGGCAACGTCGCGCCAGCTTGGCGCCGATCCGTCCAGGCTATTGGCAAGGGTGGAGCGTTGAATGACAGTAAAGAGACCATCAAGCGAATCACCAACCTTGGCCAGCGCTGCAGCCTGGCCCCTGAGGCACGAGGCCTGCGGCCGGCGTACCCCGCGAAGGGCCCGAGTAGCCAGCCAGCGCACCGGCTGACGATAGGTTGTCAGAAAGTGACCGCAGGGCCTCTGCTGCGAAGGCCTCGGGTGAATGGGATTGACCTTGGGCCTGCGCCTGAAAAGGCGATTGCAAAGGACTCTGCTGGCGATCGTCCTCGCGAGGGTCGAGTAACTCGTCTTGGCCTTCGACCTGAAAAGAGTCATCCGCCTGGGCCTGATGCTGCTCATCTTGAAACTCTTCGGCCTCATGCTCGTCAAGTTCTTCCTCATCGCGGAGCTCGTGTTCGTGGTGAGGCTCGTGTTCGTAATGGTCCTGGTCGTCGTTATTACTGGCCTCGTCTTGGCCGTGGGGTTCTTGGTGTTCCGAAGGCTCAAACTGACTGGCATCGCGAGCAGGGTCGCTTGCTTTTTTGACGGAATCTTGCCAGCCCGATTTCGGGTCGTAGATACGAACCCCTTCACGAGGAAGTTCAAATTTATTGTCCATAGGCCGCTAAGTAAGAAACTGTTCGCATTGGAATTGGTGCTACTGTAAAGGTCTTATGTTGAATCGTATTGTTTTAGGTCTCAACCTTGTTACCCTTTTTGTGGTTGTCGGGGAACGATCCAACTTCAATGGCGGGTCTTTATCTTGGCTAGGCGGCCTGCCATGGTCGAGCTTTGCAACGCAGACATGGGCGTTAACCGCAGAACCAACGGTCTCATCAGAGGCCATTCTTGCCGCCTGGCTGCTCATAACGGGTCTCTGGGCCTTGGTAACCGTTGGCGCCTGGATGCTTGGCAGAAAAAAGGCTGGGCATCAACCATTAACCGAGTCTACCAGCCTTGGGTCAAGCGCAACCCATGCCAACAGCCCAGCCTCTCTTGAGCAACGGGTTGACCCTGCCATTGCGCAGGCGTTTGCTCACGACAGTTCAAAGCCATCAGGCTCGGCGTCTTCCATGGCAAAAGGCCACACGCCCACAAACGACATTCCAGACCCCGCCCTTGGGTCTTTATTTGACGACCTCTCAAGGCAGGTCGATGCCTTCACCCCCGAGGCACGTGCCGAACTCGCGAAGGTGAAAAATGCGCTTGCGGCGCTGGCCCAGAAAGACTCGGGCACACCAAACGCCTAAGTAAACATTCAATGGCAAAGGCGGCAGCCGCCATGCCCATGCTGGCTGTTACGGCCACACTGGAGCCATAGCCCGCGCAGGCGAGATAACCCCCGGCTGACAGGCCCGCAGGAGCCTTGGGCATATCGCCTTCGACCTCGACGGGCCGTCTTACTGGTTCCTGGCTGTAGACCACCTGAACATTAAGTCGGGCCGAGGGCTTTTTTGCGGCTGTGGCCCTGCGAAGCTCTGAGCGAAGACGGGCCAAGAGCGGATCGTGTGTTGCCTTTGAGAGGTCATCGCGACGAATGCGTGTTGGGTCGGTCTTGCCCCCTGCGGCACCACAGACAATAAGCTTAAAGGGGCGCTGCCTTGCAGGTAAGGCTTGAATAAGAAGTTGCTTGGCTTTGCGATCATCGCAGGCGTCAATCCAAAAATCGGGCCCTGTCGCAAGAAGCTGGCTTATGTTGTCTTCGCAAAGAAAGGCATCAACGCGGTGGATCTGTAACGGCAGGCCTATGCCCAGAAGTCGTTCGCTTAGCGCATCGACCTTGGACTTCCCGAGGCTTGCCTGCATCGCCTGAACCTGCCTGTTCAGATTGGACTGCGAGACATGGTCGCTATCGATAAGCGTGAGCTGCCCAAGGCCTGAGCGCGCAAGGGCCTCTGCCGCCCACGATCCCACCCCGCCCAGGCCCACCACTGCAACATGGGAGCGAGCAAGCAATTCAATGGCTTTGGGCCCGTAGAGCCTGGCAATGGAAGAAAGGCTTCGGGATAGGCTGATGGGGCGGTCTTCGGTGGCTGGCGACGTCATATCAGCATTTTGCTTGATCCGCCTCAGGTGAGCCTTAGGACGCATTGAATGAAGGGCCTAAGGCCCATTCAAAGACCGTTACACTTCAGGGTTTGAAATCATTGCGCCCACAGAGTGGCTGCGGAAACCATGCAGATCGCCCCTCTAACAATTGGAAATCAAATGCTAAACAAAGCAGCAAGGAGGGTTCGTTAAGACCATGGCAGGGCATTCCAAATGGGCCAATATTCAGCACCGCAAGGGCCGTCAAGATGAAAAGCGTGGCCGAATCTTTACCCGCATTATTAAAGAGGTCACCGTTGCCGCCAAGCTTGGCGGGGCAGACCCAACAACCAACCCCAGGCTTCGGCTTGCTATGGATAAGGCAGGCGATGCCAACATGCCCAAAGACAAAGTCCAAGACGCCATTAAACGCGGAACGGGCCAGCTGGAAGGGGTCGACTACGAGGAGATTCGCTACGAGGGCTACGGCATTGGCGGGGCTGCGGTGATGGTGGACTGCCTTACCGACAATCGCACTCGAACCGTGGCCGAGGTGCGTCACGCCTTTTCCAAGCACGGAGGAAACCTGGGAACCGATGGCTCGGTGGCATTCCTGTTTAAACATTGTGGTCAGATGCTCTTTGCGCCAGGCCGCTCGGAAGACGATGTAATGGAGGCAGCGCTTGAGGCCGGAGCCGACGATGTTCTGGTGAACGACGACGGGTCCATTGAGGTGTTAACAGGCCCAGCCAACCTTGCACAGGTGCGCCAGGCAATGGCAGCCGCAGGGCTTGAGCCCGAGCTTGCCGAGGTCACCATGCGGCCTGAGACGCAGACGGAGCTTGAAGGCGAGGATGGCGAGAAAATGCAGAAACTCCTTGATGCCCTGGAGTCGCTCGATGATGTTCAGGACGTCTACACCAACGTGGTGACTCTATGAAGCTCATGGTTATTGGCGGTGGTGGCCGCGAGCATGCCTTGGCCTGGCGGCTTTCGAAGTCACCGCGTGTGCAAAAGGTCTACGTTGCGCCGGGTAATGGCGGCACTGCCACCGAGCCCGATCTTACGAACGTCGCCCTTGATGCCGTGAAAGACCCCGATGGCCTGGTTCGGTTTTTAAAGGACAACGACATTGCCTTTACGGTAGTGGGGCCCGAGGCGCCGCTTGCAGCAGGGCTTGTCGACAGGCTTGAGTCCGAGGGGCTGAAGGTCTTCGGTCCACGCAAGGCGGCCGCGCAGCTTGAAGCCTCGAAAGATTTCGCCAAGCAGTTCATGGCCAGGTACAACATCCCTACCGCGGGCTATAAAACCTTCACCGACCCGGCCGCAGCCCGCGACTATGCCAGTGAACAGGCTGAACGTTTTCCCGGGCTTCCCATTGTGATTAAGGCCGATGGCCTTGCAGCAGGCAAGGGCGTGGTGGTTGCCGCCAGCCTCGAACAAGCCCATCAGGCCATTGCCGACATGCTCATGTCCAACAAGCTGGGGTCTGCCGGTTCACGGGTCGTCATTGAAGATTTCCTTCAAGGGCAAGAGGCAAGCTTTATGGTGGTCTGCGACGGCAAGTCTGCCTTTGCACTGGCTACCAGCCAAGACCACAAGCGTATTGGCGATGGCGAGACCGGCCCAAACACAGGAGGCATGGGGGCCTATTCGCCCGCACCCGTGGTCACACCTAAGGTCTATGCACAGGTTATGCGCGAAGTGATTCGTCCGGTGCTCAAGGGCATGCAGGCCGAGGGCACCCCATACAAGGGCTTTTTGTACGCAGGCCTAATGATTCAAAACGAGCAGGCCAGGGTGGTGGAGTTCAATTGCCGAATGGGTGACCCAGAGACACAGCCCATTATGATGCGCATGAAGGGGGACTTCGTTGGCCTTTTAGAGGCTGCCATTCACGGACGGCTAGAGCAGGCAGAATCCATGGCCGACAGCCTCTGGGACGTAAGGCCTGCCGTGGGTGTGGTTCTTGCGGCAGCCAACTACCCCGAGGCCCCGCAGTTAGGCGACTCCATTACTGGCATCCCTAAAGACACTGCAGACACCAAGGTGTTTCATGCGGGCACAAGCCTTTCTGAACAGGGCCTGGTCAGCTCAGGCGGTCGCGTGCTTTGTGTAACCTCCCTTGGAGGCAAGCTGAAGGAGGCGCAGGCAGCCGCCTATCAGGCTATCGGCCCTATTCAATTCAATGGCATGCAGTACCGAAAGGACATCGCTGCGAAAGGGCTGGGCTAGATGACTCAGCATGCAATGCCCGTGGCTGTTGCAGGCGGAGGCCTGGTTGCAGGCTGCGCGGCCAGGCTGATGGCCTTGCGTGGCCATGATGTGCTTTGGGCAGGCCCAAAAGAGGCCCCGCAGCGCATCGACGGCGCAGACCAGCGGGCCTATGCCTTGGGGCCCCAAACCATTGGCCTTCTTTCTGAGCTTGGGCTTTGGCAGACGCTTCAAGACAAGGCGCAGCCCATTGTGAGCATGGAGATTCGCCAGTCCACTGGCAGGCCAATGGGGGGCCAAGAGGCCGACCTAACCTTAAATGCACGGGAGCTTGGTGAAGAGAGCCTTGCCTCGATTATTTCGCATGCCGAGCTGCTTGCAGCGGTTGACTCGCCTGCCAGCCTGCCAGCCAATGTAAGCCGTCTCGAGGCTGCGCTGAGCCGGG
Organism: Burkholderiaceae bacterium; assembly: GCA_018402635.1. GTDB lineage: Bacteria > Pseudomonadota > Gammaproteobacteria > Burkholderiales > Burkholderiaceae_A > Hahnella. The sequence goes on from JAGYIP010000008.1 coordinate 23,537, forward strand.
TGCTGCCCGGTGGCGCTGGGCCTTGCGCACCCGCCGAGCTGGGTCTTGCCAACGGGCAGGCCTATAAGGCCAGTCTGGTTCTTGCCGCAGACGGTCAGCGCTCCACGGTAAGGCGTCGCCTCGGGCTTGGCTGGGGCCTCAGGCAGTACCAGCAAACCGCACTGGTCTGCCGCTTTCAAAGCCAACACCCCCACCAGGCAGTTGCCATGCAGTGGTTTCAGAAGGGGGCTGTTCTTGCCCTCTTGCCTCTGAAAGACCCGAATCAGGTCTCCCTGGTTTACAGCCTGCCCAATGAACGGCTCGCCTATTTCCAGTCGCTCAACGACGACGACTTTGCCCATGAACTCACACTTGCTACGGGCCACAGGCTTGGCGAACTCAGCAGCCCAAGTGCGCGGGTCTCAAGCCCGCTTGCCATGACCCTCGTGCCCGAGACAAGCCTTGGGCGAGTCCTGTTATTGGGCGATGCCGCGCACACCGTTCACCCTCTTGCCGGTTATGGCCTTAACCTGGGCTTTCAAGACCTTCTTGCCTTCGATGCCTTCCTTTCCCGCCATGGCAAAACAGGCGGTAAAGACCCTGGCGAGCCAGACCTGCTTGGGCGGTTTGCCGCACAACGCCACCAGAGTGTGCAACGGGTTCAATGGGGTATCGATAGCCTGTGGCGGCTTATTCAGCCAGGCCCCGATTTTTTTGAGAAAAGCCGCCAACTGGGGCTTCGGGCCATTCAGAAGGTGCAGCCCCTGCGCCGCCAACTTGTTCAACTTGCCCTTCACGGAGCCTAATGCCATGCGCCTTCTTCTAAGCCTTGCCCTTCTTGCCAGCCTGTCCTTTGGTCTTTCCCACAGCCAGGCCTTCGCCCAGTCAAAGCCCAGTGGCGTAAGCCCAAGCGTGCGTCAGGCTATTAACCAGTCGGTCGAACAATGGCTCGGCGGCCGTTTTAAGATCACCGCAATTGGCACCACGCCGATGGCAGGCATTTATGAGGTTCAAATTGGCCAAGACCTTTTTTATATTGATGAGAAGGCAGGCTTTGCCATTGTTGAAGGCCAGATGATCGAGCTTAAATCTGGCAAGAACCTTACGGCGGCAAGGCTTGAGGAGGTCAGCCGCATCGACTTCAACACCCTTCCGCTTGAGCTTGCCATGAAGACCGTTCTTGGCGATGGCGGCAAAGGCAAGCGCAGTATTGCGGTTTTCGAAGACCCGTATTGCTCCTTCTGCCGCCGGTTTCGGGCCACCTTAATGGACCTCGACAATGCCACCATCTACACCTTCTTCTACCCCATTCTGCGGCCCGAGTCGGTCACGGTCTCGCGCAACGCCTGGTGTGCGAAAGACCGCCAACAGGCCTGGGACGACTGGATGCTATCGGGTAAAGAGCCTGCCGCTGCAACAGAGCCCTGCAACTACCCACAAGGCAAAATTGTGGAGCTGGGCAGGCGGCTTAATGTTCAGGCCACGCCCACATCGTTTGCAAGCTCAGGAAAGCGGCTTCAGGGGGCCCTGGGCAAAGAGGCCGTTGAGGCCTCGTTTAAGCCCTAGCCGGCGTTGCAGTCTTAAGCCGTTTATCGAGCCGGTCAATGCCCTCGCGAAGGGTTCGCAGCCGGCTAGCCTGTTGCCGCAACTCGGCCTTGGAAATAAAAGGCAGTGCCTCGGGGTCGTGGGGAGCCTGGGTGGGCTTGGGTTTTAGGAAGTTCAAGAAACCGGGTAGCTCGGGTCGCTGGTTTTTCAACCCCTCAACTAAAGGCATAAGCCTTTGGGCCAGCGCCGCATCGCCCTCGATGCGCACGCCCTTTAAGGACGGCCCAGCCGCCTGGGTATCTTGCGACAGGGCACCAAAGGGCAGAAAAGAGGCGGCAAACTGGGCAATGCCCGTTGAGGCGGCCTCAACAAAAAACCCCGGTCCAAGATGAATGGTGACCTCGGGCTCATGATTTAAAGAGGCATCAAGGCTTAAGGCGCGCAAAAGGCCATCGGCCTCAAATGCAGTAAATGCCTGCAGTCGGTTGGCCTCAAGGCCAACCGGGTCAACAACAAAGCAAAGCCTGCGTCCGGCAAGAGGCCGGCAGGCCTCGTGGAGTTCGGGCCGGGACTCGATAATGGAGTTAACCCAGCCCAGAAAGCTTGCGCGGCTGTAGGCCAGCCATTGCGGATTAAAAAGGCCTTGCCTCACCATGGCAGGCTAGTTCGAACCGCCCTGCTGGGTAATGCCTGCAAGCAGCCAGCCCGTGACGCCGTCGACGCGCTTCTGAAGAAGCCAGACCTCATCGAAGGCATTGGCCGTTCCGTCGGACTCCTCGCGCACAAGGCCGTAGAACCGAATGTAGGCCTCTTCAAGCTCTGCGCCGTCGTCATCTTGGGCAGACTCAAGACCAAGCCACTCAAGCTCAAGCTGCACAACAGAGGTTTGATTGGGCGCGTCGCCACGCTCTTGCAACTGCCGCTGAATCTCAAGGGCCATAGCCGGCGTGCAGAAGGACTCGATCTGGCTAAGGTCGCCGGAGTCCCAGAGCCGTTGCATGGCCATAAACTGCTGACGGGCAACATTTAAGAAGGCCTGAATGTCGTCCTCGGAAATGTACTGGGCCGAGGCGGAGGCGGGTTCTTGGTAGGTGGCGGATTCCTCCTGAAGCCCCGCTGAACGATCAAAGCCTTGCGCAGAGCCAGCCCTAGGGTTGGTCTCGGGCTGCGATGACCACTGCCCGCCAGCCATTGAACCACCCCCCATCCCCGCCGATGATCGTGCCATTGCAGGCTCGGGCATGCCGGTGCCTGCCCTTGCCCGACCCATTACCAGACGGAAGATCACGACAGCAGCAACAACAAAAAGAACGATAAGCAGCAGGCTCATAAGCTCCTCACCGAAACCCAGGTGCGATGCCAACGCAGCAAGACCCAGGCCCGCAGCAATACCAACCAGGGGGCCCATCCAGCTGCTTCGGGTTGCTGCACCCGCAGCCGCGGCCGTGCCAGCACCGGCTGCAGCAGGGGCGGCAGCCGCCTGGCCTGCAGGGGTGCTACCCGGGGTCTGGGCAGCATTGGGCTTTGCAGGGGTATTGGTATTGGCGGCTGGAGCAGCAGGTGCCTTTTTCATGGGAGCGGGTTTCCCAATGGACATTCCACCCCCAAACTTCTTGGCCTCAACCTCGGAGGCTGGAACAAGGCAAAGTGAGACCACGGTAAGCAGCCCCGTAAGCAAGGCAGCTCCTTTTTGGGCAAGAGCCCTTGAGGGTATTAACGCGTCCAGCATTTCAATCTCCTATATGGTTTTAACGCCCTGATGAATTGCCACTACTCCTGCCGACATCTGTTGGAATCGCACCACCCCAAAGCCAGCCTGGCGCATAAGCTCTGCCAGTTCCTGGGGGCCGGGATGCATGCGAATCGATTCGGCTAAATACCTATAACTTTGCGCATCACCCGTGACCCAACGGCCGATACTCGGTAAGACTTTGAACGAATAGTGATCGTAAAGTTTCTCAAAGGGGGGCAAAACCTTAGAGAACTCAAGAATGAGGCATTTGCCGCCTGGCCGCAAGACCCGAAAAAGCTCTTGAAGGGCCTTGTCTTTATGGGTCATGTTCCTTAGACCAAAGGCAAGCGTGACCCGATCAAAGGAGGCATCTTCAAATGGCAGTTGCTCGGCATCGCAGACCATGGCCGTCACGGGGTAGCCGGCATCGAGCAGCCGGTCTCGCCCCTTGGCAAGCATGCTGGGGTTAATGTCCGTCATCACCAGCCGGCCGGTAGGGCCGACGCGCGGCGCCATGGCAAGCGCCAGATCGCCCGTACCGCTTGCCACATCGAGCACAGACTGGCCTGGACGAATGGCGGCCTGGCTTATGGCAATTGCCTTCCAGACCCGGTGCAGGCCCAGCGACATCAGGTCGTTCATGAGGTCATAACGCGGTGCGACCGAGTCAAAGACTGCCTTCACACGACGCGCCTTATCGGCCTGAGGAACCGACTCAAACCCAAAATGGGTTGTGGTGGGTTCGGGGTTGTTGCCGGTGGAGTTTGTCATTGACATGTCATATAGCTGGAATAGAGTTGAGTTATGTCGAGTACTATTTTAGTCGTAGAAGATGAACCCGCGATTGCAGAGCTCGTGGCCGTTAACCTTAGCTTTGCGGGTCATAAAGTGCTTCGGGCAGCCGATACGCTTGCTGCCGACACCCTTATTCGCGCCGAACTACCCGACCTGGTTCTGGTTGACTGGATGCTTCCGGGCACAAGCGGTGTTCAGTATGCCCGACAACTGCGTGCCCACGAGCGAACCGCAAACATTCCCATCATTATGCTTACCGCCCGCTCGGAAGAGTCCGATAAGGTCGAAGGGCTTGACAGCGGGGCCGATGACTACGTTACCAAGCCCTTCTCGCCCAAAGAGCTGCTTGCCCGCATTAAGGCGGTGATGCGGCGGCGGGCCCCTCAGCTAACCGACGACGCCGTTGAGGTCTCGGGTCTAAAGTTAGACCCCCTCACCCACCGTGTTAGCGGCCACGGAAGCCCCCTGGAGCTTGGCCCCACCGAGTTTCGACTTCTTCACTTCTTCATCACCCATCCCGAGCGCGTCCATAGCCGCAACCAGCTGCTTGATCATGTCTGGGGCGACCATGTCTTCGTTGAAGAACGCACGGTTGATGTTCACATTCGCAGGCTTCGCCAGGCCCTTGTGCCCTCCGGGCACGACCGTCATGTTGAGACGGTTCGCGGCAGCGGCTACCGGTTTACCGCGCAGCCCACAAGCCCAGCGGCCTAGAGCCGCTTGCCTTCACGCCCCTTTTAGCGGGCGTCAAAGGCCAGCCATAATGCAGTTATGACTGGCTTCTGGATTCGCATCGGACTCACCCTGCTTGGGGTCAGCCTTTTTAGCTTACTGGTGCAGGCTTCGATAGGCGGGCCCTCGGGCCTTATTGCTGGCCTAATCTGCATGAGCGCCTGGGTGGTCTTTCAGGTCTGGCATCTGCAGAAGATGGCGCTTTGGTTGCAAGACTTCCGGTTGAATAAAACACCCTCGGGTCTTGGCACCTGGGATATTTTGTTCTCCTCCATCTACCGGCTGGTCAGGTCGTACGAGCGCCAGCAATATCAGTTGCGCGAGCTTTTAACGAGTTTTCGTGGCGCCACAGAGGCTATGCCTGACGGCGTGGTGTCGCTCGACACCCACAATCAAATTACCTACGCCAGTCAGAAGGCGCAGCAGCATATTGGTCTTAAGGGCGAGATCGACCTGGGCCGCAGCATTGTGAATCTGCTGCGCCATCCTCAGTTCGCGCGCTACCTAGAAAACGAAGACTGGTCAGAACCCTTAGTACTGCATGATGTTCCGCAGATCGGTCAGATTCTGCAGGTGCAGGTCGTGCCGTACGGGCAGAGTGAGCGTCTGTTGCTCAGTCGCGATGTCACCCAAATACAAAAGCTTGAAACCACCCGGCGTGACTTCGTGGCCAATGTCTCACACGAGCTAAAGACGCCCTTAACCGTGCTCTCGGGCTTCATTGAAACCCTGCGCGATCTTCCCTTGAACGACACCCAACGTTCCAGTGCGCTGTCGACCATGGGCGGTCAGGCCGAGCGTATGCAAAGGCTGATTGATGACCTTTTGGCGCTTGCACGACTGGAGTCCGACCAGAACCCGGTGTCGAGCCGATTCTTTCATGCCCCACCCCTTATTGAGCGCACACTTGGTGATGCCCGGCAGCTTAGCCGTGACCAGCATCGCATCAGCTATCAGGAGCAGCCTGGGCCCCTTGAGATTTCAGGCGACGAACAAGAGCTGGCAAGCGCCTTTGGAAACCTTGTTAGTAATGCTGTGCGCTACACCCCGGAAAACGGCAGCATTACCATTGGCTGGCAGTGGATTGACAATGGTCGGGCCGCCTTCTGGGTGCGTGATACCGGCCCGGGCATTGCACCTGAGCATTTAACCCGACTCACCGAGCGCTTCTACCGGGTCGATAAAGGCCGCTCAAGGGTGAGCGGGGGCACGGGCTTGGGTCTTGCAATTGTGAAGCACATTGCCTCGCGGCATCAGCTGGAGCTTAGTATTCAAAGCCGGCTTGGCGAAGGCAGCCAGTTCTCTCTTATATTCCCGGGCTCGCGTATTCGCTAGGCATACCCAAAGGCGATCTGGCCAATAAAAAACAGGGGTCGAGACTTACGGGCATGGCCTAGACCAAGACCCGCTCAATACCACCCTGGTTGGCCTTTGCCACATAGGCCTCAAGCCAGTTCTGACCCAGAATATGCCGAGCCAGCTCGACCACGATGTAGTCGGCCTTGACCTCGGTGTCTTCTTCGAAGCGCATAAGGCCCTGCAGGCACGACGGGCATGCGGTAAGAATTTTGACCTCGTCGGGCGCTGCAACAGCGGCCAATACGCCGGCCGCTGCACTGGTTAGCACAGGCTGCTGAACCGTGGCCGCAGCGCGAATTTTTTGCACGCCTTTGCGCATCTCTTCTTCTTTACGAAAACGCACCTGCGTTGAGATGTCAGGCCGGCTAATGGCAAGCGTTCCCGACTCACCGCAGCAGCGATCGTTTTTCTCGACCTGGCCATTGAGTTCGCTGTTCACAAGCTGGTTGACAACCTTCATGGGGTTGTGCCGCTTCATGGGGCTGTGGCAAGGGTCGTGGTACATGTAGCGAACGCCGGTGACACCTTGAAGCTGCACGCCCTTTTCAAGCAAGAACTCGTGAATATCAAGAATGCGACAGCCCGGGAAGATCTTCTCAAACTCGTAGCCTGCAAGCTGGTCGTAGCAGGTGCCGCACGAGACCACCACGGTTTTAATGTCGAGGTAGTTCAGGGTGTTGGCGACACGATGAAAGAGCACCCTGTTGTCGGTAATGATTTTGTCGGCCTTGTCGAACTGACCCGATCCACGCTGGGGGTAGCCGCAACACAAATACCCCGGTGGCAGAACGGTCTGCACCCCCACGTGCCAGAGCATGGCCTGGGTTGCAAGCCCCACCTGCGAGAACAGTCGCTCGGAGCCGCAGCCTGGAAAATAAAAAACCGCCTCGGAATCGGCCGAGCTTTTCACCGGGTCGCGAATAATGGGAACGTAGTTGGCATCCTCAATATCAAGCAGGGCGCGTGCTGTCTTTTTGGGAAGGTTGCCCGGCATTTTCTTGTTCACAAAGTGAATAACCTGCTCGCGCAACGCGGGCTTACCGAGCGTTGGAGGGGGTTTGGCCGTCTGCCGCTTGGCAAGCCGCTTAAAAAGATCGTGGGCAATGCGCTGGGCCTTATAGCCCCAGTCCATCATGAGGGTGCGAGCAATCTTAATGGTCTGAGGATTGGTTGCATTTAAGAAAAACATTGAGGCGGCCGTGCCCGGGTTAAAGGACTTCTTGCCCATGCGACGTAAAAGGTCGCGCATGGCCATCGAGACCTCCCCGAAGTCAATGTTGACCGGGCAAGGCGAGAGGCACTTGTGGCAGACCGTGCAGTGGTCAGCCACATCTTCAAACTCTTCCCAGTGGGCAATGCTTACCCCTCGCCGAGTCTGCTCTTCGTAAAGAAAGGCTTCAATAAGCAGCGAGGTGGCAAGAATTTTGTCTCGCGGCGAATACAGAAGATTGGCCCGTGGCGAATGGGTGGCACAGACGGGCTTGCACTTGCCGCAGCGCAGGCAGTTGGCAAACGAATCGGCAATGGAGCCAATGGCACTTTGCTGAAGAATAAGGCTCTCGGCATCCATAAGCCCGAACGAGGGCGTGTAGGCCTTGCTAAGATCGCCGCCTTCTAAAAGCTTGCCCGCATTGAAACGCTGATGAGGGTCCACCTGCTGCTTGTAGTCTGCAAAGGCCTTGCGCTCGGCAGGCGTTAGAAACTCAAACTTGGTGATGCCAATGCCGTGCTCGCCAGAAATGACACCACCGAGGTCTTTGGCAATGTCCATAACGCGTGCAACAACCGCATGGGCCTCTTGCAGCATGTCGTAGTCGTCGGAATTAACGGGCAGGTTGGTGTGCACATTGCCATCGCCCGCATGCATGTGAAGGGCCACAAAGACACGCGATCGAAGCACGCGCACATGGCAGGCCTCAAGCCGCTCGATGACATTGCTAAAGGCAAGCCCAGGGAAAAGCCTGCGGAATTCATCCCGCAGTTCGCGCTTCCACGAGACCCGAAGCGTGCGGTCTTGAAGGCAGTCTAAAAGCCTGCGGGCCTTCTGGTCTTGCGGCCAGGCCAATAAATTAAGACCAAGCTCTGCAAGCCTTGGGGCATGGTCAGCCACCGCATCATCAAGATGCGCCGCCATTAAGGCCCAGCGGGATTCCGTCTTCTTAAGAATCTCACCGGCCTCTTCAAGGCGTTGCTCAAGGCTGCGCTGCTGGGCCTCAGGGCTTTCGCCCTCTTCGGTTCGATTAAGAATGCGCACGCCTTGATCGGCAATGTCGTTCAGGGCCTGTCGCAGGGCGCGCGTGAGCTTAAGCTTGTTGTTAATCGAGCACTCGATGTTGATGCGCTCGATGGCGTTGGTGTACTCGCCCATGCGATTGAGTGGAATAACAACGTCTTCGTTAATTTTGAAGGCGTTGGTGTGCCGGGCAATGGCGGCCGTGCGCGCACGGTCGGCCCAGAAGGTTTTGCGAGACTCAGCCGAGACCGCCACAAAGCCCTCACCCGAGCGCTGATTGGCAAGCCGAATGACTTCTGAGGCCGCGCGGGCGACTGCCTCGTCGGTTTCGCCAACAATATCGCCAATAAGCACCATCTTGGGAAGGGCGCCGCGCTTGCTTTTGGTGCTGTAGCCCACCGCACGCAGGTACCGCTCATCAAGGTGCTCAAGGCCTGCAAGCATGGCCCCTCGGGCTTTTGATCAAGATAGGCTTTGATATCGACAATGGAGGGCACGGCCTCTTGGGCATTGCCAAAATATTCAAGGCATACCGTGCGAACGCAAGACGGCATGCGGTGAAGAACCCAGACTGCGCTGGTAATTAAGCCGTCGCAGCCTTCTTTCTGAATGCCGGGCAGCCCACCAAGCACCTTGTCGGTAACGTCTTTACCCAGGCCGAGCCGCCTAAAACGCTGGCCCTCAAGCTTAAGCATGCGCGACTCAATCGGTGCGCCCTTAAACTCAGGTGTGCCCTGGCTACCCGCCACAAGCTGCTTGGGCCCATAACGGTGAATGGCAAACTCAACCCAGGCTTCGTCATGAATTTTGCCCATGTTGTGGTGATGCCTGACCACCTCAAGCCAGTCCCCGTTGGGGTCCACCATGCGCCAGCTTAAAAGGTTGTCAATGGCCGTGCCCCAGAGCACGGCCTTTTGCCCCCGGCATTCATGGCCACGTTTCCGCCCACACAGGAGGCATCGGCCGATGTGGGGTCCACAGCAAAGACCAGACCTTTAGCCTCGGCGGCCTCGGCCACACGCCGGGTAACCACGCCCGCGCCAGTAAACAGGGTGGCCACCTCGCGGTCGAGCCCCGGGGGGCACAGCCGTGTAACCGCCCCAATGAACTCGAGCTTTTCGGTGTTAATAACCGCCGAGCGAGGGGTAAGGGGAACCGCACCACCCGTATAGCCCGTGCCACCGCCACGCGGAATGATGGTGAGTTCAAGCTCCACGCAGGCCTTCACCAGCGCGGCCATTTCAAGCTCGGTGTCCGGCGTCAGCACCACAAAGGGATACTCCACCCGCCAGTCGGTGGCGTCGGTGACATGCGAGACCCGCGAGAGCCCGTCAAACTTAATGTTCTGAGGGTCGGTCACCCGGGCAAGACGGCGACGAACCTTCTTTCGAAGGCCTTGGGCCTCGTTGAGGTCGAACTCAAACTGTTTGATGGCCTTGGTTGCAAGGCTAATAAGCTCTGCAACACGGCGGTCTCGGACAAGCTCGGGCCTGGGGTCTTGGGCAGGCTGCAGGGCCTGGGCCGAGGCAACAGAGGGCAAGGAAGACGGAGTATCGCGACGCCTTTCAATTTCTTTTAGCCGATGAAGCAGTGCATCCACAAGCTGCTGGCAACGACGCGGGTTGGCAATAAGGTCGTCCTGCAGGTAGGGGTTGCGACTGACCACCCAGATATCGCCCAGAATTTCATAGAGCATGCGGGCCGAGCGGCCCGTGCGACGCTCTTGACGAAGCTCGGAAATAAGCTCCCAGCCTCGCTTGCCAAGAATACGCCAGACAATTTCCCGATCGGAAAAAGAGGTGTAGTTGTAGGGAATCTCTCGAAGCCGAGACTCCGATGGGTCAACCGTCGAAACAGCCGACAACAGGGCCGGCGATACAGGAGCGTTCATAGTGCTTCAAGTGTAATGGAGCCTCGGAGCCGATTCAGACCGAAAGCCTCTTTCGGTTCATAAACCCTAAAACCTTAGGCGAATTAAGATAGGCCCATGGGCGCTGACTATTTACGACGAATTCTTACCGCCCGGGTCTATGACGTCGCCATTGAGACCGACCTCGACCCGGCCCCCAACCTATCCCGGCGGCTAGGCTGCAGGATATTGCTTAAGCGCGAGGACACCCAGCCTGTCTTCTCCTTTAAGCTGCGCGGCGCCTACAACAAGATGTCCCAGCTCAGCCAAGACCAGCTTGCCAAGGGGGTCATTGCCGCCTCGGCAGGCAACCATGCACAGGGTGTTGCGCTTGCTGCCCGGCAGCTTGGCTGCAAGGCGCTTATTGTCATGCCGGTCACCACACCAACCGTCAAAATCGATGCGGTTCGCCAGCGAGGTGCCGAGGTGGTGCTTCACGGGGACTCCTATTCCGACGCCTACCTGCATGCCCTAGCCCTTGAAAAAGACCAGGGCCTTACCTTCGTTCACCCCTTTGACGACCCCGATGTCATCGCAGGCCAAGGCACCATCGGTCTGGAGATCCTTCGCCAGTATGCCGACCCCATTGACGCCATTTTCGTAGCGGTAGGTGGAGGGGGCCTGATTGCTGGGGTGGCAACCCTTGTAAAGCAGCTGCGGCCCGAGACCCTGGTCATTGGCGTGCAAACAGAAGACTCCGACGCCATGGCGCAGTCCATTGAAAAGGGCGAGCGGGTCTACCTTCCCGAGGTGGGCCTTTTTTCAGACGGCACTGCGGTTAAGCAGGTTGGCGAGGAAACCTTTCGGCTGACCCAGAAGTATGTCGATGCCATGCTGCGGGTGGATACCGATGCGGTCTGCGCAGCCATTAAAGATGTCTACGAGGACACCCGGGCCATTCAGGAACCGGCCGGCGCCCTGGCCATTGCCGGAATGAAGGCCTGGGTTGCTCAGCATGGTGCAAGCCGCGCCGACGGCAGCCCACGAACCCTGGTGGCCATTGCCTGCGGTGCCAATATGAACTTCGATCGACTGCGCTTCGTTAGCGAACGCAGTGAGATCGGCGAGCAGCGCGAGGCTGTCTTTGCGGTCACCATTCCCGAAGAACGTGGCAGCTTCAAGGCCTTCTGTCAGACCCTTGGCGGCCTTAACGTCACCGAGTTCAACTACCGAATCTCCGACCCTCGGCATGCCCATATTTTCCTTGGCCTTCAGGTGAAGAATAGGGAGCAGGCGCATGCCATTGCCTCAACCCTGTCGCAGGCAGGCTTTCATACACTGGACTTATCCGACGACGAACTGGCCAAGACGCATCTGCGCCATCTGGTGGGAGGCCGTTCAGAGCTTGCCGAAAACGAGCAGCTCTATCGGTTTGAGTTTCCGGAGCGACCCGGTGCGCTGATGACCTTTCTTAGCGCCATGAACCCGAGTTGGAATATTTCGCTCTTTCATTACCGCAATCATGGCGCGGACTACGGGCGCATTCTTGTGGGCCTGCAGGTGCCGCCCGCTGACCAAAGCCGGTTCTTCGAGTTTCTTACCAAGCTCGGCTATCGCCACTGGGACGAGTCCAGGCATCCCGCCTATCAGCTCTTTTTGGGTTGTCAGAATTCCTAATAAGCTCGGGCTTACCTAGGGCCTGATGCCCTTCGAAAGGCACCAGCCTGGGCCTGCAAGTGGCTATAGTTCGGGGCCTTGGGGTCAGGCCTTTCTAAGCAGACAAATCAAGTTCAAGGGTCTCCCCCGCTTTTAGACCATGCCAAGAAAAGGGGGGGCGTGAATGGCGCTGAACTTGCATGCAGGCAGAAGCAGCATTGCGGTCATTGAAGACGATGAGCCACTGGGCCGACGGCTCTGTGACGTCTTGACGCATGAGGGCTGGAGGGGTCGTTGGTTTCGTCGGGCAGAGACCTTCTTGGATGCACACCCGCGACAGCGCTTTGATGCAGCCCTGGTGGACCTTCGGCTGCCCGGCATGTCGGGCCTTGATCTGCTCGATGCGCTTCACAACAAACCCTTGCCCTCGCCAATCGTCTTTATGCTCACAGGCGACGACCGCGACACCACCTTGGCCGAGGCCTTTGCAAAGGGTGCCCACGATTTTTTACTAAAGCCCATTCGGGCCCGTGAGCTTGTGGCGCGCCTGACTGCAGCCCTTCGGCGCCATAGCCATAAGCCCTTGGTCGCCCAGGAGCCTGGGCATGGCGGCGGTTCTAGCAACGGCAATGGCCAGGCCTTGAGCCTCGAACAGCAGACGCTTACCGTGGGTTCCGTGCGGCTTGAATCCAGAACGCAGCGGGCCTTTCTTGATGGCCGAGAGGTCCGGCTTACGTCCAGGGAGTGGGCGCTTGCATTTTTTATTTTTCAGCATATGAATCAGGACCTTGAGCGCTCCTTGCTGCAAGAACAGGTCTTTTGCCTGAATCCCCGTGTGCAGACACGGACCGTCGACACGCACCTCTCGAGGCTTAAGGCCAAGCTGCGGCTGCACCCTGAAATGGGGTTTCAGCTTCGGTCCATCTACGGGGCGGGCTACCGTCTTGAGCGGCTTGCAGATTAAGGTGTCAACTAATTTGGATGTCCGCTGGTGAAACGCCGTCATATTCTCGTAAAATCAGGGGCCTATGACATTTCAGGTCGTCGCCTTCGGACTCAACCATCAGTCCGCCCCCGTCTCGCTGCGCGAAAGGCTCGCCTTTCCGGCTGAGATTGTGAGCGCAAGCCTGTCGGAACTGCGCCAGGTCATGGGCCGTCTGGCACCCGAACAGGCCCTTGTATCCACCTGCAACCGCACCGAGCTTTACATGGCCAGCAACGACCCAGGGCAGGCCCGTCAGCAGGCACTCAACTGGCTTGCAGCCCGCTCCCAGGTTGGCCATGACGACCTCCTGCATCATCTCTACCAGCATGAAGAACCGGCAGCCGTTAGGCACGTCTTTCGTGTTGCTAGCGGTCTTGACTCAATGGTCCTGGGTGAGCCACAAATTCTTGGCCAGCTTAAAGAGGCCGCCCGTCAAGCCCAGGAGGCCGGAAGCCTAGGCTCAAACCTGCACCATCTTTTTCAACAGGCCTTCTCCGTTGCCAAAGAGGTTCGTAGCAGCACCGAGATCGGCAGCCATTCGGTCTCCATGGCCGCGGCCTCGGTCAAGCTTGCCCAGCGTATCTTTGGCGATCTTGCACAGACACGCATGCTGTTTATTGGCGCAGGCGAAATGATTCAGCTCTGCCTCGCCCACTTTGCAGCTCAGTCCCCGCAAAACCTTGCCATTGCCAATCGAACCGTTCAACGAGGCGAGACCTTGGCCAAAAGCTATTGCGGCGAGGCCTTTGCCCTCTCAGACCTTCCTCGGCGCCTTTGCGACTTTGATGTGGTGGTGAGCTGCACCGCCTCAAGCCTGCCCATTCTCGGGCTTGGCATGGTCGAGTCTGCCCTTAAAAAACGGCGCTACAAGCCCATCTTCTTTGTAGATCTGGCGGTTCCCCGCGACATTGAGCCCGAGGTCTCCAAGCTCTCAGATGCCTTTCTGTATTCCGTGGACGACCTGGCAGGGCTGGTTGAAGTTGGCGTTCAGGCCCGGCGCGATGCAGTCAGCCATGCCGAGGTCATCATCGATCATGGTGTTCAGCGTTACCTGCACTGGAAATCAAGCCGTGAGCAGGTGCCGCTTATTCGAACCGTTAAAGAGCATGTCACTGCGCTTCAAGAGGCGGAGCTTGCTGCGGCCCAGAAGCGGCTTGCCCGGGGCGACGATGCCAACGAGGTGCTTAAGGCACTTGCCCATGGGCTCAGCCAGAAGATTCTGCACGGCACCTATTCGGCGCTATCGGATCCCGACCCTCAGACCCATTCAACGGGCTGCGCAGCTTGTGCCCAGCCTTTTCAAGCTTCAAGAACCCAACGAGTCTCAGGCAGACGGTCCGGCGAGCGAGCCCGACCAATGATCAAACCAAGCCTGCTGAGAAAGCTTCAGCAGATTCAAGAACGCTTTTCGGTGGTCGAGGGTCTGCTTTCAGCGCCCGATTCCGCCAGCGATCTTCACCAGTTTCGATCCCTCTCGAAAGAACGCTCCGACCTTGCTCCCGTGGTCGAGCATTTTGGCGAGCTGCAGAAGTCGGAGCGCGACCTGAAAGAGGCCGAGGCCTGGCTTGCGGACCCCGACCTAAAAGAGTTTGGCCAAGAAGAATTGCTTAGGCTCAAACGCCTTCTCGAAGAACAAATCGTCGAGCTGCAGCGGCTTCTTCTGCCCAAAGATCCCAACGACGGAAAGGCCATCATTCTTGAGATTCGAGCAGGAACAGGGGGTGACGAATCGGCGCTTTTTTCAGGCGACCTGCTGCGCATGTACCTGCGGTTTGCCGAACGCAACCGCTGGAAGACAGAGATGCTCTCGGCAAGTGAGTCCGACCTAGGCGGCTACAAGGAGGCGATCGTTCGGCTTGAAGGTTCCGATGTGTACTCTAAGCTGAAGTTTGAGTCAGGCGGTCATCGGGTGCAAAGGGTGCCAACCACCGAGGCCCAGGGGCGTATTCATACCTCAGCCTGCACGGTGGCTGTATTGCCTGAGGCCGACGAGCTCGTTGATGTCGTTTTCAGCCCCGACGAGCTGCGTATTGATGTCTTTCGTGCCTCTGGCGCGGGGGGGCAGCACGTGAACAAGACCGAGTCCGCGGTGCGTATTACCCACCTGCCCACAGGCATTGTGGCCGAGTGCCAGGACGACCGCAGTCAGCATAAAAACAAAGACAAGGCCATGAAGGTCCTGGCCGCCCGCGTGCGCGATCGCGAGCTTAGCGCCATGCAACAGAAAGAGGCCAGTGCCCGCAAACTCATGATTGGCTCTGGCGACCGCTCCGAGCGCATTCGAACCTACAACTTCCCACAGGGCCGCATCACCGACCATCGCATCAACCTCACCCTCTACAAGATTGACCAGATCATGGATGGCGACATGTTTGAGCTGACCGAGGCGCTCTCGGCCGAACACCAGGCTGAACTTTTATCCTCGCTTGGCGACGAGTCCTAGCCTTTCCCGCCAGGAAGACCTTGCGCTTCGTGAGGCGGCATCCGGTCGTCCCCGCACCCAGCTTATTGCCAACGACCTTAAGCTCTCGGAGCCCGAACGCGCCCTTTATGAAAGGCTTGCAAGGCGGCGATTTGCTGACGAGCCCCTAAGCTACTTGCTTGGCCATAAAGAGTTTTATGGCCGCCGGTTCTGGGTAAGCCCCAGCTGCCTTATTCCACGGCCTGAAACCGAGGGCCTCGTGGAGGCTGCGCTTAACTGGGCCACGGGCCAGGCCCATCGATTCGCAACCGAGGCACCCTTGCGCCTGCTCGACCTTGGCACCGGCTCGGGATGCCTGGCAGTCACCCTTACCCTTGAACTTCAGGCGCGAAGGATTGCTGTTCGTAGCTGCGCCACGGACCTGTCAGAGAAGACCCTTCAACTTGCCCGCAACAATGCCGCATGGCTTGGCGCCGCGGTTCAGCTCTTTCACGGATCATGGACGCTTGCCCTGCCGGACACCGAGCGGGCAGGCGGCTTTGACCTTATTGTCTCAAACCCGCCTTATGTGGGAATTGAAGACCCTGAGTTCCTCTCGGGCGAGCTTTCTTGGGAGCCCGCCGCGGCCCTTGTGGGTTCTCGCCCAAGTCAAGACGGTATGAACGATCTGCGCGAGCTAAGCATGCAGGCCCTGGCCTGCCTTGCAGCCGGAGGCCTTTTTGCTGTCGAGCACGGAAGCCGTCAGCAGCAGCAGGTGGTGAGCTGCTTTCAAGATGCAGGCTTTTCGCACATTACACCCATGAACGACCTGGCTGGACGCCCCCGTTATGTTCTAGGTCGTCTATGATTCTGTCATGGTGGTTGCTGTCTCGAGATTTTCCGTTTTAGTAGTCTCTTTTAATTAACGCTTAACTTACGTTTGTTCGAAAGGAGCTTCGGCCATGGATGCCAAAGCATTTGTTGCTCAGACCATTAATGACAACCCGGTTGTGCTTTTCATGAAAGGAACAGCGCAGTCGCCGCAGTGCGGCTTTTCCAGTCGTGCTATCCAGTTATTGAAGTCTTGTGGTGTCACTCAGGTTGCAACCGTCAATGTGCTTGAAGACGACGAGGTAAGACAGGCTGTGAAAGATTTTGCCAGCTGGCCGACCGTGCCTCAGTTGTATGTGAAGGGCGAGTTTATTGGCGGCTCGGACATCATGGGCGAGATGCACGACTCGGGCGAGCTTAAGAAGCTTTTTGAGGACGCGGGCATTGTCGCGTCCAACACCTAGCGCCCAACAACCTATAACGTCCTCGATGCCCTGCCTGGCCGCGCCAGGCAGGAAGATGGATGGTGCCGCGTGTCGGATTCGAACTGACGACCTACTGATTACAAATCAGTTGCTCTACCAACTGAGCTAACGCGGCGCACAACAAATTCTAAAGGGTTATTGCCTTTATTTCACCCGTCGCAGGCTTGGCTTGCCCGAGGCCTTGCCCGAACGAACGGCCTTAAGTTTTTGGGCAGGTGATGACTCAACGCCCACAAGACCCGATGGTGAAGTTGGCGGCGGGTCCTCGTCGTCGGGCCCTTGCGCCTGAGGGTCGGTGACCAGGCCCAGAGGCTTAGAAACATCAAAGGCCATACCATGCCCGGTTTCCTTGGCATAAATGGCAACAATTTGAGAAATAGGCACCTTAAGGTTTTCAACAACACCAGAAAACCGTGCGGAAAATCGCACGTCTTCGTTACTAATAACAAGCTGGTGTGTAGCCAAGGGGCTGATGTTCAAAACAATCTCGCCATTGCGAACATGGGCCGGGGGCACGCGTGTTTCATCGTTCACCGACACCGCAAGGTAGGGTGTAAAGCCCTGGTCGGAGCACCATTCGTAAATGGCCCGAACCAGATAGGGCTTGGTGGAGGCTACATCGCCTGCGCTTGCGGTCATGTCTTACCTAGCGTGAAAGAGGTGGACAGGCTGGTAGATAGGCCAGCTGCTAGCGACGCATGACCTTCTCAGAGGGGGTCAAGGCCTCGAAGAAGGCGGGCCTTGAGAAAATGCGCTCGGCATACTTTAAAACAGGGGCCGCGGCTTTCGGAAGTTCAATACCGTAGAGCTCAAGCCTCCAAAGCAGGGGGGCAAGCGCCACGTCAATCATGGAGAAATCTTCGCCCAACATAAATTTTGACTTAGCCACCACGGGCGCAAGCTGAGAAAGCCGATCGCGCACCAGCACTCGGGCCTTATCAATGCGCTTAGAGTCTTGCTTTTCAAGGGGCTCAACATTCACAAAAAGCTCGCGCTCAAAGTTCAGCAGCAACAGGCGAGCACGAGCACGCTGCACAGGGTCGGCGGGCATGAGTTGGGGATGAGGAAAACGCTCGTCGATGTACTCGTTAATGATGTTGGACTCGTAGAGAATGAGGTCGCGTTCAACCAAAATGGGAACCTGGCCATACGGATTCATCACCGAAATGTCTTCGGGCTTGTTGAATAGATCGACATCACGAATGTCGAAGTCCATCCCTTTTTCAAACAATACAAAACGGCAACGCTGACTAAATGGGCAGGTGGTGCCCGAGTACAAGACCATCATGGGTTGAATCCCTAAAAGAGTACGGCGGCGAACTTAAGAACTAACGTATATCGCGCCAATAGGCCGCATTAAGACGCCAGGCAAAGACAAAGAAAATGCCTAAAAAGAGCAGCACCCAGACACCAATTTGCTTACGGGTCTGGGCGGCAGGCTCAGCGACCCAGGACAAAAAGGCTGTGAGATCGGCCACTGCGTTATCGTACTCCGAAGGCGTCATTTTGCCGGGCGAAGTCTGAACAAACCGGTCAAAAACGAGCTTTTCTTCGCCATTGTTCATAACCTTTTTGAACTCCGTGGTTCGCTCACCCTGAAGGTCCCAAAGCACGTGAGGCATACCAACCGCCGGGTAGACCGTGTTATTCCAGCCTGTCGGGCGGCTTGGGTCGAGGTAGTAGCCGCGCATGTAGGTGTAAATCCAGTCGGCACCAGAGCCTGCGCCCGATGAACGCGACCGAGCAGACAGAGAGAGATCGGGAGGTGCCTTACCGAACCAGTTGGCCGACTCTTTGAGTGGCATGGTGGTTTTAATGAGGTCACCCAGCTTGGATTCCGTAAGAATAAGGCTGGATTTAATTTGGTCTTGGCTAAGGCCCAGGTCGGCAAGCCGGCTGTAGCGAACCTGCGAGATGCCATGACAGCCAAGGCAGTAATTCATGTAGAGCTTGGCGCCATTTTGCAGGGCGGCGCGGTCGGTGAGCTTTTGCGTGGGGAATGTGTCAAGAGGAACCGCAGGGCCTGCTGCCTTTACAGCCGACAGACCAAGACCCAGAGACAGGCCCACGCCAACCAAAAGGCTCGCCAGTTGCCGGCCAAACCCAGGCGCGGGGCGAAGGGCCGAAGGACTTACTTCACCAGAGATCTCTGCAATGCGCACCATAATTCACCTTCGAAAAAAGGCGGGCTCGAATGAATCTGCCCGCCGTTATTGTTAATCTTCGCCCCAGATCGTTTTAGTGGGGCTGGAACTGAACCCGCTCGGGCACTGGCTGGTAATCACCCATACGGGTCCAGATGGGCATGAAGGCAAAGAACGCGAAGTAATACACGGTTCCAATTTGAGAGACAAGCGTTCCCGCCGGGGTAGGAGGCAGAACACCCAGGTAGCCCAGTACAAAGAAATTCACGACAAAGATACCGTAAAGCCACTTCTGCCAGCCAGGGCGCTGACGAATGGACTTCACAGGCGACTTATCGAGCCAAGGAAGCACAAACATAACAAGCACGGCGCCGCCCATTACTACAACACCCCAGAACTTGGCATCGAAAACGCGAAACGAGATGGCAAGGACCACCATGGAACCAATGCCTGCCAGCTTAACAAGGGTGTTGCCCGACATTCTAAAGAAGGCCAAAGCGCCCAATCCGGCACTGGCAACCATCACCCACATAAAGACGTCGGTTACAGCCCGCAGCATGGAGTAATAAGGCGTGAAATACCAAACCGGTGCAATGTGCGAGGGCGTAACAAGGGGATCGGCTGGAATGAAGTTGTTGTACTCAAGGAAATAACCACCGAGCTCGGGCGCGAAAAAGACCACGGCAAAAAACAGAATGCCAAAGCCCGCAAAGCCAACAATATCGTGCACGGTGTAGTACGGGTGGAAGGGGATGCCATCGAGTGGAATGCCGTTACCGTCTTTCTTGGTCTTAATTTCAACCCCGTCGGGGTTGTTTGAGCCAACCTCGTGCAGGGCAATAATGTGAGCAGCAACAAGGCCAAGAAGCACCAGGGGAAGCGCAATGACATGAAAGGCAAAGAAACGATTTAGGGTTGCATCACCCACAACGAAATCGCCACGAATCCAAATAGCAAGGTCGGGTCCAATAAAAGGCACCGCTGCAAACAAGTTCACAATAACCTGCGCACCCCAGTAGGACATTTGCCCCCAAGGAAGTAGGTAACCAAAAAAGGCCTCTGCCATAAGACACAAGAAAATGAGGCAGCCAAAAATCCAGATAAGTTCGCGGGGCTCACGATAAGACCCATAGATAAGGCCACGGAACATGTGCAGGTAAATAACCACAAAGAAGGCTGAGGCACCAGTGGAATGCATATAACGGATAAGCCAGCCAAAGGGGACTTCGCGCATGATGTACTCAACGCTCGCAAAGGCCACGGGAATGCCGGCTGCATTCAGCGAGGCGTCGGGCTTGTAATGCATGGTAAGGAAGATGCCAGTAACAATTTGAAGCACCAGAACCAACATAGCAAGGCTGCCAAAGAAGTAAAAAAAGTTGAAATTCTTTGGTGCGTAGTATTCGGAGAGGTGTGTCTTATAAAGAGAAATTAAAGGGAAGCGTCGATCGACCCAACCCAAAAGCCCGTCGGCCTGAACTAATTTTTCTGCTGCCATTTGCTGATGCCTCAGTAAGAGTTAAAACAAAAAATAAGAGCCAGGGCCAGGTGCCAGGGGCCTTTGACCCTGTATTAAGCCTCGCCCTGCTCGTCTTGGCCTATAACGATACGACTATCCGAGAGGTACATATGCCTTGGCACTTCAAGGTTATCGGGCGCGGGTTTGTTCGCAAAGACGCGCCCCGCAATATCGAATGTCGAGCCATGGCAAGGACAGAAAAACCCACCTGGCCAATCGACTGCAATGCCCGAGGGCTCGCCTGTTTCAAACTTGCTAACCGGTGAGCAGCCCAGGTGCGTACAAATGCCCACGGTAACAAGGAGCTCGGGCTTGATGGACCTGTGTACATTTTTGGCGTAGGCCGGAACAGGGTAATCGGCGCGATCGGAGTTGGGGTCTGCCAACTGGCTATTCAAAGCCTCAAGGCCCTGCAGCATTTCCGGGGTGCGACGAACAATCCAGACGGGCTTGCCGCGCCACTCGACGATTCTGACGCCGCCCGCAGGAATGTCGGCAATATCGACCTCCACAGGGGCTCCGGCAGAACGGGCCTTCTCGGAAGGGGCCATTGAACCCAATAGAGGAACTGCAACCGCCGCGGCCGCGCCCGCGCCCACGGCACCGCAGGCGATAATCCAGTTGCGACGACTGGGTTCGGAGGGCGGCTGCATATTGAAGGACTCGCCCTCGGTTACAGCAGAGGAAAGGCCCAACAAAGGCCCAGACGAATTGGAAGAAGAGCTACTCATAAAAAGCCACTTTCGACAGTAGAAACAGCCTATTGTTGAGGAAGACCCCGATTTTAGCCCAGCCAGCCACCCCAAATCCAGCCATAATCCATTCATGTTTAAGCGGCTATGGCTTCTTTTTGCACAAGTGACAACGATTGCGCTTGCGCTGTTGTTCGTGCTTGCCACTTTAAGGCCCGACTGGCTTGCCTCAGATTCCCCGCCCAGCCAGGCTGGAGGAGCTTTTCTACCCGGGATCGTGCCAAGTCAGACTACTCCCACGTCCTCGCCTAACGGCGACCTCCCAAGCTTTCGCCAGGCAGCGGCCAAGGCAATGCCCGCCGTGGTCTACGTGTTTTCCCGGCAATCCAGGCAATCGCCCCAGCATCCGCTCTTTGACGACCCCCTGTTTCGTCGGTTTTTTGGGGAGCCTTCCGATGAGGAGCCCAGGGAGCGCAGTCCCCGTGGCTCTGGGCTTGGCTCGGGCGTTATTGTGAGTTCCGACGGCTATGTCTTAACGAACCACCATGTCATTGAAGGCGCCGACCAGGTGCAGGTTGCACTTTCCGATGGGCGTAGGGCATCGGCCCGCGTTGTAGGCACCGACCCCGAGACCGACCTGGCCGTTTTGCGTATTCGCCTTGAGAACCTGCCCATCATCGAATTCGGTGAACCAAGTGCCTTGCGCGTGGGCGACTCGGTGTTGGCCATTGGCAACCCTTTTGGCGTGGGTCTAACGGTCACCCAAGGCATCGTCAGCGCTTTGGGCCGCAAACAGCTCAACATCAACACCTTTGAGAACTTTATTCAGACCGATGCGGCCATTAACCCGGGCAACTCGGGTGGGGCTCTGGTGGATACCCAAGGTAACCTCGTGGGCATCAACACGGCCATCTACTCACGCGACGGAGGCGGCAATCTGGGCATTGGCTTTGCCATTTCGGCCGACATGGCCCAACAGGTCATGCGGAGCCTTATAAAAAGCGGCAAGGTAAGCCGAGGTTTTATTGGGGTTGAGCTGCAAGACGTGAATTCGGCAATGGCCGAGCGCTTAAGTCTGCCCTCGGCCGAGGGCAGCATCGTTGCATCACTTCAGCCCGGGGGCCCTGCCGATAAGGCTGGCATGAAAGTAGGCGATGTGATTGTTGCTGTCAACCAGGCCCCAAGCCGCAACACAGCAGAACTCTTAAGCCTTGTTGCGGCGTTATCGCCCGGTGATAAAGCCAATATTGAGGTTCTGCGCAACCGCCAGCGCACAAGACTGAAACTCACGGTCGCCGAGCGGCCTCAGCGCGACTAAGAGTCACTTTCGTCGTCTTTGCCTCTTGGCGTGATGTAGCGGGCCAGGAAAATACCAAATTGATAAAGCAGGCATAACGGTATGGCAAGCATGAGCTGCGAGATGACATCGGGTGGCGTAACAACGGCTGCAATAACGAAGGCAATAACAATGAAGTAGGGCCGAAAGTCGATCATTTTTTGCATGGACACAATGCCCATTCGAACCAGAACCATCTGAACCACGGGCGTCTCAAACGACAAACCGAAAACAAGAAAAAGGCTTAGGGCAAAGCTAAGGTATTTATCGATGTCGGTGGCCATCTGCACGCCCTCGGGTGTGTAGCCAGCAACAAAGCCAAAGACCGCAGGAAAAACCAAAAAGTAGGCAAAGGCCATGCCCAGAAGAAAAAGGCCAAAGCTTGAAACAATAATGGGCATCGCCAGCCGGCGCTCGTGCGTATAGAGGCCCGGGGCGACAAAAGCCCATGCCTGGTAAAGCACGTAGGGAAGCGCCAGAACAAAGGCCACCATCATGGTGACCTTAATGGGAACAAAAAAGGTGCCGTAACGTCCGTTGCAATCATGCTGCTGCCCGCGGGCAGGGTTGCAATAAGCGGCTCAGCAAAGACGCTGTAGATTTGCGGCGCCCAGTAGACAATTGCCAGAAAGACAACTAAAACGGCAAGAAAAGCTCGAATGAGCCGGTCTCGAAGCTCGACCAGGTGCGAGATGAAGCCCTCTTCCGCACCGCCGAGTAGCGAAGCGGTTTCCGGGGGCTCAAGCGCTTTGGGAGCCTCCTGAGAGTCTGTTGTTTCTTTGGTTTCTTTGGGCTCATCGGCCATGGTTAGTCCTTTGGCCGCTTCACAAGGTAGCGCTTACGCAGCCTTGCGCGAAGCCGGTCGCGAAGCCGGTTGTCGGCCTGCTCTTGGGCCCAGCTGCGGCTTGGGGCGCCTATATACAGCCCCGCACGTTGATCGTAGACCGATTGAAAATCACGATCGGACTCAAAGGAGGATGAGACATTGCTGGCAACTGCGTTGGCCTCGGATTCAAACTTAGAGGCCTCGGAGGCGATGGTCTCGCCGAGATTGGTCACGGTGTCCTTAACCTTGCGAAGCTCTTCAAGCTCCATTTGACGCTGGATGTCATTTTTTACATCGCTTACATATTTTTGTGCGCGCCCCAATAAAGTACCCACAGTGCGTGTCACCACAGGAAGCCGTTGAGGACCTAGAACAACAAGCCCAATTCCCGCAATTAAGAGGAGTTCGGAAAACCCAATGTCAAGCACGATTCAACCGGGCCACAAGGCCGTAAATAGGGCCGCTTAGGAACCCGATGTGGTCTTGTCCTTTGCCTGAACATCGATGGTCTGGGCTGACTCGACCTTGGCTGTGGGTGCAGGTGCGGTGCCTGTTGGCCCTCGGCGGGCTTGGCGTCTTCAGCCGTTGCCTCTTTCACACCATCTTTAAAACCCTTTACAGCACCACCAAGGTCGGAGCCGAGATTGCGAAGTTTTTTGGTTCCGAAGACCAGCAGAACGACCAGCAGAACAATAAGCCAATGCCAGATGCTAAAGCTGCCCATGACGATGCTCCAATAGAAATTGGTGTTGAAAACTTGCCGAAGAGCCTGCCGGACGGGACCGCCCTAGCAACGCTCGAAACGTCGAGCTTCAACGCGTTAAAAAGAGGCCTGGGTGCCAAGCGGTTCGGGCCCCCCAAGCAGATGAATGTGAAGATGATACACCTCCTGGCGCCCAACCTTACCGCTATTGACCACAGTGCGAAAGCCGTTGGGCGAGCCATTTTCGATCGCAAGACCCTTTAAGCGGGTCATCATTCGACCAAGAAGCTGCGCATCCTCGGCCTCAGCCGTGGCCAGCGATTCGATGTGGCGCTTGGGCACGACAAGAAGGTGCATCGGCGCCCGCGGGTGAATGTCATGAAAGGCAATCATCTCGTGGTCTTCAAAGACCTTTTTCGTAGGTATCTCGCCCTTTACGATTTTGCAGAACAGGCAGTCAGGCATCACGGCTCCTTTTAAAATCTTCGGCGCGGCGATCGGCCTGCCGGGCAGCCTTTTCATCAAGCCCCGACAGCCCCTCTCGGCGCTGAAGTTCGGTAAGCACCTCGGCAGGTCCTAGCCCATAGCGATGAAGTGTTACCAGGCAGTGAAACCAGAGGTCGGCTGTCTCGGCAACGATGCGCTCTTTATCGGCATCCTTACAGGCCATGACAGTCTCGCAGGCCTCTTCCCCGATTTTCTTCAACAGGCTGTCTTCGGGGCCTTGTAGGAGCCTGGCGACATAACTTGTGGAAGGATCGGCCTGGGCGCGTTGAGCCAGCAGGCCCTGAAGGCGATGAAAAACGGTTCCAAGAAGCTCGGGGGTGGCCAAGGCCTTTGGCGCAAGAACACCCTCACCTTCACTATCACCGTCACTGTCACCGGAACTTGCGGTTTCACCGTCATCAAGGTGGACGGCAGTCTCAGGCTGTTGCAACCCGCCCTGCTCTAAGCCTGATTTTGCAGCGTAGATAAGGGCCGGGTCTTTGTGAACGGGCTCCACAACCTGCCAGCCGTTGTTTTGAGTGAGCTCTTGAAAAAAACAAGAGGCGCGGCCCGTGTGGCAGGCAAGCCCGCCGACCTGCTCGACCTGCATTAAGACCACATCGCCATCGCAGTCAAGCCGAATGGACTTCAAGATCTGAAAATGGCCCGATTCCTCGCCCTTGTGCCAGAGCCTTTGGCGAGACCTTGAGAAATAAACCGCCTGCCCTGTGGCAAGTGTCTTCTCAAGCGCCTGCCGATTCATATGGGCAACCATAAGAACACGTTGGCTCTTGGCATCCTGGGCAATGGCCGTGACCAGACCCTTGTCGTCAAAGCGCACCTCATTAAGCCAGTCGGACACAGACCCCCCTGGTGTGCATGTACTGCTTGGCCTCTTGAATGGTGTGCTGGCCAAAGTGAAAGATGCTGGCTGCAAGCACTGCATCAGCGCGGCCCTCGGTGACGCCTTCAACCAGGTGATTAAGCTCGCCCACCCCACCGGAGGCAATAACAGGTATGCCCACTGCGCCTGAGACAGCGCGTGTCAGTTCGAGGTCGAACCCCGACTTGGTTCCATCGCGGTCCATGCTGGTAAGAAGGATCTCGCCAGCCCCAAGGGCCTCAACCTGCTCGGCCCAGTCAAGGACGTCCAGACCCGTGGCCTGTCGCCCGCCATGGGTATACACCTCCCAGGCCGATCGATGGTTTTGTTGCTGGCCGGCCGCCCGGCGTCGCGCATCGATAGCAACAACAATGCACTGGCTTCCAAACCGATGGGCCGAGTCCCTAACAAGTTCCGGCGAGAGCACGGCAGCCGTATTCATGCTGACCTTGTCAGCGCCCGCGTTGAGCAGGCGTTGAACATCGTCGGGGGAGCGAACTCCGCCTCCAACGGTTAAGGGAATAAAGACCTGGTTGGCCACAGCCTCAATCATGGGAAGAATGAGGTCGCGGTTGCTTGAAGACGCCGTGATGTCGAGAAAGGTGAGTTCGTCTGCCCCATCAAGGTCGTATCGACGGGCAACCTCGACCGGGTCGCCCGCATCGCGCAGTTCGACAAAATTGGTGCCCTTGACCACGCGCCCGGCATCCACATCAAGGCAGGGAATAATGCGCTTGGCTAACAAAACGGCTTAGTCGCCACCGAGCTGGTCAGCCAGCTCTTGGGCTTTTGCAAAATCAAGCTGGCCTTCATAGACAGCCCGGCCAAGAATGGCGCCCATAATGCCTTCGTCCTCTAGCCCCGCAAGAATTTTTATATCCTCGAGCCCCGAGATGCCTCCCGAGGCAATGACCGGAATGCTTACCGCTCGTGCAAGGCTTAGCGTGGCCTGGTGATTAACGCCTGTAAGCATGCCATCGCGGCCAATGTCGGTGTAAAGAATGGCCTCAACCCCGTCGTCTTCAAACTTGCGCGCAAGGTCGACAACCTCGTGGCCTGAAAGTTTACTCCAGCCATCGGTGGCAACTTTTCCGTCTTTCGCATCGATTGAAACAATGATTTGGCCCAGAAAGGCCGCGCAGGCATCTTTCAGTAGGCCCGGGTTCTTGACTGCCGCCGTGCCCATAACAACAAAGCTTGCGCCGCCATCAAGCATGCGCTCGACCGTCTCGAGATCGCGAATGCCGCCGCCAACCTGAACGGGGATATCACCGGCAGCCTTAATGATGCTTTTTAAAGCCGCATCGTTGCGGGGCCGCCCGGCCACAGCCCCATTTAGGTCCACCACATGAATGCGCCTTGCGCCCTGGGCAATCCAGCGAGCGGCCATTTCGCCCGGGTCATTGGAAAAGACCGTAACGTCCGAGAGATCGCCCTGTCGGAGCCTGACACACTGACCGTCTTTAAGGTCGATGGCTGGAATAAGAAGAAGAGACATCGTGAGTCATTAATTTAAAACAAAACCCGTGGTCTGTGCATGGTCCTGCCTAAGGCTTCCACTGCAGAAACTGCCTAAGAAGCTGAAGGCCCGCGGCAGCACTTTTTTCGGGATGAAACTGCGTTGCCACGATGTTATCCCTGGCGACCGCGCAGGTAAAGGGTATTCCGTAGTCTGCCTCGCCAAGTCGGTCCGAGGCCTTGGAGGGCTCGGCGTGAAAGCTATGTACGAAGTAAAACCAGGCCGAGTCGGCAGCGCCTGACATTGGCGGGCCCGAAAGCCCTTGTGTGACGGGATGATGGCGCAGAAACCGCACTCGGTTCCAGCCCATGTGAGGCACTTTTAGGGGCTCACCCTGGGAATTGTTTGCGCCTCGACTTGCATGAAACCGCACCACCTCGCCCGGCAACACGGCAAGGCCTGGCGTTGACTTCTCTTCGCTGCGGTCAAAAAGCATCTGCTCGCCAACGCAAATACCCAGAAACGGCTTGCTGTGAACGCACTCAAGCAGGGCCTGCTTCAGACCCGAGGACTCAAGGCTGCCCATGCAGTCATTCATCGAGCCTTGGCCTGGGAAAATAACGCGCTCGGCCTTTACTAAGCGCTCGGCTGCCGAAACCCTTTGAACCTCGTCCTCTGAGCGGCCAAGCGTCTGCAGGGCGGCATGCACGGCTCTTTGGACGCTGCGGACATTGCCGGAGCCGTAGTCAACAATGGCAATCATTTCAGATGCCGCAAAGGCCTAGAGCTTTCCCTTGGTCGATGGAATGGCGTCATGAGGCAGGCGAGGGTCGAGCTCAACGGCCATGCGCAGGGCGCGCGCAAAGGCCTTGAAAAGGGTCTCGCACTGATGGTGGGCATTGGTGCCGCGCAGGTTATCAAGATGCAGCGTGACCTGGGCATGATTCACAAAACCCTGAAAAAACTCATGGATAAGATCGAGGTCGAACTGGCCGACAAACTGTCGCGTCCACTCACAATGAAACTCAAGGCCCGGGCGGCCCGAGAGGTCGACCACGACCCGTGAAAGCGCCTCATCTAAAGGCACATAGGCGTGTCCGTAACGGCGCACGGCCTGCTTGGTTCCTATTGCCTTGGCAAAGGCCTGGCCAATGGTGATACCAATGTCCTCCACCGTATGGTGGGCGTCAATTTCAAGGTCGCCTTTGGCCTTGACCTGCAGGTCGATGAGCCCATGACGCGCGATTTGATCGAGCATGTGATCAAAAAAGGCAATGCCTGTATCAAGCTCCTTTTCGCCTGTTCCATCAAGGTTCAGGCGCACGAAGATTTGAGTTTCTGCCGTGTCACGGCGCAGTTCGGCGATTCGCATGGCGCAATGATACAGTTCGGCGCATGACTGCGTTACTGAATTCAGCGCTTGAGAGCCAGGCCATGGGCGCTGCACCCTTGGCCTCCAAGTACTGGAGCCCGCTGGTGCACAGCCTGTCGCCCTATGTGCCGGGCGAGCAGATCGCCGAGGGACAGCTTATTAAGCTCAACACCAACGAGAACCCCTACCCGCCCTCGGCCGCCGTGGTTGCCGCTATACAAAAGGCTCTTGGCGTTGACGGCGTAAGGTTGCGGCTCTACCCAGACCCGACAAGCCTGGCCCTGCGACAGGCGGCAGCTAACCGGCATGGGCTTTCGGTTGACCAGGTGTTTGCAGGAAACGGCTCCGACGAGGTACTGGCCTTTGTCTTTCAGACGCTTTTAAATCAGCCTGCCAAGGGGCCTGTCTACTTTCCCGACATTAGCTACAGCTTCTACCCCAGCTACTGCAGGCTTTATGGGGTCGCACACAAGACCCTGCCATTAAATGATGCCTTTGAGATACCGTTGGATGCACTCGACCCCGAGACGGCAGCGGTGATTTTTCCCAATCCGAATGCGCCAACAGGTAAGGCCCTGGCAAGGTCTCAGATCGAGTCGTTCCTTAGCCTGCATCCGGAGACCATGGTTGTGGTGGATGAGGCCTATGTGGACTTCGGCGCAGAAAGCTGCGTTCCACTTGTCGGAGCCTACCCCAACCTCTTGGTCACCCAGTCGCTCTCAAAGTCGCGGGCGCTGGCTGGCATGCGTGTTGGGCTTGCCTTTGGCCAGGCTGGCCTTATTGAGGCGCTGGTGCGCGCAAAGGATAGCTTCAATTCTTACCCGGTCGATCTCCTCGCCCAGGTGGCAGCCAAGGCGGCCCTTGAGGACGAGGTCTGGCTTAGCCAGACCGTTGAAAAAATTACGGCCAGCCGAGACTGGCTGACAAGCTCGTTGCAGCAGCTTGGCTTTCAGGTCTTGCCATCGAAGGCGAATTTTGTGTTTGCTCGTTACCTGCAGCCCGCAGGCAAGGCCAGAGCAGATCGAACGGGCGCTGCCTTGTATGGAGCGCTTAAGGACAATGGCGTGTTGGTGAGGCAGTTTAACCGGCCCCGAATTGAAGACTTCCTACGAATCACCGTAGGAAGTCAGTTGGAGGCGCAGGCCGTTGTTGAGGCGCTTAGCAGGATTCTTAAGGCCTAACGCACAGGCTTTAAAAAGAGGGCCTCTAGGAACTGGGGGCCTGGGCCTGGGGCTTCGGGCCTAGGCCGGGCTTGGTTCGGGGGCCTCGGGTCGGTCAACAAGCTCCATAAAGGCCATGGGCGCGCAGTCGCCCGCACGAAAGCCCCACTTCAGAATGCGGCAATACCCACCCGGCCGACTGGCATAGCGAGGGCCGATTTCGTCAAAGAGCTTAACGACGGAGTCGCGATCACGAAGCCGATCGAAGGCAAGCCTACGATTGGCCAGGGACGGAGTCTTGGCAATGGTAATTAAAGGCTCGACCACTTTGCGCAGCTCTTTGGCCTTGGGCAATGTGGTCTTAATGGCCTCGTGCTGAATAAGCGCGTTGGCCATGTTGCGGAACATGGCCGTTCTGTGAGCCGATGTCCGATTAAGCTTTCGCAGTCCATGACGGTGACGCATAAAAGTTCTCCTTGAGGGGTTTTAGCGGTCCATGCCTGCAGGCGGCCAGTTCTCGAGCTTCATGCCCAAGGTAAGGCCTCTGGATGCAAGGACTTCTTTAATTTCGTTAAGCGACTTACGCCCAAGGTTGGGTGTTTTGAGAAGCTCGTTTTCGGTGCGTTGAATAAGGTCGCCAATGTAATAAATGCTTTCGGCCTTCAGGCAGTTTGCCGAACGCACGGTTAACTCAAGATCATCGACTGGGCGCATGAGCATGGGGTCAACCTGCGAGGCCCGCCCGGCCTCAGCTGCGGGCTCGGCACCCTCGAGTGCAGCAAAGACCGAGAGCTGGTCAACAAGAATACGGGCGGCTTGACGCACCGAGTCTTCGGGCTCAAGAACACCATTGGTCTCAACCTCGATGACCAGGCGATCAAGGTCGGTACGCTGCTCAACCCGGGCACTTTCCACGGTATAACTTACGCGCGAGACGGGCGAGAACGAGGCATCAAGCACAATGCGCCCAATGGAGCGCGTGGACTCATCGCCAAGATGACGCAGGGACCCCGGCATGTAGCCGCGGCCCTTTTCAACACGAACCTGGAGCTCGAGCCGGACATCGTCAGAGAGATTAGCAATGACATGGTCGGGGTTAAGCACCGCAACATCGTGGGGAAGATCGAAGTCTGCGGCTGTGACCGGTCCGGGGCCCTGCTTGCGCAAAGAAAGCAGAACATCGGCACGGCCTTCAAGACGAAAGACCACGCCCTTGAGGTTCAAAAGCAGATCAACGACATCTTCTTGCACGCCCTCCATGGTGGAGTACTCGTGCACGACGCCCGCTATCTGCACCTCGGTCGGGGCATAGCCTTCCATGGAGGAGAGCAAGACCCTGCGAAGGGCGTTACCAAGGGTATGGCCGAAGCCGCGCTCAAAGGGCTCCATAACGATCTTGGCGGAGTTCTGCGAAAGCGGTTCAACTTCAATAATGCGAGGCTTTAAAAAGGCATTGAGCATGGGAGTCCTTCTAAGGAAATTAAAGACAATTAGCGCGAATAGAGTTCGACGATGAGGCTCTCGTTAATTTCAGCCGACAGGTCGGAACGGTCGGGCACTTGCTTCAGGACACCTTCCATTTTCTTGGGGTCGACCGAGACCCATGAAGGAAAACCTTGCTGCTCAGCAAGTTCAAGCGAGGAGACAATACGCGCCTGGCCACGGGACTTTTCCGCAACCGCCACGATGTCGTTGGGCTTAACCTGCGCCGAAGGTACATTGACAACGCGGCCATTGACCACGATGCCTTTATGGCTTACCAGCTGCCGAGCCTCGGCACGGGTGGAACCAAAACCCATGCGGTAGACAATGTTGTCGAGTCGCGACTCAAGAATTTGCAGCAGGCTCTCGCCGGTGTTGCCCTTGCGGCTAGCGGCCTTGGCGAAATAGCGGCGAAACTGACGCTCGAGCATGCCGTACATGCGCTTAACCTTTTGCTTTTCTCGCAGCTGCTTTCCGTAGTCGGATGTTCGGGCGCCAGAGGTTCGGCCATGCTGGCCTGGCTTGGAGTCTTGCTTGCACTTGGACTCCAGCGAGCGTCTGGCGCTTTTGAATCCAAGGTCGGTGCCCTCTCGGCGAGAAAGCTTACAACGCGGTCCTGTATAACGTGCCACTTTTTTTCCTTTCGAAAGTATCGGGGGGATAGGCCAGCTAGATCGAGCAAGGCAGGCATTCCTCCGGATGTTCTGCCCTATAAATCTGGCAGAACGGTGGGCTTATTGATAAAAAATTAAATTCTCCTGCGCTTGGGCGGGCGACAGCCGTTGTGCGGAACGGGCGTGACATCGGAGATTTGCGTAACACGAATGCCCAATGCATTAAGCGCCCGCACAGTGGATTCGCGCCCCGGGCCAGGGCCCTTAATGCGAACTTCGATGCTCTTTACACCGCACTCAACAGCCACCTTGCCTGCTGCCTCGGCTGCTACCTGAGCGGCAAAGGGCGTGCTTTTTCTAGAGCCCTTAAAGCCAGCGCCGCCCGAAGTGGCCCACGAAAGGGTATTGCCCTGCCGGTCGGTGATGGTGATGATGGTGTTGTTAAACGAGGCATGAATATGGGCCACGGCATCCGTGACATTCTTGCGAACCTTCTTCTTGCCGCGCTGACTGGCGCTACTAGCGGTTTTTGCCATAACAGACGTCCTTTATTTCTTAAGGGTGATGCTGCCCTTGCGCGGTCCCTTGCGGGTGCGGGCATTGGTACGGGTGCGCTGACCACGAACAGGCAGGCCTTTACGGTGACGCAGTCCGCGATAGCAGCTAAGGTCCATGAGACGCTTAATGGACATTGAGATTTCTCGGCGCAGATCACCCTCTGTGGTGAGCTTGCCAACCTCGGTGCGCAGCTTCTCGAGCTCGTCGTCGGTGAGGTCTTTGACCTTCTTGGTGCAGGGAACACCCACCGCGTTGCATATTTCGCGGGCACGCGGGCGGCCAATGCCATAAATGGCGGTAAGGCCAACGTCGGTGTGTTGGTGGCTAGGGATATTAATTCCAGCAATACGGGCCATGAGGCAGCTCCTTATTAACCTTGACGTTGCTTATGTCGTGGGTCGGTGCAAATGACACGCACCACGCGATGTCGCTTGATGATTTTGCAATTTCGGCAGATTCGCCGGACGGATGCTAAAACTTTCATGATGGATTTCCTTCAGTAAATTTCTATTTCGCACGAAAAACAATACGGGCCCTACTTAAGTCGTAGGGAGTCATTTCAACAGTGACCTTATCTCCGGGAAGAATGCGAATGTAGTGCATACGCATCTTTCCTGAGATATGTCCAAGAACCACATGACCGTTTTCGAGCTTGACCCGAAAGGTGGCGTTTGGCAGGTTCTCGAGAATCTCGCCCTGCATCTGAATGGCGTCGTCTTTAGCCATTTAGCGGCTGAACCCCCCTTTGAAATTCGTCTTCTTCAGGAGGCTTTCGTACTGCTGCGACATGACATAGGACTGGACCTGAGACATGAAATCCATGGTGACAATGACAATAATAAGAAGTGAGGTACCACCGAAATAAAACGGAACATTCCACTTCATAACCAAGAATTCGGGCAAGAGGCAGACAAGCGTGATGTAGATGGCGCCCACAAGGGTAAGGCGCATGAGAATTTTGTCGATGTAGCGGGCAGTCTGATCGCCTGGACGAATACCCGGAACAAAGGCACCACTTTTCTTAAGGTTCTCGGCGGTGTCCTTGCTGTTAAAGACAAGGGCCGTGTAGAAAAAGCAGAAAAAGATAATGGCTGCGGCATAAAGGCCAATGTAAAGGGGCTGCCCTGGTGAGAGGGATGCGCCGAAGTCGGAGAGCCAACGAAAGCTGTCGCCCTCGCCCTGGCCGCTACTGAACCACGAGGTTAAGGTGGCGGGAAAGAGAATGATGCTTGAGGCGAAGATGGGCGGAATGACGCCTGACATATTGAGCTTAAGCGGCAGATGGGAGGTCTGGCCCTGGTAGATTTTATTGCCCACCTGACGCTTGGCGTAATTCACCAGAATACGGCGCTGCCCGCGCTCAACAAAGACAACGAAGGCAGTAACCAGAACAACCAGGGCAATGATAAACATGAGAACGAGAGCCGCCATGGAGCCCGTACGAACCAGCTCAAAGAGGCCACCTAGGGCTGCAGGAAGGCCCGCTACAATGCCCGCAAAAATAATAATGGAGATGCCGTTGCCCAGACCGCGCTCGGTAATCTGTTCGCCGAGCCACATAAGGAACATGGTGCCGGTAACCAAGGAGACTACCGTGGTGAAGCGAAAGGCAAGGCCCGGATCAACCACCAGGCCGGGCTGCGATTCAAGCGCAACGGAGATACCAATGGCCTGAACGATGGCCAGCACCACCGTGGCATAACGGGTGTACTGGGTAATTTTGCGGCGACCCGCTTCGCCTTCTTTTTTTATCGCCTCAAGCGTGGGCGAGACCACTGTCATGAGCTGCATGATGATGGAGGCCGAGATGTAGGGCATGATGCCCAGCGCAAACACCGTAAAGCGCGAGAGCGCACCGCCTGAGAACATGTTGAACATGCCCAGAATGCCCCCGGCCTGAGACTTAAAAAGCGCCGCAAGCTCGTTGGGGTCAATGCCGGGAACCGGAATATGCGCACCAAGCCGATAGACCACCAAGGCCAACAACAGAAACAACAGGCGTTTGCGCAGGTCGGCGAATTTATCGGTGCTCGGGCGCATAAGAAGTCTGCTTAGGCCTTGGCGGCCGCGGCAGCATCAGCCCGGGCCTGTTTGGAGGGTAGCTTGCGCACCTTAGGAGCGGGCTCAAGCAGCTCAACACTGCCGCCGGCCTCTTCGATGGCCTTTTTCGCGCCTGCGGTGACCGCAAGGCCGCGAAGCTTCTTGGGGCTGCTTAGGCTACCGGAGAGAATAACCTTGGCCTGACGGGCGAGCTCGGAGACGACCCCGGCCTGCTTTAGGGCAAGAAGGTCGACCTCTTCGACAGGAAGGCGCTGAAGGTCGGAGAGACGAACCTGTTCGGTGAACTTGCCAAAGGGAGCTGTAAAGCCTCGCTTCGGAAGCCGACGGTGCTTAGGCATCTGGCCACCTTCGAAGCCCACCTTATGAAAGCCACCTGAGCGCGACTTCTGGCCCTTGTGGCCCCGCCCAGCAGTCTTTCCAAGACCGGATCCAATGCCGCGGCCAACACGCTTTTTGGCATGCTTGGCACCCTCGGCTGGCCCGATGGTATTGAGTCGCAATGTGTCGTCCATGATGAATCCTTAGATAACCTGAACCAGGTAGTTAACCTTGTTGATCATTCCGCGCACTGCGGGGGTGTCCTCGAGCACGCGTGTCTGGCGAATCTTCTTCAGACCGAGGCCAAGCACGGTGGCCTTATGGTCGGCACGGGTGCCAATAGGGCTCTTTAAGAGCTTGACGGTGAGGGTTTTCTTTGTCATTGCCGCTGCCTTCGTAATTAAGGTGTTCTTGACTTAGGACAGAATCTGTTCGATGGACAGGCCGCGCTTGTTTGCCACCTGAGAGGGAGTCTGCATATTTGCAAGGCCATTGATGGTTGCGCGCACCATGTTGTAGGGGTTGGTTGAGCCAAGGCTCTTTGCAACCACATCGGTCACGCCCATCACCTCAAAAATGGCGCGCATCGGCCCGCCTGCAATAATTCCAGTTCCTTTTGCCGCCGGAGAAATAAGAACCTTCGAGGCACCATGACGGCCGGTCACCGTGTGATGGAAGGTGCCCCCTTTAAGTGGCACGCGAACCATACGGCGGCGCGCCTCATCCATGGCCTTTTGAACGGCAAGGGGAACCTCACGCGACTTGCCCTTGCCCATGCCCACACTTCCATCGCCATCACCAACAACGCTGAGGGCTGCAAAGCCAAGCACACGTCCACCTTTAACGGTTTTACTGACTCGGTTAACAGCAATCATTTTCTCGCGAAGACCGTCATCACGTTCTTCGGTATTTACTCGTGCCTGCATTTTTGCCATGGTTTAATTCCTTAGCGCTAAAACTGAAGACCGCCCTCGCGGGCTGCTTCGGCAAGGGCCTTGACCCTGCCGTGGTAACGGAAACCCGAACGATCGAAGGCAACAGCCGAAATGCCTGCTGCCTTGGCCTTCTCGGCGACGCGTCGGCCAACAATGGTTGCTGCCTGAGCATTGCCACCCTTGCCAGTCTTGGCTGCAAGCTCGGAGCGCACCTCGGCCTCGAGCGTTGAAGCCGAGACCAAGACCTTGCCCGCAACGGGATCGGAGATGGTTGCGTAGATATGAAGGTTGGTGCGATGCACCGAGAGTCGAGCCACCCGGAGCTCCCGGATCTTGGCCCTGGCCTGTCGTGCCCTTCGCAGTCGTGTCTGTTTCTTGTCCATAACGTGGTTTGCCTTGTCCGAGATTATTTCTTCTTGGTTTCTTTGATGATGACCACTTCGTCGATGTAGCGAACGCCCTTGCCCTTGTAAGGCTCGGGAGGACGAAATGCACGCACTTCAGCGGCCACCTGACCCACCCTTTGCTTATCGATGCCTTTAATAACAATTTCGGTAGGCGTTGGGGTCTCAGCCTTTATACCCTCGGGAAGCGCGTACTCAACAGGGTGCGAGAAACCGAGCGATAAATTAAGTGACGCGCCCTGGGCTGCGGCCTTGTAACCCACGCCAACAAGGTTGAGTTTTTTCTCAAAGCCCTGAGAGACGCCCTGCACCATATTGGAGACCAGGGCGCGCAAGGTTCCGCTCATGGCCTTGGCCTCGCGGCTGTCGTTGGCCACTTTGAAACTAAGCTCGTTGTTTTGATGCTCGATAACAACCTCGCCATTAAGGGCCTGCATAAGAGTGCCCAGTGGCCCCTTGACGGTGATCTGTTCGGCGGCGATTGTCGCCTCAACGCCTTTTGGCAGAGGCACAGGGTATTTTGCAATTCGTGACATGGTTTGGCTTCCTTACGAAACTAGGCAACGATGCCGATAACTTCACCGCCCACGCCTGTCGTCCTTGCCTTGCGGTCTGTCATCAGGCCTCTGGGGGTGGAGACAATGGCAACGCCAAGGCCATTCATGACCGTTGGCAGTGCCTCGCGCGAACGATAGACGCGCAGCCCGGGTCTCGAGATGCGCTCGATGCGCTCGATGACAGGGCGGCCTGCATGGTATTTGAGGTCGATCTGCAGATCGAGTTTGGCGCCTGCGCCACGAATCTCGAAGCCATCGATATAACCCTCTTCTTTAAGCAGAGAGGCAATGGCCACCTTCAGCTTGGAAGAAGGCATTTGCACCGTCCGTTTTTCAACCCGCTGTGCGTTACGAATACGGGTAAACATATCGGCGATGGGGTCATTCATGCTCATATCGGCAACCCTTTAATAATCTTGTTTGTCGAACTACCAACTGGCCTTGGTTAGGCCTGGGATCTCACCGCGGAAGGCGGCCTCACGAATTTTTGCTCGGCCAAGGCCAAACATACGGTAGGTGCCACGTGGGCGGCCCGTAAGTGCGCAGCGCGAACGCATGCGAGTGGGGTTTGCATTACGAGGAAGCTTCTGCAGGGCAAGCCGAGCCTCGTAGCGTTCCTCCTCGGTTTTTGACTGGTCTTGAATAGTCGCTTTCAGCGCTGCGCGCTTGGCTGCGTACTTCTGGACCAGTGCTGCCCGCTTTTTCTCGCGATTAATAAGTGAGAGTTTTGCCATAGTGAAGGACCTAATCTCTAAGCTAGTTTTTAAATGGGAATTTGAAGCCCTCGAGAAGCGCCTTGGCCTCTTCGTCGTTCTTCGCGGTGGTGGTAATGCTGATGTTCAGGCCGCGCACGGTATCGACCTTGTCGTATTCCACTTCGGGGAAAATAATTTGCTCTTTCACGCCGATGTTGTAGTTGCCGCGGCCGTCGAAGGCCTTACCAGAGATGCCGCGAAAATCGCGAACACGCGGCAGAGCAATGGTGACGAGACGGTCGAGGAATTCGAACATACGAACGCCGCGCAGTGTGACCATGGTTCCAATAGGATAGGCCTCACGAATTTTGAAGGCTGCAATGGCCTTGCGGGCGCGGGTGGTAACAGGCTTTTGGCCCGCAATTTTTGTAAGGTCGGAGACGGCGCCCTCAAGCGCTTTTTTATCGGCCACGGCCGCACCCACGCCCATGTTGAGCGTGATTTTTGAAAGCCGAGGCACCTGCATGACGCTTTTGTAACCGAACTTCTTTATAAGTTCGGGGGCGACGGTGTCTTTATAAATTTGTTGCATGCGCGACATGGGTCGAACTCCTTGCAATAATTAGGCAGAGGCCGGGCTTGGCACGGGCTGACGGTCGGATTTAAAGACGCGCTGTTTTTTGCCCGATTCATCGAGATCGATGGCAACTCGATCGGCCTTGTTTGTTTTCGTGTTCAGAATGGCCAGATTCGACTGGTGAATGGGCATGGTCTTGTCGATGATGCCGCCCTGCTCGCCCTTCATAGGGTTCGGGCGCACATGCTTTTTAACAATGTTGATGCCCTCGACAACGAGGTGATCGGGGTCGATGCGGCGAAGCACCACACCTGATTTTCCTTTGTCTCGACCTGAAATGACGATCACCTGATCGCCCTTACGTAGCTTGTTCATAACGTAACCTTTAATTCAAATTCGCTTGGGTCTTAAATAAAACGCTCTTATTGGTGCAAAACACGCCTAGATAACCTCGGGCGCTAGCGAGACGATCTTCATGAAGCGCTCGCTGCGCAGTTCGCGGGTTACGGGCCCGAAGATACGGGTGCCGATGGGCTCAAGCTTGGCATTAAGCAGCACAGCGGCATTGCCATCAAAACGAATAAGAGAGCCGTCGGGTCGACGCACGCCTTTGGCTGTGCGTACAACCACCGCGTTATAGATCTCGCCTTTTTTGACCCTGCCGCGCGGCGCTGCCTCTTTGATTGTGACCTTAATAATGTCGCCAATGCCCGCATAGCGGCGCTTGGAGCCCCCAAGGACTTTGATACACAAGACAGACCGAGCACCGGTGTTATCGGCGACGTCTAGACGAGATTCTGACTGAATCATGATGACACTTCCAAAAGGTGAATAATCAAAAAACTAAAACAATGACGCTAGCCGCTAGGTTCAAGCGGATCAAAGACCGAAGACCGAAGACCAAAGACAACAGACACAACACGCACAACAAACGCAGCAAAAGGATTGGAACTGCTCCCCAACTTTGCCGGACCATCACCACAACTATGGCTATGACCATAAACATGACCGTGATGCTGTAACCCGAAGGCCCCTTCAGATTCAGAAGGCTTGTGGTTACAACACCAAGGGCATTAAGTCGTATGCCCGGCGAGTATTGGGCCCCGTTTAAGGGGCAGGACAACCAAAAAGACTACTAGTGTAACTTAAATCGAATTATGTAACTCAGGCCTTAGCGTCACAGCCTGCCAGGCAGAAGACAAAAGCCTAGGCAACAACGGCCTTGGCGACAAGCTTGGTTACTTTCCAGGCCTTTGTTTTGGAAATAGGCCTTGTCTCGGCAATTTCCACGGTGTCACCGGCCTGAACATTCGGGTCTTCGGAATGCGCATGGTACTTTTTAGAGCGGACCATGAACTTTCCATAAAGGGGATGCTGTAAACGACGTTCAACCAACACGGTTACCGTCTTTTGCATTTTGTCACTAACGACGCGGCCAACAAGGGTGCGGGTTAATGAGGCTGTCTGAGCAGTCATGCGCTCTTCCTCTCGCGGATAATAGTTTTAACTCGAGCAATATCACGGCGAACGCGGCCAAGCTGAGACGTATTAGAGAGCTGTTGGGTGCCGTGCTGCATACGCAGGTTGAAGTGGGCCTTAAGAAGTTCGTTAAGTTCTTTGCCCAGATCTTCCACCGACTTGGTTCGAAGTTCTGCGTTGTTCATAGTCTGATCTCTGTAGAAAAAAGGCCCGGCTGGTTTAACGGCCAACCTGGCGCGTAACAAAGGTGGTAAGGAGGGGCAGCTTTGCTGCGGCAAGCCGAAAGGCCTCGCGCGCTAAGTCTTCCTGCACGCCGTCCATTTCGTAGAGCACCTTGCCGGGCTGAATTTCGGCAACGTAGTACTCGGGGTTGCCCTTGCCGTTACCCATTCGAACCTCTGCGGGCTTTCTTGAAATGGGCTTGTCGGGGAAGATGCGGATCCAGATGCGACCACCCCTTTTAATGTGCCGGGTCATGGCGCGTCGTGCTGCCTCAATCTGGCGCGACGTTAAACGGCCTCGCGTGGTGGCCTTTAAACCAAATTCGCCAAAAGAGACATCGGCTCCTCGGGTAGCAAGACCTGTGTTGCGGCCCTTTTGTTCTTTGCGGTATTTACGACGTGCTGGCTGAAGCATAGTGGGTCCTTGAGGGGCGCTTAGGAGTTGGCCGGGCCATCGGTGGGCTTAGCGGGTGTGGCGGGCTGATCGGCAGCCGCTGCCTTACGTACTCGTTTAACGACTGGTTTGGAGTCGTCTTGGCCGGGCTCTCCCGCTACGCGCGGCTTGCGGGCAGGGGGCCGCCGATTGGGCTTTTGATCGTCTTTGAACTCGGGTTCGGGTGCAGCAAGGGCAGTGGGTGCATCTGCGCGGCCCAGGGTGTCACCTTTGTAAACCCAGACCTTCACACCAATAATTCCATAGGTGGTTAGCGCCTCGGCAAAGCCATAGTCGATGTCGGCGCGCAGCGTGTGAAGAGGTACGCGACCTTCGCGATACCACTCGGTACGCGCAATTTCGGCACCATTTAGGCGGCCCGCGCTCATAATTTTAATGCCCTGGGCGCCAAGCCGCATGGCATTTTGCATAGCGCGCTTCATGGCGCGACGGAACATAATTCGCTTTTCAAGCTGCTGGGTGATGCTCTCAGCAATAAGCTGCGCATCGACCTCGGGCTTGCGTATTTCTTCAATGTTGACGTGAACGGGCACGCCCATCATTTTGGAAAGCTGTGTTTTCAGGGCCTCAATGTCTTCGCCCTTTTTCCCAATGACCACACCAGGCCTGGCACTAAAAATAGTGATCTTCGCGTTTTTCGTCGGCCGCTCGATAAGAACTCGGCCAACGGCCGCAGACTTCAGCTTTTTCTTTAGGAAGTCACGGACCTTGATGTCCTCATTGAGCATGCGGCCGAAGTCACGATGTGAGGCAAACCAGCGCGACGACCAGTTGCGTGAGACAACAAGTCGAAAGCCGGTTGGATGTATTTTCTGACCCATGAATTGGTTCCTGAATTAGTTTCCGACAGTGATGCTGATATGGCAGGTAGGCTTTTCGATGCGAACGCCGCGACCTTTCGCCCGAGCAGAAAAGCGACGAAGCTTGGTTCCGCGCTCGACCGTGATGGTCTTCACCTTCAGCTCATCGATGTCGGCGCCATCGTTATGCTCGGCGTTTGCAATGGCGGACTCCAAAACCTTTTTAAGGATATCGGCCGCCTTTTTCTCGGTGAAAGTAAGCGTGTTTAAGGCCGATTCGACGGGCTTACCACGAATGAGGTCTGCAACTAATCGGCCTTTTTGAGCCGAGAGCCGCACACCACGAAGTTTTGCTGAGGTTTCCATAAAAAGTCCTTGTGCTTACTTTTTCTTCTTGTCGGCCGCGTGACCTTTGAAGGTGCGCGTTAAGGCGAACTCACCGAGCTTGTGGCCAACCATGTTGTCGGTGATGAAGACAGGCATATGCTGTTTGCCGTTGTGCACAGCGATGGTTAGGCCGACAAACTCGGGCAGGATGGTTGAGCGGCGCGACCAGGTTTTGATGGGGCGCTTGTCTTTTATGGCAACGGCAGCATCGACCTTCTTAACCAGATGGTCATCAACAAACGGGCCTTTTTTCGCGGAGCGTGACATAGGGGTAACCTTTTAACCGTTATTTGCGCTTATGGCGGCTAGTGACAATCATGGAATTTGTACGCTTGTTACGACGCGTACGGTAGCCCTTGGTGGGCGTTCCCCAGGGGCTGACCGGCTCACGGGCTTCACCTGTGCGGCCCTCACCGCCACCATGCGGGTGGTCAACCGGGTTCATGGCCACACCACGAACAGTAGGTCGAATGCCACGCCAACGGGTCGCACCGGCTTTGCCTAGCTGGCGAAGATTGTGCTCGCCGTTACCGACTTCGCCCAGGGTTGCCCTGCATTCCACATGAACGCGACGCACCTCGCCCGAGCGCAGGCGTAACTGAGCGTAGCTGCCCTCACGAGCCAGAAGCTGCGCGCTGCCACCTGCGGAGCGGGCAAGCTGAGCACCCTTTCCGGGTAGCAGCTCGATGCAGTGAATGGTGGAGCCCACCGGAATATTGCGAATGGGCATTGCATTGCCTGAGCGAATAGGGGCTTCGGGGCCGCTCATTAGGCTTGCGCCAACCTCAAGCCCCTTGGGGGCGATGATGTAATGACGCTCGCCGTCGGCATAACAAAGCAGAGCAATGTGTGCACTTCGATTGGGATCGTATTCAATACGCTCGACCTTGGCTGGAATGCCATCTTTCAGGCGACGGAAGTCGATTACCCGGTAGTGCTGCTTGTGTCCACCGCCGCGGTGACGCGTGGTGATACGACCAAGGTTGTTTCGGCCCGCGGTGGCCGACTGGGGCTCGATGAGCGCGGCAAAAGGCTTGCCTTTATGAAGGTCTGGATGCACAACCTTGACCATGGCGCGCTGGCCGGCCGAGGTTGGCTTCATTTTGACGACGGGCATGATTAAGCGGCCTCCCCTGCAAAGTTAATTTCCTGGCCGGGTGCAAGGCAGACATAGGCTTTGCGCGTGTTACGACGGCGGCCGATGCTGCGGCCATAGCGCTTAACCTTGCCTCGCACGTTAATGGTGTTAACCGAGGCGACCTGAACCTTAAACATGAGCTCGACCGCTGCCTTAATCTCGGGCTTTGTTGCGTCCGCAAGCACGCGAAAGGCTACCTGGTTATTGGACTCGCCAATTTGGGTGCTCTTCTCGGAGATGACCGGTGAGAGAAGAATCTTCATAAGCCGCTCTTGGTTCATGACAACATCTCCTCAAACCGACCTAAAGCTGCTCGGGTAATAACAACCTTGTCGAAGTAGATTAAGGACAAAGGGTCTGCAGCCTCGGGTTCAATGACAGCAATAGACTGCAGGTTGCGAGAGGCGAGGTAAAGGGTCTCGTCGAAGGCCTCGGTAATAAGAAGAACGGAGTCCATGCCCATTTGCTTGAGCTTATCGGCAACAAGCTTGGTCTTCGGGGCCTCGACTGAAAAGCTCTCGACCACAACAAGTCGATCTTCCCGTGCAAGCTGCGAGAGAATGGAGCGCACGCCGGCACGGTACATTTTTTTATTCAGCTTGTGGCTGTAGTTCTCTTCGGGCGAATTTGGGAAGACCTTACCGCCTCCACGCCAAAGCGGGCTTGAGGCGCGGCCTACACGGGCGCGACCGGTGCCTTTTTGGCGCCAGGGCTTGCGGGTTGATTTATTAACCTCGCTTCGGTCTTTCTGTGCGCGGTTTGCACTGCGTGCATTGGCCTGGTAGGCCACAACAACCTGATGAACGAGCGGCTCGTTGAAGTCGCGGTTAAAAATAACATCGGCTGCCTCGACCTTGCCTGCAGACTGGCCCGAGTCGTTAATGAGAGTGAGTTCCATGGTTTTTTGTCCCTTGCGCTGTTGCGATTAGGCTTTTGTCGCCGAATGGGCCGAGGCCTGGCGAACAGCTGGACGAATAATGACGGTGCCCTGGCGTGAGCCGGGTACCGCACCTTTCAACAACAAAAGGTTGCGTTCGGCATCCACGCGGGCAACCTCAAGGTTCTGCACGGTGCGGCGAACATTTCCGAGGTGGCCTGGCATTTTCTTGCCTGGAAAAACGCGGCCTGGGTCTTGCGCCATTCCTATGGAGCCCGGAACGTTGTGGGAACGAGAGTTACCATGCGACGCTCTTTGGGAGCTAAAGTGATGGCGCTTGATGGTTCCGGTAAAGCCCTTACCGATGGTTGTGCCGGTGACGTCAACCTTTTGGCCTGCCTCAAACATACTGGCCGCCAACGTCTGGCCCATGGCAAAGCCAGAGAGCTGATCATCGGCAAGCGCAAACTCGCCCATGATTTCAGCGGCCTGCACACCTGCCTTTGCGAAATGTCCGGCCAAGGGCTTGGTCACGCGGCTTGGTCTGCGACTTCCAAAGCCCACTTGCACGGCTGCATAGCCGTCGGTGGCGGTTGATTTAATTTGGGTAACACGGTTGTCAGACACATCGACCACCGTTACGGGAATGGAGTCCCCGTCGTCGGTGAAGATACGCGTCATGCCAACCTTGCGACCAATTAGTCCAAGGCTCATTTTTTTCTCCGAATCCCAGCTTCGATTGGCTAGGAATGATGAAACAGCGTTACTTTTACTTCAAAAGCTTCTCGTGAACTTAATTTTGCACGAAAGCCTTCAAGTCTATACTAAGTTTGGCGGGTAGCGCAAGGTGAAGCCCCGCCAAGGACTCCAAACCCTATTGCAGTTTAATTTCAACATCCACGCCCGCCGGAAGATCAAGCTTCATGAGGGCGTCTACGGTCTTGTCCGTTGGATCAACAATATCCATAAGGCGCTGATGGGTTCGAATCTCAAACTGGTCCCGCGAGGTTTTGTTCACGTGGGGGCTGCGCAGAATATCGAACCGACGAAAACGAGTGGGCAGTGGAACGGGGCCTCGAACCACGGCACCGGTGCGCTTGGCGGTGTCGACGATCTCGATGGCGGACTGGTCGATGAGTTTGTAGTCAAAGGCCTTAAGCCGGATACGAATTTTCTGTTGCATGGGTAACCCCTGAGAAGAACGTTAAAAGAGCGAGAAAGAACAAAATGAAAAACTAAAAGCCCAGTCGTGGGCTTTTTTTACTCAATCACTTTTGCGACGACGCCGGCACCCACGGTGCGGCCACCCTCACGGATGGCAAACCGCAGGCCCTGCTCCATGGCAATGGGGTTGATCAGCGTGACAACCATCTTCACATTGTCGCCCGGCATCACCATCTCGGTGCCCGAGGGCAGCTCCACCGACCCCGTGACATCGGTCGTGCGAAAGTAAAACTGAGGACGGTAGTTGTTGAAAAACGGCGTGTGACGCCCACCCTCGTCCTTCGACAACACATAGACCTCGCACTCAAACTTCGTGTGCGGCATGATCGAACCGGGCTTGGCCAAGACCTGCCCACGCTCAACCTCCTCACGCTTGGTGCCGCGCAGCAACACCCCCACGTTATCGCCGGCCTGACCCTGATCGAGAAGCTTGCGAAACATCTCCACGCCCGTGCAGGTCGTCTTGATCGTGTCCTTAATGCCCACAATCTCAATTTCTTCGCCCACCTTCACAATGCCGCGCTCCACACGGCCCGTGACCACCGTGCCACGGCCCGAGATGGAAAACACATCCTCAATGGGCATTAAAAGGCACCATCAATGGCGCGCTCAGGCGTGGGAATGTAAGTATCCAGCGCCT
Organism: Burkholderiaceae bacterium; assembly: GCA_018402635.1. Classification (GTDB taxonomy): domain Bacteria; phylum Pseudomonadota; class Gammaproteobacteria; order Burkholderiales; family Burkholderiaceae_A; genus Hahnella. Next base: position 68,120 of record JAGYIP010000008.1, read on the forward strand.
CGGCCAACTTCATAATGGCCTCTTCTCCCAGCTCCCCCTTATCACCCTCGAGCGCAAGCTTGGCAGAGCCCTTCACAATGGGCGTGTCATCGCCAGGAAAATCGTATTTGGAGAGCAGCTCGCGCACCTCCATCTCAACAAGCTCAAGCAACTCAGCATCATCGACCATGTCGCACTTGTTCAAAAACACAATGATGTAAGGCACACCCACCTGGCGGGCCAACAAAATATGCTCGCGCGTCTGTGGCATCGGGCCATCGGCAGCCGAACAGACCAAAATGGCCCCATCCATCTGCGCCGCCCCCGTGATCATGTTCTTCACATAGTCGGCGTGCCCCGGGCAGTCCACGTGCGCATAGTGACGGTTGGAGGTCTCATACTCCACGTGCGCCGTGTTGATCGTAATGCCGCGGGCCTTCTCCTCGGGCGCTGCATCAATGGCCGCATAGTCCTTGGCCTCGCCCCCAAACTTGCTCGCCAACACCGTCGTAATGGCCGCCGTCAACGTCGTCTTCCCATGGTCCACGTGACCAATCGTCCCTACGTTCACATGCGGCTTGGTCCGCTCAAACTTGCCCTTGGCCATAACTTTTTCCTTGTTGTTGGTGGTTAAACAATAATTGGTTTACTTGGCGCGACTGCTCATAACAGCCTCGGCAACGTTCCTGGGCGCCTCAGCGTAGTGCTTAAATTCCATGGTGTAGGTTGCGCGGCCCTGGGTAAGGGAGCGCAGGGTTGTGGAGTAGCCAAACATTTCAGCCAAGGGAACCTCCGCTTTAATTTGCTTGCCGCCACCCACCATATCGTCCATGCCCTGAACCATTCCGCGGCGTGAGGACAGATCGCCCATCACCGTGCCGGCATAGTCCTCTGGGGTTTCGACCTCAACGGACATCATGGGCTCAAGCAAAACGGGGCTTGCCTTGCGCATGCCGTCTTTAAAGGCCATGGAGCCTGCGAGCTCAAAGGCAATTTGGGAGGAGTCAACGTCGTGGTAGGAGCCATCGAACAAGGTGACTTTAATATCGACCACCGGAAAGCCTGCAAGCACACCGGCATTCATGGTGTCTTTGCAGCCCTTGTCGACCGAAGGGATGAATTCACGCGGCACCACTCCGCCCTTAATGGCATCGACAAACGCGTAGCCACCGCCCTCGGACTGCGGGTCGAGCTTAAGCCAGACATGGCCATACTGGCCCTTACCACCGGACTGCTTGACATACTTGCCTTCAATTTCAACGGGCTTACGAATGGTTTCGCGGTAGGCCACCTGAGGCTTACCCACAGTGGCCTCAACACCGAACTCACGCTTCATGCGATCGACGAGAATTTCAAGGTGAAGCTCGCCCATGCCTGAGATGATGGTCTGGCCCGACTCCTCATCGGTTCGCACACGAAACGATGGGTCTTCTTTTGCCAGACGGTTAAGGGCAATGCCCATTTTCTCTTGGTCAACCTTGGTCTTGGGTTCCACCGCCTGAGAAATCACCGGCTCTGGAAACACCATACGCTCGAGAATAATTTCGGCATCGGGGTCGCAGAGGGTTTCGCCCGTGGTGACCTCTTTGAGGCCTACGGCAGCGGCAATGTCGCCTGCAAGAATTTCGGAGATTTCTTCGCGGTTGTTGGCGTGCATTTGCAGCAGTCGGCCAATGCGCTCTTTTTTGCCCTTAATGGGGTTGAGCACCGTGTCGCCCGATTTCAGAACACCCGAGTAGACGCGAATGAAGGTGAGCTGCCCAACAAAGGGGTCTGACATAAGTTTAAAGGCCAAGGCAGAGAACTTTTCCTTGTCGTCGGCCTTGCGGTCAAGCTCTTTGCCATCGGGGTCGATTCCGGTAACAGGGGGGATATCCACAGGGCTTGGGAGAAACTGAATAACGGCATCAAGCATGCGCTGAACACCCTTGTTTTTAAAGGCCGTGCCGCAGAGCGTGGGCTGGATTTCGCAGGCAATGGTGCGGTCGCGAATGCCCTTCATAATCATTTCTTCAGGGAGACTGCCGTTTTCGAGGTAGTGATTCATGATCTCCTCGTTTGATTCAGCGGCCGCCTCAAGCATCTTTTCGCGCCATTCCAAGGCCTGGTCTTTGAGCTCTGCTGGAACCTCACCGTACTCAAACTTGGTGCCTTGGCTCACCTCATCCCAGATGATCGTCTTCATTTTCACGAGATCGATGACGCCTTTGAAGTTCTCCTCGGCCCCAATAGGAATAACAACAGGCACTGGGTTGGCCTTTAGACGGCCTTTCATCTGCTCGACCACTTTAAAAAAGTTAGCCCCCGTACGGTCCATTTTGTTCACAAAGGCAAGGCGCGGCACCTTGTACTTGTTGGCCTGACGCCATACGGTCTCCGACTGAGGCTGCACACCGCCCACTGCGCAATAGACCATGCAGGCGCCATCAAGCACGCGCATGGAACGCTCCACTTCAATGGTGAAGTCCACGTGTCCGGGGGTGTCGATGATGTTAATGCGATGCTCGGGCAGCGAGGTGTCCATGCCCTTCCAGAAGCAGGTGGTTGCCGCCGAGGTAATGGTGATGCCCCGCTCTTGCTCTTGCTCCATCCAGTCCATGGTGGCTGCGCCATCGTGAACCTCACCGATCTTGTGGTTAATGCCCGTGTAAAAAAGAATGCGCTCGGTGGTGGTGGTTTTTCCGGCGTCAATGTGGGCGCTAATGCCGATGTTGCGATAGCGGTCGATGGGGGTCTTACGAGCCATAGTCTTCCTGTCTCTACAAGGAGGTTAAAACGTGACGGTGAAAGCTTAGAACCGGAAATGCGAGAAGGCCTTGTTGGCCTCGGCCATGCGATGAACCTCGTCTCGACGTTTCACTGCTCCGCCACGGCCCTCGGCGGCTTCAAGGAGTTCGCCCGCAAGCCTGAGGTTCATGGACTTCTCACCCCGCTTCTTGGCGGCCTCGCGCAGCCAACGCATGGCAAGGGCTGAGCGGCGCGCCGGCCGAACCTCAACGGGCACCTGGTAGTTCGCGCCACCGACTCGACGACTTTTGACCTCGACGGCAGGCTTGGCGTTGATGAGTGCCTGCTGAAAGATTTCCATGGGATTTTTCTTGGCAACCTTCTCGATATGGTCGAAGGCGCCATAGACGATGCTCTCTGCCACGGCTTTTTTTCCGTGAAGCATGACCACATTCATGAATTTGGAGACTTCTTCGCTGCTGAACTTGGGGTCTGGCAGGATGATACGTTTTGGTACTTCGCGACGACGAGGCATGTGTTTTCCTTGATTGAATCAATGAACGACGTTTCAGTTGGGTCTGACCCAGCCTGTTTTGGCGGGCTTGGTAAAGCGACTAAAACCGCTTTACCAAGTGGCCCAGGCCCTTACTCCACATAAAAAACCTGGGGCCCAGCCAAGGGCCCCAAGGCAGAACAAAAACTTAAGACTTCTTAGCCCGCTTCGCGCCGTACTTCGAGCGCGATTGCTTACGGTCTTTCACACCCTGAAGGTCGAGTGACCCGCGAACGATGTGGTAACGCACACCGGGAAGGTCTTTCACACGACCACCACGAATGAGCACAACCGAGTGCTCTTGAAGGTTGTGGCCTTCACCACCAATGTAGCTAATAACCTCAAAACCATTGGTCAGTCGAACCTTTGCCACCTTACGAAGGGCAGAGTTCGGCTTTTTAGGCGTTGTGGTGTAGACACGCGTGCAGACACCTCGGCGTTGTGGGCAGGACTCAAGCGCTGGGCTCTTGCTTTTAATGGTCTCGCTCTCGCGCGGTTTGCGCACAAGCTGATTAATGGTGGGCATTGCTTGACTCGTCTTTCAATAAAATGGTTTTCTGTCAACTGGACAAAAGCCCTACATTCTTTAGCTTTCGCCCGTCTCTGTCAAGCCCTGTGAATCCTCTGAGGCCGACTCCTCGTCGGCTGCAGAGCTAAACAAGGCCTCGGCCTCAATGGCGGCCTGCTCAGCCAAGGTCTTAGCCTCGGCCGCCTCAGCCGTCTCCCGGTCTTTGCGGGCGCGATGGTAGGCAAGCCCCGTTCCTGCAGGAATAAGCCTACCCACAATCACGTTCTCCTTTAGGCCACGTAAGTCATCGCGCTTGCCCATGATGGCCGCCTCGGTAAGAACGCGGGTGGTCTCTTGGAAGGAGGCCGCCGAGATGAACGAGTCGGTCGACAAAGACGCCTTGGTAATTCCAAGAAGAATATTCTCGTGAATGGCCGCAAGCTTGTCTTCTGCAACAACCCGGTCGTTTTCCTCAAGAAGATCCGAGCGCTCAACCTGTTCCCCAGGAATAAACCGCGTGCCGCCCGGGTCACTGATTTGAACCCGACGCAGCATCTGGCGAACGATGACCTCGATGTGCTTATCGTTGATCTTCACGCCCTGCAGACGGTAGACGTCCTGAACCTCGTCCACAATGTAGCGGGCCAGCGCCTCGATACCAAGAAGGCGAAGAATGTCTTGGGGGTCGGCAGGGCCGTCCACAATAAGTTCACCCTTGTTCACAACCTGACCATCGTGGACCAAGACGCTCTTTTCTTTGGAGATAAGAAACTCCGAGGCCACGCCATCCATGTCGGTAATAACCAGGCGTTGCTTGCCCTTGGTGTCTTTTCCAAAAGAGACTGTTCCGGTGACTTCGGCAAGCATGCCGGCATCTTTGGGCGAGCGTGCCTCAAAGAGTTCGGCCACACGTGGCAGACCACCGGTGATGTCGCGGGTCTTTTGCGACTCGGTGGGAATTCGTGCAAGCACCTCGCCCACAGCAACGTCTTGGCCATCGCGCACCGTGATAAGCGCGCCCACTGGAAAGCTAATGTTCACCGAATGCTCGGTGCCAGCGATCTTGACCTCCTCGCCCGCACTGTCAATCAGCTTGACCTGGGGTCGGACGCCCTTGCTTGAGGCACTGCGACGCTTGGCGTCGATGACGACCAGAGTCGACAGGCCCGTGATGTCATCAATTTGTCTGGCAACGGTGGCGCCTTCTTCCACATTCTCAAAGCGCACCGTGCCCGCATACTCGGTAATGATAGGACGGGTGAGAGGGTCCCAGGTGGCAAGAGTGGCACCGGCCTTAACAGACTGACCGTCGGACATCATTAGCGTGGCGCCGTAAGGAACCTTGTGGCGCTCGCGCTCGCGGCCATTTTCATCAAGCACCAGAACCTCGCCAGAGCGCGAAATAACAACGGCCTCGCCCTTGGCGTTATTGACATAGCGCATGGTGGCGGTAAAGCCCACCAGGCCATTGGATTTCACTTCAATGGCCGACTGGGCGGCCGTACGGGATGCCGCACCACCAATATGGAAGGTGCGCATGGTGAGCTGCGTGCCAGGCTCACCAATGGACTGGGCGGCAATAACGCCGACCGCCTCACCCACGTTCACCAGATGACCACGGCCAAGGTCGCGGCCGTAGCACTTGGCGCAAAGGCCGAATCGGGTCTCGCAGGTAAGGGCCGTGCGCACGCGGACCTCATCGATGCCCAGGAGATCAATTTGGTCGACCGCATCTTCATCAAGAAGGGTGCCCGCCTCGTAGAGTGTTTCTTGCGTCTCGGGGTTCACAACCTCACTGGCCGTAACACGACCCAGAATTCGGTCGCGCAGGGCTTCAATCACCTCGCCGCCCTCAACCAAGGCCTTCATCACAATGCCGTTAGAGGTTCCGCAATCGTCCTCAATGACCACCAGGTCCTGGGTCACGTCAACAAGTCGACGCGTGAGGTAGCCCGAGTTCGCGGTTTTAAGCGCGGTGTCGGCCAGACCCTTTCGGGCACCGTGCGTGGAAATGAAGTACTGAAGGACGTTAAGACCTTCACGAAAATTCGCGGTAATTGGCGTCTCAATAATGGAGCCATCGGGCTTGGCCATGAGGCCTCGCATTCCGGCAAGCTGTCGAATCTGCGCAGCCGAGCCTCGCGCGCCTGAGTCGGCCATCATGTAGATGGAATTAAACGACTCTTGGCGAACCTCTTCGCCTTTGCTATCAAGCACGGTCTCACCGGCAAGCTGATCCATCATGGCCTTGCCAACCTGGTCACCAGCACGGCCCCAGATATCAACGACCTTGTTGTAACGCTCGCCCTGAGTAACAAGGCCTGAGGCGTATTGCTGCTCGATTTCTTTGACCTCGGTTTCTGCGCGGGCAAGAATTTCTTTTTCTGAACCGGAACAAGCATATCGTCGACGCAGATGGAGATGCCCGCACGCGTTGCAAGTGAGAAGCCCGACTGCAGCAATTTGTCGGCAAAGATGACGGTGTCGCGAAGCCCGCAACGTCGAAACGATGCATTAATAAGGCGAGAGATTTCTTTTTTCTTAAGCGCCTTATTCATCATGGCAAAGGCCATTCCGGGCGGAAGAATGCGCGAGAGCAATGCCCGGCCTGTGGTTGTCTCGTAGCGAACCAATCGGACTGCACCTTCAGGATGCTCCTCGGTGGCGCGGTCGCGCTCTTCAATACGAACCATAATGCGCGTGCCGAGCTCAAGCTGGGCATTGGCATAGGCGCGGTCGACCTCCGATACGTTGGCAAACATCATGCCCTCGCCCTTGCCATTGATCTTCTCGCGGGTGGCGTAGTACAGCCCAAGCACAATATCTTGCGAAGGAACGATGGACGGCTCACCGTTTGAGGGAAAGAGCACGTTGTTGGAGGCAAGCATGAGGGTGCGAGCCTCCATCTGGGCCTCGAGCGACAGGGGCACATGGACGGCCATCTGATCGCCGTCAAAGTCGGCATTGAAGGCTGCGCAGACAAGGGGGTGCAGCTGGATGGCCTTGCCCTCGATGAGCACAGGCTCAAAGGCCTGGATGCCAAGCCTGTGCAGCGTTGGTGCCCGATTGAGCATCACAGGATGCTCACGAATAACCTCTTCAAGAATGTCCCAGACCTCGGGGACTTGCTGCTCCACAAGCTTCTTGGCTGCCTTGATGGTGGTGGCCATGCCGCGCAGCTCAAGCTTGTTGAAGATAAAGGGCTTAAAGAGTTCAAGGGCCATGAGCTTGGGCAGACCGCACTGATGAAGCTTAAGCGTAGGGCCCACCACAATGACAGACCGGCCCGAGTAGTCGACCCGCTTGCCCAAGAGGTTTTGACGAAAGCGTCCGCCCTTGCCTTTGATCATGTCGGCAAGTGACTTCAGGGCGCGCTTGTTGGCCCCCGTCATGGCCTTGCCTCGGCGACCGTTGTCAAGCAAGGAGTCGACGGATTCCTGAAGCATGCGCTTTTCATTGCGCACAATAATTTCTGGCGCGCGCAGTTCAAGCAGACGCTTTAGGCGATTGTTTCGGTTGATGACCCGGCGGTAGAGGTCGTTGAGGTCGGAGGTGGCAAAACGTCCGCCATCAAGGGGCACGAGGGGTCGAAGCTCCGGAGGGAGAACAGGCAGAACTTCCAGGATCATCCACTCAGGCTTCACGCCTGACTTTTGGAAACCCTCGAGGACTTTGAGCCGCTTTGAAATCTTCTTAATCTTTGCGTCCGAGGAGGTCTCGGTGAAGTCTTTGCGTAGCTGCTCAATTTCGCGCTCAAGGTCGATGCTTCGAAGCAGTTCGCGAACGCCCTCGGCACCCATCTGGGCAACAAACTCGCCATCGCCATACTGCTCAACCTTGGCAATGTAGTCGTCCTCGGACATGATCTGACCACGCTTTAGGGGGGTCATGCCGGGCTCAACAACAACGAAGGCCTCGAAGTAAAGAACGCGCTCGATGTCACGTAGGGTCATGTCAAGAACCATGCCCATGCGCGAGGGCAAGGACTTCAGAAACCAGATGTGGGCCGTTGGGCTTGCGAGATCGATATGGCCCATGCGCTCTCGTCGCACCTTGGCCAAGGTGACCTCAACGCCGCACTTCTCGCAAATAACACCGCGATGCTTAAGACGCTTGTACTTGCCGCAGAGGCATTCGTAGTCTTTGACTGGGCCGAAAATTTTGGCGCAGAAAAGCCCATCGCGCTCGGGCTTGAAGGTTCGGTAGTTGATAGTCTCGGGCTTCTTTACTTCACCAAAGGACCAGGAACGAATCTTGTCGGGCGAGGCCAGACCAATTTTAATGGCATCAAACTGCTGGTCTTGCTGAACCTGCTTAAATAGATCGAGTAGGGCTTTCATAGCGTGTCTTCCCTTTTAGCAAATCAGTGGCGCTCGAGGTCAATGTCGATTCCGAGGGATCGAATTTCTTTGACCAGAACGTTAAAGGACTCGGGCATACCGGCGTCAATGACATGGTCGCCTTTGACGATGTTTTCGTAGACCCGGGTTCGACCAGAGACATCATCGGACTTAACGGTAAGCATCTCTTGCAGCGTGTAGGAGGCCCCGTAGGCTTCAAGCGCCCAGACCTCCATCTCGCCAAACCGCTGACCACCAAACTGCGCCTTACCGCCCAGAGGCTGCTGGGTAACCAAGGAGTATGGGCCTGTGGATCGGGCATGCATCTTGTCGTCCACCAGGTGGTGAAGCTTAAGCATGTGCATGTAGCCCACGGTGGTGGGTCGATCGAAGGCATCACCTGTTCGGCCATCGTAAAGCTGGACCTGGGTGCGGGTTTGCGTAAGACCCATGCGTTTGGCAAGGTCATCGGGATAGGCAAGCTTTAACATCTCGCGAATCTCATCCTCGGTTGCGCCATCGAAGACGGGTGTTGCAAAGGGCACCCCATCGGTGAGGTTCTTGGCAAGCTCGAGCAGTTCGGGCTCGCTTAGGCTCTTGACTTCTTCAGGCTTGCCGCTGGTGTTGTAAACCTTCTCAAGCAGGTCGCGAATTTCTTTGGTTGCAGCCTGCCTAGCAAGCATATCGCCAATGCGCTGGCCAATACCCTTTGCCGCCCAGCCAAGGTGGGTTTCGAGAATCTGGCCCACGTTCATTCGCGAAGGTACACCCAGCGGGTTGAGAACGATGTCAACAGGGGCACCGTCGGCCATATAGGGCATGTCTTCAACGGGAACAATACGGGAGATAACCCCCTTGTTACCGTGACGACCCGCCATCTTGTCACCCGGCTGAAGACGTCGCTTCACAGCCAGGTAGACCTTGACCATCTTCAGAGCGCCCGGCGGCAGTTCGTCGCCCTGGGTGAGCTTGCGATGCTTTTCTTGATAGGCAAGATCGAACTGGTGACGCTTTTGGTCAAGCGACTCTTTAAGCGACTCAAGCTGACCGGCGGCTGATTCGTCGGCAAGGCGAATGTCAAACCAGTGGTGCTTATCGATATCAGCCAGGTAGTCCGCTGTAAGCGCCGTTCCCTTGGCAAGCTTTTTCGGCCCACCGTTGGCTGGCTGGCCAATAAGAAGCTTCTCGATTCGCTGGAACATGTCGGCCTCAACAATGCGAAGCTGATCGTTGAGGTCTTTTCGGAACCGGCCAAGCTCATCATCAATAATTTGCTGGGCACGCTTGTCGCGCTGGATGCCCTCGCGGGTAAAGACCTGCACATCAATGACGGTTCCACTCATGCCCGAGGGCACGCGCAAAGACGTGTCTTTCACGTCAGAGGCCTTCTCACCGAAAATGGCGCGAAGCAGTTTTTCTTCCGGTGTAAGCTGAGTTTCACCCTTTGGAGTTACCTTGCCCACCAGAACGTCACCGGCCTGAACTTCGGCACCGATGTAGACCACGCCTGACTCATCAAGCCGAGCCAGTTGGTTTTCTGAAAGGTTGGAGATGTCACGGGTGATCTCTTCGGGCCCAAGCTTGGTGTCGCGGGCAAAGATAGAGAGCTCCTCGATATGAACCGAGGTGTAGCGGTCTTCTGCCACAACGCGCTCAGAGATAAGAATGGAGTCTTCAAAGTTGTAGCCATTCCAGGGCATAAAGGCCACACGCATGTTCTGGCCAAGGGCAAGCTCCCCCATGTCGGTGGAGGCACCGTCGGCCACAACATCACCGCGCTCAACCTTGTCGCCGCGCTTAACCAGGGGCCTTTGGTTAATGTTGGTGTTCTGGTTGGACCTTGAGTATTTAATAAGGTTGTAAATGTCCACGCCCGACTCACCGGCTGTGGCCTCGCTGTCGTTGACCCGAATGACGATACGGCGGGAATCGACATAGTCGACAAGGCCGCCTCGGCTTGCCTGAACCACGGTGCCAGAGTCGACCGCGCAGGTGCGCTCGACTCCGGTTCCGACCAAAGGCTTCTGGGGACGCAGGCAGGGTACCGCCTGACGCTGCATGTTGGAGCCCATGAGTGCACGGTTGGCGTCATCGTGCTCAAGGAAAGGAATGAGCGAGGCAGCTACCGACACAATCTGCGAAGGCGCGACGTCCATGTACTCAACCTTTTCCGGTCCAGAGAGTGTGGTTTCGCCATTGACACGCACCGAGACCAGGTCACCCTGAAGCTTGCCCGAGCCATCGACAGCCGCGTTGGCCTGCGCAATGACGTACCGGCCCTCTTCAATGGCTGACAGGTAGTCGATCTCGTTGGTCACGCGGCGGTCCACAACCTTTCGGTAAGGCGTTTCAAGAAAACCGTAGTCGTTAAGGCGGGCATACAAGGCCAGCGAGTTAATAAGACCAATGTTTGGCCCCTCAGGGGTCTCGATGGGGCAGACACGACCGTAGTGGGTGGGGTGCACGTCACGCACTTCAAAGCCTGCGCGCTCGCGGGTGAGGCCGCCCGGTCCAAGTGCAGAAACACGGCGCTTGTGGGTGATCTCGGACAAGGGGTTGGTCTGGTCCATAAACTGCGAGAGCTGGGAAGACCCAAAGAACTCGCGAATGGCAGCCGAGATGGGCTTGCTGTTAATAAGGTCGTGAGGCTGAAGGTTGTCGGCCTCGGCCTGTCCAAGCCGCTCTTTAACCGCTCGCTCAACACGCACGAGCCCGGAACGGAACTGATTTTCGGCAAGCTCACCCACGCATCGCACGCGGCGGTTGCCCAGGTGATCGATGTCATCGACCTCACCACGGCCGTTGCGCAGTTCAACAAGCAGCTTGATGGTGTCCAGAATGTCTTCGTGAGTTAGCACCGGCGAGCCAAGCACATCCTCGCGGCTGAGCCTACGGTTAAATTTCATTCGGCCGACCTTCGAGAGGTCGTAGGAGTCTTCACTGAAGAAGAGCCTGTTGAAAAGGGCCTCGACCGCATCTTCGGTGGGAGGCTCGCCCGGGCGCATCATGCGATAAATGGCAACCCTTGCCGAGAGGGGATCGGGGGTTTCATCAAGCCTTAAGGTGGCAGAAATGTAGGCGCCGTGATCGAGATCGTTGACGTGAAGGGTTGGAAGATCGCGAATTTTGGCGTCGCGCAGACGAACCAAAAGCTCTTCGGTGATTTCATCGTTGGCCTTGGCAACGATTTCACCTGTCTCTTCGTCAACCAGGTTAAGCGCAACAATTCGGCCAAGCAGGTAATCATCGGGAACCGAAACACGCTTAAGGCCAGACTTCTCAATGTCGCGAATATGCTTGGCATTGATACGCTTGTCACGGGCAACCAAAACAGTGCCGTCTTTGTCGATGATGTCAAAACGAGCCTGCTCACCTTTTAAGCGCTCGGGAACAAGCTCCATCTGGGCACCATCGGGCATAAGCGCGAAATGGTCAAAGCTAAAGAAGTTAGCCAGAATCTGTTCGGGCGACAGGCCAAGCGCCTTCATAAGAATCGTGACGGGCATCTTGCGGCGGCGGTCAACGCGAAAGTAGAGAATGTCTTTGGGGTCGAACTCGAAGTCGAGCCAGGAGCCGCGATAAGGGATGATGCGAGCCGAGAACAAGAGCTTGCCCGAGCTGTGCGTTTTGCCGCGGTCGTGCTCAAAAAACACGCCCGGTGAACGGTGCAGCTGGCTGACGATGACGCGCTCGGTTCCGTTAATAACGAAGGAGCCGGTCTGTGTCATAAGAGGCATCTCACCCATGTAGGCCTCGTTCTCACGCGCCTCTTTAATGGTGGGCTTTGCGGCCTCGCGGTCCATGATGACAAGCCTTACACGGGCACGCAGAGGTGCGGCGTATGTGAGGCCCCGCTGCTGGCATTCCTTGACATCAAATGCAGGTTTGCCGAGCTGAAAGTTAACGAACTCAAGCTTGGCGTAACCGTTATGGCTAGATATCGGAAAGATGGAACTGAAGGCGGCCTGAAGGCCGTGGTTATCACGCTTGTCAGGCGCGATCTCGGCCTGTAAAAACTCCCTGTACGACTGAATCTGAGTCTCGAGCAGATAGGGTACCTGCAGCACAGGCGGGCGCTTTGCAAAGCTCTTTCGAATACGCTTCTTTTCAGTGAAGTTATAGGCCATGAAGGCTCCTTGAGGTCTGAAAAAACACGGGGTCAATCACAAACACCGACAAATTGGGTCCAACCATTGCGTTGCCAAAACCTAACTACGCTTAGAAGGGCTTTGCCATAACGGCTCGGCTCGGTTCGATGCAGAAAAAACTGCAGGAGCACGGCATGGCAAAGCCGGCCGTTGGCACAAGGCCAACGGCCCGACGCAAGGGTTTACTGCATCTCAACCTTGGCGCCAGCCTCTTCAAGCTGCTTTTTAAGGGCCTCGGCATCGGCCTTGGGGATGGCCTCTTTAACAGGCTTGGGGGCCCCATCAACCAGGTCTTTGGCTTCTTTAAGTCCAAGCCCAGTGGCTGCACGAACAACCTTAATGACCTCAACCTTCTTCTCGCCCGCGGCCATAAGAATAACGTTGAACTCGGTCTTCTCTTCGACGGCGGCTGCGCCACCGCCGGCAGCAGGTGCAGCGGCAACAGCCACTGCAGCAGCGGCTGCCGATACACCGAACTTCTCTTCCATCATTTTGATGAGTTCAGAGAGATCGAGCACACTCATTGAGCCAACGGCCTCGAGGATTTCTTCTTTTGACATAGCCATCTTTAATTACTCCATTTCATTGCGTTTAAGTTGTTTGCGTAGGATTCGGGGCACTGATCGTCTGTGCAAAGGGCTGAAGGCCGCGAAGGGCCAACACACCACTTAAGCCTCCTGCTCTGCGCGCTGATCGCGCACGGCGGCAAGGGTACGAACGAAGGTGCCAGGAACCTGATTGAGGGTCTGAACAAAGGTCGCCACAGGCGCCTGCATGGTGCCCAGAAGCTTCGAGAGAAGCTCGTCTCTTGAGGGCAACGAGGCAAGTGCCTTTACGCCAGCTGCATCAAGCAGAGAATTTGGAAGGCTGCCACCCTTAATAACAAGGATGTCGTTGGTCTTCGCAAAATCGCACATGACGCGAGCCGCCGCGACTGGATCAACCGAAATGCCATAAATAAGCGGACCAACAAGCTGGTCGCTTAATTTATCGAACGGGGTGCCTGCGATGGAGCGTCTTACCAGGGTGTTTTTAAGCACCCGTAGATAGACATCCGCCGCACGCGCCTGTCGTCGCAGTTCGGTGATCTTGGCAACGTCCAGACCACGGTACTCTGCCAAGATGACTGACTGGGCCTTGGCCAGTTCGGCCGAGACGTTGTCAATAACAGCAGATTTTGCAGCGCGGTTTAGTGCCACAGCTCACTCCTTAAAATGCCTCGGGCTATCTGCCCTTGGCGGTTAAAACCGGCGACCTAGCGAACAACGGAGCAATCGAAACAACCTAAACTCGTTAACTTCGTGTCCTTCGGGACCGCCATCTCGGCTGGGACCGGCAGACCTGCCGGACATTAAGATGGACTAACCATTCAAGATCCATCCCCAACGGTCTTTGACAACCCGCCTGTGTTGCTTGAGCCGGTCAAGGCCTAGGCAACAAAGGCGGCCCAAAGTCTGTTACGCCTGCTGTGCCTGCAGCAGGTTTTGTGTATCCACGCGAATGCCAGGGCCCATGGTTGTCGAAATGGCAACCTTACGAAGGTAGACACCCTTGGACGAAGACGGCTTGGCACGATTGAGGGCTTCAATAAGAGCAACAAGGTTGGTCTTAAGTGCAGCCACATCGAAACTTGCCTGGCCGATGGTGCAGTGAATGATTCCCGCCTTGTCGGTTCGATACTGAACCTGACCGGCCTTGGCATTTTTCACTGCCTGAACAACGTCGGGCGTCACGGTTCCCACCTTGGGGTTCGGCATGAGCCCGCGCGGACCAAGAATTTGGCCAAGCTGCCCGACCAGACGCATCGCATCGGGCGAGGCAATGACCACATCGAAGTCCAGTACACCGGCCTTGATGCTCTCGGCAAGGTCTTCCATGCCGACCTTTTCAGCGCCAGCAGCCCTGGCCTGATCGGCCTTTTCGCCCTGGGCAAAAACAGCCACGCGGGCTGTCTTACCAGTGCCGGAGGGAAGAACAATGGAGCCACGAACGATCTGGTCGGACTTCTTTGCGTCCACACCTAGCTGGACCGCAACATCCACTGATTCGGTAAATTTAGCCGTCGCGCAGTCTTTGGCAAGCGCCAAGGCCTCATCGGCGGAATAGTGCCTGGCCCGATCAACCTTGGATCGGATGGTCTGTGTGCGTTTTGCGAGTTTTGCCATTTTAGAGGCCCTCCACCGTGATGCCCATGCTTCGGGCGCTGCCTGCAATGGTCATAACGGCGGCCCTCAGATCGGCGGCCGTAAGATCGGGCTGCTTAAGCTTGGCAATTTCCTCACACTGGGCAAGCGTTATGGAGCCCACCTTGTCGGAATGAGGCTTGGGCGACCCCTTGTCGATTTTTGCAGCCTTCTTAATCAAGATGGACGCAGGAGGCGTCTTCATAATGAATGTGAAGGACTTGTCGGCATAGGCCGTAATAACGCAAGGAATGGGCAGGCCGGGCTCAACAGACTGAGTCTGGGCGTTAAAAGCCTTACAGAACTCCATGATGTTCAGGCCGCGCTGACCAAGGGCAGGGCCGATAGGAGGCGAGGGATTTGCCTTTCCAGCCGGGACCTGAAGCTTTATGTAACCGACGATCTTCTTTGCCATGATGGCTCCTTAAAATTGAGTGATAACGCAGCAACCTTTACGGCCAGTTCCTGCTCCTCGATTCGCCCGAAGGCGATAAAAAGCAAACAACCTACAAGCTACAACTAAAACTACATCTTCTCGACCTGACCAAACTCAAGCTCAACGGGCGTGGACCGTCCAAAAATAGTGACCGACACCCGCATGCGATTTTTTTCGTAGTTCACTTCCTCGACCTGGCCGTTGAAGTCGGTGAAAGGACCGTCTTTTACGCGAACAACCTCGCCCGCTTCGAAAAGGACCTTGGGCCTTGGTTTCTCAACGCCCTCTTGCATCTGGACCATGATCTTATCGACCTCGGCCTGTGAGATGGGCGAAGGCTTGCTTCCCGAGCCACCAAGAAAGCCAGTGACCTTATTGGTGTTTTTAACCAGATGCCAGCTCTGGTCGTTCATGTCCATTTCGACAAGCACGTAGCCAGGAAAGAACCTGCGCTCTGAGATGGCTTTCTGTCCGCCACGAATTTCAACAACCTCTTCAGTGGGAACAAGAATCTGACCGAAGTGATCTTGCATACCCGCGCGGTCGATACGCTCTTGAATGGCCTTAGCCACACTCTTTTCCATGCCTGAAAAGGCATGCACCACGTACCAGCGTTTGGTCATCGCTACTTCCATCCCAGCAACAAGTCGTACAACACCCACTCGAGGGACTTGTCAGTCAGCCAGAGAAAGAGTGCCATGATGAATACGAATAAAAAGACGATACCTGTTGTTTGCAGTGTCTCTTTACGCCCTGGCCAGACAACCCGCCTGGTCTCGTAGGCGGCTTCTTTTGAAAAGCCAACAAACCGCCGGCCCGAAGGCGAAAAAATGGCAAGAAGACCGCCAACTAAAATACCCGCCAATAAAAGCCCAAGTGCCTGAAGGCTGGCATCACCCGACCAATGATAGCCATAGACGCCCGCAAAAAACGCCGCAATGGCCGCCGCAAGCATGAGCTTGTCGGGCAGTCCAGAGGAGACGTCAGTAGGACTTGAGTTTGCAGAGGACATGGTGGCCTAGGGTTTTATAAAAAAGCATCAAACGGGTTCAAGAATTCAGGGGCAAGGGCGCGGGGAGCCTGCCCAAAACAGGAGCTGGCAGGGGCAGAGGGAATCGAACCCCCAACCTTCGGTTTTGGAGACCGACGCTCTGCCAGTTGAGCTATGCCCCTAGAACCCTGCGTGACCCTGAATTCCAAACCTCTGCTACTCAATCACTTTTGCGACGACGCCGGCACCCACGGTGCGGCCACCCTCACGGATGGCAAACCGCAGGCCCTGCTCCATGGCAATGGGGTTGATCAGCGTGACAACCATCTTCACATTGTCGCCCGGCATCACCATCTCGGTGCCCGAGGGCAGCTCCACCGACCCCGTGACATCGGTCGTGCGAAAGTAAAACTGAGGACGGTAGTTGTTGAAAAACGGCGTGTGACGCCCACCCTCGTCCTTCGACAACACATAGACCTCGCACTCAAACTTCGTGTGCGGCATGATCGAACCGGGCTTGGCCAAGACCTGCCCACGCTCAACTTCCTCACGCTTGGTGCCGCGCAGCAACACCCCCACGTTATCGCCGGCCTGACCCTGATCGAGAAGCTTGCGAAACATCTCCACGCCCGTGCAGGTCGTCTTGATCGTGTCCTTAATGCCCACAATCTCAATTTCTTCGCCCACCTTCACAATGCCGCGCTCCACACGGCCCGTGACCACCGTGCCACGGCCCGAGATGGAAAACACATCCTCAATGGGCATTAAAAAGGCACCATCAATGGCGCGCTCAGGCGTGGGAATGTAAGTATCCAGCGCCTCGGCCAACTTCATAATGGCCTCTTCTCCCAGCTCCCCCTTATCACCCTCGAGCGCAAGCTTGGCAGAGCCCTTCACAATGGGCGTGTCATCGCCAGGAAAATCGTATTTGGAGAGCAGCTCGCGCACCTCCATCTCAACAAGCTCAAGCAACTCAGCATCATCGACCATGTCGCACTTGTTCAAAAACACAATGATGTAAGGCACACCCACCTGGCGGGCCAACAAAATATGCTCGCGCGTCTGTGGCATCGGGCCATCGGCAGCCGAACAGACCAAAATGGCCCCATCCATCTGCGCCGCCCCCGTGATCATGTTCTTCACATAGTCGGCGTGCCCCGGGCAGTCCACGTGCGCATAGTGACGGTTGGAGGTCTCATACTCCACGTGCGCCGTGTTGATCGTAATGCCGCGGGCCTTCTCCTCGGGCGCTGCATCAATGGCCGCATAGTCCTTGGCCTCGCCCCCAAACTTGCTCGCCAACACCGTCGTAATGGCCGCCGTCAACGTCGTCTTCCCATGGTCCACGTGACCAATCGTCCCTACGTTCACATGCGGCTTGGTCCGCTCAAACTTGCCCTTGGCCATAATCCAGCTCCTGAAAACAAATGAAATGAATAAAAACGCGAAACCTTCGATCGATCGACGCGAGGTCTTGCAACACCCGACAACAACCCAAACCCTTCAATTTGTTTGGTGCCCATGACGCGGATCGAACGCGTGACCTCTCCCTTACCAAGGGAGTGCTCTACCACTGAGCCACATGGGCATAAAAAAACAAAAACTCACTGCTATTCCATGCTTCTAAAACACGCGCTAAACCCTTAACTCTAAACCCTAACCCAACAATTCTCTTTACAACCTCTACCTTCAGCCCAGGCCATCTCAAGCTGGAGCGGGTGAAGGGAATCGAACCCTCGTCATAAGCTTGGAAGGCTTCTGCTCTACCATTGAGCTACACCCGCGACACTCTGTGGTGGAGGAGGTTGGATTCGAACCAACGTAGGCGTAAGCCAACAGATTTACAGTCTGCCCCCTTTAGCCACTCGGGCACCCCTCCACGACGAACCCGTAACTATCCGACTTTCGGGGGCTTGTGTCAAACGAAAATGGCTTTCTTCTCAGGCGCTTCGAGCAGCCTATTGCGGCTTAAAGGCATCGGGGTCCTCGATTGTTGGCTTGTTGAAGACATCGCGAATCACAAGAAAGTCCAGCGCCCGGCCGGAGGGCTCGGAGAACAAAATACGCACGGGCAGGTTCTGGTCGGCTGCGTCAAGCCAGATTTCAATCTGACCCTCACGATTTGATTGCAGGCGCTCACTAACAAGCCGTACTGCAGTCACAACAATGCCGCCAGGTAGAACAATGTCCTCGGGCAGCTCGGCACGAAAACTTGCCTCGACAAAGCGACGTCGGCCGGCAATCGTTACCTCCGTGGTTCCGCCATACCGAAGGGAATCGGGATTGCGCTGACTTAGCCAGGAGAGCTGAAAAATGATGCTAAGCCGGTCCTGAAAGTCTTGCGGAAGCTCCAGCGGCGCCTGGCCCTGCTCCAGAACAGCGGTTCCAGATTCCGCATCAAAGCGGCTTTCGGAGACTCCGCGAAAGGGCGTCTGCTGGCGGTAGAGCTCGGGCCGAAGGCCCTGGTCATCAATTCGGCCCTTGCTCTCAAAGACAACCGGTTCACGAACAAAGAAGGCCGCCCAGCCTTCTGCCTTAGCCCAGAGTCGAAGTCGGTAGCGGTCTGGGCTGGGAAACTCCACCCATAGCTCACCCCGCCCGAGGGGGTCGCCATCAAGTGCGTAGCGACCAAGATAGGCCTGCACAGCCAGAACGCCCGAGACGGGCAGGCGCGGGCCTGCCCCCACCGGCCCCTGCCCAGCGGCCTCGACGGGCGCCGCATCGCTTGCCTCGGTCGCATCGGCCAAAGCGTCCACGGGCTGAACCTCTGAGAGATCGGGCTCAGGGCTTGGCTCTGGCTGCAGCTCTTGCTCGGCTGCCCCCATAGGCAGGACTGGTGTCTGGGCCGCGGGAGGCTCAGGTTCAGGCTGCGGAAGGTTGGGCTCGGGCTCAGGCTCGGGCTCGGGCGATGCAAGCTCAATGGCGATGGATTCAAGGCTTGGCAGGACCGAAATCACCGGTCGAAACAGGCCAATGCTTATCAGCCAGACAAGCAAGGCATGAACAAGGACCGACAGCGCTAGGCTGCCAAGAAAGGGTTTCATTGGGCGGCTGCTCGCATTACACTGAACCGAATGGATATGCCAAAAGACCCTTTCGCATTTTTCAAGACCGCCTGGCCCGGATTCCAGTCTGCGGGAGGGTCGATGGCCTCCATGGCCATGGCCAGTTCCGACCCGGCAGAGCTTGAAAAACGCATTGCCGATCTAAAAACCGTTGAACAATGGCTCGACTTTAACCTGACTCTGTTGCGTACGACCATTCAGGGCCTGGAGATCCAAAGGGGTACCTTGCTTGCCCTCAAGGCTTGGCAAAACCAAGGGTCCGAATCCGACGCTGCAAGCACAGACGGCAAGGACCCTGGCGCCGATGCGAACCTTTGGTGGACGGCCATGCAAGACCAGTTTCAGCAGCTTATGCAGGCCGCACAGAACCTTCAAACCGAGGCTGCGTCGGCCTCTGGCTTTCAGGCTGCAGGCGCCTCAAAAGACGGTCAGGGTTCATCCGAACGATCGGCCAAGAAAAAGCCTGCTGCTAAAAAACCAGCCCGGGCTTTTGCTGCAAAGGCTGTTAAGCGACCCTAGGCGAGCCTCGGCCTCCCAAGTGGCTAGAGCGAGTGGCGGTGGCGCCAGTCGAGGACTGACTTGGTTAGATCTGAAAATTCGGTGACAACGCGAATGCCATCGGGTGCCCTACGGCTAAGCACAGGGCAACGCCCTCCCGCCCAGATTTCAACAGACTTCGGCAGCTTAGCCCGCAGCTCGGTAAGGCCATCAACTACGAGCGTCGGGTTCATGACCGGTGAAAACGAGAGCACGACCAGATCGATGTCCTGGGCTTGTGCAGCAAGCACGATGTCCCAGACTGGCGTCTGGACGCCTAGAGAAAAACAACGGCAGCCCTCTAGTGCAAGAAGGGCCTCCACCATAAGAAGGCCCATGCCATGGGGCTCGGATGGAAAGGTGGTTAGCAAGACCCTGGGGCGACTACCTGGCTGCGGAATGGTGCTGATGGCGTTGCGCAGAACAACCTGCATCGACTCCGTAAACAAATGCTCTTCATAAATCTCAAGCTGACCACGGGCCCAGGTATCGCCTACTTTTTCAGTCAGCGGGGCAACCAGTTCTGAGACAAAACGGGCAAGCCCCAGGCGCAGCACGCGTTGGCTTAGCTGGCGTCGAAGGTCTTCAATCTCATGCGATTTAAGAACATTCATGAACTGATCAAGGTCGGCGGCCTGGTCTTCGGAGGCAATTGGCGCGGGCTGAGACACCGACTCTGCGAGAGCCTGAAGGTCTTCTAGGCTAAGGCCAATAATTTTCCCAGGCCGATAACCAATGTCCATAAGGCGCCGTATGGCCCTAAGGCGGTCCACCTGGTCGATGGAGTAGATTCTTTCGCCAAAGTGATCGCGCTCGGGATTCGGAAACCCATAGCGCCGCTCCCAGACACGCAAGAGTGTCTTTCGAGAGCCCTGTGTCGCGCTCAACTGCAGCGATACTCAGGTGGATGGGGGCTTTGATGGGTTGATCCATAAGCATTCGACAGAGTTGACGAGAAAACCCTTCTTTGTCATAGACAAATATTTGACCATGACACGGTTACTGCCTAGTATAGAACTTCTAATTTCAAATGACTAGGACAAAAAGTCCCTCACCATGACAAACTTGTTTAACCCCTTCCGTTTTCTACTGCTTGCCGGATTCTTTGTGCTTGCGCCCATGCTTGGTCTGACCATCAACCAGGCTCAGGCAGCCCCCTCTTCGGCAGGTTGTCCCGCACTGCTTAACCAGACCTTTGCGCAGCTCCAAGATGACGAGCCTCGTTCGCTTTGCGAGTTTCAGGGCAAGGTCGTCTTGGTTGTGAACACCGCCAGCTTCTGTGGCTTTACTCAACAATACGAAGGCCTTGAGGCGCTCTATCGGAATTACAAGGACCAAGGACTTGTGGTTCTGGGCTTTCCTTCCAATGACTTTGGAAACCAAGAGCCGGGCTCGAACCAACAGATTGCTGAATTCTGTTCCAATACCTTCTCAGTTCGCTTTCCCATGTTTGCCAAGACGAAGGTACGAGGGCCAGGCGCAAACCCACTATTTGCTGAGCTTGCTCGGCTTGCTGAAGCGCCTGGTTGGAATTTTCACAAATACCTCATTGGCAGGGATGGCAGGCTTGTCTCAAGCTATTCAAGTGCTGTCTCCCCTAATAGCCGTCGACTTCGTAGCGACTTACAGGCTGCCCTTAGCTCCAAACCCCTGTAACTTCCTCTGATCCCCTCTGATGCATTACAACGCTGCACGAAACATTAACGAAAGGCTGCCATGAACGCACCCGAGAAGATTGACCAACTGCCCGATATCCAGTCAAGCCTTGATACCCGACGCCTTGCTATTCAGAAGGCAGGCATTCGTGGCATGCGCCATCCTGTGATGGTTCAAACCCCCACCGGGGCTCAGCCTTCGGTGGCCGATGTTGAGATGACAGTAGGCCTGCCGGCAGAGGCCAAGGGCACTCATATGTCACGCTTCATTGAGGTCTTTCAAGACCACGAGGCCCCACTTGGCTTTGAAAGCGTTAAGTCCCTCATGGCCAAGATGCTGACTCGGCTTGAGGCAGTTGAAGGCGAGCTTATCGTTCGCCTGCCTTACTTCACGCGCAAGCAGGCTCCTGTCTCGGGCGTAAGTTCGTTAATGGACTACGAAATGACCTGGACGGTTCGTCAGCTTGAGCAGTCCGAGGTTTTATTGAAGATGGTTGTGCCAGTGACAAGCCTCTGCCCCTGCTCCAAAAACATCTCCGACTATGGAGCCCACAACCAGCGCTCCCATGTCACCATCACCGCTCGGCTTAATTCCGAACTCAACCCCGAGGCCCTTATTCGCGTGGCCGAACAGGCTGCATCGTGCGAGCTCTGGGGGCTGCTTAAGCGTCCTGACGAGAAATACGTCACCGAACGCGCCTACGACAACCCCAAGTTTGTGGAAGACCTCGTACGCGACATTGCTCTAGGACTTCAACGGCTGCCTTGCGTTGATGGTTTTAGCGTGGAGTCTGAGAACTTCGAATCCATTCATAACCATTCGGCCTACGCAAAGATCGTTCATAACTTTGCCGACTAAGCCGCATGTTGTTGTTATTGGCTCGGGCATCGCGGGCCTATCCACCGCCTGGCATCTAAGGCACGAGGCTCGCCTAACCATTGTTGAGGCGGGCATGCGGCTCGGCGGGCACACCCACACCCGTTCGATCACTCTCAATGGCGTTACCGGGCCGGTGGATACCGGTTTTATTGTCTTTAATCATCAGACCTACCCGCTTTTCACGCCCTGGCTTGCCGAGCTTGGCGTTGAGACATCCGCCTCGGACATGTCATTTTCAGTCTCTGTGGACGAAGGGGCCTTTGAGTGGTCTGGTAGCAACCTGCGTTCGGTCTTCGCTCAGCCGAGTAACGCACTTCGGCCTGGTTTTTGGGCCATGCTGCGCGAGATCTTAAAGTTCAACAAAAAGGCGCCTGAAGACGCTGCTGCCATTGAGGCTGGCCTCAAGGCCAATGTCGGTCTGGGCAATTACCTTGATTCAGAGGGCTACAGCGAACTCTTTCAAAGGGCCTACCTGTTGCCCATGGCGGGGGCCATTTGGTCATGCCCCACCGAAACCATGCGCGGCTATCCCCTTACAAGTTTTGTTAGGTTCTGCAGCAACCACGGACTGCTTCAGGTGCAGAACCGGCCGCCCTGGTACACCCTAAGCCAAGGCAGTAATAGCTACATTGATGCCATGCTTCACCGCATGCGAGATGAGAAGGTCATGCCAGAGCTTCGGCTTAACCATCGGGTTGAGTCCCTTGCGCTGGGTCCCGCTTTGCTGGAAACTGATAACGGCCGACCTCACCACAGCCTTGAAGTTCTAGGCCACGACCAGCAGACCAACACGCCGTTTAAGCTCAATGCCGATGCCGTCGTGCTGGCCTGTCACTCCAACCAAGCCGCCCAGATTCTTAGCGGCACACAGCATCCTGCTCTGCCCATGCTGCATGCCATCAATTTCCAGCCCAACATCGCCTACCTGCACCTCGATGCCTCGCTCATGCCACGCCGTCGAGCAGCATGGGCCTCGTGGAATTATTTAAGTCAGACAAAACAAGAGGCGTCATCGGCGGTAAGCGTGACCTACTGGATGAATCGGCTTCAGCCGCTTGTCTTTGCGGAGGATGTCTTCGTAAGCCTGAACCCGCATCGTCCTCCTGACTCGAAGAAAACGCTTGAAGAAGTCAGCTACGAGCATCCCATCTTCAACGACGCAGCCGTCAAAGCGCAGGCCGGTCTTGAAGGTGTTCAGGGCAGCCAAGGGGTCTGGTTTGCTGGGGCATGGACGGGCTTTGGCTTTCATGAGGACGGTTTTCGGGCAGGAAAACAGGCTGCCGACTCTTTACGCAGCCGTGTCTGCGCGGCGCCGCAAGCGCTCGCCAAGGCGGCATGAACGAGTCCATCGCCCGTATTGTCTGGGGGCGAGTCGGCCACACACGGTTTCGGCCCATCGTTCATCGGTTTAAGACGCGAGCCTTCTACCTACAACTTCCCCTTCGGTCAATGGAGCAGCAAGCCCAGCGCGGCGAGCTCACTGCCAAGGGCGCTGGTCGCCTCTGGGCGGTTGACAAGTCAGCCCTGCTGTCGGTCTGGTCAAAGGACCATGGTGATGGCAGACCATTGCTCAAGTGGGCAGAAAACCAGCTTCAGGTTGCAGGCATTCATGATTCGGACGGTGAGATCTGGCTCACCACCTTCCCCCGCGTGCTTGGTTATGCCTTTAAGCCGGTGAGCTTTTGGTTCTGTGAACGCGGCAATGGCAGCCTGGCCGCCGTTATTGTGGAGGTCAACAACACCTTCCAGGGCCGGCATGTGTATGTTCTTAAGCCCGACCAGGGCTATGCGAATGGTCAGACTCTGCATGCCGTTAAGGCCTTCTATGTTTCGCCATTTTTCGAGATCAAAGGCCGCTATGCCTTTCGCTTTTTTCGCAGCCTAAACCCGGGCGGTCAAGACCTTGCCCGTATCGATTACAGCAGCGAACCCCAGGCAGACAGTCGCTCAGTGGCAATCTCATCGAGCGAGCTTGACCTCACCACCTACTTAAGCGGGCGATCACGCCCACTTAACGGCTTCACCGCACTTTTGGCCTGGCTAAGCTTTCCAGCATTCAGTCTGAAGGTCATTGTTCAGATTCACTGGCATGCCCTGCAGCTCTGGCTCAAAGGATGTCGCCTTGTTCCACGCACCTAAAGAAAATTAAAAAGACCCGCCTATGCCTCCCTCCTCTGCGACTCAACCCGTTCTCATTAACCCAGAAACAGAGGTGCTTCACGCCTCGGGCTCAACAAGCCCGGCCTCCCCAAGAACCAAAAGAGGCCTAAGCGGCCTACGGGGCCTTCGCAGTCGGCTGGTTCTATCGGTGCTTAACCGGCTTCGAATAGGCCAGTTGCAGCTTGAACTTCCCGATGGCACCAGCCAGCTTATTTTGGGAAAAGACGACGCCCAAAGCCAGCGAGCCGACCTAAAAGTCCACCGCTGGCGAGCCCTTAGCGATGCTGGCCTTCGAGGCGACATTGGCTTTGGAGAGGCCTACATGCGCGGCGACTGGTCAAGCTCGAACCTATCCGCGCTCTTAGGCCTTTTTGCGGCCAATCGCAAGGTCATCGAGCCTGCAATTTATGGCAGCCCCATAAGGCTTGTCTGGGATCGCCTGCAGCATCAGCTTCGCGCAAACTCCAGGCGACAATCCCGGCGCAACATTGAGTTTCACTATGACCTGGGCAATGACTTCTACACGCGATGGCTTGACCCAAGCATGACCTACTCAAGCGCCCTCTTTGACCGCACCGGACAATGGGGCTCTTTGGTGGACCTTCAAGACGGGCAGTTACGAAAACTCGATCGGGTGATTGACTGCCTAGAGCAGGCCCCAACAATGTCTGGGTCTCAGCCCAAGGTTCTTGAAATTGGCTGCGGCTGGGGAGGTTTTGCCGAGCGGCTGTTGCAAAAAAAGGCCGCCCACTACACCGGACTTACGCTCTCGCCCGCGCAAAAGGCCTGGGCCGAAGATCGTATGCGCCAAAAGGGGTTTGGTTCGAAGGAAAAGGCTTGGCAGTTTCACCTTCAAGATTACCGCGACGCCCAAGACACGTTTGATGCGATTGTCTCCATTGAAATGATCGAGGCCGTTGGCCAGTCTTACTGGCCAACCTATTTTCAGACCCTGCACGACCGACTTCGCCCGGGGGGACGTGCCGTTATTCAGGCCATCGTTATAAAGGACGCTCTCTTTGCGCGCTACGCGCGCTCACCCGACTTTATTCAGAAGTACATCTTTCCTGGCGGCATGCTGCTCACCCCTTCGGCCATTCAGACCCAGGCCGAGCGTGTTGGCCTTAAGGCTGGGGAGCTCTTTGGCTTTGGGCTTGACTATGCGCGAACGCTGCGCGAATGGCTCGAGAGGTTCAACAAAGAAGAGCCCGCCATTCGAGCCCTGGGTTTTGATGACCGATTCTTCGCGATGTGGAGGTTTTACCTGGCCTATTGCGAGGCTGGCTTTGTTGCGGGTGACATTGATGTGGTTCAGGTCTGTCTCGATAAACCCAGCCTGTGAGCACTAAAAAAATGACACCAGCTCAGGCGCATAGGGCCTCAAGGCTGGTTGTGGGCGGCCTGATTGCCTGCGCGACCTTACTGGGTCATGCGCAGACCCAGCCCCAGGGCTCTGGTGAAACCTCGCAAAAGCCCATGGCCTCAGAGGCAGGCCGGGTTCGGACCTCGAGCGCTCCGCCAGCCCTTGCCGCGCCTGCCCCCTTGGTCAACTTGGTGGGCCAGCAGGCCCGGCTTTTAGGGGAGGGCAGACTGCGTTTTTTAGGGCTTACGGTCTACGAGGCGCGCCTTTGGTCGGATACGAAGTCAGAGCCAGGCCGGCTCTTTGAGCGGCCCTTGGCCTTAGAGCTCACCTATCGAACAGGCCTTCAAGGCAGCACCATCACCGACTCCAGTCGCGATGAAATTCAAAGGCTTGGCCTGTCGATGAAGCCCGGCCAGCTTGAGTCCTGGGAGACCCAGATGCGCAGCATCTTCCCCAATGTCGTCTCGGGGGACCGCATCCTTGGTATTCATCTGCCCAATCGTGGTGCTTTGTTTTTTCTAAATGACCAGCCCATTGGGCAGGTCAACGACTCGGCCTTCTCAGAGGCTTTTTTTAACATCTGGATCCACCCCGAGACACGCGTTGCTAGCCTTCGAAAAAAGCTGCTCTCCGGGCTTAACCCATAGCCTGCGCCGGTCGCGCAGCCAAGTCCGTGCAGCGGGGTTTTAGGCTTCAGCTTGATGCGGCGCTCTACGGCCTGCCGGGCTTTGTTCTGGCCTTTGCCGCGCTGCCGCTCTACCTGCTCACCCCCTCCCTCTACTCAAACAGCTTTGGGCTGCCCTTGGCTGCAGTGGGGCTCGTGCTTATGGCCTGTCGGCTTACAGATGCCATTACCGATCCCTTGGTCGGCAGGCTGCTTGACCAGACCCAGGGGGCCCGGTTTCAGCGCTGGATGATTCCAAGCCTGGTTCTTCTAATGCTGGGATTTGCTGGCCTTATGAACCCGCCGAAGGCCTTGCTTGCCAGCGATATGCAGCCTGCTCTGCTCGCCTGGCTGGCGGCAACGGTGGTTATCGTCTCCCTTGCCAATAGCGCGGCCCAGCTTGCCCACCAGAGCTGGGCGATCTCCAGAGGAAAGAGTCTGCGGCAGCAGGCCCGGCTTATCGGCTGGCGCGAGGGTCTTACACTGCTTGGCGTGATGGTGGCCTCTGTGCTTGCTGCGCAGGCCTTGGTGCTGCCCATGACCGTCGGGGTCATTGGGGTTGGTCTTGTGGCCTTGGTTGTGCTTGTCAGGCTTCGGCCCGGACACAGCCTTGCCGCACGAGCACAAGCGGCAACAGCGGCCTCGACATTCGGAGATTGGCTTGGCCAACTTTTTTCAGGCTACCGACAGGTTTTTCATCCCCGCTACAAACAGCTCCTGCTTGCCCTTGGCATCAATGCCCTGGCCAACGCCATACCCGCGAGCCTGTTTCTTTTTTATGTGCGCGATGTGCTCAAGCTAACAGACCTGATGGCCGGGCTTTTGCTGCTGGCCTACTTCAGCACTGCCGCGCTTTCCATTCCCGCCTGGGGCTGGCTGATGGGCCGCTTCGGACCAAGGCAGTGCTGGCGCCTTGCCATGTTGGGCTCCATCCTGGCTTTTTTCTGGGCCACTTTCCTGGGTTCGGGCGATGCCCTTGGCTTTGGCGTAATCTGTCTGATAACCGGCCTTGCTCTTGGCGCCGAGCTTATTGCGCCGTCGCTTTTCATTGGCCGAATTATCGAAGAGGCTGGGCATCGTGAGGCACTTGAGGGGCAATATTTCGGGCTTTGGAACCTGCTCGCTAAATCTGCCCTGGCCGTGGCAGCAGGCCTTGTGCTGCCGGCCCTCGCCCTGACCGGCTATGACCCATCTGCGGCAATCGCCCAGGGTACCGAGCTTGTAAAAGAGATGGCCGCAGGCATCTCAGTATCAAGTCTTGCGCTTTTTTATGCGGGCCTTCCCTGCCTACTCAAGCTCATTGCCCTTGGCCTCATTCCCGCTTTCAATAAGGAGCCTTCCGATGCACTCTCCCACCCAGTTGCCCACCACCCTGCCCGTTAAAGAGCCCCGACTTCCTAAAGGCCTGCGTCGCGTTATTCTTCTTGGCCTCATGGGCCTAACCGTCGGTCTTGGGCTCTCGGGCTGCGCAAGCCCTAAGCTTGAAGACTATGCGGCAGAAAAGCCCGTGCTTGACCTTGAACAATACTTCGCAGGCCAGACAAAGGGCTGGGGCATTGTTCAAGATCGTTTCGGCCGTATTACCCGCCGCTTCGTCGTGGAGATTGATGGCCGCTTTGAAGGTGACCGTGGCGAGCTTGATGAGCGCTTCGTATGGTCCGACGGCGAGAAGCAAAGACGTGTCTGGCGGCTGCAGAAGGTGGGTCCGCAACAGTGGATTGGGGAGGCAGACGATGTCGTTGGCCAGGCACAGGGAAGGCTCTCGGGCAATGCGCTTCAATGGGGCTATACCTTGGCCGTGCCCATTGACGGTCGAACCATCGAGATGCAGTTTGACGACTGGATGGTGCTGGTGGACGACGAGGTGCTTATGAACCGAGCCGTTTTTAGCAAGTTCGGTATCCGCCTGGGTGAGGTCACCCTCTCTTTTCGTCGTCAAGGCGCGCCTTGAACGCTTTGAACTCGCCTGCGGTTAAGGCAAAGGCCTCAGTGCCCAGCCTTCTCGAGCCCTTTCGGCCACTAAACGACCCCATTAAAGACTGGGCCAATCGAACCGTCTGGCTCGTGGGTGGATCCGAGGGCATTGGACTTGCCTTGGGTCAGGAACTCTTAGCCAGGGGTGCGCGACTTATTGTCTCTGCCCGGCGGGCCGACCGTCTACTTGAGGCCTTTCCGCAGGCAGAGGTCTTCAGACTGGCTTGTGACATCGCACAGCCCGAGAGCCTGCGCTCGGCCTGTGCGTCGCTTGCAAGCGAAGGACGTGTTCCCGATGTTGTCTTTTGGGTGGCAGGCGTCTATTCGCCCATGCAGTCCTGGAACTTTGACCCCTATGAGGCCGAGAGAACGCTGCGTATTAATCTTTTGTCCTGCTACCACGGGCTGCACGAGGTTCTCAAGCTCTGGGAGAACAACCCAAGCCCTGCGCGACAGCCCCACTGGGTCTGGGTGTCGAGCGTTGCGGGCTACCGCGGACTTCCTCTGGCCATGGCCTACGGGGCGGGAAAAGCGGCGCTTAATCAGCTTGCTGAGATCAACTACCTCGAGCTTCGCCCACGAGGCATTGGGGTAAGCCTGGTGCTGCCGGGCTTTGTAAAAACCCGGCTGACGGCCCAGAATGACTTTGCGATGCCCGCTCTGTTGAGCCCGGAGGATGCGGCCCGCTACACCCTCAACGGCCTCGCAAAGGGTGATTTTGAAATCCACTACCCTCGTCGCTTCACCCTTATTCTTAAATTGTTGCGCTGCCTGCCTTATGGCCTTTACTTTCGGCTCGTAGGGCGGTTACGCCAGGGATAGCTGCCATGACGACATTCGACACAGCCGGCTGGAAGGCGGAGTTCATGAGCCGGGCTGTAGCGCTCACGCCCGAGACGGTGGACCACTTCATGGGCCTCTATGCACAGGACTGCGACTTCTCGGACCCCTTTCATAGCCTTAAAGGACGCAAGGCCATTGCTCAGGCCTACCGGAGCATGTTTCTTAATCTCCATGCGCCCTGCTTCACTAACCTTGTCATTGCTGAGGTGACTTCTTTGCGTCCGCAGAGCAAGGCCGCGCCGGACGATGAGCCGCTTGAACTGGCCGCGCGCTGGGTGTTCCGATTTGCTGTGGGGCCGGGTAAGCCCATGCAGGCCATTGCGGGAACCAGTTGGCTTCTTGTGGACTGCAGGACAGGCCTAATAACACGTCATGAAGACCATTGGGACGCCGCCTCACTTTTTGAATCGTTTGGGGCCTTATCGTGGGCGGTGCGTTTCCTTCGCCAAAGGGTTGCTCGTGCCGCGCTTGTCACCAACATGACTTGAAAGATGCATAAAATAAGAGGCTATGAAGTCAATCTCCGCCCACCACATGCTTTATCCCGAACTCTTTCGTGCCTTTGAGCGCGTGCGCTGGGATTTAGAAAACGACATTCACTGGTCGCAGTTCGATGCCACTCGGCTTAGTGACGAGCAGGCGCTTACCATCAAAATGAATGCCATTACCGAGTGGGCCGCCCTGCCCGCCACCGAAATGTTTCTTCGCGACAATCGTCACGACAGCGACTTCTCGGCATTCATGTCGGTCTGGTTCTACGAAGAACAGAAACACAGCCTGGTCTTAATGGAGTACCTGCGGCGGTTTCGCCCCGAGTTTCTACCCACCGAGGCCGAGCTTCATGCTGTTCGTTTTGAGTTCGACCCGGCCCCCGCCCTTGAGACGCTCATGCTGCATTTTTGCGGCGAGATCCGCCTCAACCACTGGTACCGGTGCGCCGCGCAATGGCACAGCGAGCCCGTCATTAAACAAATCTACGAAACCATCGCCAAAGACGAGGCCAGGCATGGGGGGGCCTACCTTCGCTACATGAAAAAGGCACTTGCCCAGATGGGCGACTCGGCACGTGCTGCCTTCTCAAAAATTGGTGTGCTCATGGCCTCGGCCCATCGAACGGCCAAGGCCTTGCATCCCACCAACCTGCATGTCAACGAGGCACTCTTTCCTAACGATACGGTGCAAAGCCGGCTTCCCGAGCCCGGTTGGCTTGAGAGATGGCTCGATGAGCAAATTCAATTCGATGCGGGCTGGGAGAAAAAGGTTGCCGAGCGCATTTTGCACAACCTCTCCTTGCTCTTTGAGCAGCCCTTTAGCTCTGTGCAAGAGCTCAATCGGTTTCGCAAATCGTTTGCCCTAGCGGCTTCAGTCTCTTAAAACTGCGTCTGTCTCCAGGCTCTAAGGCCCTGCAAGACCAGACCAGGGGCATGCACCACAACAGGATTGCTGTTTTGGCCATCCAAAGATCTTTGGCCTGCCGCCTCAGAGGCAGCACGAAAGTCCTTTAGCCACTGACGGGCAAAGCCCCGTGCACCGCAACAAGGCCAGGCCGGCCCCGAGAAAAAACCCCCGAGACCTCTGCCTGGGCAATGCCTGCCTGCACAGCCCTTCGTGTCACCACTGGGCTTTTTGGGCCCAGGCCTGCTGCAGACTGGTTTAAGGCCATTGCCATCAGGCCATAGCCGGGGCGAATGGTTCCTCCCTGAAAATAAAAACGGGTCGTGGCTTGCGATGACGAGGCGTCGATGCCAAGCCAGTCCACCACAGTGGCCGTACCTGCAGAGACCAAGACCACCGGCGCATCGGCCTGCCCATCGGCTGCAATCAGCCCTTGCCAGAGCCTGGGGCTTGCCACAAGACCCAACAGCGCTGCCCACCGATCCGAGCCCAGTTGCCGAGCCGTCCTGTAGCTGTTTAAAAGCTCAAGGGTGCCGCCAGAATAGGCTGGGACCGTGCCTGGACTGAGCGTTACCTTTGCCTGGCTCAGAAACTGCCTGGCCCGGCATCCAAAGAAGTTGCAGACAGCAGCAACCAGGGCTTCGGTTTGATGGGGTGGGGCGACCGAACAATAGACCAGCTCGAGCCCACGAGCTTGCAACCCTGTCGACCCAGCCGACGAACCTGGGTGGACCTGCTGGGCAATCGCCATTGCCATGGACGTTGCCATTGCCTTAGGGCTGCGCGCACCAGACTCCCACGGCACCGAGTAGACGGGCCCAAGCCTTTGCCTATTGGGCTGAGCAAGGCACCACTTCACCGCAGTGTTGCCCATATCGACAAGCAGATGGTTCATAGAACTGCGCCTCGCCATTTATTTGGGGACCTTGGCATCATAAGGGGCATGCGAGCAAGCCGCCGACATTCGTCAAAAGGTTCGAGCCTATGGGGTCTGTGGCTGGTTGCCCTGGGCTATGGGCTTGCGCTAACAAGCGTCAGCCTCTTTCCTTTTGTCGGCTGGCGGGATGCCCCGGGGCTGCCCTGGGCTTTTCTCGTCGAAGATCTGCCGCGCTACCGGACCCAGTTCGATATCTGGTCGAACCTGCTGGCTTACATTCCAATGGGTCTGGTCTGGGCAAGCCTTTTTAGTCGACTGAAACATCCAAGGAGCCAGGGTGCGAGCCCGACCTATGGCCCGATGCTCAAGGCGGTTCTGCTGTGCATCAGCCTATCTTTTTTAATGGAATGCCTGCAGACCTACCTGCCCACCCGACGCGCCCAGTGGCTCGACCTTCTTACCAATAGCCTGGGTGGTCTTGCAGGCGCGCTTCTCTGGGCCTTGGGTCGACGTGTGCAGAGCATCTACCAGAGGCAGCGCCGTCCTTTTCGTGGAGTAATTTGCATGACACCTTTGCCAGGGGGGTGGCCCATTGGTCTTGGCCTGATGGGCCTATGGTTTTTTGCACAGGCAAGCGGTCAGAGCCCCTGGCTTGCCATGTCACGCAATTCTCTGGCGGCTCTTGGCTTGTCGACGCAGGTCTTTCATCTAAGTCCGGGAGGCGTTGCAATGATTGCCCTTGAGGCCGCTCTTACGGCAAGCCACCTGATCTGCCTGGCGGTGCTTATACGGCTTACTCTTTTGGGGCTTGGTAGCGCATGGGCCAATCGACTGCAGGCGCAATGGTCCATGGTGCTTGGCCTCACGCTCTTTGGGGCTGTTCTAATTCGTGGTTTCTGGATATGGCAGCTCTTACCTGGCGCCTCTGGGGACGCCTTGCTTTTGCTTGACGCCCTGCGCGGATGGCTTAACCCGGGTGTTCAGACGGGTTTGTTTCTGGCAGGATTAATTGGAGCGGCAGCCTTCGCACTGGAGGAGCGAGGGCTTGCAAAGCTTGGGGTGGTGCTCATCTGTCTAGCGCTTGGCCTTTCGGCAGGCCTTGGCCCCTCGGAGAGCAGCTCAGCGCTTGCCGGATGGAGCACCCGACACTGGTCCAATCTTCAGGGGCTTGCCTATTTCTGCTTTGAGGCCTGGCCACTGGCCTTTCTTATGTGGATGCTGATGATCGCCAGTCAACAGTCTCCACAAAGCCTTGGTCGACGTGTTTCACGATAAGCAACGTAAAATACGGGATGTCCTATTTTGAGCGTCATGTCTTTTTTTGTATTAACCAGCGCGACGGCGGTGCCGAATGCTGCGCCGAACTTGGCGCAGCCAATGCCCAAGCCCATGCAAAGGCAAGACTTCAGGCCGCCAATGCCCATGGTCCGGGGAAGGTGCGGGCCAACCGGGCGGGCTGCCTTGACCGCTGCTCCGAAGGGCCAGTTTTGGTGGTCTATCCTGAAGGCATCTGGTACCGCTATGTCGATACCACCGACATTGATGAGATCGTCGATCGCCACCTTATTGGCGGTGAAACGGTTGAGCGACTGCGCATTTAATTTCAGGCCCCGTTGTTGAACCCCTTGCCCACGACCGTTTGAACGCTCAGACCGAACGCCTCATCATTCAGGGCCCTGCCGGCAACCTAGAACTGGCTGTCGATCAGCCCGGGCAGGCAATCAAGCCCCTTGGCCTTGCTGTCATTGCCCATCCGCATCCCCTTTTTGGCGGCAACCTCGATCACAAGGTGGTCCAGACCCTGGTCCGTGCCTTTGTTGATCTTGGTATGGTCTGCGTGCGGCCCAATTTTCGCGGGGTTGGAAAAAGCCAAGGCAGCCATGCCCACGGCGAGGGTGAGCAGGAAGATCTCTGGGCGGCCTGGCAATGGGCCGAGGTACGCTATGCGGGGCTGGTCGGGCAGCGTCGCTGGATGGGTGGCTTTTCTTTCGGTGCTGCGGTTGCCAGTTTCGTCGCCCACCAGTGGCCCGACAGACGACCCTCGCTCGGTCTGCCGCCCATCAACCTTCAAGCCTGCATCCTTGTTGGGCTGGCGGTGACCCGGCTTACGCCTGCCGACCTAAGTGACCGCTCTGCTCTTGTTCACGGGGAGGACGATGAGGTTGTGCCGCTTCAGGCCGTCTACCGATTTGCCCAAGACCAGAAAAAACCCGTCATCGTCATGCCAGGGGCCGGCCATTTCTTTCATGGTCGACTCACCGAGCTGCGGGCTCTTATTCAGTTTGCCATTTACGGCCTTACTGCAGACCAGACACGCCAGGCCGACGGGGGTTAACGTGAGCCTAAGAATGCCACTAGTAGCAGGCCTTGCCCTCTGTCTGGCCGTGTTCTTGGCCTTTAGCCCGGTCGCCAAGGCCCAGTCAGGCTCGAATTTCTGGCCCATGCCCAGTCAAATTTCTGCAGACTCCTGGCTTCTTATCGACCTCTCCACTGGCCAGACGCTCGCGAGCCTCAACGAGAACCAGCCCATGCACCCGGGAGGCCTCACCGCACTCATGACCTCCTACCTCACCTTCGCTGCCCTACGCGACAGGGTCATTCGGCTTGAACAGGTTATCCCTAGCCCGCCAGAGTCCGAAATCCCCCCGGGGCCCCGAATTTTTTTAGGCGCACAGGGTGCAAGTGTGAAGGAGCTTCTCGAAGGGGTTCTTGTTCTGGCAGCCCACGATGCTGGCCTGGCCCTGGCCCGCGCCATTTCAGGCTCTGAAGCCAGTTTTGTTAGTCTCATGAATCAGACAGCCCAGAAACTGGGCATGCGCCAGACGGTGTTTGTAAATGCAAGCGGCGCCTTTCATATCAACACACAAAGCTCTGCGCGCGATCTGGCCATCCTGGCCTCAACGCTCTTTCAAGACTTTCCCGATGCATTAACCTATTCAAGCCGCCGTGAAATTAGCTTTAATGGCATTCGTCAGACCAACCCCAACCGGCTTCTCTGGCTTGACCGAAGTGTGGACGGCCTTATGGCCACCGACCTACCCGGCCGCTCAAGCGCCTTGGTTGCGGCAAAACGCCCCCAGCCCCTAGGGTCCCAGGAACAGGTTCAACGCCGGATGATGGTGGTGATAAGCCAGGCTGAAACCCCTGAAAAACGCGTGCAAGATGCCCAGAGGCTGCTTAACTTTGGCTATCAGCAGTTCGACCTTATTCGGTTGTATCGGCAGAACGAGGTCTCGGCGGCCATCCGCGTTTACAAAGGCGCAATCGACTCCCTCAACACAGAGTTTCGTCAGGACGTGCTTGTTGCCATCCCAAGAAACCAACAAGGCGGTATTCGCTCCGAGCTTCAGCACCCACAAGGCGTGGTCGCTCCTATTGTCGCCAATCAGCCCGTTGGCGAGCTGCGTGTCTGGTTTGGCTCGCGTCAGATTCACAGCGTCTCCTTGGTTGCCGCCGAGTCCGTTCGGCCCGCCGGCCTTTTGGGCCGAGCCATTGACAGTCTGGTGTTATGGTGGAATTCATTAGGTTTTTCTCCTTCTGCTCAAGCAACAGGACCATCCCCATGAATGCAAGCTTTCTTGACCATGCCTTCGATTTGTCGTTTCCCGAGCAGCTCGACCCCAAGAGCATTGCCTACCTTAATGGCGAGTTCCTTGCCCTTGAAGAGGCCAAGGTGTCGGTGCTCGATCGCGGGTTTTTATTCGCCGATGGCATCTACGAGGTGGTGCCTGTTTATCGACGCAATCCGTTTCTCTGGAAGAATCATCTGCGCCGGCTGGTCAGAAGCCTAGCGGCCATTCAGTTGGCCTGCCCTCTTAGCGAAGAAGACTGGACAGAGCTGGTGCATCAGATGATTGAACACCAGCCCTTTGACGATCAGTTTATTTACCTGCAGATCACTCGCGGCTCGGCTCGGCGAGATCACGCCTTTCCTCAAAAGCTGCGGCCCACTGTTTTTGCCATGGCCACCGAATTTCATCGGCCCGGCCAGGCCGATCGAGAAAACGGTCTGAAGGCCATCACCGTTGACGATGAGCGCTGGCTGCGTTGCGACATTAAATCTGTTGCGCTTTTGGCCAATGTCCTGGCCCGCCAGAAGGCCGTTGAGCAAGGCGCTCACGAGGCAATACTCATTCGCGATGGTGTCGTTACCGAGGGCGCCTCAAGCAATATCTGGCTTGTTGTTGCGGGTGAGTTGCTTGGTCATCCCAGAAACAATCTTGCACTCGAAGGCATTCGCTACGGCCTCATCGAGGAACTTGCCAAGGGCTGCGGGCTTAAACTTAGCCTACGCGAACGCAGTCCAGACGATCTTGCACGTGCCAGCGAGGTTTTACTTAGCTCGGCAACCAAAGAGCTCTTGGCCATCACCTCCATTAATCAGGCGCCCGTGGCGCAGGGCCAGCCGGGGCCTGTGTTTCAGAAACTTCGCGCGGCCTATGACAAGGCCATTGAGATGCAATGCCCGAGGGCGCAGCTAGCCAAGGCGGCCTCTCCAACAGGCTAGCCTTACAGATGATGCCGATCCCTGACCCGCAAGAATCACTTATTGAATTTCCTTGCGAGTTCCCCATTAAGGTCATGGGCCTGCGGCGCGAAGGCTTCGCCCAAGAAATGCTCAATGCCCTTGCCGAGCTTGTGCCCGATATCGCCGCTGAAAAAATTGAAATGCGGGTGAGCAAACAGGCCACCTACATAAGCCTCACCATTTATGTTCAGACGCATTCAAAGGCCCATCTCGACCAAATCTACCTCTGTCTAACGGGTCATCCATGGGTCAAAGTGGTTCTCTAGTTGTCTGGTCTTCAGGCCATGGCCTTGACTACCGGGTGGCCATCGAGCGCATGACAAGCTACACCCTTGGGCGCGACGAGCAGTCCAATGACGCCTTGTGGCCCGTTGAGCACTCCGCAGTCTTCAGTCTTGGCCTCGCAGCCCAGAAACATCATCTTCTAAACACAGGGTCCATTCCCGTTGTGCAGACAGACCGTGGGGGTCAGGTCACCTACCACGGGCCAGGCCAGCTGGTGGTTTATTGCCTGTTGAATCTTCGTCGTTATCAGCTCACCGTGCGAAGCCTGGTAAGACTGCTCGAAGACGCGCTCATTGGCTTCATTGAGGGCCTCGGTATTAAGCCCGCCTATCGCGTGGTGGGAGCGCCCGGGGTCTATGTCAATTTTCAGCGCGAGCGCCATAAAATTGCGGCCCTTGGTCTGAAAATTAAAAATGGCTGCTCCTACCACGGCATTGCCTTAAACCTTCAGATGGATCTTGAGCCGTTTGAGCGAATCAACCCCTGCGGAATACAAGGATTGAAGGTCACAGACCTGTCTAAAATGGGTGTTGCAATGCCATTGGACGAGGCGGCCCAGCGTGTCTGCCAGATCATCTCTGAAATGCTCTTAAGCCGAAGGCCTCATGACCACTAACCAAAGCCCTTCCCCCGCCTCGCCTTCTGCAGCCGTTAAGAAGAAGGGGGCAGCGAAGACCCGCCTGATTCCTATCGTTGCGCATACCGAAAGCATTGGCCCTAAGCCAAGCTGGATTCGCGTGAAGGCCCCGAGTCTGGGCTCGCGCTTTTTTGAGATTAAGGCTATTTTGCGGGAGCACCGTCTTCACACCGTCTGTGAAGAAGCCTCCTGCCCCAATATCGGAGAGTGTTTTGGAAAGGGCACGGCCACCTTCATGATCATGGGTGATCGCTGCACACGCCGCTGCCCTTTTTGTGATGTTGGTCATGGACGGCCAGACCCCCTGGATACCGAAGAGCCGCAGAACCTGGCCAAAACCATTGCGGCCTTAAAGCTGCGCTACGTTGTTGTCACAAGCGTAGACCGTGACGACCTAAAGGATGGGGGTGCCAGTCACTTCGTGCAATGCATTGAAGAAATTCGGGCTCGTGCGCCAAGCACGCAGATTGAGGTGCTTGTGCCCGATTTTCGTGGGCGGCTCGATCGTGCCCTTGATATTTTAATTACCGCCCCACCCGATGTTATGAACCACAACCTTGAGACTGTTCCTAGGCTCTACAGAAAGGCGCGTCCGGGCTCCGACTACCTCCATTCCCTAAGGCTCTTAAAAGAGTTCAAGCAGCGCGTACCCGGTGTGCCCACCAAAAGCGGTTTAATGCTTGGGCTAGGTGAAACCAATGAGGAAATCGTTCAGGTCATGCACGATCTTCGCGCCCATGATGTCGACATGATTACCATTGGCCAGTACCTTGCACCCTCCACCGCCCATCTGCCCGTTCTGCGCTATGTGAGCCTGGACGAGTTTGGGTTTCTTGAGGCCACAGCCAAGGAATTAGGGTTTGCCCATGCAGCGGTGGGGCCCTTGGTACGCTCGTCCTACCATGCCGATCATCAGGCCGAACTGGCGGGCTTCGCATCGTAAAAGGTTAGGGCTTCAAGCCTTCGCCCATAAAGGCGGAAACAAAAAAACGCAAAGCCCCACGCTTTTTCCGTTTAAGTTGCTGCAGCAAGTTCTTGCATAAGCCATTGCCGAAGCGAATTAAAGTCGGGTTCTCCGACATAACGCCGCGTCACGTAGCCATTGCGATCGACAATAAAGGTTGTTGGCGTTACGGCCACATCACCCCAGGCCCTTGCCCAGGCCTGATCGAGGTCGTGAATAACCAGAAAGGGAAGGCCGCGGTCTAGAACAAACTGATTCAAAAAGTCGGGCCTGTCGTAGCTCATGGCCACCGCCACGGTTTGAAAGCCCTTCTCGGCAAACTCTTCATGCAGGGCGATGAGCTCGGGCATTTCCTTTACGCAAGTAATGCAGCTGGTCGCCCAGAAATTAACCAGGTAGGGCTTGCCGCGCAGCGCTTCGGTGGAAACGAGCTGGCCTTTCAGGTCTTGAGATGCAACCACTGGGCTGGGTGAGGGCCTTAGGAAAGACCACCAGGCGCCTGCGACCAGAATAAGGACAAGCCCAAGGGAAAGCCACTTCTTCATTATGAAAGTCTCCTAGCCAAGGTTTCGAGTAATAAACCTTGGACCATGATTATGGCTTTGGGTTCTGTCCACGTGTCTCAGGGGGCGGGCCTCCGGCGTCAACGGCTCGCTCGATGGCCTTGCGTTGATCCTCCGAAATAATTTCAAAGGCCCGTACCACACGGCGAACCCCAGGAACGCGCGAGGTTAGGCTGGCCGCCTCGTTGGCCTCTTTTTCAGTAACCAGCCCCATAAGGTAGACGGTGGACGACTCGGTGACCACCTTAATGGCATTGGCATTGATGGAGCGGTGGTCGAGCAAGGTGAGCTTGACGCGCGTTGTAAGGTAGACGTCTTGGGTGTAGGAGACCGTGCCGGCGGGTCGAGAGAGCTGAATTTCATTAACCACCTGACGCACATTCTCAACCTTCGCCACAATCTCGCCAATTTCGAGCTTGGTTGCAGCATCGGGGGCAAAGCCTGTAATAAGGGCCGTTCGGTTAAAGCTCACGACGCTTGTTGAAATGGCCTTGTCGGAGCTAAACCTTTGGCGCAGACGACTGGCGGCCTTGAGCTCAATGGCCTGGTCTTCGGCCTGGGCGCCTGTTGTTCGTCGGTCACTCATGGACATTGCTCCTGCAACCATACCGGTTGCCACCACGGGAAAACAGCCCGGCAGCGCCAGGATAAACAAGGGGAGCATCAACAAGACGGGCCAGGTTGATCGAGAGGCAGGCAATTTCACGTGGCAAGGCTCCTAAGAAGCAATTGTTAACCCCCATTCTAAATGCTTTAGGGTTTATTCAGTACTGCGAATCACTAAGGCTAAAAGCAGCATTAATCCAGCTTATCTGCCCATTGGCATCAAGACCAACCACGTCAAACCGGCAGGCGGGCAAGGTTTTCCAGCCCGTCTTTAACAGCCAACAACGGCTTGCATGAATAATACGGCGTTGCTTTTGCCAATGCACCGACGCCAGCGCCCCGCCAAACCTAGCGTTCGTCCGTTGTCGAACCTCGACAAATACAAGCTGCTGGCCATCGCGCATAATAAGGTCAAGCTCGCCGCCTCGAAACAACTGATTCCTTGCAATCAGCGTGAGGCCCTGCGATTGCAAGAAAGTCAGGGCAAGGTCTTCGGCAGCCTGGCCTGCGGCGCGAGAGGAGATTGACGGCGGCAATGACATACCAACAAAGCTTGACCACCAGGGCCCAGGCCGATCTATCACCCAACCGCTCAAGGCTTTATGTTGTTGCAACCCCCATCGGCAATCTTGGCGATCTCAGTGCCCGAGCACGAGAAGTGCTGGCCCAGGCAGACGCCATCTGCGCGGAGGATACGCGTGTTTTCCGCCACCTCTGCAAGGCCGCAGGCTTATCGACCACCAAACGGCTGGTCAGCCTTCATGCCCACAACGAGATGGAAAAGATCGCCGAGGTGACGAGCCTTTTGCAGCAGAATCTGTCGGTGGCACTGGTGAGTGACGCGGGCACTCCAGGGCTCTCGGACCCCGGACAGCGTCTGGTGGCCGAGC
Source organism: Burkholderiaceae bacterium (assembly GCA_018402635.1). Classification (GTDB taxonomy): domain Bacteria; phylum Pseudomonadota; class Gammaproteobacteria; order Burkholderiales; family Burkholderiaceae_A; genus Hahnella. The sequence continues at coordinate 107,871 of JAGYIP010000008.1, forward strand.
TTTCCCGACAAGGCTTTGAGAGTGTCGCTGTTCCTGGTCCAAGCGCCCTAACGGCGGCCTTAAGTATTGGCGGGCTAAGGCCCGAGGACGATGAGCCGATTATGTTCTGGGGGTTTTTACCTGCTCGCAAAAAGCAGCGTCAAGACCAATTGGCCAGGCTCGCCCTTCTGCCAGGTCTTTCTGTTTTCTTTGAAAGCCCGCACCGTATCTTGGGCTGCCTTGAAGATGCCTTGCTTGCCTTTAACGAGGGGTCACAGGTGGTTGTGGCGCGCGAGCTGACCAAACGCTTTGAGACCTGCCTGAGGGGGTCGCTGACGGAAGTGGTTGCGAAACTCAAGGCCCAGAAACAGGCTACTGATGCCCAGGCCTTTAAGGGCGAATTTGTAGTGCTTGTTAAAAACCTGCTGAACCATTCGGGGCACGAGACAGCAACGGCTTACGAGCCATCGGAACAAACCCTACAGCCCCATGACCTTGTCTGGCTGAAAAGCCTATGCAGGCATTGCCCAAAACCTCTGGCTGCCAAGCTTGCTGCACAGGCCCTTGGGCTTAGTCGTGAACAGGCCTACCGGCTCGTGCTTCAGACACAGAGCTAAAAGCTTTATTAAAGGGCGGCGTGCGGCTAGCCTGCCTTGCGCTCTTTGTTAACAAGGTAATCAACCACGGCCAGCGCACGCTGGTGATGCCCGCCCACCATGGAGGGCGATGTGACATAGCGGCCATTGACTGCAAGTTGAGGCACGCCATCAATTCGATAGGCCTGCATTAAGGCGTTTGCGCGCTTCATCTGCGACTGAACCGAAAAAGACATCCAGGCCTTCTCGTAACGCGCGGGATCAACCCCATTGGCCTTGGCAAAACGTTTCTGATCTTCGAGGCTAAGAAGGGGCTTGCGTTCAACATGAATTGCCTCAAAGATTTTCGAAGCGAGCCTCTCGGCAATGCCCATGGACTCAAGGCTGTAAAAAAGGCGTTGATGGGTCTCTTCCCGAAAGGGGACATGAACCTTACGAAAGACCACGTCCTTGGCAAGGCTCGCCTTCCAGGAGGCCAAAGGGCCTTCAAAACTTTTGCAGTGCGGGCAGCCGTACCAGAAGAACTCAAGCACCTCGATTTTGTCGGCACTGGCAGTGGCAACCGCCTGACGAAGAACGCGGTAGTCAATGCCCTCATCAAAGCCCTGCGCCCATGCGGCTGGGCAGGCACCAAGCGCAGATAGACCAAGCAGGCCCAGACCGAGCTGACGACGCTTTACGTTTAAATTCGCTTCTCGCATAACAATTCTCCTTGTTCACTTATTGGGCGAAGACTTTTTTTAAAAGGCAGGTGAGCCCCACCAAATCGCTCTAGGGATTAAGACGAACCACCGTGGCCTCAAGTCCGTTTTGGGACAGACTGGACTTGGCGCGATTGAGTTCCTCAAAGTTTCGATAGGGGCCAAGCCGCACTCGAAAGAAGACGGTCTCGTCCTTTTTGGTCTCAAGAATGTGGGCCTCAAAACCCATGAAGGCAAGCCGAACCCGCATCTGCTCGGCTTCATCAGCAGACTTAAAGGCTGCAACCTGCAAAAAGAACTGGCTGGCGGCAGACGATGCGGGCGCGGCCTGAGGCTTGCGTTCTTGGGCGGCCTGGCCGCCTAGGCTCTCAGGCTCGCCAGCCACCGGTGCAGTCGCGGGCCTGTCCTGCTTGCTGCCTTCGGCCAAAGCCGAGGGCTTGGCCATTGGGGCGGACTCCACCAGCGGCTCGGGCAGCTGGGGTTGGGCACGCGGGATGGGCGCCGTCGCCGGCAAGCGTTCGGAATTCTGACTGGAAAGAATGCCCCGATCGACAAAGGGCACCGGGGCGCCGGTGACAAACATGGCAATAGCTGCCGCAATTACAAGGCCAAGCGTCAGGCCAAGAACAAAGGGCAGCAGGGCACTGCCCTGGGGTTCGGAGGCGGGCCTTGGTGACGTTGTCATGCCTACATTCTATCGGGGGAAGAGACCCCAAGAATACCAAGCCCCCGCCGCAGCATGACGGCGGTGGCCGCAACAAGAAAGAGCCTGAGCCGACGGGTCAAGGGGTCGTCAACCAGAACACGATGGGCATTGTAAAAACCATGAAAATCTGCGGCCAGTTCTCTTAGATAAAAGGCCAATAAATGGGGCGCGCAGTCATGCGCCGCCTGGCCAAGAAGACGGGGAAACTCGGCCATGCGTAGACAAAGAAACCGCTCTTTGTCCTGCAGCACAAGGCCCTGGGCCTGAAACAGGCTCTCGATCTCGTGGGCCTGGTCGACCAATAATTCAACCGACGTCTGGGCCTGGGCAAGCACGCTGCAACAGCGGGCATGGGCGTACTGAACGTAGTAGACAGGGTTCTCATCGGTCTGCGAGACCGCCAGGTCGACATCAAAGACAAACTCGGTATCGGGTTTTCGTGAGACCAGAAAGAACCTGACGGTATCCCTTCCCCTCTGAAGTTGCTGGGGGCTCGGCTGCCCGGCATCTGGCTCAAGAAGGCCTGAGGACCAGACGATGAGGTCGCGCAGGGTAACGTACTGGCCCGCGCGCTTAGAGATCTTCACCTCCTGACCGTGGCGCATCACGGTGACCATTTTGTGAAGCAGGTATTCGGGAAAGTCTTCGGGAACGCCGATGTTAAGTGCCTGAAGGCCCGCCCGAACCCTTGCCACTGTTCCATGGTGGTCGGAGCCCTGAATATTAATGGCGCGGGCGCAACCACGTTTAAATTTTTGTTCGTGATAGGCCACATCGGGAACAAAATAGGTGATGCCGCCGTCGGATTTGCGCATGACCCGATCTTTGTCATCGCCATAGCGCGTGGAGGCAAGCCAGAGTGCTCCCTCGCTCTCGTAGGCATCGCCCGATGCAGTGAGCCGATCAATCACTCCGCCAACATGGCCATCGGAATACAAGGACGACTCAAGGCTAAAGCGGTCAAAACTTACCCCGAAGGCTTCGAGGTCGAGGTCTTGTTCTCGACGCAGGTAGGCCACAGCGAAATGGCCAATGGCATCAAGGTCGTCCAGGCTGCCCGTGCCTGTTATCTGAAGACCGTCGGCCGTAACAATGGTCTCGCCCTCTTGGTAGGCCTTTGCAATATCCAAAATGTAGTCACCCCGATAGCCGTCCTGAGGAAAGGCAGGGTTATGCGGTTCGATGCCCTTGGCGCGGGCCTGCACCGAGAGGGCCAAATTGTTTATCTGAGCACCGGCATCGTTGTAGTAGAACTCTCGGGTAACCCTGTAGCCCTGGGTCTGAAGAACGGCTGCAAGGCAGTCGCCTAAGGCAGCCTGCCGGCCATGGCCCACGTGCAAGGGGCCGGTGGGATTGGCCGAGACAAACTCAACAATGACCTCGGGCGGGTTGTCTTGAACGACGCCGCCAAAATTGGGCTGGGCAAGGCAGCTGAAAACAAGCTGTGCGTAAACCGCGTCTTTGAATCGCAGGTTTACAAATCCAGGGGCTGCGGCACTGGCCGTCTCAAGGGTCTGGGCAAGCGCGGGGCTTTGGCTTAAGGCTCCCGCCAATGCGGTTGCGAGAGCCATAGGGTTTTGACCATAAGGCTTGGCCAGTCGCATAGCAATGTTGCAGGCCAGGTCACCGTGAGACAGCTGCCTGGGGCTCTGCAAGCTTTCATCAAGCTGTTCAAGGGTGGGGGGCTCAAGGGCTGAAGATTTCTCGGGGGCAAGCCCTTGCAGGGCCTTGACCAGTTCATGGCGAAGGTCTTTGAGAAATCTCTGTCTAAAAATCGGTGTCACGGGCTTTACTTTGATGGCTGCAAGAAACGGGCTGCGGCATGGGCGGCGTAAGAGATTTCAACTGCGATTGGCGCGTCTGGCAGGAATCGAACCTGCGACCCTTGGCTTCGGAGGCCAATACTCTATCCACTGAGCTACAGACGCTCGTCATGCCTTCGTATAATACGCGGTAAGTTCTGTGGTTCCGGGTCTGCCCCCTTCTTTTTAGGATCGCTTTATGTCTAATGCAAACAGCTCATCACACGCCTCCTCTGAGAATCATGAGGAGCATCAAAGCCCCATTCGAACGCCACAGCAGCTTATTGTGGTCGTGGCGCTCGCCCTCATTATTCCCGTCATCGTCATCGTCCTGCTAACGAAATACGTTGGCGCCTCGGTGAAAGTGGGGGCAGGAAGTGATGCCTTAACGCCGCAGGCCATCGCCGAGCGTATTGCGCCCATTGGTCGGGTCGCCACAGCGCCGGAGGCGGCAACGGTTGCTGCAGCGGCCACCGTTGTGAAGGCCGCCCTGCGCTCAGGCTCCGAGGTCTACGGCGCGGCCTGCGCGGCCTGCCACACTGCAGGCGTGCTCGGAGCACCCAAAATGGGCGATGCCGGCGGCTGGAAGCCACGGCTTTCCACAGGGCTTGATGCGTTAGTTACCGCCTCCATTAAGGGTAAGGGGGCTATGCCTGCCCAGGGCGGCGGCGCCTATTCCGACGAAGAGATTAAAAAGGCGGTTATTCACCTCGTGAACGGCAGCGGCGGCTCGTTTTAAACAGTGTTCCGGGTTCTTTCATCACTCGATCGTGCCTTTGTAGGGCTCGATACGGCCTTACGAACACTGGCGGGCTCCCGTCCCTACGGCTCCGGGCGGCCTTCTCCGGCGGATGCCGAGGGGGCCAGCGCGGCCGGCTCACCAGTCCTTAGTCCCGAAGAGGCCAGGCATGCGGCTGCACTTATGCGCGTGAATCATGCGGGCGAAGTCTCTGCGCAAGCGCTCTATCAAGGGCAGGCGGCGGCCGCTGAGAACCCCGAGCTCTACAACCTGCTGCAGTCGGCCGCGCGCGAAGAGGCCGATCACTTGCGATGGACCGAGGAGCGTATTGAAGCGCTGGGTGGACGGGCCAGCCTGCTCAACCCGGTTTGGTTCGGTGGCGCATTTCTTCTGGGCTATCTTGCGGGTCGCATGGGCGGGCCAGTTTCGCTGGGCTTTTTATCGGAAACCGAGCGACAGGTGGAGGCCCATCTCGAGACACATTTGAAAAAACTACCTGCGGGCGATGCCGCCTCGCGTCGCGTTCTTCAGCAAATGATTGCCGATGAAACTGAGCATGGGCTTAATGCCCGCCGCCATGGTGCCCAAGAATTGCCAGCCCTTGTTCGGGGCGCCATGCAGTCCTCTGGTCGTCTGCTTACAACAACAGCCTATTACATTTAAATAGTCTTAGGACAGGCCCAAGGGGTCAACGTCAACAATTAGGTCGCGCATGCCTTGCTCCTGGGCAATGGCAAGTGCAAGCTCCAAGCCTGCATTCAAAGGGGCTCGCCGTGGCGACTCTAAGACCATATGCCATCGGTATTGGTTCGCGCGTTTTTCGGGGTAGCTTGGACTCGGCCGGTGCACCTGGCAGTCCGCGGGCTTGCCTTTAACGAGCTCCTCGTACAACTTATTGAAATGGCCCTGCACGGTCGCCTCGCTGCGCGCGGTCATTCGTAGCGCTGCAATGTGCCCATAAGGGGGTAACAAGGCCTGTCGACGCTCTTCGAGCAGGGTGTTGAGATAGGCGGCTGGGTCATCGCCTTGCAGGCCTTGAAACAAAGGATGGGTTGGGTAGCGTGTCTGCAGGAAGACGCGGGCCTGATCTTCATGGCGTCCCGCCCGGCCACTGACCTGAAGAAGCGTTGAAAAGAGCCATTCGGGAGCTCGGAATTCGGGGCTAAGCAATTGCGAATCAACATCAAGCACCACCACGGTGGAGAGGCCCGGAAGGTCATGCCCCTTGGCCAGTATCTGGGTTGCAAGAATCATCTCCGGCTTTGGCTGCTGCAGTTGTTTGAGCATCTGCGTCATCTTCTGTGTGGTGCCGGCGCTGTCGCTGTCAACGCGGGTTAAGGCATGGCCTGGAAAGGCGTCTCGGAGTTGATCCTCAAGCCATTGAATGCCCAGGCCCTGCCCCGTAAGTTCAGCAGCCCCGCAGGATGGGCAGCGTGGCTGAGGCCTTTTTGTAAGGCCACAATGATGGCAGACCATCTGCCATTGGCTTGCTTTTCTGTGAAGGACCATGGAGACCGAACAGTGCTCGCAGCCTTGCGTCCATCCACAGGACGGGCAGCTTAATAAAGGGGCGTACCCACGACGATTTAGAAAGAAGAGAACCTGACGCCCGCGCCCAAGTGTCTCCTCCACCGCCTGACGCACCGAGTCGGTAAGAACCCCCGCGCAGGCAATGCGCTCCTTGTTAAGGTCCACCATGGTTAAAGCCGCCTTAGGTGCGCCTGTGGCCTGTTTCAAAAGCCGAACAAGGCTATAGCGCCCCTTTTCAATTTGGGCCAAAGACTCCAAAGAGGGGGTTGCTGAACCCATAACCAGATGTAGATTCTGCTGGGACGCGCAATAGGCTGCGAGGTCGCGCGCGGAATAACGCACTGACTCTTGGCTTTTGTAGGAGCTGTCATGCTCCTCATCCACGACAATCATTGCTAATCGTGGCAACGGCGTCATAAGGCTGAGTCGGGTACCCAAGATCAGTTTCGTAACACCATGAACAGCCTGCATCCAGGCCAAGGCGCGTTGGCGATCGGTCATCCCACTGTGCAAAATGCTTAAGGCGTCTGGTCCAAGGCCAAGGGCATCGAGCAGGCGAGACTTTAAGACGGGGGTTAGGGCAATCTCTGGCACCAGGTAAAGCACCTGCGCCTTGGGGGAGACCTGCCAGAGTCGCTTGATGAGCTCCACATAGACCAGGGTTTTGCCTGACCCGGTGACACCCTGAAGGTAGGCGGGGATGGGGCGTTTGTGGCCAGCCTGAGTAAGGCCAAGTGAGGCAGCAGCCTGCTCAATGGCCTGGGTCTGCTCAGTGGTCGGAACAAGGGTGATTTTTGAATCGGGCGGGCCGTTGCCTAAATGCGTGTTTTGCGTGTTTTGTGTGTTTTCGGGCGGCCCGATTGAGGCGGAGCCAAGCGTGTCAAGAAGCTTTTGCAGGGGTGCTCTTACCCGGGTCTCAGCCGGCTCGCATAAGGCCTGAAGGTTTTTGCTGCTTCGGATCCAGGCGGGAATTGCCATGCTGAGGACCGAGCCCAGGCTCGAACGGTAGTAGTTTGCAATGAAGGTAAAAAACTCAAGCTGCGCCGCAGTGATTGCGGGAATAGCCGAAAACCGGCCTAAGGCCTGCCGGCGTTTGAAACGATCGCAGCCATCCGGTTGTTTATCTGGGTTGGTCACCACAGCCAGCAGAACACGCCTGGCAAAAGGCACCACAAGCCAATCACCTTGTCGCAGTTCAGGGCCCTGGTCGCTTGGTGTCGAAGGGGGGGCATCGTAATCAAACTCACCGAGCCCGGGGGCAACGACTGCAACCGACACAACCTTAGGCTCAGACCGACTGGGTGACTGGGACATGCATGGCACCCCCTTGGGGGTTAGTTGCTTTTGGAGCTGAACTCCCGAACAGCCTGCACCAGGCATTGAACATTCTCGGGTGGTGTGAACTGCGAAATGCCATGACCCAAGTTAAAGATATGGCCAACACCAGGCTCAAGCTGTCCAAAGCTCTGAATGGTTCGGGCCACCTCGGCACGAATATGGTCTGGATGGCCAAGCAAGACCGCAGGGTCGAGGTTGCCTTGAATGGCGCACTGAGAGCCCACGCGAACACGGGCCTGGCCAAGATTGACCGTCCAATCAACGCCAAGGCCTGTGCATCCCGTTGCGGCGATTCGCTCAAGCCACAGGCCACCGCCCTTCACAAAAACAATGGTTGGCGTGTCGGGGAATTGCTGAGTAAGGGCGGCCACCACCTTGGACAAAAAGGCCTGGGAGAACCGACCAAATTGGGCGTCGGCCAAAAGACCACCCCAGCTGTCAAAAAGCATAATGGCCTGGGCGCCTTTGCGAACCTGCATGGCGCAGTACTGAATCACCAGCTCGGTCACTTTTTCAAGTAGAAAAAGTACCAGGTCGGGCCGGCTGTACAGCCATTGACGCACCTTTAAGAAGTCATCGCTGCTGCTTCCACCAGCCATCATGTAACAAACCAGTGTCCATGGGCTGCCCGAAAAACCAATGAGCGGTACGCGATCGTTAAGTGCCTTACGGATGGTCTGAACCGCCTCGCCCACGTAGCTTAATTCTTGCTCGATATCGATGGCGGGAAGCCCACGAATATCAGCCTCCGACCCAATGGCTTTTTTAAATCGAGGGCCCTCGCCTTCAACGAAATGCAGCCCAAGCCCGAGCGCATCCGGTACCGTAAGGATGTCTGAAAACAGAATGGCTGCGTCGAACCCATAACGGTCAATGGGCTGCAACGTAACTTCGCAGGCAAGGTCGGGCGACTTACATAGGGCCATGAAGTTGCCAGCCTTTTTACGCGTGGCATTGTATTCAGGCAGGTAGCGACCGGCCTGACGCATCAGCCAGACAGGCGTTCGGTCCACCGGCTCGCGCCGAAGGGCACGAAGGAAAAGGTCATTGGTCACGTCAGTCTGTTCTTTCTGCGCAAAGAGCCGCCAAGCCGTAGCGCTTGAGCGCCCTGGTTGCGCTAGGCTCTTGTCTTGCCTTTTAACCGACGAATGGCCGAGAGCTGGGCAAAAGAAATGGCCAGCTCGGCCTGCGCCGAGGCGTAATTCATGTCGGACGATTTCGACTCAAGAGCCTGCTCGGCCAAACGCTTGGCCTCGTTCACCTTCGCCTCATCAAGGTCTTTGCCGCGAATGGCGGTGTCGGCCAGAACAGAGACTCCACCGGGCTGGACCTCAAGAATGCCTCCAGCGACAAACAAGAGCTCTTCATCGCCATCTTCCATCTTTATGCGAACCGTGCCGGGACGAATGCGCGTAATAAGCGGAGCATGCCCGGGAAGAATGCCAAGCTCGCCCTGCTCTCCTGGAAGGGCAACAAACTGCGCCTGTCCCGAGAAGACCTCTCCTTCGGCGCTTACAACATCAACCTGCAGGGTCTTCATACTGTCCTCACTTCCTTGGGCTGTGGGGCCGTGCTAATAATTGTGACAGGCGCCCTACTGAAGGGTCTTGGCCTTTTCAAAAGCCTCTTCAATCGGGCCCACCATATAAAACGCCTGCTCAGGCAGCGCGTCGCACTCCCCGTCGACGATCATTTTGAACCCACGAATGGTGTCGGCAAGGCTGACGTATTTCCCTGGTGAGCCCGTGAACACCTCGGCCACGTGAAAGGGCTGGGAGAGGAAACGCTGAATCTTGCGGGCACGAGCAACCAACAGCTTGTCATCGGGCGAGAGCTCATCCATGCCAAGAATGGCAATAATGTCGCGCAGTTCTTTGTAACGCTGAAGGGTTGACTGGACCCGTCGCGTAACCGAGTAGTGCTCTTCACCGATTACGTTGGGGTCCACCTGCCGCGAGGTTGAGTCAAGGGGATCAACCGCAGGATAGATGCCCAAGGAAGCAATATCGCGTGACAAGACCACTGTGGCATCGAGGTGCGCAAAAGTTGTTGCAGGCGATGGGTCAGTAAGGTCGTCTGCGGGAACGTAGACAGCCTGAATCGACGTAATGGAACCCACCTTGGTGGAAACAATGCGCTCCTGCAATCGGCCCATTTCCTCAGCGAGTGTTGGCTGGTACCCCACGGCTGAGGGCATTCGTCCTAAGAGCGCAGAAACCTCGGTACCTGCCAAGGTATAGCGATAAATATTATCGACGAAGAAGAGAATGTCACGGCCTTCATCACGAAAGCGCTCGGCCATGGTGAGGCCGGTTAGGGCAACACGCAGTCGGTTGCCTGGGGGCTCGTTCATCTGACCAAAGACCATGGCAACCTTGTCAAGAACATTGGAGTCCTTCATCTCATGGTAGAAGTCGTTGCCCTCACGGGTACGCTCACCCACACCCGCAAAGACTGAAAGGCCAGAGTGTTGTTTGGCAATGTTGTTAATGAGCTCCATCATGTTGACGGTTTTACCCACACCGGCGCCACCAAAAAGGCCCACCTTGCCGCCCTTTGCAAACGGACAGACCAGGTCAATCACTTTAATGCCGGTTTCTAAGAGATCGACCGAGGGGGAGAGCTCTGCAAACTTCGGGGCGGGCTGGTGAATGGCGCGACGCTCTTCGGTTGGAATGGGGCCTGCCTCGTCAATGGGGCGACCAAGAACATCCATAATGCGGCCCAGGGTCTCGTGACCAACGGGAACGCTTATGGGCGCAGCCGTATTGTTCACCAACATGCCCCGGCGAAGGCCGTCCGACGACCCCATGGCAATGGTACGAACAACCCCATCGCCAAGCTGCTGCTGAACCTCGAAGGTCAATCCAGCCTCAACCAGGTCGTGCTGCGCGGAGTCATCGAGCCTTAATGCGTCGTAAATCTTTGGCAAGGACTCTACCGTGAACTGAATGTCTACCACCGCGCCAATACACTGAACGATCTTGCCCTGTGTTAATTCCATAATAAGATCCCTATCCTTCCAAAATACCTTCTAAATTAAACGGCTGCCGCGCCACCAACGATCTCTGAAAGCTCTTTGGTAATGGCCGCCTGTCGCGCTTTGTTATACGAAAGTTGAAGCTCATCAATAAGCTGCTTTGCGTTGTCAGAAGCAGCCTTCATTGCCACCATTCGAGCACTCTGCTCACAGGCCATGTTCTCGGAGACCGCCTGGTAAATGAGGGACTCAACATAGCGATTAATAAGATCGGAGAGCACCTGCTCGGCATCGGGCTCATACAAATAATCCCAGTCGTGGTTGGGGTCCATGTTGTCGAACTGGTCGTCGGGCAGAGGCAGAAGCTGGCGCAAAACGGGCTCTTGCTTCATGGTGTTGACGAACTCGTTGCTTGCAAGGTAGAGCACGTCAATCTTGCCTGTTACATAGTTATCAAGCTGAAGGCGAACGTTGTCGATGATCACCTCATGCGAGGGGCTGTCACCGAACTGGGCAAGCGAAGAAATGAGCCGGCCGCCGTTGCGGTTAAAGAAACTAATGCCTTTGTTACCAAACGCCGAGATGTCAATTTCAATTCCCGATGCCGTCCACTGCTTCATCGACTGAACAACATAACGAAGGATGTTGGTGTTAAGACCACCGCAGAGGCCCTTGTCGGTTGTTACAGCAATAAGGCCCACTCGCTTAACCTCACGCTTGACCATAAAGGGATGGACGTACTCGGGGCTTGCGTGACTTAGGTGCGAACAAATGGCAAGCACCTTGCGAACATAGGGGCGACCCGCACGCATACGCTCTTGCGCTCGCCGCATTTTCGAGGCGGCCACCATCTCCATGGCCTTTGTGATCTTGCGCGTGTTTTGCACGCTCTTGATCTTGCCTCGTATTTCTTTCGATCCTGGCATAAGCTTCCTGTGGCTTTAGGTTAAAGATGCGTCGAACATGGCCGCCCTTCGCTCTTTAATAAGCACCCGTTTTCTTAAAGGCCTCAATGGCCGCTCGCAACGCGGCTTCGTTGTCAGACGACAGGTCTTTCGCAGACTCAATGGCATTGACGAGATCGGCATGCGAGCTGGCCAGGTAGTCACGAAGTGCCCGCTCAAAGCTATTGGCTTTGGCAACCTCCACGTCATCCATGTAGTTGTTGTTGACTGCGAAAAGCGTCAGCCCCATCTCCCAGACCTGAAGCGGGTGGTACTGCACCTGCTTCATAAGCTCCGTCACCAGGCGGCCGCGTTCCAGCTGCTTGCGTGTCGTTTCATCGAGGTCTGAGGCAAACTGGGCAAAGGCCGCAAGCTCACGGTATTGGGCAAGGGCCAGTCGAACTCCAGCACCGGTGTCTTTACGCTTCATAAGCTTGGTCTGGGCGGCACCACCCACCCTGGAGACTGAAATGCCCGCATTCACCGCCGGACGAATACCTGAATTAAAGAGGTCCGTTTCAAGGAAGATCTGGCCGTCCGTAATGGAAATAACGTTGGTGGGCACGAAGGCAGACACGTCACCGGCCTGAGTCTCAATAATGGGAAGGGCAGTAAGCGAGCCGGTCTTTCCCTTCACCTCGCCATTGGTAAACTTTTCAACATACTCCTCGTTCACGCGTGCGGCGCGCTCGAGTAGGCGCGAATGTAAATAGAAGACATCGCCAGGAAAGGCCTCGCGGCCAGGGGGGCGACGTAAAAGTAGCGAAACCTGTCGATAGGCAACCGCCTGTTTCGAGAGGTCGTCGTAAACGATTAAGGCATCCTGCCCGCGATCACGGAAATACTCACCCATGGTGCAGCCCGAGTAAGCAGAAAGGTATTGCATGGCCGCCGACTCCGAGGCCGATGCCGCCACAACAATGGTGTAGGCCATGGCACCCGTCTCTTCAAGCTTTCGCACCACGTTGGAGATCGTTGAGGCCTTCTGACCAATCGCCACGTAGACGCAGGTCATGTCCTTGCCTTTTTGATTAATGATGGTGTCAACCGCCACGGCTGTTTTACCGGTTTGGCGGTCGCCAATAATTAGTTCGCGCTGGCCGCGGCCAATCGGGCACCATGGAGTCGATGGCCTTGAGCCCTGTCTGCACCGGCTGCGAAACCGACTTTCGGTAAATGACGCCCGGCGCCACCTTTTCAATAACGTCGGTCTGCTTGGCGTTGACCGCGCCCTTGCCATCAATGGGCTGACCAAGCGCATTGACCACACGGCCAATAAGTTCAGGGCCAACGGGAACATCAAGAATGCGGCCGGTGGCCTTCACAACATCGCCTTCGGAGATTGCGGTGTATTCACCTAGAATAACGGCGCCCACCGAATCGCGTTCAAGGTTAAGTGCAAGCCCCAGAGTCTGATTCGGAAACTCGAGCATCTCGCCCTGCATGACATCGGATAGGCCATGGACTCGACAGATACCGTCTGTCACGCTGACGACCGTTCCTTGGTTGCGAGTGTTGGCCGACAGGTCAAGGCCTTTAATTTTCGACTTCAGTAACTCGCTAATTTCCGACGGATTTAATTGCATGAGAACTCCTAGTTCAAAAGGGCGACGGTCATTTTCGAAAGCTTTTCACGAACGGAGGCATCCATTACCTCATCGCCCACCGAAATACGAACGCCCCCAATAAGCTCAGGGTCGACCGAAACGGAGAGCTTTACCTGGGACCCATACTTCGATTGAAGAAGCTTCGAGATGGACGCGATCTGATCGTCTGTAAGAGGAAAGGCCGAAGCAACCTCGGCATTTAATACCTGGGCCGCCTGGCTGGCCAGCTCACTAAACTGGCCGTAAACCTCAGGCAGCAAGGTTAGGCGTTTGTTTTTGGCAAGCAGTAGTAAAAAAGCGCGTTGCTCTGCGGTGGCCAGACCCGCCACAGAGACAATAAGATCAACCGACTGCTCGGGCGACATGCTGGGCAACTTAAACGCCTCTTGGGCCTCGGTGTTTTCCGCCACCGAAGCGCAGCGCTCAAGGTAGCCCGTCCACAAGGCAAGGCTCTGGGCGAGGGAGCCCGACTCCGAGGCCACCTCGAAGGCTGCCTCGGCATAGGGTCTGGCCAATGTTGCGCGCTCGGCCATGGCTATTTCAATTCAGACTGCAACTGGGAAAGCAGCTCGGCATGGGCCTTGGCGTCAATCTCGCGGCGCAGAATTTGGGATGCCCCGGCAACGGCAAGCGTGGCCACCTCTGCCCTTAGTGCCTGCTTGGCAGACTGGGCCGCATTTTCAGCCTCCGCCTCCGCCTGCTGACGAGCTCGGGCCACAATGGATGTGGCCTCTGCACGAGCCTGTTCAATGATTGAGGCAGCTTGCTTTTCTGCCGAGCCACGTAGCTCGGAGACGGAGTCGCGTGCCTTCGTCATTTCCTCGGCTGCACGCCGTTCGGCCAGCACAAGATCAACATGCGCCTTTTCGGCTGCCGCTAGGCCATCAGAGATCTTTTTCGCGCGCTCGTCTAGGGCCCGAACAATAGGGGGCCAGACAAATTTCATGGTGAACCAGCCAAGAATAAAAAAAACCACAAGCTGTGCAAACAACGTCGCATTAATGTTCACAGCGTATTCCTAAGAAAAGAGACTAATCAAGAAGGGGCCCGGGAACCAGCAGACACTGGCATCTTGCATGCGCCCAGTGCGAAGAGGCCCCAGCCAGTTTTCAGGGCTTTAGCCAACGAAGGGATTCGCAAACGCAAACATCATCGAGATGCCAACACCGATGAGGAACGCGGCATCGATAAGCCCGGCAAGCAAGAACATTTTTGTCTGGAGTTCGTTCATGAGTTCGGGCTGACGAGCAGAGGCTTCAATAAATTTACCGCCCATCATTGCGATTCCAATACAGGCCCCAAAGGCACCTAGTCCAATAATAATTCCACAAGCAAGGGCAACAAATGCGACGTCTGTCATAACAACTCCTTAAATGAAATAACTAACAATAAACAAAAGGAAACAACAAAATAATTTGTAAACTAGTGATGATCGTGGGCCTGACCAACATAGACCAGCGTTAGCATCATGAAGATAAAGGCCTGCAGGGTAATAATTAGAATATGGAACAAAGCCCAGGCCGTACCCGCAAGTACATGACCAAAGAAACCCATCACTGTGGCCGTGCCGCCTAGCAGGGCTATAAGTACGAACAAAAGCTCACCGGCGAACATGTTTCCAAAAAGTCGTAGGCCATGGGAGACCGTTTTAGCCAGGAACTCAATCATCTGCATCACAAAATTAATCGGCCAGAGCACGAAATGATTTCCGAATGGGGCCGTAAAGAGTTCATGAGTCCAGCCACCTAGACCCTTGATTTTGATGTTGTAGTAGAAACACATTAATAAAACGGCCAGTGCCATCCCCACAGGAGTATTTACATCGGCTGTCGGAACCACACGCATGTAGGCATGCCCAGGATCAAAGCCTGCCGCTGCCAAACCAGCAGCCCAGAGTGACGGGATTAGATCCACAGGGATTAAGTCCATGAAGTTAAGTAAAAAAACCCAGACAAAGACCGTAAGGGCCATCGGTGCAACAAACAGCCTAGAGGTCTCGCTATGAATCACGCCCTTCGCCTGGTTATCCACCATCTCGACAAGCAGTTCCACAAAAGCTTGCAGGCGCCCAGGGACGCCGGAGGTTGCGGACTTTGCGGTACGCGCCATGATGAACACGGCGAGAAGCCCCAGACTTAGGGACCAGAAAACGGAATCAATGTTAATTAGGCTGAAATCAACGATGTTCTTTTGCGCCTCACCGGTCTGGTTCAGATTGGTGAGATGGTGAACAACATATTCCGACGAGGTAGGAGCGCTGCCTGATGCCATGAAAACGAGACCCTTTCTTACCTCGAAGCCGGGCTGGCCGACTGAGACGTAATGACTTTGACGCGTTGGTTGAAGTCACGCTGACTGAAAGACCGAAAGACCGACAAACTTGACACGAATGGAACCAGATAAATGGCGGTCAGCGCAAAACAAAGCCCTGAAAGAAACCCTAACCAATTCAAGGGCGAGATCCAGGTCACTGCCATCCAAAGCAGTATGCAGCTAAGCAACAGTTTGAAAAAGTAAGCAACAAGAACCGAGGCAGAGGAGGTAAGAGCGCCTGGCTGCTGAGAACCAACAGCGCGACGAAGCTGCATCCAGACCACCATGGCCAGGTTCGCAAGCCAAATGGAACCACCGCCTGCCAAGGCCGACAAGGTTGCTTCACCCGAGCCATCCCATAGAAACATGGCCAGCGAGACGCCAATCACAACAACGCCCTGAGCTGCAATAAATAGCTCCAAAATCAATGACTCGTCCTTATTTGTTCTTTGGGCCCCGTGCCAACGCCGAAGACCAAGGTATTAGGGAAAACCTAGCCTGCGAGTTTAAGTCGATCGGCCGAACCTGTCAAAGCATTGGCAGGCAGCCGCCTCATTCGAAATGATCCTTCTCGGTCGCGATTTGAAGCCGGTCTAGGAAGCCGTTAAGTTCATCAATGGAAGCAAAACTAAGACGAAGCTCGGCGCCTTTTCGCTTCGACAAAAGCACCACCGGCAGACCTAACGACTCCGCCACCCGATTCTGCATGCTTATCCAGTCTGAGGAGAGTCGCATTAATGACCTGCCCCGGGGTTGGTGGCTGCCATCCGAAGAAACGCCTTCGACGGTCTGAAAGCCTAGGAGCTTCACGCGCTGCTCCACCTCCCTCACCGACAGGGCTTCAAGCTCAATGGTCTTCAAAAGGGAGCGCTGGGCAGACTCGGGAAGGCTGAGCATGGCCCTGGCATGGCCTGCTTCAAGAACGCCTTGGGCGAGGGCTTTCTGCACCAAGGCACTGCACTGCAACAAGCGCAATAGGTTCGTAATGGCCGAGCGCGAGCGACCAAGCACTTCGGAGGCCTGTTCATGGGTGAGCTTAAACTCCTCGATCAGCCGCTCGATGCCTCGGGCCTCTTCAAGCGCATTGAGGTCCTCGCGTTGCAGGTTCTCAACCAGTGCCATGGCAAGCGCGGCCTTGTCGTCCACATCATGCACATAGACAGGAATTTCCGTTAAGCCCGCCAGCTTCGAGGCACGAAACCGTCGCTCGCCGGCAATGATCTCGTACATGTCGGTGCCCTTGAGAGGCCTTACTGCAATAGGTTGGATAAGGCCTTGCGCCTTTATGGACTCTGCCAGTTCAGCAATCGCCTCCTCGGTGAAGACCTGACGGGGCTGATAGCGTCCAGCTTGCAGTTGGTCTAGCGAAAGGGTCTGGCTATTGGCAGTGGTCTGGTCCATGGAATTTGAGCCACCAAGCAAGGCCTCAAGTCCGCGACCAAGCCCGCGTTTCTTACCTGATTTGGGTGTAACCATTAAGAAGTCCTTATACAAAAATGGTTTAGGCCTGGGTTGCCAGTCTGGGAATAAGCTTGAGCCGATCCATAAGCTCTTGTGCAAAGGCACGGTAGGCCACTGCACCTCGGGAGGTTGGGTCATAAGCAAGCACTGACTGACCATGGCTTGGGGCCTCGGCCAGCCGAACGTTACGAGGAATGACCGTATTAAAAACACGGTCTCCGAAGTGCTTAAGTAACTGATCACTTACTTGTTGAGAGAGCATCATACGAGAATCAAACATGACCCGCAGAAGACCGATGATCTTTAGATCTTTGTTCAGGCCCCCATGCACCCGTTTAATGGAGTTAACCAGATCGGACAGGCCCTCAAGGGCAAAATACTCGCACTGCATGGGAATAACAACACCATGCGCCGCACAGAGGCCGTTTAAGGTAAGCAAGGAAAGCGAGGGCGGGCAGTCAATCAGCACGACATCGTAGTCCGCCGATGCGCCTCGAAGCGCATCGCGAAGTCGATGCTCACGCCTGTCGATGGAGACGAGTTCGACCTCTGCTCCCGCAAGCTCGCGATTTGAGGGTAAAAGGTCATAACCCGCGGGGCTTTGAATCAGGCTGTCTTTTAGCTCCGACAAGCCCAACAAGACAGGGTAAACCGACTGCTCAACCTCGGCCTTGTCTACGCCACTGCCCATGGTGGCATTGCCCTGGGGATCAAGGTCCACCAACAGTATTCGACAGCCTAGGCTGGTTAACGAGGCGGCAAGATTAACCGCCGTTGTGGTTTTACCCACCCCACCCTTTTGGTTTGCAATGCAGAAAACCTGCGCTAGCATGCGATTCCTTCCTTTGAAAGCCAGACCAGATGGGATGCCTCTTGGCCTGGCAGGTAAACCGGCGTGATGTTAAAAAGGCGCACGCCCAACGACGGGTCCGCTTGACAATAGCCGTGCTCACTGAGTCCAGTAATTCGATTAAGCTGGCCTGCCAGATACAGCCACATACCCGAAGGCACCAATAAATGGTGCGTCCAGTTAATAAAGTCCCCAAGGCTAGCAAAGGCTCGACTTGAGACCACTTGGTAGGGCTCAAGGGGCTTAACCTGCCGAACATCGTCCTCAATCACAGCAACCCTTGATCCCAGCTCCAACTGATGCACAACCCGGCGAAGAAAGGCTGCCTTCTTGCCCACTTTCTCAACCAAGGTCATGTGAAACAAAGGGCCCGCCATAATGGCCCATACGATGGCGGGCACCCCGGCCCCGGACCCCACATCCATGACGCGCAGTGGCCTGTCCGGCGAGGCCAGCTTTAGAGGCTCTGGATGAAAGTGCCTGAAGGTTAGCACCGACTCCACCAAATGACGGCGAACCTGCTCATGTAGATCATGAATGGCCGTTAGGTTGTGCACATGGTTCCAGGCGCGAAGAACGCGCAAAAACTCAACAAGGGCCTGCCTATAAACGGGCTCGAGCACCTGACCAAGCTGGCGATCAAGGCTGTCTCCAATCTCCTTGGTCTCGTCTGGGCGCGACACCGAGGTTTGGTGGGTGGTTTTAGGCTGCAAGGCTTGCAGGATCTTTCACGGGGCCGGCACGATGACGCTTGATGTAAACCAAAAGAATAGAGATAGCCGCCGGTGTAACACCGGAAATCCGAGAGGCCTGGTCGAGTGTTCGTGGCCGAATGCTCTGGAGTTTCTGAACCATCTCATTGGAGAGCCCGGCAAGCCCTTGGTAGACAAAATCATCCGGAATAGCAGTCTCAAGAAGCTGCTTTTGCCGATCAACCTCCTGCTGTTGACGCGAAAGATAGCCCGAATACTTCAGTTGAATAAGCACCTGTTCCAAGACGGATGCGGCAGGAGCAGGCTGCTCGCCGCGTTGCAAAAAGGGCTCAATGGCCTCATAGCGGGTGGAGGGTCTTCTTAAAAGATCCGCTGCGGTCATTCGCCCCACGGAGGAGTAGCCCAAGTCCTCAAGGGCCAAGGTCTGAAGGTCTTTTGGCGACAGCATCGCCTGCTTCAGAAATGCAAATTCGGTCTCAATGGACTGACGCTTTTCATTAAAGAGGCGCCATTGCGCCTCCGTAAGGAGCCCCAATCTCTTTGCCTGCTCGCATAGCCGAAGGTCTGCATTGTCTTCCCGCAGGCTGAGGCGATACTCTGCCCGGCTTGTGAACATGCGATAGGGCTCCGTGACCCCCTGGGTGACCAAGTCGTCAACCAGAACACCAAGGTAGGACTCGTCTCGGCGTGGCACCCAGGCCTCTTGGCCCCGGAGACTTAAAACCGCATTGACGCCGGCCACCAGACCCTGGGCGGCGGCCTCTTCATAGCCGGTTGTGCCGTTGATTTGGCCGGCAAAGAATAAGCCCGCAATGGCCTTGGTCTCCAGACTGGGCGACAGGCCACGCGGATCGAAGAAGTCGTATTCAATGGCATAGCCGGGACGAAGAATGTGCGCATCCTCAAGCCCTTTAATGGAGCGAACCAGCTGAACCTGAACGTCATAAGGCAGACTTGTGGAAATGCCATTGGGATAGATCTCGTGGGTGGTTAGACCCTCGGGCTCCAGGTAAATCTGATGGCTTGGCCGCTGGGAGAAGCGATGAACCTTGTCCTCAATCGACGGGCAATAGCGGGGCCCTACCCCCTCAATCACGCCCGAAAAAAGCGGAGATCGATCAAGGCCCGCGCGAATGAAGGCATGGGTCTCCTCATTGGTATGGGTCAACCAACAAGGCCGCTGCTCGGGATGAAGCGCGCGCGACCCCCAGAAAGAAAAGGTTGGCTCCGGATCATCCCCCGGTTGCACAACGAGGCCCTCAAACTGAATTGAGCGGCCATCAAGCCTTGGTGGCGTTCCGGTTTTAAGCCTGCCCTGCCCTAATCCAAGGTCTTTCAGGCGATCAGAGAGTCGAAGCGCCGCAGGCTCACCGGCCCGCCCTGCAGAATAATTATCAAGCCCGATGTGAATCTTGCCATTTAAGAAGGTGCCCGCGGTTAGAACAACCCGTGGCGCCTCGAAAACCACCCCCGACTGCGTCTTGACCCCCATAACCCTCTGGACATCCAACAGAATATCGTCCACAGCCTCGGCGAAAAGCCAAAGGTTTGGCTGGTTCTCTAGCCGCCCACGAATGGCCTTGCGATACAGAACCCTGTCAGCCTGGGCCCGGGTGGCACGAACGGCGGGGCCCTTGGACTGATTTAAAGTTCGAAACTGAATGCCCGCCTCGTCCGTTGCAATGGCCATGGCACCACCACAGGCGTCAATCTCTCTCACAAGATGGCCCTTGCCAATTCCACCAATCGAGGGGTTGCACGACATCTGGCCCAGGCTGTCGAGCGAATGGGTAATGAGCAGGGTCTTCGCGCCCATGCGAGCCGCCGCGAGCGCCGCCTCCGTTCCCGCATGCCCGCCACCAACCACAATAAGATCAAAACGCCCCGCTGCCATCAGACCAAAGGCTCCTCGTTAAAAATTTGAATGAAACCGGCTGAGCAATGTTTCACGTGAAACGCCCCGCCCGCTCTTCACGCCATTTGTTTCACGTGGAACAAAACCTGGGGCCAGCCGCAAACCGGTAAGATTCGCATTGTATTTCAATTAGACGAAAACCCCCAAAGAAAACGATGCGAAAGCCAGAGCCTTGACTCAAATCCAGAGCGCCATTGCCTTAACCATGGGCGACCCCTCGGGCATTGGGCCCGAGCTCTGCATTAAGGCGGTCGAACAGCTTCGTGCCAATGAGCCCGAGCTCAAGCTGCGCCTCTTTGGCGACCTTGGACACCTACTGAAGATCAACAGCCTGCTTGGAACTGCCGTCGACCCAACGATGCTTGCTCAAATAACCGAGGACACAGGCTCCTTCGGCCCTTATCCAGTGGGCCAGGTCTCAGCGGCCTCCGGGGAGTCGGCCTATCAGGCGGTTACCCTGGCAGCCCAGGCCTGTCTTTCAGGCAGCGTCCGTGGCATGGTCACAGCCCCTCTTAATAAAGAAGCGTTGCAGATGGCCGGGCATTCATGGCCGGGCCACACCGAATTACTCGCACACCTAAGTAAGCCCGATGACCCACCGCCTGTCCGCATGTTACTTATCAACCATGAGTTACGGGTACTCCTTCACACCATCCACATTCCACTTAAAGACGTGCCCTCTCGAATTACCGAGCGCGAGCTGCTTGAAACCATTGAGATCGCCCATCGCTTTGGCTACCAGTACGGCCAAAAAAGTCCAAACATTGCGATTGCTGGACTCAACCCCCATGCCTCCGAAGGGGGAACCATCGGCGATGAGGATCTAACCATCGTGTCCCCTGCCATTGCAATCGCCCAGTCCCGCGGCATTCGGGTCACCGGCCCATGGCCTGCCGACACCGTGTTTATGCGGGCACGCCAGAACCCCATCGATATCCATCTTGTTATTGCCCTCTACCACGACCAGGGCCTTATCCCCATAAAATACCTCGGCCTTGACCACGGGGTAAACATCACCTTGGGGTTGCCTTTTATTCGCACCAGTGTCGACCACGGCACGGCCTTCGACATCGCCCACCAATGGCGAGCGAGCCCCGCGTCTCTGCTCGAGGCCATTGCCCAAGCCCAGAAGATGATTCAGACCAGCACCCACCAAACGCAGCACGGTTACTAACGATCGCACCTTATGCCTGAATCAAAGCCCGCCAGTCCATCCGACCTTGCCATTCTCACAACCGGTGGCACCTTTGAGAAGCGCTACCTTGACGGCCTTGGGGAATTGGGCTTTGTTGGCAGTTGCCTAAAGACCCTGACAAAAAATGCGCGGCTTGCCAAAAGCCCCCGCATCGAGCAGGTCATGCTTATTGACAGCCTGCAGATGGGCGACAAAGAACGCCAAGTTATTGTGAGCCGCATTCTAAAGGCGAAGGAAAGCCGCCTGGTGCTTGTTCACGGTACCGACACCATGACCACCACGGCCCTTGCCATTAAAGCCAGCCTTGACAAACCGTTTAAAAAAACCATCGTACTTACAGGCGCCATGGTCCCTGTGGCCCACCAGGATTCCGATGGTTTTTTTAACCTAGGCCTTGCCGTTGCGGCCTGCCAGCTTGCAAAGCCCGGGGTTTACATTGCAATGTCTGGGTTCGTCTACGAGGCAGGTAAGGTTGAAAAGGACCGTCGAAAGAAACTCTTTCTCCCGACTCTTTCGCCCCGACTCAAAACATCTGTCAAGCCATGACCTGCCCTCAGACCCTTACTTCCCTATGCAGAAGCGACTAAAAATATCCCCCAATAGATCATCGCTGGTCCGACGGCCCAGAATTTCACCAAGCAGGTCCTGTGCGAGTCGAAGGTGCTCGGCCAAGAGCTCCAGCGAATCAAGCCGAAGGTGGTCTTGCGCCTCAATAAGCTGCGCCTTCACACAACCTAAGGCATCAAGATGCCTTTGTCGGGCCGCAAAAAGACTTGCGCCCTCAGACTGATCTGTGGACACAAACCTCACAATCGCCTGCCCTAAACCATCAAGCCCCTGACCCGTGCGAGCGGAAACGTAAAAGGTTGTGGACGCCGCAGCCTCAGGCTCGATGGGGTCATCGGGCATCAGATCCACCTTGTTCACAATTCTCCAGACCTTGGCGCCAACGGGGGCGTTTTGCAGGCACTGACGAAACAACGTCTCATCATCGACCCGCCTTGTCTGAATGTCCTCCACGAAAAGAACAAGGTCTGCCGCCTTAAGCGACTGCCAGGCTCGCTCAATGCCCATCTGCTCAACAGGCTCCTGCGCACTTCGCAGCCCGGCTGTGTCGGTCAGAAGAAAGTGAACGCCCTGCACGGACAGCTCTTCTGTTAATCGGTCCCGCGTCGTTCCGGGCTGATCCGACACAATTGCCACCTCCTCGCGACTCAAGGCATTCATAAGTGAGGACTTGCCCGCGTTGGGGCTTCCCAACAGAACAACTCGGCAACCCTCTTTTAAACGCAGTCCTGACCCAACCGACTCGAGAACCTCCTCAAGGCCGAGTTGAATCGCAGCCATACGCTGGTTAAGGCTCTGACCAAGCTCTAAGGCGTCGATCTCTTCGTCTGAAAAATCCAAATGCGCCTCAACAAGCACGCGAAAATCGACAAGCTGCGCTTGCAGCTGGTGAATCGTCTTACTAAAGAAGCCCGACAATGAACGAACCGCGGCCTTAAGGCTCCTGGACGATTGGGCCTCAATAATGTCTGCCACGGCCTCGGCCTGCACAAGGTCGAGCCGGTCATTTAAAAAAGCCCGTTGGGTGAACTCACCCGGCTCAGCAGGTCGTATTGGGTTGGCTTGGCTGGAAAAATCGAGACAGGCCCGAAGCAAGGCACGAGGCGCGGCACGACCGCCATGGCCCTGAAGCTCAAGGCTGTCTTCACCCGTAAACGATCGTGGCCCACGAAAAAAAAGAGCAAGCCCCTCGTCAAGCGGCTCGCCCTCAGGTGAAAGAAAGACCGAAAAAACTGCCCGGCGATCGGGTAGGCGCTTACCGGTAAGCTTCTGACCCAGCCAATACGCCGAAGGCCCCGAAACCCTTACGATACCAATTGCCCCCTGACCCTCCCCCGTTGCAATTGCAACGATGGTGTCCTTAGGTGGCATTAAACCTCTTGGTAATGGCCCACTGCTGCGCAATTGACACAAGGTTGTTCACAAGCCAATAAAGCACAAGACCTGCCGGGAAGAAGAAAAAGAAGACCGAAAAAATGAGCGGCATGAACATCATCACCTTGGCCTGCACAGGGTCGGGCGGTGGCGGGTTGAGCTTGGTCTGAATGAACATGGTAATGGCCATAACGATAGGCAAGATATAGAAAGGATCGGGATGCGAGAGGTCATTAATCCATAAAATCCAAGGCGCATTACGCATCTCCACACTGGCCAACAGCACCCAGTAAAGTGCAATAAACACCGGGATCTGAATAAGAATGGGTAGACAGCCCCCTAAGGGGTTGATCTTTTCATTTTTATAGAGCTCCATCATGGCCTGGTTCATCTTGGCCTTGTCGCCAACGTAACGCTCACGAATCTGCATAAGCCGCGGGGAAACCGCCTTCATCTTGGCCATTGACCTATAGCTTGCCGCAGACAGTGGGTAGAAAATAAGCTTAATAATGAGGGTTAGCAGAACAATTGCCCAGCCCCAGTTGTTTACAAGCTTATGCAGTTGCTCCAAAAGCCAGTAAATGGGCTTGGCCAAAAACGTAAGCCAGCCGTAATCCACCACCAGGTCAAGACCGGGCGCAAGCGCCTCAAGCACCCTTTGTTCCTGCGGTCCCACATACAAAACGGCCTCATGGCTCTGTTGGGCCCCCGGAGCGATGGTTTGAATGGGCTGGATCATGCCAACCGCAAAAAGCCCCTCGCCCACCTTTCGAGAGAAAAACTCCCTGACTCGATCGTTGCCCAATACCCAGGCTGAAACAAAGTAGTGCTGAATGAAACCAGCCCAGCCATCCGACGCCGTCTTCACATGCGACTGGCTGTTCTTCTCAATCTCCGAAAAACTGATTTTCTGGAATTTGCCTTGGTCGGTGTAGAGTGCCGGCCCGGTAAAGGTCATGTAGAGCGAGCTCTCCCCTGGAGGCGAGCGATCGTTTCTTAAGAGCTGGTAATAAATGGAAGGCGTAATGGCGTCTGCACCCGTATTCACAATGGTGTGTTCAACCTTAACCTGATGGCCTGTCTCACTTAAAGAAATGGACTTAAACAGCTTAACTCCACCGGACTCGGCAACAAGCCGAAGCTCTCGCTCTGGATTCTGACCCCCCTGCAAAGGAAGGCGCTCAAAGAGAATCGTATGGTTGGGTGGGCTAACGCCCCCCGGGGTGGCAAAGACCAGCCCAGTCTGGGCCTCGTACCGCGTATCAATGCTGTCATCAAACAGCCGCACAAACCCACCTGCGTAATCGTCGGACTGCTGGGAAAGCAACGCAGCCTTCACAATACGACCCCCAGAGGAGTCAATCACCAGTTCCAGATCACGGTTCTTAATAACGATGCGATCACCTGCTGCGACGCCCGTACTGGATGCGATGGACGCATCGGTTGGAGCAAGAGCCTGCTCGGGCCGTAAGGACGGCTGCGGAATTGTTGCATCGGGCGCCGCGGATCGAGGCGCAGCATCTGAGCCACCAGAGGGCGGCAGCCCCGCTGGGGACTGCACCGCCGAAGGCGCGGATGCTGAAGCGGGCAGCTCCCCCACCGCTGACTGCCGCATCCAGGCGTCCCAGAGCAGAAACAACGAAACCATAAAAACAATTAATAAAATTGAGCGACGCGTATCCATAGCAAAATTAACCCTTGATAACTTGTGCCGGAAACGGCTCAGGGACTGGGTCATAGCCAGAGCCACCCCCTGGGCGACATCGGCACAAACGAACAGCCGTTAGACGAGTCGCTGTAAATAGACCGTGCCTTTGATAGGACTCAATGGCGTAATCCGAACAGGACGGAAGAAAACGACAGCGCGGCCCAATAACAAGCCGGACCGACAACTGATAGCCTCGAATAAGTAAGCAGATAAATCGATTCATGAGGCTACTGAACGGCCCTCTCAGAAAAAACCAAAGCTCTTAACTCAAGATAGGTCTGCCTCTTGGTCTCAAAAGCAATTCCAGGAAGCTTTCGGGTCACACGAAAAAGGTAGGCGCCACCGGCGTTCTTATTCTGACCACTGACTTGACGCAACATTTCATTCAACCAACGCCGAATAAGGTTTCTGTCAACTGCTCGCTTCACAAGGCGTCTGGGAATGATAAAACCCACAAAAATTAAACCCGGGCCGGTTTCTTTGAAGTGAAGATGCGCCCAAGCGCTCTTACTAACAGGCCTAGACGCCAGCAGGCCCTTAAACCCTGGGCCCTTCGAGAGCGGTAACAGCAACAGCCCCAAGAACCTAGCCCAGCACCCTAAACGGCTAAACGATGCCGTCCTTTGGCCCGACGTGATCGAATAACTGCGCGGCCACCGCGTGTTTTCATACGAACCAAAAACCCGTGGGTACGCTTACGACGGACCACCGAAGGCTGATACGTGCGCTTCATGGGACACACTCCTATATTGATAAGAAAAGCCCTCTATCCTAGCACTCCGAAGCCTTTCAATCAAAAAGAACTCGGGCGTAAGTGAGCACAAACATGTGGATAACTTTCTCTTACGAGGTACACTTTCGCGATGCCTACGACAACCCTTCCCTTAACAGACAATGCCCACGATCCGACAGATCTAAGCCTTGCAGCCAGCCAATACTGGCAGGCGTTCAAAGAAGAATCAAAGGCCACAACCGCGCCGCTTCAGTTTGCGACATGGATCCAGCCACTTACATTTCGTGCCCTCGAGCAGCTCGATGTAAGTAAACACAAACTAATAATTGAGGCGCCCAATCGTTTCAAATTATCCTGGGCAATTGAGAACCTTCTGCCAGCACTGGAAGACTGGTGGGCAACCAACACCCCAATTACAGCTTCGATCGAAATTAGCATTCCCGTCTCTGAGCAGGCCAATGGAGCTCCACCAAGCCCTCATTACCCCTTAGAACCCGAACACACAACCAAGACCCTTGAAGCCCCAATAGCTAAAGAGCTCGCACCAGCCCTTGGTGCACCCGTCGATACCCGGCTCAACCCCGCATGGACCTTCGATGCCTTTGTGCCGGGCAAGGCCAACCAATTGGCACGCGCTGCTGCACTGCAGGTTGCAGACAACCCCGGCCGTGGCTATAACCCCCTATTCCTTTATGGAGGCGTCGGCCTCGGTAAGAGCCATCTCATTCACTCAATTGGCAATAGCCTTATTCAACGCAACCCAAAGGCTCAAATTCGTTACATCCATGCAGAGACCTATGTCTCTGATGTAGTGAAGGCTTATCAACGAAAGTCTTTTGATGATTTCAAGAAATACTACTATTCGCTCGACCTGCTCTTAGTCGACGATATTCAATTCTTCGCGGGCAAGAGCCGGACACAAGAAGAGTTCTTCTATGCCTTTGAGAAATTCATCGCCGATCAGAAGCAGCTCATTATTACCTCCGATACCTACCCCACCGAGCTCAACGGCATCGACATGCGGCTGGTAAGCCGCTTTAGCTCTGGCCTTACCGTGGCCATTGAGCCGCCTGAAATAGAAATGCGTGTGGCCATTCTTATAAAGAAATCAACCGATGTTGGCTACGCTTTGCAAGAAGAAGAAGCCTTCTTCGTCGCCAAACATCTAAAATCCAATGTACGAGAGCTCGAAGGCGCCCTTCGAAAAATCATTGCTTTTTGCGATTTCCATCAAACGAAACCAAACCTTTCTACCGTCAAGGAAGCTCTTAAAGACATTCTTTTGCTGCAAAAAACATCCGTCTCGGTTGAGGCTATTCAAAAGCATGTTGCTGACTTCTATAAAATTAAATTTGCCGATATGTACAGCAAAAAGCGGCCTGCCTCCATTGCACTACCACGACAAATTGCCATGTACCTATCAAAAGAACTTACCCAGAAAAGCCTGCCTGAAATCGGTGAGCTTTTTGGCGGACGTGATCACACCACCGTACTGCACGCAGTGCGAAAGATCACCGAGCACCGTATTAAAAATGCCGACCTGAACCGTGATCTGCACCAGCTCGAGCAGCAAATAAGGTCCTAACCCTGTGGATAACTTCTCTCAATTGCAACCCTCACCCCGCGCCACTGCAACTTATCCACAGGCTAAAAGCCTGTTCAGTCTGAAAAAACCTATTTCAAACAAGCTCTTACACTACATACCCCCAAAATCACCTTTCCTTATTCTTACTAAGGAACTTCTATGATTCTTTTAAAAGCAAACAGGGACGTCTTACTGAAACCCATCCAGCAGATTGCTGGCATTGTTGAACGTCGCCATACCCTGCCTATACTTTCAAATATTCTGATACAGAAAAAAGGCTCGCTTATTTCATTTATAGCAACAGATATTGAAATACAAATAAGTGCCGCCTTAACCAATGAAACCACCGCCGAAGAAACATCATTAACCGTATCAGCACGAAAGTTTTTAGAGATTCTTCGTGCTTTACCCACAAACGATGAATTAACGTTAAGCATTCAAGCCAACAATCGCCTTGTTATTCAACAAGGCCGAAGTAAATTTTCACTTCAAACGTTGAGTGCCGACGAATTCCCAACCATCTTGGCTCAGGCTGACACACGAAGGCATCTTAAAATTTCTGAGCGTCAATTAAAGGGTGTTATTAACCTAACCTCTTTTGCGATGGCCCAACAAGATATTCGATACTACTTAAACGGAATGCTGTTTGTATTTGAGCCAGGCCTGATGCGAAGCGTCACCACAGATGGCCACCGACTTGCTTATGCACAGTGCGCATTGGCCTCACAGAGCGAGCAACCGGAGCAAAACGAAGAAGTCAACGAAGTTATTATTCCAAGAAAAGCAATTAACGAGCTGCAGAAAATTTTAGAAGACACCGATAATGAAATTGATGTTTTTGTTGGCGCCAATCAAGTTAACTTTAGCTTTCGAAATATAAACATTATTTCAAAACTTATTGAAGGCAAGTTTCCCGATTACCAACGGGTCGTGCCTACAAAACACTCGAAGCATTTTATAATAGACAGAGAACTTTTTGCTGGTGCGCTGCAACGGGCAGCCATTCTTACTACCGATAAATTTAAAGGCGTCCGCGTCATTCTTACCACCGATCAGCTTCGTATATCGTCAACGAATGCTGAACAAGAGGAGGCTCAAGAAGACCTTGCAGTGACATACAGCGGTGACCCACTTGACATCGGCTTTAACGTTCAATACCTCATTGATGTACTTGCAAATATTAAAGTTGCAGATATTAAACTATCACTGGAAGACCAAAATTCTAGTGCGCTTATTTCTGCTGATGCTATAGAAGACTATCGGTACGTTGTTATGCCGATGCGCATTTAAATAAAAAATAACATTTAAGTAACGGACATCATTATGAGTAATACCTACGGCGCGTCTTCAATAAAAATGCTCAAAGGCCTAGAAGCGGTTCGCAAAAGGCCAGGAATGTACATTGGTGACACAAGCGATGGAACAGGCTTGCACCACATGATTTTCGAAGTACTCGATAACTCTATTGATGAAGCCTTAGCGGGGCATTGCGACCGCATTGAACTCACCATTCATCCAGACAATTCCATTTCAGTTTTAGACAACGGTCGCGGAATTCCTACGGACGTCCACGAGGAAGACGAGTTAAATCGAACGGCTGCTGAAATAGTCATGACCGAACTGCATGCCGGCGGTAAGTTCGATCGCAATAGCTACAAGGTATCAGGTGGCCTGCACGGCGTAGGTGTGTCGGTGGTCAACGCGCTTTCCGACTGGCTGCGGTTAACCGTCTACAAAGACAATAAAATTCATACCCTTGGTTTTGAGGCAGGTGTCGTTACCAGCCCAATGACTATTACGGGCGATACAAATCAGCGCGGAACCAGGGTTCATTTTCTGCCGAGCAAAGAAGTCTTCACGCTTATTGACTATCACTTTGAAATATTGGTGAAGCGCCTAAGGGAACTAAGTTTTCTTAACAACGGTGTCTGCATCTGCCTAACGGATGAGCGTCTTGAACGCCGTGTTGAAGAATTTAATTTTCAAGGCGGTGTGAAAGGCTTTGTCGAATACATTAATAAATCAAAGCATGTTCTTAATCAGCGGGTTTTCTACACAGAAAGCGAAAAAGACAGCATCATAGTTGAGGCGGCCATTCAATGGAACGATGGTTTTGCAGAGCAAGTGCTTTGCTTTACCAACAACATTCCTCAAAAAGATGGCGGCACGCACTTAACCGGGCTGCGCGCGGCAATGACGCGGGTTATTAATAAGTACATTGCTGATCATGAACTCGCAAAAAAAAGCAAGGTCGAGACCACGGGCGATGACATGCGCGAAGGGCTTACCTGTGTGCTATCTGTCAAAGTGCCTGAGCCTAAATTTTCTTCGCAGACAAAAGAAAAGCTTGTTTCCAGTGAAGTACGACAGCCCGTTGAAGACCTTATTGCGAACTCTTTAGAGGCGTATCTGCTCGAAAACCCAGCTGACGCTAAGCAGATATGCAGCAAAATTGTCGATGCGGCCCGCGCGCGCGAGGCCGCGCGACGTGCACGCGATATGACACGACGAAAAGGGGTGCTTGACAGCTTTGGCCTGTCGGGCAAGCTCGCCGACTGCCAAGAAAGAGACCCAAAGAAGGCCGAGCTCTACCTGGTTGAGGGCGACTCTGCCGGAGGCTCTGCCAAACAGGGCCGCGACCGCAAGTTTCAGGCAATTCTTCCTTTAAAAGGAAAAATTTTAAATGTTGAAAAAGCACGCTATGAAAAGCTCTTAGGCTCACAAGAAATTATTTCCCTTATTCAGACACTTGGCACTGGAATTGGGAAGGAAGACTACAAAATTGAAAACCTTCGATACCACCGCATCATTCTTATGACCGATGCCGATGTTGATGGCTCCCACATTCGCACCCTGCTGCTAACTTTTTTCTACAGGCAGTTGCCCGACCTTATTGAGCGAGGCCATGTCTTTATTGCTCAGCCACCGCTTTATAAAATTAAGCTAGGGAAGGAAGAAATTTACGTAAAAGATGACGCTCAGCTTCATGAGCATGTCTTAAATTACGCGCTTAAAGATCCTCAGCTCATTTCTGTGCCACCTAGCGAAGACCAGACCAGGCCAATTGTTGAAGAATTGAAGACCTTAAAGGCCAGCTACCTCGAATACGAATACTTAATTGGCCGTCTTAAACGTGTTTTCGACCCATTCATTGTTGAAATTCTTCGTCTTATTGAATCCAAAGCCCTTGCAGACATCAATATTGAGACGCTAAAGGCCTCTATAAATGCCCACCTACTGCTTCACACCGAAGGTGACCAGGTTACAAAAATTCTAATTAATTACGACGGCACTTCCGCACAATCCCTTACGGTAGAGCGCCTGCGCTCGGGCAATCATCAGCACTTCACCATTGATCAACTTGCTTTAAACCACCCCGACGTTCTAGCACTAAGAGATAAATCCCAACAACTTAGTCGACAATTGCCTCAGCCCGTTTTGTTGAAGTCAAGCCAGGGTGCTGCGCCCATTGAAACCTATCACAACCTTATCAAACAGCTTTGTGATGCCGCTGAGCGCTCCATTTCAAAACAACGCTACAAGGGTCTTGGTGAGATGAACCCTGAGCAGTTGTGGGAGACCACCATGAATACCGAGACCCGCACCCTGTTGCAGGTGAATATCGAAGACGCTATTGCAGCCGATGCTATTTTCACAACGCTTATGGGTGAAGAAGTCGAACCTCGCCGGCAGTTCATTGAAAACAATGCACTGCGGGTTTCGAACCTCGATATCTGAGGCAATTCATCTAAACAAGGCAACCCGTCAACGTGGAGCCAAGGCAAACCCAGATACCGTTAACGGTTGCAATCTCTTCTCGAGCGCTCTTTAACTTTGAAGAAGAAAACACGGTTTTTGAAGAGCAGAATGATAAGCACTACATGAGCCTGCAATGGGCGCGGCTTAACCAGCCCGCAAAGCCTGGGGTCGCCTTTAACCTCGTGAAGAAACTTCTAAGCTTTAATCAAGAAGGCCAAAGCCTTACCGAGGTTGTCGTGTTGTCGCGCAACGACCCTGTCTCCGGCCTTCGTATCTACCACTCCATTGCACACCATCAGTTAAAAATTGAACGCGCGGTCTTTACGCGTGGTCGCTCTCCTTACAAATACCTGCACCCCTTAAAGGCTTCTCTGTTCTTATCTGCCAATACCGATGACGTTGAGCAGGCGCTTCGCCTGGGATGCCCGGCTGCACATGTTTACCCCGTCGCCCTTCCCGAGACCGAGTCGCAACAGGCCAATGAGTTGCGCATTGCCTTTGATGGTGACGCAGTACTTTTCTCTGATGAGGCCGAGCGCATCTATCAAAAAGAAGGCCTGGTTGCGTTTGTCGACCACGAAAAAAAACATGCAGCAACCCCGTTAAGCCCAGGCCCTTTCAAACCGTTTCTAGAAGCGCTGGTCAACCTACGTCAGAAAGTAACCCAGACCGACCTCACGATTCGCACAGCATTAGTGACGGCAAGGTCTGCCCCCGCCCACGAAAGAGCCATTCGAACCCTAAAAAGCTGGAACATTGAAATAGACGAAGCTATGTTTCTTGGTGGTCTGAAAAAGACTGATTTCCTGGCCGCCTTCTCGCCAGACTTTTTCTTCGATGATCAGACTCGAAACTGCCAAGACGCCTTGTCTGTAAGCCCTACCGGCCATGTGCGCTCAGGCATTACCAATGAGCCTAAGGCCGCAACAAACCAGCTGGCTGCGAACTAACCGGCTTTTGCCTTTTTAGCAGCAAATTCGAACCCCACTTTACCCTCTGGCCCAAGGGTTAAAAAGGCCTTGAATTTTCGCTTGGTGCGGTTTGAAACAAAGCCTGTGAGCAGGCTTGTCTTTTTCTCAGACAATAACTTTGCCATCTCTGTTCGATCAATCATCTGCTGAAGAATAGACAACCCGGACTTAAAATCGCAGCTGCGTTCGGGCCCAACGGACTTTTCGCAGACGTAGCCATTGCCATGTTCAAACACATTGGACTGGCATTTGGGGCAAGGCCCGATGGCCGACTGTCCCTCAAAGCTAACGGGTTCGGCGTTTTGCTCGTCACTTTTGTTGCCGAAATCAAACTCAAGCTTGAACTCCGGCGTAAGCACAATGGTTCCTACGAAAGGAAACCCGGTTCGCCCGCGAAACCCCTCAGCAGGCCCGAAACGACGATCTGTGATGAAACTACCGGCCTCATCTGGGCTAAGAATACGAGCCCCAGGAATCTTGGTAAACGAGAAGTCACAGCTTTGGCAGCTGTAGCGCCGATAATTCTCAACAACCGATCCACCGCACTTTGGGCAGGCCACGCTTAAGGTGGCGTAGTCCCCAGGGATGGTCTCGCTGTTGTAGTTACGCGCCCTGTCGACAATATGGTGGGTGAGCTCGGAAATCTCCTGCATAAAGCTTGTTGGGTCTCTCTGTCCAAGTTCAATCTCTTTAAGTTTGAACTCCCAGTCACCCGTGAGCTCAGCCTTTGAAAGACTATCGACCCCAAGGCCCCGAAGCAGCGTCATAAGCTGAAAGGCCTTGGCCGTTGGCGTTAATTCTCTGGCCTCGCGAACCACATACTGCTTGGCAATCAGCTCCTCAATAATGGCAGCACGTGTAGCGGGCGTGCCAAGCCCCTTTCCAGACATGGCATCGCGCTTTTCTTCGTCATCCACGAAACGGCCTGCGCCCTCCATGGCGCTCAGAAGGGTGGCTTC
This sequence comes from Burkholderiaceae bacterium, assembly GCA_018402635.1. Lineage (GTDB taxonomy): Bacteria > Pseudomonadota > Gammaproteobacteria > Burkholderiales > Burkholderiaceae_A > Hahnella. The sequence goes on from JAGYIP010000008.1 coordinate 140,896, forward strand.
GGAATAGCGGGGGGGCGGCTTGGTCTGTAGCTCGAGCAGGTCATGGCGGGCAAGCACAATGTTTTGCCCCGCAGGAAGCGGGGGCAGAAAAGGCTGCTCGTCGATGGTTTTTCCGTAGACCGCCATCCATCCAGCAGACTTAAGCACCTTGCCTTCGGTCTTAAAAAAGTTGTTACTAATTTCGGAGATACGGGTGGTGTTAAGAAACTCGGCCGCAGGGAAAAAGACCGCAAGTGATCGACGAACGATAAGATCGAAAATCTTTGCCTCAGGCTCGGTCAGGCTCTTAGGAATCTGGCCTGTTGGGAAAATGGCGAAGTGATCGGAGATCTTTGCGTTATTGAAAATCTTTTTGTTTGGAACAACACGCTTTTCAGCAATAAGCTCAGAGGCGAACGGTTTGTACTCGGGGACTTTTGAGAGCCCTTTAAAACAGCTGATGACCGTCTCAATGTAGTCTTCTGGCAGGGCCTTGGAGTCAGTTCGGGGGTAGGTTACTGCCTTATGTTTTTCGTAGAGCGCCTGCGTAAGCCCAAGAGAGGCCTTGGCGGAAAACCCGAAACGGGCATTGGCTTCACGCTGCAGGCTGGTAAGGTCAAAGAGCATGGGAGCCGATTGACTGCTTGGCTTTGTCTCTTCAGAAACCTTAGCCGACATGCCTGCAGCAAGGCTTGCCATGATCGCCTCGGCCTGCCTGCGCTCCCAAAGCCTATCGGCACGGGCATCGGGGTTGTCTTCGGACTTCGAAAAGCTTGGGTCAAACCATTTACCCAGATACTGCTCACTGCCTGTGTCAAAACCTGCTGTAATTTCAAAGTAGGTCTTGGCTTGAAAGCGTCGAATGAGGTCTTCACGATCAACCAGAATTGACAAGGTAGGCGTCTGAACGCGACCGACGGTTGTAAGAAAAAACCCACCGTCTTTTGAATTAAAGGCTGTCATGGCCCGGGTGCCATTAATTCCCACAAGCCAATCGGCTTCCGATCGGCAGCGCGCGGCATGGGCAAGGCTTTGAAGTTCTTTGTCGGTGCGAAGCTGCCTGAAGGCCTCACGAATGGACTCGGCTGTCATCGACTGCAGCCACAGCCTTTGAATGGGGAGCTTTGACTTCGTGAACTGCATGATCAGCCTAAAAATAAGCTCGCCCTCTCGCCCAGCGTCACAGGCATTAATGACGCCCGTGATGTCCTTTCTTTTAAGCAGGCGTGCAAGTAGCTTTAACCGTTGCTCAGACTTTGGTAACGGCTTTAAATCGAAGGCTTCCGGAATAACGGGAAGGTGGGCAAAGGACCATTTTCCACGCTTGACTTCAACACCTTCGGGGGGAACGATTTCTAACAAGTGCCCAACAGCCGACCCTATAACCATTTCAGGGCCTTCGAAATAGTCCGATTCCTTTTCAAACCCGCCAAGTGCCTTGGCGATGTCACTGGCCACCGAGGGCTTTTCAGCGATAACCAAAAGCTTGCCAGCAGCAGGAGATTTTGAGGTCATAAGAATTCAGCTTGCCTTAGTGATTTTTAAAACGCACCCAACGCCCATCAGGCAGGCGGTAGGCTTTTCGATCGAGCTCTAACATTAGCAGTCCAGCGATTAAATCATTTTCCCCGCAATGTTTTGGAAGCCTTAAAAGCAGTTCCGATAAAGACTGAGGCTCATACCCGAGTGCTAAGTTCACCAGATCATAACGAGGATCTTTCATTTCTGGAAAATCAGCTTGCGAGGCCTTTGGAGCTAATGGCACTTTTTTGTGCTTTTTTGCGATGGGCTGTTTGACTGCGGGTAGAAGCTCTCGGCCTAGATCGAACAGCAGTTCATGGGGCGACTCAACCAGACCCGCCCCCTGGCGAAGAAGTTGATGGCCTCCATAGGAAAGCTCAGAGTGAATGGATCCAGGCAGGGCATAAATGTCCTTTCCAAGCTCAAGTGCAATGCTGGCTGTGGTTAAGGCCCCGCTCTTCGGGCCCGCCTCAATCACCAGTAGAGCATCGCAGAGCCCTGCAATGATTCGGTTGCGATGAAGAAACTGATGCGGCCTTGGTGGCGTGTTGGGCTCGTATTCAGAAATGACTATGCCCCCTGAATCAAGCACTTGATTAAGTAACAGCTGGTGGCGCGCGGGATAGCAAAAGCAAAACCCATGGGCAACAACAGCAATGGTCGTCCCACGACCGGCAGAAATGGCCCCTCGATGTGCCGCCGCATCAATACCAACAGCAAGCCCACTCACAATGACACAGCCGGCCATGGCGAGCTCTTTGGCAAACCAGAAGCTGTCTGCCATGCCCTGACGACTTGCATGACGACTTCCAACAATGCCAATAATAGGTCGGCTTAACAGGCCAGCCTCGCCAAGCAGGTAGACGGGCTTTAGTTTTGGCTCGAGGGTTTCAGGAACATACCCATAATGGGTGAGGTCAAGCCTTAGCGCCTTGGCTTGTTCGCCCAAGTGCAAGACGCCAGAATTCTTCAGACTGGTCATAAAAAGCCCTTCATTAGGAATTGGGGCCTCCTAGCCTAGGCACCGCCACCGAACTTTCTATCCGACGTATTGAATAGTCTAGAATTTACGCATGGCCCTGCTCAAGATCCTCCATTACCCTGATCCAAGGCTTCGCACGGTTGCAAAGCCTGTGGAAGACTTCGACGACGAACTGGCAACCCTGGTTGCCGACATGGCGCAGACCATGTATGACGCGGTTGGCATTGGGCTTGCCGCCACACAGGTTAATGTGCACAAGCAGGTCATTGTTATGGACCTCTCCGAGGACCATTCCGATTTAAAGGTTTTCATTAACCCGGCCATTGAAAAGGCCTCCGATCAATGGGTGACTCATCAAGAAGGCTGTTTGTCGGTTCCAGGCGTTTTTGATGAGGTGAGCCGGCCCGATCTTATTTATGTTCGCGCCTACGACCTTCATGGGCAGCCTTTTGAACTCGAGGCCCAGGGCCTATTGGCAGTCTGCCTGCAACACGAAATGGATCATTTAACCGGGAAGGTTTTTGTAGACTATCTCTCAAGGCTCAAACAGGGTCGAATTAAAACCAGGCTGCAAAAAGCAGAGAAACTGGCCACTGCCGACTCGGTTCCCCCTCTTTATTAGCGCCCTATGCAAGGCACAATGCTTTGACTAAACTGCGTGTAGGTTTTGCTGGAACGCCCGATTTCGCAGCCACTATTCTTCTGAATCAGGTCAATAACCCTTGCCTTGAAGACCTGGTCGACTGGCAACTGGTTCTCTCCCAACCCAATCGCAGGGTGGGCCGCGGTCACAACGTGGAGCCATCTCCTGTTAGCCGAGTGGCACTTGAGCGCGGCATTGACCTTCTTACCCCAGCAAGCCTACGAGGCCTCGATCCCACAAGCCAGTCTGCCCTGGAGGCACTGAAAAAGAAAAACCTCGATCTGCTGGTTGTAATTGCCTTTGGCCAGATCTTGCCAGCAGAGGTGTTGGCCCTGCCCAGGTATGGCTGCATTAACCTGCATGCCTCGCTTCTTCCGCGTTGGCGAGGGGCGGCCCCCATCCAAAGGGCGCTTCAGGCCAATGACGCACAGACCGGCGTCTGCCTGATGCAGATGGATGAAGGGCTTGATACAGGACCCGTGTGGGACAGTGCATCAACAGCCATTGATGCGCTCGATAATGCGAAGACGTTGCACGACAGGCTGTCCGAACTGGCAACGCAGCTTTTGCAGCGCTTTCTTGTGCGAAGGCCCTTTGAGACAAGCCAGCCCAGGCCCCAGCCCGCCGAAGGCGTTTGTTATGCAAAAAAAATTAAGGCAGAGGAACGAAATTGCTCGTTTGAGGCAGCTGCAGACCAGGTCTATGGCCTGATCCGCTGCCTTGATCCCAGCCCAGGTGCCTCGGCCGAGCTTAAAGGTCAGCCCCTTAAGTTTGGCGGGGCAAAGCTTGTAGAGCGCCATGGACAATGGGGCCGAGCGGGGGAAATTGTGGCCATGGCTGAGCCTCACAAAGGGCTTGTAGTGGCATGCGGCAGCGGCGCTCTGGAGCTTGGCTGGCTGCAGCGGTCAGGCGGCAGGCGGCTGAAAGCCTATGATTTCCAAAAGGGTTATGGGCTGGGGCCTGGGGAATGTTTTGGCTCTAAGGGGTCAATCGCCTAGGAACTCGTCCTAGAATGACTCCTCTAAGCAAGCAGACAGCCCTTTCCTGGGCTCCTTTTAATTAAGTGAGGAAACGATGTTTAACTGGCTAAAGACAAGCATGCTTATGGCAGCAATTGTGGCCTTGTTCGCGCTTATTGGAAGCCTTATGGGTGGGCAGTCAGGCATGCTCATAGCCCTAACCTTTGCCTTGGTAATGAACCTGGGTGCCTATTGGTTCTCAGACAAGCTCGTGCTTCGCATGTACAACGCCCGCGAGGTAGACGCCTTAACGGCACCCGAGCTCTACACCATGGTTGAAGACCTCGCCCGGTACGCAAACCTGCCTATGCCGAAGGTCTACATTATTGAGGAAGACTCACCCAATGCCTTTGCCACCGGCCGTAACCCTGACAATGCAGCAGTCGCGGCAACAACCGGTCTGTTACGACTTCTTACTGCGCGCGAGACGCGGGGCGTTATGGCGCACGAGCTTGCACACGTTATGCATCGAGACATTCTTATATCAACCGTCTCGGCCACCATGGCGGGCGCCATCTCTGCCCTGGCTAATTTCGCCCTGTTTTTCGGGGGCCGTGATGGCGGAGGCCGAGCCGTGAACCCTGTGGTGGGCATCTTAATTATGATTCTCGCGCCACTTGCTGCAAGCCTTATTCAGATGGCCATCTCGCGGGCACGTGAGTTCGAGGCCGATCGAGCAGGAGCGGAAATGTCCCAAGACCCCGAGGCGCTTGCCAGTGCTTTGCAGAAAATTGATCACTACGCTCGGGGCATGGCCTTTCCTGCGGCTGAACGGCATCCCGAGACCGCACAAATGATGATCATGAATCCGCTGTCAGGGCGCGGCATTGCCGGTTTGTTTTCAACCCACCCTTGCACGCAAGAGCGGGTTATGCGGCTTCGACAAATGACTTCATGACCACAAGCCCAGAGCGTCAAAGCCCCTTGTGGCAGCTTATGCTCTGGGCTGCAGACGGTCTTAAAAGTCGTCTTTCAAGCCATACAAGCTCCGGGGATAGCCAAGAGACTGCCTCGCGTTTGCATGTGCCGCAGCATGCCCGTGCGGCAGTGCTCGACCTGCAAGCCCATGGGATACGAGCACTTGGTCTTACGCAGGCGCATCTAACCCGTTTCTCGCGAGGCCCGACCTCGGAGGCCTTGCGTTTTCTTCTTGCAGTAAGTCTTGGGGCATTGCGACGGTCTTACCGCCCAGACTATGTGGTGGTTGATCAGACGGTTGAGGCCTGTGAACGGCTTTCGCATCGCTCAAAGGGCTTTGTCAATGCCTTTCTGCGCTCGGTAATTGGAGGCAAGTCAGGCATCGAAGAAAAGGCGCAGGAGGTTCTCTGCAATGCCCCCCTGTGGTGGCGACAACGCCTGGCTCAAGCGGGCCTGATTGATGTCTATGCCCAGACCTGTCTTTTGCCTCCGGTCTTTTGTCTGCGCTACCTGGGGTCCGATGACCATAAAGGCTCATGGCAGAGGCAGCTTCATGCCCTTGGCCTTCGTACTCATTGGCAAGGCCCTAGAACCGTCTGGCTTGCGCCTGCCCGCCCTGTTCAAGACATTCCTGGCTATCCCGAGGGACTCTTTCGTGTTCAAGACGCCTCAGCCCAGCGTCTTAGCGAACTGATTGACGCTGAGGCGGCGCAATCCCTGGATGTGCTTGATGCCTGTGCCGCTCCGGGCGGCAAGACCTTTCTTTTGGCCGAACACCCCTTTCGAAGCCTTTGGGCCATGGATCGGTCTGAGCAGCGGCTTGATCGTCTCGCCAAAGAGGTTGAGAGGCTCGCGCCAAGGCTTAAGGCCTTGCCTTCTGTGGCGACGCACTGCATTGCACAGACCCCCTGGCCTGAAGGCTGTCCGCAGCAGTTTGATCTTATTGTTCTCGATGCACCCTGCTCGGGCTCGGGCGTTGTTCGTCGCCATCCTGAGATTCCCTGGCGTCAGACCCCTCGCCTGCTTGCAGAACTCGTTCAGACCCAGGCCAAGCTCTTGTCGAGCCTCTGGGACCGGCTTCGTCCTGGTGGTAAGCTCATCTACATTACCTGCTCGGTATTTCCAGAAGAAGGCGAAGAGCAGATTAGAAATTTTATGTTGGCACAGAAGAACTGCCATCGGCTTTCGGCACCAGGCCTCATTCTGCCTAGCCATCGAGAGTACGAGGGTGTGCCAACTGGAGAAGACGGGTTTTTTTATGCTCGATTGGCAAAAACGCCGCCTTAAAGAGCCCTGGGGAGTAAGCGGTCTGCGGGCTCGTATTGGTTTGTATTGCAGGTGCACGGCCTTTCTGCTGGTTGCTGCATTCATTGGCGCAGGGCTTGCGTCATGGCCCACTAAAACCCGGGCGACAGAGCCAGCACCGCCCTCCCTTAACGTTACAGACCCTCGCCTCCAGAGAGATCTTGCTGGCCATTGGGTTTTAAAGGGCGGAGTCAGTGTCTCTTTAAGTCCTGCACTTATTGCTGCCATCGAGCGTGGCGTCTCGCTCGAGTTTGAGTCTATTTTTCGTGCCAGGCAAACCCGCTGGGGGTTTGTAAAAAGACTTGTGTATGAGGAAAAGAGGGTGGCAAGACTTCAGTTTCAGCCGCTCACGCGACTGTTTTATGTTTTCAAAGGGGACTTGCCGGTTCAGGCTTTTGATGACCTCACAAAGGCCTTAAGGGCCTGTCTGGTGGTGACGGACTGGAGGGTGGCCTCCTCGGAGCAGGTTTTTGAAGGCCTTGAGCTAAGCCTAAGACTTAGGCTTGATGAAAACGCCCTGCCAAAGCCTTTGCTTATTGGTGCGCTCACCACGGCCGACTATCAACTTGCTACGGGGTGGCTAAGGGTTGATTATCGCCACGAGGCCTTGCCGCCATGAGCCTTACCCTACGACTATCCCTTCTGCTTGCCGTTTTAATGGGCGGCGCATTTCTTGCGCTTTTGTCGCAGGCCTCCGAGAGCGAGTCAAGGCTCGATGGCTTTTTTTCATGGCTATTGACCGCCAATATTTTTGTGGTGGGTGCAATGGCCGTCCTTGCTGTTCTCGTTATTGTGAGGGCTGTTAGGAGGGTTCGTAACAAGGTGTTTGGATCGAGGCTAATGATTCGCCTTGCTCTTGCCTTCGCAGTGATGGGGATTGTTCCCGTTGTGCTTGTCTCTTTGGCCTCGGTGCAGTTTCTGGCTCGCTCCGATTGACTCCTGGTTTTCTGAAAGCGTAGAGTCTGCGCTTGATTCAGGGCGTTCTCTGGGCCGCGCCACCGTCGAGGCCATTCAGGCCGAGACCATTCTCCAGGCTCGACGCCTGGCCGTTGTCTTGGAATCGGTTTCTGATGAAGAGCTCTCAGCGGTGGTCTCTACTGCCACCTCAGGCCGCGAGGGCTTAGAGGTCTTGGTTCTTAATCTTAAAGGGCAGGTGCTTGCCGTTCAGAGCAGCTCTTTGTTTCAGCTCCTGCCCGACGTACCGGATGCAGAGCTTATTGAAAAGGCGCGCGCCGCACGCCAGTTGGTCATGATTGAGCCTATCGCGGGAGCGCCCCCGTGGGCTCTGCAGGTTCGTGCCCTGGTCTTGTCGATTCGACCCGAACCGGGCCTTAGCCAGGTACGAATGGTTCAATGGAAGGAGCCGATTCCCCAGGTCTTAGCAGAGAGCATTTATTCCTTGAACGAGGGCTTTACCGACTACCAGCAGCTGAGCTTAGGCAAGGAAGGCATTCGAAAAATTTACGGCGTGACCCTAAGCCTTGCGCTTTTATTGGCGGGTTTTTCTGCCGTGCTCATGGCCGTGCTTTTAAGTGGCTGGCTTTCTGGCCCGCTGCGCTCCCTTGAAAAGGCAACCAAGGCCGTGGGCTCGGGCGACTATCGTGCTATTCGCGAGGACACAACCGACCATGAACTCAATGACCTGGTTCGCTCTTTTAACGAGATGACGCGCCAGCTGCTTGAGGCACAGAGCCTTGCCCGCGAGAACCAGCAAAAGACCGAGGCCGCTCGGGAGTTTTTATCGCAGGTTCTGTCGCACATATCGGCGGGTGTCCTGGTTTTTGATGCCCAGTGGCGGTTGTTGCAGTTCAACCAGGCTGCCCAGCGGCTTTTGGGCAAGGAGCTTGGCCCCAGTCTGCTGAGGTCAAACTTCTATGAGATCTGGCCCGACGAGCAGATTAAGTCTCTTATGCAGGCCCTTGACCTGGCTTTGGAGTCGCAGGAGCAGCTTGAGTTTTCTCAGGGCGCTGGGCTTGCCACCTTCGTGGTAAGTGGCACCCGTCTTCCTGAGCATTCCGGCCAGGAGGCAGGGCCAAGCTTCATTGTTGTCTTTGACGATGTCACAGGCCTTATATCGGCCGAGCGGGCTCGGGCCTGGGCTGAAATGGCGCGGCGCATGGCCCATGAAATTAAAAACCCTTTAACTCCTATCCAACTGTCTGCTGAGCGTTTGCAGCTCAAGCTCACCGACCGGCTTGCTGATGAAGATCGCGAGCTACTGCAGCGGTCATGCAACACCATCGTGGATCAGGTTCATGGCCTTAAAACCATGGTCGATGAGTTTCGAAACTACGCGCGCCTTCCGAGCGCAAACCCAGAGCGACTGAACCTATCCAGTCTTATCTCTGAGGTGATGCCTTTGTACGTCTCGGACCCTCGTATAGAACTTACCCAGACCGATGAGTGCTGGGTCTGGGCAGACCGGGGGCAGCTTATACAGATCCTTCATAACCTTGTGCAGAACGCGCAAGATGCCTGTTCCTCGCCGGGATTTCTCTCTGCAGACTCATCAATCTCTGCCGCTCCTCATGAGGAAGAAAAAAAGCCTAAAATAAAAATTGGTTGCAAAAAATTGACATCTCCAAAGGAGTCTCGTTGCTTGTTAATTGTTGAAGACAATGGCCCGGGAATTCCGCCCGACATGCTTACTCGTTTGTTTGAACCCTATGTGACAACAAAGCCAAAGGGCACTGGCTTGGGCTTAGCTATTGTGAAAAAAATAGCCGAAGAGAACCGGGCAGATATTCGACTCGAAAATTACTTTGACGCCTCCGGCAAGGTTTTAGGAGCAAAGGCGGTCTTAACCCTACCCATCTACTCCAAGTCATCCTCAGCGCCTGCAAAGCCTGAGGCTGACTTCAATAAAGGCCTTAGCGATGTCTGATATTTTGATTGTTGATGATGAGCTTGGCGTTCGTGAGCTTTTGCTTGAGGTGCTTGAGGATGAAGGCCATAGCGTCACCCTTGCAAACAATGCGGCACAGGCCCGTCAGGCCCGGTCAGGCCAGGCCTACGACCTTGTCCTTTTGGACATATGGATGCCCGACACCGACGGGGTGACCCTGCTTAAAGAGTGGTCAGCCCAAGGGCTGCTTACCATGCCCGTCGTCATGATGTCTGGCCATGCCACGATCGATACGGCCGTTGAAGCCACCCGAATTGGAGCCTTCGATTTTCTCGAAAAGCCCATTGCGCTGGCCAAGCTTTTAAAAACCGTTGAGACCGCCCTGGCCCGAGCGCAGGCTCAAAAAGCCTGGAAACAGGCCCTTGAAAGCGCCAAGCCACAGTCCTCGGCCCAGCTTATTGACCCGGCCGAAGAAGAGGAAGAAGTTCGGCCCGAAGACCTGGCCGAGCAAGCCCTTTTAGCCATCTCCCTCGATCAGCCTCTGCGCGAGGCACGGGATGCCTTTGAAAGGGTTTACCTTGAGTATCAGCTCTCCAAACAAGGGGGAAGCATGACCCGGCTTGCTGAGCAGTCGGGCCTTGAGCGCACACACCTGTATCGAAAGCTTAAGCAGCTGGGCATGGATACGGTTCGCTCAAGTGCGCGTAAAACCCTTGCATGAGAATCCTTATTCTTGGGGCGGGCCGGGTTGGCGCAGGCCTTGCTGAGCTGCTGGTGCAAGAGCGCAACGACATTACGGTTGTTGATACCGACTCCGATTCACTGGCAACTCTGCAAGAGCGTTTTGATTTAAGAACCGTCCAGGGGTCGGCCACCAGTCTTTCGGTGCTTCAGTCGGCGGGTATTGAAGATACCGACATTCTTATTGCCGTCACAGCGCAAGACGAAATTAATCTCGTTGCCTGTCAGGTTGCGCATCGTTGCTTTAACGTACCGCAACGTATTGCAAGGGTTCGATCCCCGCAGTGGACTCAAAACCCGCAGCTTTTATCAACCGAGGGCTTTGCTGTTGATGTTGCCATTAGCCCTGAGGCCACCATCACCGACTATCTAACCCGGCTTATCGAGATACCCGAGGCGCTGCAGGTGCTTGACTTTGCCAACGGGCGTGTGGGCCTGCTTGCTGTTCGTGCTGATGCCAAAAGCCCATTGGCCTATCGTCCCCTCAAAGAGCTTCGTCAGCACCTGCCCAATGTCGACTGTCGGGTGGTCGCGGTCTTTCGTGAGGGCAAAGCCATTCTGCCTCGCGGTGATACCCGTATTGAGCCCGATGATGAAGTCTTTTTTGTCGCTGCGGCCGAACATATTCATCTGGTGACGCAAGAACTGCATCAGCTTGATGAGCCTGTTCGCAGGGTCATGATTGTTGGTGGAGGCAATATTGGTCAGCGGCTTGCTCAGGCCATCTCTCACAAAATTCTTCCGAAAATCATTGAGGGCAATCAGCGCCGATGTGAAATGCTTGCTCAAGAACTAAACGGCAAGGCGCTTGTTCTGCATGGTGATGCCACCGATGAAACCCTTTTGGAAGAGGAAAACGTCGCCGGGATGGACCTGTTTCTGGCGCTCACCAACGATGATGAAAATAATATTATGTCGGCCCTGCTTGCTAAGCGACTCGGTGCTCGGCGAGTGGTGGCCTTAATTAATCGTAAGGCCTATGCCGAGCTTATGGAGGGCGGAGGTATCGACATTGCCCTTACTCCTTCGCACACCACCCTTGGTGCCTTACTGAAGTATGTGCGCAGAGGCGATGTATCAGTGGTTCACAGCCTTCGGCGCGGGGCAGCCGAGGCACTTGAACTTGTCGCCCATGGCGATTCAAAAACATCAAAGGTTGTGGGCCGACGCATTGACGAGGTGAACTTACCGGCAGGCGCGTCCATTGGCGCAATAGTTCGTGGTCATGGGCCAGATGCCCAGGTCATCATGGGCCATCACGATGTGCTGATTGAGCCCGATGACCATCTTATTGTGTTTGTGACCAACCGAAAGATCATACCGAAAATGGAGAAGCTCTTTCAGGTGGCAGCGGGCTTTTTCTAATGCAATTCGCTCGACCTAACTCGGCCTGGATCGTACTTCACATTCTTTCTGTTCTTGTTGGTCTTTTTGGGCTTGCTTTTCTTGTGCCCATAGGCTTTGCCATTGGCATGGACGACGGTGGCCTAGAGGCTTTTGTAAAAGCCGGGCTTTTAACCTCTGGCCTGGGCTTCTCATTGGCCTACCTTACACGGACTCCAAATAAAGACCTAAGGCCCCGCGATGGCTTCTTACTGGTGGTTTTGGTCTGGCTTGTACTTGCTTTATTTGCGAGCCTGCCTCTTTACTTTCATTTCCCAGAACTACGATTTAGCCAGGCCTTTTTTGAAGGAATCTCGGCACTAACAACCACCGGTGCAACCGTGTTGGTGGGCCTTGACACCATGCCGTCTTCGATTCTTATCTGGCGAAGCCTTCTTCAATGGTTTGGCGGTATGGGAATCATTATTCTTGCTGTTGCCATTCTGCCCCTCTTGGGCGTGGGTGGTATGCAAATGTTTAAGGCGGAGTTCTCGGGCCCATCCAAAGATGCCAAGCTAACCCCGCGCATTACAGAGACCGCCAAGGCGCTCTGGGGCATCTATTTGTTTCTCTCGGTGTGTTGCTTTACCGGCTACTGGCTTGCTGGCATGTCTTGGTTTGATGCGCTCATTCATACGGGCACCACCGTAAGCATTGGAGGCTTATCGAGCCATGATGCAAGCCTTGGCTATTTTAATGACCCTGTTATTGAGACGGTGGCCATCACCTTTATGCTTCTTTCAGGCATTAATTTTGTGATGCATTTTTCTGCCTTAAAGAACCGATCGGTTCGTCCATACCTGGGCTGCCCCGAGGCTAAATTCTTTCTTTTTTCCGTTGCCTTTGGCGTTATTGTGGTCTGGCTGACCTTGTGGGGCCATGGTGTCTACGAAACGGCCATGGAGGCCTTCCGGATGGCCGCATTCAATGTGGTTGCCATTGCCACCACAACGGGCTATGCAACAGCAGACTATGGAAGCTGGCCGGCCTACGCACCCTGGCTCATGATCTTCTTGTGTGCCTTCTCGACGAGCTCGGGCTCAACCGGGGGTGGCATTAAAATGATTCGGCTCGTTATTATGGCTAAGCTTGCCCAGCGCGAACTGCTACGAATTATTCACCCCCGTTCCGTTCAACTTGTGCAGCTGGGGTCTTCATCGGTATCGCAGTCGGTGGTCTTTGCGGTCTTAGCCTATATGTTGGCCTATGGCGCTACGGTGATGGTGGCGACCTTTTTGTTGTTGCTCTCGGGAATGAACGACATTACGGCAATAAGTGCTGTTTTGGCCTGTATTAATAACCTGGGGCCCGGTTTAAACGAGGTTGGACCCGCAGGCAACTATGCTGGCCTTACGAACTTCCAGCTCTGGGTTTTAACCATCACAATGCTCATGGGCCGGCTGGAACTTCTTACCGTTATTGTCCTTCTTGTGCCGGCCTTCTGGCGAAGCTAGTTGTAGTCGTAAAACCCTTTTTTAGTTTTTCGCCCAAGCCGACCCGCATCGACCATCTCTTTAAGAAGGGGTGCGGGCCTGTACTTGGGGTCTTCAAAGTGGTCTGACAGAACGTTCATGACCGCAAGCAGCACATCAAGTCCAACAAGGTCTGCAAGGGCTAAAGGCCCAATGGGGTGATTGCATCCAAACTTCATGCCGTCATCAATTTCTTGGGCGCTGGCTAGGCCCTCGGCATAAACGAATATGGCTTCGTTAATCATTGGGCAGAGGATGCGGTTGACAACAAAGCCAGCACTGTTTTTTACGCGAATGGGCGACTTCCCAAGAAACTCGGCTATTGCCACAACACGATTGGTGGTGGCTGCATCGGTCTGCAGGCCTTCAATCACTTCAACCAGCGGCATCATGGGCACCGGGTTAAAAAAGTGCATTCCAATGAACTGACCCGGCCTTGCCATCTGCCTTGCAAGGCGAGTGATGGAAATGGAGGAGGTGTTTGTGGCCACGATGGCATTCTCACTGGCGATGGCAGAAAGGCCTTGAAGAATTTTTACCTTAATGGGCTCGTTCTCGGTTGCGGCTTCAATGAACAATTCGGATGAACTTAGTGCGCTTACGTCGGTATGAATGGTGATGCAGGAAAGCGCCTTGTCTTTCTGTTCAGAGCTAAGTACTTCTTTTTTAATAAGACGGTCAAGTGACCCTGAGATGGTCTTGACCGCGCGGTCAAGGGCCTGGGCATCAAGGTCTTGCAGGGTTACCTGCACGCCCTTGGTGGCAAAGGCCTGGGCAATGCCGCTGCCCATGGTTCCTGCCCCAATAATTCCGACGTTCTTAATGGTCATGGCGCTCTCCCGACTTGTTTAGTTGAATGGTGAATTACTGAAAGCTGTAAAGGGCAAGCGTGCAGCGCAGGTTGGGCCATCGCCTAACCTCAAACACCTTCCCGTCTCGATCCTCGGCCAGGTAGGCATGTTGGTCTATGGAAAACCCCAGCTTTGCAAGCAGCCGCTCAAAGTCTTGTGTGGTGGCGAAATGGTGGTTGGGCGTGTCATACCACTGGTAGGGAAGCCGCTTGTTCACTGGCATTAGCCCTTTTGCAAGTGAAACGATATGCGACCAATGCCCAAAGTTTGGAATGCTAACGATGCAGCGCTTGCCAAGCTGACGCATTTCTTTGAGAACCATCTCTGTTTCGTGGGTTGCCTGAAGCGCCTGCGAGAGCACCACAACATCGAACTGATTCATCGAGAAAAGGCTTAGCCCTGCGTCAATGTTGGTCTGAATAACATTAACGCCCTTTGCCAGGCATACCAGGACGTTGTTATGGTCAATTTCTCCGCCATAGCCGCTGCAGGCTTTGTTTGTTTGCAGCCATGCCAAAAGCTCGCCCTCTCCGCATCCAAGGTCAAGAACCTTCGAGCCTTCAGCAATCCACTGGGCAATCACCTGAAGATCGGGCCGCAAAACGATGTCTGGCCGTTTGTCTTCGGCTGCTCTTGTGAGGTTGCTACCGGAGCTCATTGGCAACTCGTTGGAAATAGTGACGAACCAGCTCGTGGTACTTGGCGTCGTCCATTAAGAAGGCATCATGGCCATGGGGGGCGTCGATCTCGGCATAGACCACCCTTCGATTATTCTGCATAAGCGCTGTGACAATTTCGTGCGATCGCTCCGGAGGAAAGCGCCAGTCGGTGCTGAAAGAGACCACCAAGAACTCCGATTCAACACAGGCAAATGCACGCGCAAGACTGCCTTGCGTTTTCAGTGAGGGGTCAAAGTAGTCAAGCGCCTTCGTAATAAGAAGGTAGCTGTTGGCATCAAAGTAGCTTGAAAATTTTTCGCCCTGGTAGCGCAGGTAGGACTCAATTTCAAAGTCCACCCCAAAGTCGTAACTGTAGTCTTCACGCTTTCGAAGGCTTCGGCCAAACTTCTGGGCCATGTCATCGTCAGACAAGTACGTAATGTGACCGATCATGCGCGCAACGGCAAGACCTCGCTTGGGAATCTTGTTTTCTTTATAGAAGTGGCCATCGCAAAAGTCGGGGTCGGTGATAATGGCGCGTCGAGCCACCTCGTTAAAGGCAATGTTCTGGGCAGAAAGCCGTGGCGTAGAGGCAATAACAACAGCGTGTGCAATACGCCTGGGGTAGGAAATAGCCCATTGCATGGCCTGCATACCACCCAGGCTTCCCCCCATTACCGCAGCAAACCGCTCAATACCTAGGGCGTCAGCGAGCTGCGCCTGGGCATGCACCCAGTCTTCAACAGTGACCACAGGAAAGTCGCCCCCGTAAGGCTCTCCCGTTGAAGGATTAAGGCTGGTTGGTCCGGTTGACCCGAAGCACGACCCCAGATTATTAACGCCAATAACGAAAAAAATAGTCGTGTCCACGGGCTTACCGGGCCCCACCATGTTGTCCCACCAGCCTATGTCGGCTGGGCTGTCGGTGCGTTGCCCAGCAACATGGTGCGAGGCATTAAGTGCATGGCAAATTAATACCGCGTTTGACTTCTGTGCATTAAGGCGTCCGTAGGTTTCAAAGGCAAGACGAAACCCTGCCAGCGCTTTGCCTGAGACCAGGTTAAAGCTCTGATCAAACTCAATGACCTGCTCTTGAACGAGCCCTATGCCGGTTTCTGGCCCGGCTACGTTTGAATGGATGGCTTTACTTGTCATGCCCTATGGCGGAGCGCTGAAACATTTGTTTTCAATTGGACCCGAGAGACCTAAGCAGACTGCAGCTGTTTCGTTGATTACTTAAGGAGTTTGTCATGTCAGAGTCTGCAATTGCCCAGTTACTTTCAGCCCACCATTCTAGCCGCGACAAAGAAAAAGCTCGTAGCCAGCGGCCTTGCTCTAAATACGTAGGAACCAGTCTGTCACCCGGCAGCCGCCGCTCGATTCGGCCGGGAGCCGGTGCATGCATAAAAATTGAGGTGCATGAGCCCTCCCCCGATAGCCGATGGTCTGCCATTACGCCGCGGCAGTTTGAGGTGCTTGAGTGCCTGGTAGAGGGCAGGCCAACTAAAACCATATGCAAGATGCTCGACATGTCCCCAGGCACAGCCAAGATTCATATTAGCGCCCTTTTGCGTGCACTGAAGGCAAGAAACCGAGCAGAGGCCGTGATCGCAGCCTTAAAGCTTGGCTGGATTCGCCCTGTCTATGCCTCGCATTAATCGGGGCGTAAGGCCTTTGCATTAATTGCATTTAGGCCCGATTTCACCAAGGCCGCGTCGGGCAGCTTTAAAAGCCGCCCGACGCCTCGGGAAAGGCTAGCAACCGAGCTGTCGCGCACAACCCGTTTGACCTTAAGAATTTCAGTTGCATGCATAGAGAACTCACGCAGACCGAGCCCAAGCAGCAGCCGGGTGAGGTCGGTGTCCCCGGCCATTTCACCGCATAGCGAGACGGGCAGGTTGGCTCGATTGCAGCCTCGAATGGTCTGATCAATGAGCCGCAATATGGCTGGATGAAGCGGGTTATAAAGGTGAGCCACGCTTCGGTCCGTTCGGTCAATGGCAAGCGTGTATTGAATGAGGTCGTTGGTGCCAATGGATGCAAAGTCCATGTGCGCAATAAGACCGTCAATGGCAATGGCGGCCGACGGCACTTCAATCATGGCGCCAACGCTTATTTTTGGATTGAAGGCCAGCCCTTTTGCTCGTAGGTTTGTCATGGCCTGTTGGACCATTTCTCGCGCTGAGATCATTTCCGAGGGACCGCTCACCATGGGGATAAGGATTTTTACTTGGCCAAAGGCCGAGGCCCTAAGCATGGCCCTTAGCTGAGACAAAAAGAGATCGGGTGACTGAAGGCTGTAACGAATGGCGCGCGAGGCAAGTGCAGGGTTGGCGGGCTTGTCATGCCCGAAGGAGAGCGCGCTGACCTCTTTGTCTGCGCCTGCGTCCAGCGTACGAATAGTAACTGGCCGGCCCGCCATGGCCTTGACCACCGCACTGTAGGCCTGAAACTGCTCTTCCTCGCCTGGAAGGGAACTGCGGTTCATAAATAGAAATTCGCTGCGAAAGAGTCCAATTCCGTCGCAGCCGCGATCAAGCGCAATCTGCACGTCGTTGGGAAGGTCGATATTGGCCATAAGCAAGACCGAGACACCATCGAGTGAGCAGCTTGCAAGCTGTTTGAAATCGTCTAGCGCTCTCAGATCGTCGGCATAAACGGCCTGCTGGCCTTTGTAGACAGACTGGTCCTCGGCGTTAAGGGCGCCTAAAACCGAGCCCTCCTTTGACTTAAGAACAATGATGTCGTTCTGGGCGATTTGATTGAGAAGCCCCGAAACTCCCACGACTGCCGGTAGCCCCAGACTGCGGGCAAGAATAGCCGTATGAGAGGTTGCACTGCCTGTCTCGGTAACGAAGCCAAGGAAGCGATGGCGACGCAGAATAAGCATGTCCGAAGGTGAGATGTCTTTGGCAACAAGAATCCAGCCCCCGTCGTCGTCGTTGTTCTTACGAACGACCTCGTCAAGGCCCGCCTCCCCCTGCATGGCCCGAAGGATTCGGTCGACGATTTGCTGAACATCGGCCTTGCGCTCACGAAGATAGGGGTCTTCAATTTCATCAAACTGGGCCGAGACGGCTTCAAGCTGCTGCAGCAGACCCCACTCGGCATTGCAGCGGTCGTGCTGTATGCGTTGCTCGGTGGCGGCCACTAATAGAGGATCTCGCAGAATAATGGCCTGCAGCTCGAGTAAGGCCGAGACCTCGGCAGAGGGTTCTTGGCCCATGGCCTCTTTAAGACCAGACAGCTCTTTATTGACAATGCGAACGGCTTCGCGAAAACGCTTAAGCTCGGGCTCGACCTGGTCGGCCTCGAGCCGGCGTCGGGGCAGATCGAGCCGGGCAGAGGCAAGAACCCATGCCTTGCCCATGGCAAGCCCATCGCCAATACCAACCCCTGAGAGCGTCCAGGCCACGGCTAGTCCTCCTCTCCAAATTTGTCTTGGAATAATTTCACCAGACTCTCCATGGCCGCGTCCTCTTGTTCGCCCGCTGTCTCAATGGTGACCTCGGACCCAAGGCCTGCAGCAAGCATGGTGACCCCAAGAACGCTTTTCGCATTAATACGCCGGGTTTTGCCTTCAAGCCAGACCTCGCAGGCAAAGGAGGAGGCCAGTTGCGAGAGCTTTGAAGACGCCCGAAGGTGCAGCCCGAGCTTATTGGTGATGGTGAGAGTCTGACGTGGCATGCAGGCACTTGCTATGGAAAGGAGGGGCGCTTAGCGATCGGCTTGAAGGGGGGAAATGGTCTGAAGGTATTGTCCAGTATCTCCGCCAAGTTTGGCGAGTAGTTCGCACTGACCAAGCGAGCGGTAAGTGATGGCTCGCAACAAGACCGGTAGGTTCACGCCGGCTACTCCCTTGGCAATGTCGGGATGCCTTTTCATGAAGGCGACCACCCCGTTATAGGGTGTGGCACCAATCATGTCGGTTAAGAAAAAAACCGCCTTCGGTTGCTTGAGTTCGTGCCATCGCAAGGCGATGGCCTGGCTAACCTGCTCGGGCTCTTGGCTTGAGAGCACATCAAAGACCTCGACATCCGAGAGTGAGCGGCCAAAGCCGTGGCAGGCTACTGCATGAAGGGCCGAGGCAAGCGGTGCATGACAGACTAAGAAAAGGCAACAGCCACTCATGCTTCAAAGGATCTTTCAATTGCAGAAATAAATAAGTCCCCAACATCGGCGGGCGTCTGGGCGGAAATTTCCTGAAAGCCGGTTGGGCTGGTGACATTAATTTCGGTAAGCCGATTACCAATAATATCGAGGCCCACGAGAAAAAGCCCGCGGCTTGCAAGCACAGGGCCAAGCGCCTGGGCGATGGCCAGATCGTCTTTACTTAAGGCCTGGGCAACACCTTTACCCCCTGCCGCAAGGTTGCCCCGTGAGGCACCTTCTGGAGGAATGCGCGCAAGGCTGTAGGGAACGGGCGTGCCGTTAATTAAAAGAACGCGCTTATCGCCCTTTGAGATTTCTGGAAGGTAAATTTGCGCCATGATGGCGCGTGCCTCGTTCTGTGTGAGCATCTCCAGGATAACGGGCAGGTTGGGGTCCGCGGAGGTGGTGACAAAAACCCCTGCCCCACCCATTGCATCGAGTGGCTTGTAGACAACCTTTTCATGGGACTCTGCAAAGGCTCTTAGCAACTTGATGTTGCTTGAGACAAGTCCTGGGGCAGCGTAGGCCGCAAATTCTAAAACGGCCATTTTTTCGCCATGATCGCGCAGTGCGGCAGGTCGATTAATCACCGGCAGACCCGCCTGCTCGAGCGCGGTGAGCATTTGGGTGGCCGCAAAATAGGCTTCGTTAA
This sequence comes from Burkholderiaceae bacterium, assembly GCA_018402635.1. Classification (GTDB taxonomy): domain Bacteria; phylum Pseudomonadota; class Gammaproteobacteria; order Burkholderiales; family Burkholderiaceae_A; genus Hahnella. Next base: position 160,018 of record JAGYIP010000008.1, read on the forward strand.
ACGGCGGGTCTTTGCGCATGATGACCAGGTCGAAGTCAGTATGACTAAGTAGCTGCACGGCATGGGCCTGCGCCCAAGAAAGCTCAGGACTTGTTTTTTCCTCGGGTGTGGGGCTTGTTTGGCCTTCAGCGATTGGCTTAAGGCATTGGGCCATGATGCGTGGTCTGACTTCACTGGCGTTGTAGCTAAGGCTTATTGCCTCGGGTTCGCAGTACCAGCAGCAATGGCCACGACGCCAGGCGGCTCGAATCATTGCAATGGTGGAGTCTTTCGCGGGCTTAAGGCTTGCTAAGGGGTCACCGAGAAACAAGAGCCGCATAAGGAGATTGGCGAAGCCTTCGGTAGGTCTACGGGGTCAACACCGAGAGACTCGGTGAGAGACCCTGAGAGGCGGGGTGCGTTGCCTGAAGTTCACGCGAGGCCGCTAAAAGGGCAAGCCGCGAGACAACACCATAGAGGTAAAGCCGGTTGGGTGTGGCGTCGGGCTCGGCGCCCACCACCGGCTGCTGACAGCCCTCTTCAAACGGAAGAGGAACAAACCGCGCCCCAGGCGCATTAAGGTTCTCATCGGGCCCTCGCTCAACATGCACGCGGTAAAACCCCCCCACTACAAAACGATCCACCATGTAGACCACGGGCTCGGCGACCGCGGGCCCCTCGGGCTGATCAACGGTTTCAAAGGAATGCACGCCCTCTTGAACAATGACATCGGAGAAGACAAGGCCCTCTTTGCCCACGGCCATTTTGTTGCGCTGCTTACGGTTGAGTTGAAGAACATCGGAGGGGTCTTTGACGGTCATGATGCCCATGCCATAGGTTCCGGCATCGGCCTTCACAATGACAAAGGGCTGTTGTTTTATGCCGTGCTCTTTGTACTTGAGCGTTGTTTTGGATAAGACATCGGAGACCGCATCTGCAAGGGCCTGCTCGCCTAGCCGAGCCTGAAAATCAAGGCCACGGCACTGGCTGAAGATTGGGTTAATAAGCCAGGGGTCAATTTGGAGGCGTTGTGCAAACTCTTCGGCCACGCTGTTGTAGGCGGCAAAATGCTCGGACTTTCGACGCGAGGCCCACCCGGCATGCAAAGGGGGAAAAAGCTTTTGCCCCACAAGCCCCTGAAGAATGGGGGGCACGCCGGCAGACAGGTCGTTGTTGAGCAGAACCAGGCAAGGTTCAAAATTTTCAAGTCCGAGCCGGTCATTCTGGCGAACCAAGGGCTCCACAAGCAGGCTGAATGAATCGCCGAGATTTGTCTGGCCGGCGAACTCGGTGGGCTCCGTTGATTTCCGGGTTCAGGCTGCCAATACGAACCTCAAGGCCCGCCTGCTGGAGAAGATCACGCAGCCTTGCAATATTGGCAAGGTAGAAGTTATTACGGGTGTGATTCTCGGGAACGAGTAAAACCCGCGCAATGTCCGGGCAATGGGTTTCGACACTTACCATAAGGGCCTGAACAGCAACCGGAAGCGCAGACTCACTTAGGTTATTAAAGCCACCGGGAAATAGATTGGTGTCGACCGGGGCGAGCTTGAAGCAGGCATTGCGTAGGTCAACCGACCCGTAAAAGGGTGGCGAGTGAGATCGCCACTGCGATCGGAACCAATGCTCGATTTCGGTGCTGTGATTAAGCACACGTTCTTCCAGGTCGATGAGGCGGCCACACAGGCTTTGATGGACTTGAGGATTCATAGTCCGATTGTAGCGTTCGGGCAAAAAAAGCCCGCGGTCACTGGTGTGCCGCGGGCCTGGGGAGGAGGGCCGTTAGAAACAAAAGCCCTTAGGAGAAACTAACTGAAAACTTAATTGCGGCCCACAAACTCGGGATAGGCCTCTAGCCCACACTCAACCTGGTCCACACCTTGGTATTCCTCTTCCTCAGAGACACGGATACCCATCATGGCCTTGAGAATGCCCCAGACAATGAGGCTGGTGCCAAAGACCCAGACAAAGATCGTGATGGCACCCATGATCTGACCGGTGAAGCTAGAGTCCGAGTTGGTGATGGGAACCAACAACAAGCCAAGCAGACCCACCACACCATGAACCGAAATGGCACCCACGGGGTCGTCAATCTTCATGGAATCCAGTGCCCGAATGGAGAAGACCACCAAGACGCCACCCGCCGCACCAAACAGCGTTGCCTGCAAGGCAGAGGGTGCTGAAGGCTCTGCGGTAATGGCCACCAGGCCTGCCAAGGCGCCGTTAAGGGCCATGGTCAGGTCTGCCTTGCCATAAAGAGCCTTAGAGACCAAGAGGGCTGCAATAAGACCACCGGCTGCTGCGGCGTTTGTATTTAAGAAGACCATGGCAACTGCGTTGGCGTTAGCAATGTCACCAAGCTTCAGAACCGAGCCACCATTAAAGCCAAACCAGCCCATCCAGAGGATGAAGGTACCGAGCGTGGCCAGTGGCAGGTTGGATCCGAGAATCGGCTTGACCTCGCCATTTGGGCCGTACTTCCCCTTACGAGGACCCAGCAGCAAGACGCCAGCAAGCGCGGCCGAGGCACCCGCCATATGAACAATGCCAGAGCCAGCAAAGTCGGAAAAGCCCATGTCACCCAGGTTGAACATGCCAAAAACGTCCGCACCGTTCCATGTCCACGAACCTTCCATGGGATAGATAAAGCCTGTCATGAAAACGCAGAAGATAAGAAAGGCCCAGAGCTTCATGCGCTCGGCGACAGCTCCCGAGACAATTGACATGGCCGTAGCAACAAACACAACCTGGAAGAAGAAGTCGGAGGGGTCGGCGTAAATGGAATCACCGCCGAATCCGCCTTCGCGCTCGGAGAAGCTTTTTAGGACGTCACCTGTAAGGCTCTCGCCGCCGGCAATGCCAGACAAGAAGAAGCTTCCGTCGTACATGATGGCGTAGCCACAGACCATGTACATAATGCAGGCAATGGAGTAGAGCGCCACGTTTTTAGTAAGAATCTCCGTGGTGTTTTTGGTGCGAACAAAACCTGCCTCAAGCATGGAAAAGCCAGCAGCCATCCACATGACCAAGGCACCACAGACCAAAAAGTAGAACGTGTCCATGGCGTACTGCAGTTCAAAGACATGACTTAGAACATCAGGGGCTGCAGCAACGGCGGCCGCTGCAGCTTCGGGGGCCGCTGTCTGGGCAAGGACTGGAAGGCACAGGGCGCCAAGCCCTGTCGCCAGCAGTCCAGCTGCACCGCGGTTGAGTAAAGAAGTTGATTTCATAGAGTCCTCACAATGCAATGGGGTCGTAAAGTCGGCTTGCGTTACAGGGCTTCTTGGCCCGTCTCACCGGTGCGAATTCGAACAACCGACTCAAGACTGGTGACAAATATTTTCCCGTCGCCAATCTTGCCGGTACGCGCTGCGTTCTCAATGGCTTCCACCGCCTGATCGAGAAGTGACTCTGCAATGGCCACCTCCAGTTTCACCTTGGGAAGGAAGTCCACGACATACTCCGCGCCTCGATAGAGTTCGGTGTGACCTTTTTGGCGACCGAAGCCTTTGACTTCGGTCACCGTAATGCCTTGCACCCCAATGCTTGATAAGGCCTCGCGGACCTCATCAAGCTTGAAGGGCTTGATGATTGCGGTGATGAGTTTCATAAGTATTTCCAGGGTAGTTAAGTGAACAAGCAAAAAATGACTCAAAGAAGAATCTTGTTGGCGCAGATTAGAAAGATCTTGAGATCGAAATAACTGCTCCCTTATCGTCTGCAGAAGGTTTTAGATCGCCACTTGTAGTGACGTAACTTACGCCCAGGGCAAACCCATTGCCGACATCAACGCTAATGCCGACTAAATAGTCATAACCTTTTGCCTGGGCGCCCTTGCCGGCGTGGTATCCCATCGAACCATCGATGGTTACTTTGTCTGAGACTGGTATTGATACACCTAGGTTGTAGTAGATGTGCCCCTTCGAGTCATCAACGCCGAAATAATCACTTGTCGCGTAAGACACTTTGAATGACGCAGGACCCGCGCTTAGACCGAGATAGATTTCGTTTGTATCACCAGCCGTTGCGCCGGGGTAGTAGTAGTAAAGGTTTCCCACATCAATTCCGACGCCCCCCAACTCGGTCGCGTATCCAAAGTAAAAGTCTGATTCGATGCCGGCATCGGTAAATCCAATACTCGAGTTCCAGTTGCCAGCGTAAAAACCGTTAGCATTGGCGTAGTCGAACCCCCCTTGAAGAGCAGGTTTGGTGTCACTCTGGGTTAGACCCCTAAATCTATAGTCACTAAACAGCCCCACATTGCTTGAGAAAGGGGATTCCTGCGCCATTAAAGGGGCCGAAGAAACAAAAGTGGCAGAAGACAGTGCAATCGCAAGAAGGGTTTTTTTCATAAAGGTTCTCCTAAAAATATGGGTGGGGTGGTATTTACCCAAGCCTTAATAGCGATTACCGTGCCAGTCCAAAAAGCCTTAAAAGATCCTAGTAAGGGCCTAAAAAAGCGCTTTCCTGCCTTATTAACGCTGGTCAATGGTGCGCTGCCAGCAGATAAGCACCGGATTGGTGCGCAGCGCACCACAAAAAGGGCAGCCTCCTGCCAACCCTCTTTTTAGGAACGGCCCCCTGAAAAGCAGCCAGAAATGGGGTACCGTTCATGCATGCCTGAACTACCCCCCCTTTTTGCTGATCTGCAAAAAAAGCTCTCCGATGTCATGTCCAGCGGCCCGGCTGCCCAGGTGCAGGCGCAGCTTCGCCAGACCCTTGATGCCACCTTGCAGAAGATGGATCTGGTGACCCGTGAAGAGTTCGATCAGCAAGGCCTTCTGCTGGAACAGGCACTTATGAAGCTCGCAGAGCTTGAGGCGCAGCTTAAAGCGTTCACGTCTCAGGCGGGTGAAGCAGCGGCCAGCAACCCTGCAGCAAACGCGCGTCCAGACCCCAGTCAGACCGGCACAAGCCCCATAAACGACCAGTAGTCAGCCGGCCACTGCCTCGCGTTCCATGGGGGCATGACGACAACACTCTCTATTGCTTATTCCGTTGAACTTTTGGGGCTGCAGGCCCAATTGGTTCGTATCGAGGCCCATCTCGCCGGGGGTCTTCCCCAGTTCTCCATTGTTGGCCTGGCCAGCGGAGCCGTTCGCGAGGCGCGCGAGCGCGTGCGCGCGGCCATCGAAACAGCAGGCTTTCGTTTTCCGCAAGGCCGGCTTACGGTTAACCTTGCGCCGGCGGACCTGCCCAAAACCTCGGGCCATTACGACCTTGCCATTGCCCTTGCCATTCTTGCTGCAGCCGGAGATATCGATGGCAAGCTTCTTGATAACTGGCTGGTCTTTGGAGAGCTCTCACTGACAGCCGATCTCTTACCCCTGCCCAGGGCGGCTGCCTTGGGCATATCGGTGGTTGACCGTGGTGTTCGGGGCTTTGATCAACAGGCTGCAAGGCTCTCAAGGCAACCCCGGCTTTTATTCCCTCGGGTCAATGCCCATGACCTCTATCTCCTTAAAGATGAGCCAACCATCGCCTGCGTGGCAGGCCTGCGCCAGGCGGTGGAGGCCTTAAGGGGCACCAAGCCTTTTGGTTCGCTGGTCATGCCCGGTGATCAGGCTGATCAGGCCGATCAGGGTGGTCGGAGTGATCAGCAAAAAATCACCAGCAACGAGGACGCCATTGCCTGCGCCCAGTGGTCGGCGATTTATGGTCAGCATGAGGCCAAAGAGGCTGCCCTGATTGCCGCAACAGGCCTGCACAACCTTTTGCTTATGGGCCCGCCAGGGGTGGGAAAGTCAATGATTGCGCACAGCCTAAGCGGACTGATGCCAAGCCTTGCGCCTGCGCAGTCGCGCGAGGTGCAGTCTATTTATGCCTTGTCGGGCTCAGCGGGCTCAGCGGGCTCAACCGAGTTAACGCCCGGCGCAAGGCTGCCCTGCCTTCCTCCCTTTCGCGCACCCCACCATACGGCCTCGGCCGTGGCCTTGGTGGGCGGTGGGCAGCCCGTTATTCCTGGCGAAGTGTCGCTGGCGCATCGGGGTGTTCTGTTTCTTGATGAACTGCCAGAGTTCGGGCGTTCAAGCCTAGAGGCCTTGCGAGAGCCCCTTGAAACGGGCGAAGTGCATGTTGTGCGCATGCGCACACGCTTAAGCCTTCCTGCCCGCGCACTGTTGGTTGCGGCAATGAACCCCTGCCCCTGCGGTTATTACGGGGCGTCATCTGGCCCAAAGCACTGCCATTGCAGCTCCGAGCAGGTTCAGCGCTATCGCATGCGCCTGTCGGGACCTTTGCTCGACCGGTTCGACCTCGCCTTGCTGCTTTCCCGCCAATCGCCCCCCGCGACCACCAGGCCCGCACCGGCGGATACCGCCACCGATGCAGCCGGTCTCTACAAAGCGACACGCCTGCGCATTCAACGAGCGCGTCAGAGGGCCGAAGACCGGCAGGGATGCGCCAATGCGCATTTAACGCCTGAGCAGCTGCTTGCGCAGGCAGGCCTTTTCTCGGAATCCGCCCGCCACCTGCTGCGGCAGTTTATGAATGCCTCGGGAAACAGCCTGCGGGTGCATGACCGCCTGCTACGCGTTGCATTAACCGTGGCTGATCTTGAAGAGGCTGCAAAGGTTGAGCCAGCCCATATGGCAAAGGCCATTGAAATGCGACGCGGCCTTGATCGGCCTGAGGCTCTTAAAGCCTCGGCCTAAACGAGCTTAAGAACTGCTCGGCCGCCTCTTGCGAGAAGGTCTCTGTGGGCCCAAGCACAATGGCCTCCACCACATCGCTTGTACGAACATGGGTCTGCATCCACAACTGAGCCTCGACGGGCCCCTTCTTTGGGTTAAGAAGAATTGTTCCAACGGCCTTGAGCAGCGGCCGGGCGGTGACATCGCTGTCTGAGGGACGCGCCTCGTTTGAACTGGCTAAATTAGATGCCGGCTCAGATGTTTGCTGATGCGCCGAGATGTTGCTAAGCATGGCCGATTCAAGGGCCCTGGCTAGCAGCTCTTGCTTGGCTAGATCTTGCTGATCGCCTAACCAACGGGCATAGCCAACGGTGTAGCGCACCTCGTTGACATTGGCTGCCCAGAGCTGCAGCTCAATGGTTGAATTCGGTGGGTCTGTGAGTGCCAAGGTTCGTTTAACTGACACCGGCTTGGCAGGAAACGCCACTTGCCAGTTTGTGTCGGGCTCACGATGCATTCGCCAGTTCAGCTCTGGGGTGCAGCTAATTAGGCTTAAGCTGGCAAGTAGGATAAGAAGACGCCTCATAATGAAGCGACTGTACCAAGTCTTATGGCTCTGCCCAAAAGGAGTGTTTGTGATTCGTTTTAGTACCCGCGCTGCCGCGCCATTTCTTATGATGGATAAGGTGGTGGAGGCCATCTTTTCTGAGCTGAATCTGGACTTTCACGTGCCCGGTATCTGGCTGCACGAGCGTCTTGCCGGACTAATAAAGGAGATGGAGAGCCTGCAGGTCTCCACGCGAAGTCAAGACAAGACGAAAGAGCAAGACGAGCCTGATGATACGGACATGCAGGATCCGGTCTCACAGCCCATACGTCCGGCCTCCGTAAGCCTGGCCAGTCGCCTCGTTCCTCTTATTGCCATGCTTAAGCTTGCTCATGAAAAGGGTGATCCAGTTATCTGGGAGTCACTCTAGCAACCTTCTGAACGAGCTTTTTTAAGCAAGCAGACTGACAAGCCTTTGTTGGGCAATGTCGGTTGATACGCCTGCACGCAAGGCATAGTCGTTGAGCTGATCGTCGGCAATGGGCCCGAGGTTGAAATACTGAGCCTCAGGCCGCCAGAAATAAAACCCGCAGACAGCCGATGCAGGCAGCATGGCCAGGTTTTCAGTAAGCGTCATTGGAATGTCCTTGGCGTTAAGCGCCTCAAGCAACTCGGGCTTCACGCTGTGATCGGGGCAGGATGGATAGCCAGGCGCGGGACGAATGCCCTGATAACGCTCTGCAATAAGCTCTTCATTTTTTAAGGCCTCGCAGGCCGCATAGCCCCAGAACTCGGTGCGTACCCTGCGATGAAGCTCCTCTGCAAACGATTCCGCAAGCCGGTCGGCCAGGGCCTTCACCAAGATGGCGTTGTAGTCATCGCCCTTGGACTCGTACCTCTGGGCAAGCTTGTCGGCCCCGTGAATGCTCACGGCAAAAGCGCCAAGGTAGTCTTCGCCTTGATCGGTGATTGGCAGCAGGTAGTCGGCAAGCGACTTGTTTGGCTCGTTACTGGGCTTTTCGGTTTGTTGACGTAGGCCGACCCAGGTGAAAAGTGCGGTTTTAAGGTCGGGCCCAGAAAATACTGTGATGTCCTCGGGCGCTGTGCGCCTTGCTGGCCAGAGGCCAAAGGCGCCGTTGGCCGTGAGCTGCCTGGATTCAATCAACCGACGTAGCATGGCCTTGCCGTCGGCATAAAGCGCTCGAGCCTGCTCGCCCACAATGGCATCGTCAAGAATGGCGGGAAAGGGGCCGGCAAGATCCCAGGTCTGAAAAAAGGGGGTCCAGTCGATGGTCTCGATGAGATCGTCTAAAGGAAAGGCCTTGAGCAGGCGGCGGCCCGTTAGCTTGGGCTGTGGTGCGGGACGAAGGAAATCAACCTTCGCGGCGTTGGCTCGGGCCTGCTCAAGACTGAGCATGCGTGAACTTGGCTTGTTTGCATGGCGTTCGCGAAGCTTGGCGTAGTCTTTGAAAAGGTCGCCAAGGTAGGTGGCCTTCTGCTCGTCGGTGCTGGTAAGAGACTGGGCAACGGGCACCGACCGTGAGGCATCGGGAACCCAGATCACCGGGCCGGAGTAGTGCGGTGCAATTTTGACGGCCGTATGAACGCGGGATGTGGTTGCCCCACCAATAAGCAAGGGGATCTGCCGGCATCGGCACCATTCATCGTGTTCCATTTCTCGCGCCACAACGGCCATCTCTTCAAGCGAGGGCGTAATAAGGCCCGAAAGACCAATGATGTCGGCATTGTGCTCTTTGGCAGCCGCAATAATATGTGCAGCGGGCACCATCACACCCAGGTTAACAATCTCGAAGTTATTGCATTGCAGGACAACCGAGACAATGTTTTTCCCAATGTCGTGCACGTCGCCTTTGACCGTGGCGAGAATCATTTTGCCCTTGGCCTTGGTCTGCCCGCTGGCAGCCTGCTCCTTTTCAATGTAGGGCACAAGGTGCGCCACAGCGGCCTTCATGACTCGCGCTGATTTAACCACCTGGGGCAGAAACATTTTGCCCTGTGCAAAGAGATCACCCACAACATTCATGCCGGTCATCAGTGGGCCTTCAATAACCTCAATGGGGCGTCCCGAGCGGCTTTCAATAAGCTGGCGTGCCTCTTCGGTGTCTTCAACAATGAATTCAGTAAGGCCATGTACCAGGGCATGTTCGAGCCTTTTCTCGACATCAAGGCCTCGCCATGCAAGCTTTTCTTCTTCTTTGCGCTCGCCGCTGCGTAGCTGACCGGCGAGTTCAATCATGCGCTCGGTTGCATCGGGCCGCCTGTCGAAAACAATGTCTTCAACATGCTCACGCAGCACGGGGTCGAGGTTCTCGTAAACACCAAGCTGCCCTGCATTGACAATGCCCATGGTCATGCCGGCTTTCACGGCATGGTAAAGAAAGACGGTATGAATTGCTTCGCGTGCGGCGTCGTTGCCGCGAAAGGAGAAGCTGACATTGGAGACGCCACCCGAGACCTTGGCTGAAGGCAGGTTCTTGCGAATCCAACGCGTGGCCTCAAGGAAGTCGATGGCATAGCGGTTGTGTTCGTCAATGCCTGTTGCAATGGCAAAAATATTAGGATCAAAAATAATATCGTCAGCAGGAAAATCCAGTTCGTCTCGCAAAAGCGTGTAGGCGCGCTGGCATATGGTTTTACGGCGTTCAAGCGTATCGGCCTGCCCCTGCTCATCAAAGGCCATGATGACCGCCGAGGCACCGTACTTCATGCACTGGCGCGCCTGATACAAAAAGGGCTCTTCACCCTCTTTAAGCGAGATGGAATTCACGATGGCCTTGCCTTGCACACACTTAAGGCCCGCCTCAATAACTTCCCATTTCGAGGAGTCGATCATGATGGGCACGCGAGAGATGTCGGGCTCGGAGGCAATAAGGTTTAAGAACCGGGTCATGGCGGCCTTGGAGTCGAGCATGGCCTCGTCCATGTTGATATCAATAACCTGGGCACCGTTTTCAACCTGCTGGCGGGCAACGTCCACGGCCTTCTCAAAGTCGCCATTAAGAATAAGACGCGCAAACTGCTTGGAGCCGGTGACATTGGTGCGCTCACCCACATTCACAAACAAGGAGCTTTCGCCAATGTTTAAGGGCTCAAGCCCCGAAAGTCGGGTGGCAGAGTTTTCTTTGAAGGCCAAGGGCCGGGGACCAAAGGCATTGACAGCCTGGGCAATGGCACGAATATGGTCGGGGGTGGTGCCGCAGCAGCCACCCACGACATTGACCCATCCGCTTGAGGCAAAGTCTTTTAAAAAGCCCGAGGTAATGGGCGGTGTCTCATCAAAGCCTGTTTCCGCCATGGGGTTGGGAAGGCCTGCATTGGGGTAGATGCAGATGGCGGTGTCGGCAAGTTTTGAGATTTCTTCCACATAAGGACGCATAAGGGCTGCACCTAAGGCGCAGTTAAGCCCGACGGTGATGGGCCTTGCATGGCGAACACTGTTCCAAAAGGCCTCAACAGTCTGGCCTGACAGAATACGGCCCGATGCATCGGTAACGGTGCCCGAGATCATGACGGGCCAGCGCGTGCCGGTGGTTTCAAAGAGCTGCTCAAGGGCATACAGGGCTGCCTTGGCGTTGAGCGTGTCGAAGATGGTTTCAACAAGGAAAAGGTCGATGCCGCCATCGAGCAGAGCCTGGGCCTGCTCGAGGTAGCTGCTTACGAGCGCATCGAAAGTAATGTTGCGGGCACCCGGGTCGTTGACATCGGGTGAAATGGAGGCGGTTCGTGGCGTGGGCCCGAGGGCACCGGCTACGAATCTGGGCCTGTCTGGGCTGGAAAAGGCATCGCGTGCCTCGCAGGCAAGCCTGGCTGAGGCAAGGTTCATGTCACGAACCAGTCCGGCCAAGTGGTAGTCGTCCTGGGCCACCGAGGTTGCACCAAAGGTGTTGGTTTCAATAATATCGGCACCCGCCTCCAGGTACTGACAATGAATGGTCTTGATGAGTTCGGGCTGGCTAAGGCTTAAAAGCTCGTTGTTACCTTTAAGGTCAATGCCCTTCGCAATGGCCTGATCGAGCACGGCCTGTTGTTCGTTGTTTAAGGCCACGGCATGCTCACCGGTCTGGCCGCGGTAATGCTCCTCGGTGAGCCTGACCTGTTGAATCATGGTGCCCATGGCACCGTCGATAATAAGAATACGCTGGGCAAGCGCCTGCCCGAGGCTTTCAAAGGCGGGGGCCTCGGTGAGGCCCTTGGGCCGGTTGACGGCCTGAGCCAGCCCAGTGGCCTCGAGGGAGGCGTTTGGGGTTGCGCGCAGAGCCTCTTGCAGGGCTTTGGTGGAGTCGTTCATAGAGAGCTTGATTATAGGGTTCTTAGGCTGCAAATTCCCCCTGAGTCAGCGACCTGCCTGGATTCGATCGAGCCAGCAGATGAGCCCGTCGGTATTAAGCCTTAGATCGAGGGCCAGAAGCGTCTTAAGCTCCTTTTGCGACAGCAGGCTGCCATGGGCTTTTAATTCATCAAAGAGCAGGTCTTCAAGATCGGCCGCAATAGCCTGAGCTCGGCCTTGATCGCGATGGCTGTGGCGGCTTGCAAGGGCAGCGTAGCTGTCGATTTGTTGCAGCAGAGCCTCGCCTGCGGCCTGCACCTGGCGAAGCTCGGAGTAATGAGTAAGGTAGACCGCCTTGGGCTTTGCCTGCATGACACGCGTAACGGATGCTTTGTGCGTTTGGGGATCGAACTGGCTTGGGGAGCTGGTTACAAAGGTAAAAGCGCCCTGGGGGCTGTCGAGCTCGCGATACGAGATGCCAAAGGTGTCGCCGGTGAAGATGGCATTGGACCCCTCATCAACAATAAAGACATGATGCAGGGCATGGCCAGGCGCATCCCAGAAGTTGATTTGGCGAGAGCCAAGCCTGAGGGAAAGCGTCTCGGTAGCCTCAACAATGCGGGACGGGTCAATGGGAACCATGCCACCGTAGTCACGCTCTGCCACGTCTTGGGTGTAGACCTGGCAGACCGCCTGCCAGAGCTTACTGGGATTGACGAGATGACGAACCCCTCGCGGATGAACCACTACCTTTGCGCGTGGGCAGTGATTGGCCAGCAGCCCAGCACCACCTGCATGATCAAGGTGCACATGGGTTAGAAGAATGTAGCGAACATCGTCGGGGGTAAGCCCAAGCTCTTCAATGGCTTGAAGAATACGGGGCACTGAGTACTGTGTACCCGCATCCACAACCGCAAGCTCGCCCTGGTCTTCAATAAGATGAACCGCATCAAAGGAGTCTCGAAAATAGCCAGAGTCCAGGCTCCAGACACCGTTCTCGTAGGACCTAAGACCAAGATGGGTTGAGTTCGAGGCTGACTGCTGAGGGCTTGTCGCGGAGGCGTTCATGGGGTGAGCTTTCGGGCGGGTTAGTGGGTGCCTTAGCGTGAGGCCAGAATGTCGCGCGCAGCCCTTTCAGCCATAAGCATAACGGGTGCATTGGTGTTGCCCGAGGTGATGCTGGGCATTGCGGAGGCATCGACAACACGCAGGCCTGCCACGCCACGCAGACGAAAGCTGGCATCAAGCACAGTAAGCGGGTTCTCGGATTCGCCCTCGTTGTTCACTCGGCCCATGGCGCAGGTGCCCACCGGGTGGAAGATGGTCGTGCCAAGCTCACGCGCGGCCTGCTCAAGGTCGTGCTGCGACGCCTTGCCAGGACCGGGCAAGAGCTCCTCTGGGGCATAAGCTGCGAGGGCGTCGGCCTTCATGATGGCGCGAGTGGCCTCGATGCCTTTCACAGCAACATCAAGGTCGTCTTGGGTGGACAGGTAGTTGCAGCGAATGGCTGGCGCCTGCAAGGGGTCGGAGTGCTGCAAGAAAACCCGGCCCCGTGAACTTGGTCGAAGGTTGCAGACCGATGGGGTAATGGCATCGAAGGCGTGCAGGGGCTCTCCAAATTTTGGAAGCGAAAGCGGCTGCACATGCCATTCAATATTGGCCGAGGGCTGCGAGGGGTCGCTCTTGGTGAATGCTCCCAGGGTTGACGGCGGCATGGTCATGGGCCCACGTCGCAGAAGGCCATACTGCAATGCCATGCCGATGCGCGACAAGGGGTTGGCATAAAGACTGTTGACCGTGCGAGCGTTCTTGATTTTGAAAATGGTGCGAATTTGCAGATGGTCTTGTAGGTTCTGGCCGACGCCAGGAAGACCTTGCTGAACAGGGATATAAAATTCTGCGAGATGCTTGGGGTCACCAATGCCGGAGGCCTGAAGAATATGGGGCGAGCCGATTGCGCCTGCTGAAAGAATCACCTCTTTGCGCGCACGCACCTCGATGATCTGCCCGTCTTTTAAAAGGCGAACGCCACGGGCACGCAGAGTCGCATTGGCCCAGGCCGACTGATCGGAGGGGCGGCGTTCACGGTTTTCCTCAAAAAGGACCTGCAGTGTCTGTGTGTTGGTAAAAACAGAAAGGTTTTCTCGGTGACGCACAGGGTGAAGAAAGGCGTCGGCCATTGACCAACGCCTGCCGCGCCGCTGGTTAACATGAAAGTAGGCACAGCCTTCGTTATTACCGCGGTTGAACTCATCGATGCTAGGGATGCCCTGCTGCGCTGCGGCCTGTTGCCAGGCGTCAAGAATTTTCCATTTAACGCGTGGCGTCTCGACACGAATTTCTCCGGCATCACCATGCCAGTCGTTGGCGCCACCAAAGTAATTCTCAAGCGCCTTGTAGATGGATAGAGTCTGGCCGTTTTCGCCATTCCACCGCCAGCGCTCGTCGCCGGTAAGCTGCGCCCATTGATCGTAGTCGTAGGACTGCCCGCGCATGTAGATCATGGCGTTGATGGACGAAGAGCCCCCAAGACCTCGGCCCCGGGCATAGTGAATCGAGCGGCCCGCAAGGCCCGGCTCGGGCTGAGTCTGAAAGCACCAGTCGGTGCGTGGATTGGCAATGGTGAACAAATAACCGACGGGGATTTTTATCCAAAACCAGTCATCTTCGCCCCCGGCCTCGACCAGCAAGATACGCTGACCGCGCTGAGCCGAGAGCCGATTTGCCAAAGGCAGCCTGCGCTTCCAGCGCCAACAATGATGGTGTCAAACTCAAGGGGTCCTGACATAAGCTGGCCGTTTAGAGGTGTTCGTTAGCAAGCTAAGCCCAAGCGGGTCGGGGGGTCTTAGCCAGGCCGGCGAGCGATGCAAACCGCAGGCTGATCGAGCTCGGGGCGGTTACAGAACCGAACATGATCGGGATAGGGAAAGACATCTTCCAGAAAGCCGCGGGCTATTTTTTCTTGTTGGGATTTCCAATACTTAGCATCAAGTAACTCTTGATGATACTTGTTAAACGGAACTCGAAGCCTTAGCTGACCGAGTAGAAATTGAGAGAACTCTTCCGGGAAGACATCGTTTGGGCCTACCGTGTACCAGGGCTCACTGGCCATTTCATCTTCAGGGGTTCGAGGCTCGGGAATTTTTCGGAAATTGCATTCCGTTAGGTATTGAATTTCATCGTAGTCATAAAACACAACACGCCCATGCCGTGTCATACCAAAGTTTTTGTAGAGCATGTCGCCTGGGAAAATATTGGCGGCAACAAGCTGGCGAATGGCATCGCCGTACTCTTTAATGGCATGGTCAACCTGCGCCTCTGTGGCATGTTCAAGAAAGATGTTCAGAGGAACCATTCGACGCTCAATATACAAATGACGAATAACAAGTCGTTCATTGTTTTCTTCAAGCATGCTTGGGGCAAACTCACGAATCTCTTCAAGCAGGCTTTGGTCGAATCGGTCTTTTGGAAACTCGACGCTCGAGTACTCCCAGGTGTCGGCCATGCGGCCCGCGCGATCGTGAAGCTTAACCAGCTGGTACTTCGAGACAATAAGCTCGCGCGACACATCTTTTGAACGCTTGTCTTTAATAATTTTAAAGACATAGGGAAAGGATGGCAGGGTGAAGACAAGCATCACGAGCCCCTTAATACCCTCGGCAAGACAGAACTTGTCGTTTGAGTGACGCAGGTGGTGTAAAAAGTCTCGATAAAAGAGGGTCTTGCCCTGCTTTTGCAGCCCGAGCATGGTGTAGAGCTCGCTTGCGGGCTTGTGCGGCATGATGCTTCGAAGGAACTGCACGTAGGCCGAAGGCACCTCCATATCCACCATAAAATACGCCCGAGAAAAAGAAAACAAGACAGAGATCTGGTCGGGGTCAAAGAGAATGGTGTCAAGGTAAAGCTCTGCCTTCGAGTTACGAAGAACAGGAACAGCAAAGCCTGTTGGCGTTCCATCGTTCATGATGCGCCCGATAATGTAGGCGCCTTTGTTTCGAAAAAAAAGTGACCTCAAAATGTGCACCTGAAAATCGGTGGCGGTCTGAAAAGGCCTTGGAAAGCTAACCACCGCGGCGCGAATGACACGTCGTAGGTCACGTTGAATATCGTTCCAACGGCAGGCAAGACCAAAATCGATGGCCATACGGGTAAGGCAGTTCTGCAGGCCCTCGGATCGCGGGTAATAGACGCGGTAGGAGGGGGGGTCGGAGTCGAGGTAGTCGGTTGCGACGGCAGGCCTCACAAAAAGGTTCTCACCTCCGTAGTCAGCACGGCGCAAGATACGCGTGGTGATGGAGTTAAAAAACGACTCGGCAAGCTCGGGCTGCTTATGGTCAGTAAGCAGCATGATGAATGCCTTTTTTACATCAGCCCAGGTGCCCTCATTGATGGCCACAGAAGGGGAGTTCGCCATGAGGGCATCGGTTGTCTCTTTGACACGGTCGTCGTAGAAGGCAATTCGCTCTTTTGCGAGTTCGCGTATGGCCCCATAGCGCCCGGCCTCGAAGGCGGTCTTCGCCTGTTGGGCGTTATAACGGAAAAGGCCGTAGTGGCGATGAAAGCCGCTAAGTATGAGGTTGGCAATTTCAGTGGCATCGGGTGCTAATGCCATTGGCCTAACCTTGAAGACTGAAGCCTTGAGTAACCTGAGAGCGGTCACGAGCGATACTCATAATGAGGCCCAGGCCAGCCCCTAGTGTGATGAGGGCTGTTCCCCCGTAGGACATGAAGGGAAGGGGCACACCGACAACGGGAAGAAGGCCTGTCACCATTCCAAGGTTTACAAAGGCATAGGTGAAGATGGTTAAGGCAAGGCTGGCTGACAAGAGCCGGCCGAAGGCAGTGGGTGCCCCAAGCGAAATCCAGAGCCCGCGCAGAATAAGAGCAAGGTAGAGGACTACTAAAATGGCAGCACCAAGAAAACCGAATTCTTCAGCAAAACCAGCAAAAATAAAATCGGTGTCGCGCTCCGGAATGAAGTCAAGCTGGGCCTGGGTGCCCTTTAACCAACCCTTGCCCCATAAACCTCCCGATCCGACAGCGGTCATGGACTGAAGAATGTGAAAGCCTTTGCCCAGCGGGTCACGATGGGGGTCAAGCAGCGTGCAGACTCGTTGCTTCTGATACTCCCTCATCCCAGGCCAGTCGACCCCGGCGGCGCAAAGGGTGTCACCAAAAATGACTAAGACAATTAAGACAAGGCCAGTGCCTCCACCCACGATGGCAATGAGCCGCCAAGACATCCCCGCAAGATAAAGAACAAAAATACCCGAGGCCGCAACAAGAATGGCGGTTCCTAGGTCGGGCTGATCCAGAATAAACAGAACGGGTATGGCAAGAAGGCCCACAACAATTAGCCAGTCTGCGAGCGTTTTCAGCCCCTCACGTTGCTGAACAACCCATGCCAGCATGAGAGGCATGGCGATTTTCATAATTTCGGAAGGCTGAATGCGGGCAATGCCAAGATCGAGCCAGCGCGTAGCCCCCTTCGAGGTGTCACCAAAAAAGGTAACGGCAATGAGAAGCAGCAGGCCAAGCCCATAAAGAGGTATGGCAACTTTCTGCAGCCATGTGGATGGAATCTGCGCAAGCGTGAGCATGATGAAAGCTGCAACAACAAGGTTGCGCAGATGGTTGAAAAAACGTTCGGGCTCCTCATGACTTGCACTGTAGACGGCAAGAAGACTAAGGCCAGCTAGGCCAATGAAGATAAAGAACAGGGGCTGGTCCATGGCGAAGAAACGCTGCCTTAACCATAGCGAAAAGGCTCGCCAGCCTTCATCGGCGCGACGGTCATTCACGGCAGCTCACGCCCCTCTTTTTTTCGTGTCACCAAAAGGTAATCGAAAACTTTACGCGCCAGCGGCGCGGCAGCCGCTGCTCCGAAGCCGCCATTTTCCACCACCACGGCCACTGCCACCTTTGGGTTATCGGCCGGGGCGTAGGCAATGTAGAGGGAGTGATCCCGTAGCCTCTCGGAGACCTTTTCCTCTTCGTAGATCTCGCCCTGTTTCACACTAAAGACCTGCGCTGTGCCGGTTTTCCCCGCTACGCTGTATGGAACACCTGCCATGACGCGGGCGCCCGTGCCCGATTGATTCACTTCAACAAGGGCATCGTGCACGATATCAAGCCATTGCTGTTCGAGATCAAGCTTGCGCTCAACAATGGCCGGAAGCTCCACCCGCTCACCGGTCTGAGAGTTCTCAACGGACTTCACAAGGCGAGGCCGAAGCAGCTTTCCCCCATTGCCAAGCGCGGCTGTTGCACGAACCAGCTGAAGCACCGTGAAGGCGTTGTAGCCCTGACCTATTCCAATAGACGGCGTCTCTCCCGTAAGCCATTCCTTTCCAAATCGCTTTAGCTTCCAGTCCGATGAGGGCAGAATGCCGGCCGTTTCCCCTTCAATGTCGATGCCCGTGGTGCGGCCAAAGCCGAAAGGCGAAATAAACTGATAAATAGCATCGACCCCCATGTCATGGGCGAGTTTGTAGTAGTAGGTATCACTTGAGACCACGATGGACTTTTTAAGGTCGACCCGCCCGTTGCCCTTGGGGTTGTAATCGCGAAACCGGTGATTGCCGAGCATGAAATAGCCCGGGTCTTGAATGGCGTCATCGGCAGTGCGTGCTCCTGAGGCAAGCGCAGCTACCGCCATAAAGGGCTTGTAGGTTGAGCCTGGTGGGTAAATACCCCGCAATGCCCGGTTCAACAAAGGTACATCCAGCGACTGATTAAGCTGGTTCCAGAGGTCGGGATCAATACCGTCAACAAAGGCGTTTGGGTTGAAGTTTGGCATGGAGACCATGGCAAAGATCTCGCCCGTGGTGGGCGACATGGCCACAAGCGCACCACGTCTACCCAAGTAAGCGTCTTCCACCATTTTCTGCAAACCCTGGTCGATCGAAAGCTGAAGGTTTTGGCCCGGTACGGGGGGTTTGAGGTCAAGCTCGCGCACCAGTCTGCCGCTTGCGGTGACCTCAATTTTCTGAAAACCGGGAACACCTTTAAGGGCACTCTCGTAGCTCTTTTCGATGCCGAGTTTGCCGATGTGGCTAATACCGAAATAGTCCTCGAGAAGATCGGCCTCGGTGAGTCTTTCGCGGTCTGCGCGCGAGATGCGGCCGATATGCCCAAGCAGGTGGGAGGAGGAGTCGCCATAGGGGTAGCTACGGATGGTTCGTTGTTGAATGTTGACCCCAGGTATTTCCGTGACTCGGGTTACAAGCCGGGCCACCTCTTCGTCGGTTAGCTTGGTTTTTAAGGGAATGCTGTCGAACCGCCGTGCCTCTGCCGCCGCACGCTTAAAGCGGTTGATCTCGGCGGGTTTTAGCTCAATGACCTTACCAATTTCCTCAAGCGTTCGATTTAGGTTTTTTGCCTGAAAAGGCTCAATTTCAAGAGAGAATCCGGCATCGTTACGGGCAAGCGTTTCGCCATGCCTGTCAAAGATACGCCCACGAGGCGGCTGAATGGGCAGAAGGGCAACTCGATTCTCTTCAGCCTTTGCCGCATGGTCTTCGTGTTGCCAGACTTGGATCTGCCCGAAACGCATGGCCAGCGCTCCAAGCCCAATTGTGATGGCCAGTGCCGCAAACGAGGCCCTTTGTCGAAAGTCTGAGTTGGACTTGTTGCTGAACTCCATTGCGAGGCAGCTAGGTCTTCACAGGGTTAACAGACTTTCGTGCTCGCATTCGACCCGGCCGAGATTTTCGTTGCAAGACAAGTTGAATCATGCGGCTAACGAAGACCCATAACAAGGCCTCTGCGGCAGGCTGAAGAAACAGGCTGCTGTCGGGCCCGAGGCCCTCAACCATCCAGCGCACGGCAAAGACGCTGGCCAGCGAGACAAGAAAAAGAGGATAGAGGTGGGCCACCTGCCCCCAGGCTTGGAAGTCAGGTATACGCCGATGCAGGGTAATGGCGCCATAACTAAGTATGGAGTAGGCAAGCGCATGCTGACCCAAAAGAACCCCTTGATGAACGTCCATGACCAGACCCAAAAGCCAGGCAGGGGCAAGGCCTATACGGCTTGGCAGAAAGATGTTCCAAAAGACCAGAACAATGGCAAGCATGTCGGGTACCGGCCAGTTCGGCGCCCAGGGCAGGAAATTAAAGACCAGGGCCGCGGCCATTGTGGCGGCAATAAAGCGAAGGCTCGGGGCTCTGCCAATAATGGTTGGAGGTCTCATGGTCTTTGGGTTGCAGCGCCAGGGGTTGTGGGTGTGGACGATGACGGGAGGTTAGTGTCACTGGCAACGGGGGCCGGTGGCGTATTGTCTGCACCCCCATTGCGAAGAATAACAAGCACCTCTTTATAACGAGCCACCGATGCTGCAGGAATTGCGATGACTGTTGGGAACTGGCCCTGGGCTGCCGGCACCACCAACGAGACCCGACCCACTGCAAGCCCGGCCGGGTAAAGCCCATCGAGCCCCGAGGTGACGATCTTGTCGCCTTCCTCAATTTCAGCGGCCAGGTTCACGTAACGCACACGAAACTGATCGGCCTGTCCGCTGCCTTGTGTGATGCCACGTACGCCGCTGCTTGGCAAAAAGATGGGGACGAAGAGCTGCTCATCGGAGAGCAGTCGAATCTCAGCTGTAAGTGGGAAGACGCGACTGACCTGCCCAACTACACCGTCACTATTAATGACCGGGTCGCCTACTGAGAGGCCTTGATCCTGGCCAAGATTAATAAGAACCTTTCTGGCCAGGCCATCTTTTAGGCTTGCTCGAACTTCACCGGCCTTGCTCTCTGGGAAGGCGCTTGACTTTAGATTGAGTAGATTTCGTAGGTTTTCGTTGTCACTACGAAGCTGATTCACCAGAAGAAGACTCTGGGCGTTGTTGGTTTCTTGATCGCGAAGCCGTTCAATCTCGTTGGCGAGCTGCGATACCGATTGAAGCCTCTCGCCAGCCCAGTAGGCAAGGTCGCGTGGCATGAGAAGCGCCTCGGTTACCGGATACAAGATGACGCTTACCCCTAGACGCAGCGGCGAGGCAATTTCAAAGCGACGATCAAGCTGCATGACCGCAATGGCGGCCGTTAAAGCAATCGCAAGTTTAATTCGGGCCGAGAGGCCTTGCCGGAAAAAGGCTGGTGGGCTTTGGGATAGAGCCAATGCGCGTGGCTCCGATTACTCTGTCGATAAAACGCTGCTTAGCTCGTCGATTCGTTCAATGGCTTCACCGCAGCCTCGCACCACGCAAGACAGCGGATCTTCTGCCACGTAGACGGGCAGCCCAGTTTCTTCGGTGAACAGGCGGTCAAGATCGCGCAGCAAGGCACCGCCCCCAGTAATAACAACCCCGCGTTCGGCGATGTCGGCTGCAAGCTCGGGCGGCGTGTTTTCAAGGGCGTTTTTAATGGCAACAACAATCTGACTGATGGGATCGGTAAGCGCCTCTAGAATTTCGTTGCTTGAAATGGTGAAGCTGCGAGGGATTCCCTCGCTAAGATTTCGGCCGCGGACTTCCATCTCGCTTACTGAACTTCCTGGGAAGGCCGAGCCGATTTGTTTTTTTATGGCCTCTGCCGTTTGATCGCCGATGAGCATGCCGTAGTTGCGGCGGATGTAGTTCACGATGGCCTCGTCGAACTTGTCTCCGCCAACGCGAATGGAGTTGGAATAGACAAGACCACCAAGCGAGACCACGCCAATTTCGCTGGTGCCGCCGCCAATGTCGACCACCATGGAACCACAGGGCTCGGCAATGGGCAGGCCCGCTCCAATGGCTGCTGCCATGGGCTCTTCAATAAGATAGACCTGGCTTGCGCCTGCAGACAAGGCCGATTCTCGAATGGCCCGACGCTCAACCTGGGTGGAGCCGCAGGGCACGCAAATAATGACGCGTGGACTTGGCGAAAAAAGCCTTTTTTCGTGCACCATTTTGATAAAGAGCTTGAGCATCTGCTCGGTCACGGTGAAGTCGGCGATGACCCCGTCTTTCATGGGCCTTACTGCTTCGATGCTTCCAGGCACTTTGCCGAGCATCTGCTTGGCCTTGGTACCAACGGCCTCGATGGTTTTTTTCCCTCCGGGCCCGCCGTCGTGACGAATGGCCACAACAGAGGGCTCATTAAGGACGATGCCCTTTCCGCGGGCGTATATTAGGGTGTTGGCCGTTCCAAGGTCGATTGCCAAATCTTGGGAGAAGAATCCGCGTAGAGATCCAAACATAGAAGGTTCCGAATCCAGATGGCTAAATAAAGAAAATGACGATAATCATAGATTATCCACCATCTGGAGCAGTTTACCGACGTGTCACTCTCTAAAGACCAGTTTGACAAACTTGCCCGGCTTAGCCGCCTATCGGTGACCGCTGAGGACCACGACCGTATCTTGCCCGCAATTGATGCCATGGTGAAATGGGCCGACACCCTTCGGCAGGCACCCACCGAAGGGCTCGAGCCGATGGCTAACCCACACGACATGGTTCTGCGTCTTAGGCAAGACCTTGCCCAGCCCCTGCCTAGCCGAGAGGAACTCATGCGCAATGCGCCCCAGGTGGCCCAAGGGTTCTTTATTGTTCCCAGGGTCGTGGAATAGGTCTGCTAGCCATGGAATTTCGTTTTTCGCCCCTATCGGAGCTCAGGCGGGCGTTGGACTCTGGAATGGTGTCGGTCGAAGAGCTTGCCCAGGATTACCTGGCCGCCCTTGAGAAGGAGACCTTAGGGGCTTGCCTTTCGATTCTTCCCGAGCTAACGCTTAGCCAAGCCCGTCAGTGCCAGAGCCTGCTTGAGAAAACCCCGCCCGAGCAACGCTCTCCGCTTCTGGGGCTTCCGGTTATTCACAAAGATGTTCTGGTCACCAAAGACTGGCCCACCACAGCGGGCTCAAAGTTTCTTAAAAACTACCAAAGCCCGTTTAATGCCCATGCGGTTGATCTGCTTCAGTCCGCGGGCATGGTCTGCCTGGGCAAGTCCAATTGCGATGAGTTCGCCATGGGATCGGCCAATGAGCACTCGGCCTATAAGCCAGCATGCAACCCTTGGGACACCAACCGCATTCCCGGCGGGTCTTCAGGGGGTCGGCTGTGGCTATTGCTGCAGGGCTTGCACCGGCTGCAACGGGAACCGATACCGGGGGCTCGATTCGTCAGCCCGCCGCCATGTGTGGCATTACGGGCATTAAGCCAACCTACGGACGGGTCTCGCGTTGGGGGCTTGTGGCCTATGCATCAAGCCTTGATCAGGCCGGGCCCATGGCGCGAACGGCGCAGGACTGCGCCTGGATGCTCTCGGCCATGGCGGGCTTTGACCCGAAAGACTCCACCAGCCTGAATCAGCCTTCGGAAGACTTCGCCAGGCTTTTGGGTAAGCCAATGACCGAAGGACGCCAGCGCAGAGCAGCCCTTGCGAGGCCTGCGCCTTGGAATGCCAAGCCAGTATTTTTCGAACCAGATCTCGCCTGCCGTGGCCAAGGCCATTGAAGCCGCCTTAAAGGTCTTGCGGGGACTGGGGGCCGAGACGCTTGAGGTGGACCTGCCGCGCACCGAGCTTTCGCTGCCCGCCTATTACGTCATTGCCCCGGCCGAGGCCTCAAGTAATTTGTCACGGTTTGATGGGGTTCGTTATGGGCACCGATCCGAGAAGGCCACGGATCTTGAATCGCTTTATTGCCTAAGCCGCACCGAGGCCTTCGGGCCAGAGGTTCGCCGCCGCATTCTTCTTGGAAGCTATGTGCTCTCGCATGGTTATTACGATGCCTACTACCTGCAGGCCCAGAAGGTACGACGGCTTGTGGCCATGGACTTTGATCGCGCCTTTGAGCATTGCGATTTCATTGTTGGACCGGTCTCGCCTGTAACCGCCTGGCGCCTCGGTGAGAGCCCCGCGCTTGAGGCGGCAAAAGACAACCCCCTGCTCGCGGAGTATCTGTCCGATATCTTCACCCTTGGGGCGAGCCTCTCGGGGCTGCCCGCCATGTCCATGCCCTGCGGCTTTGAATCTATCGAAGGCGGTCGTCGTCTTCCCGTTGGCTTGCAGCTCATAGGCCCACGGTTTGAAGAGGCCAGGCTGCTCGCCCTTGCCGACCATTTTCAGCTGGCAACCGATTTTCATGATCAGACGCCAGAGCTTTCGGGGGCGCAGCCATGACCACCTGGGAAATTGTTGTCGGTCTTGAGACCCATGTGCAGCTTAAGACACAAAGCAAAATGTTCTCACCCGCCCCCACGGCCTTCGGAGCAGAGCCCAACAGGCAGGCGCATCCCATCGACCTTGCTCTTCCCGGGGTTCTGCCGAGCCCCAACCTAAGGGCCATTGACTGCGCCATTCGCTTTGCTCTTGCCGTTGGCGGCGAGATTGCGCGCCGCTCTGTTTTTGCTCGCAAGAATTACTTCTACCCTGACCTGCCCAAGGGCTACCAGATTAGCCAGTTTGAACTGCCTGTGGTTGCAGGTGGAAGCCTGTCTTTTAGCCTTCCCGATGGCTCAGAACGCACCGTGCAGCTTACCCGCGCCCACCTTGAGGAAGATGCAGGCAAGTCGATTCACGAGGGCTTAGCAGGGCTTGCGCCCCAGACCTCGGGCATTGACCTAAACAGGGCGGGCACGCCCTTGCTTGAAATTGTGACCGAGCCCGTTATGCGTTCGGCCCAAGAGGCTGCGGCCTATGCTCGCGCCCTGCACGGGCTTGTTACCTGGATGGACATCTGCGATGGCAATTTGCAAGAAGGCTCCTTTCGATGCGATGCCAATGTCTCGGTCAGGCCCAAGGGCAGCCAGGCCCTTGGCACTCGCTGTGAAATTAAAAACATCAATTCCTTTCGGTTTCTTGAGCGGGCCATTGAATACGAGGCCGCGCGCCAGGTTGAGCTCATTGAGTCAGGAGGCCAGGTTCGCCAAGAGACGCGGCTTTTCGACCCCGATCGAGATGAGACACGGTCGATGCGCTCAAAAGAAGACGCCCACGACTATCGCTATTTTCCAGACCCCGACCTGCCCACGCTTGTTATTGACGAAAAGACCATCGACCAGGTTCGACAGTCCATGCCCGTTCTGCCCGAGCAGGCGCGCTTAAGGCTTATTGAGCAGTTTAGGCTCTCGGTTCAGGATGCGGGCCTTATTACATCCGGCCGCGACGCCCTTCTTTATTTTGAGCAGACCCTTGCCGCCCTTTCAAGCCTCTGCTCGCTTTCGTCAGACAAGGCCGCCAAGCTTGTCGTGAACTGGATGGCTGCCGATCTTTCAACATTTCTTAATCGATCCGAAGGCCTTGGTTATGCCCAGGCGCCGGTGACCCCTTTGCGTTTGGCCTCACTGCTTGAGCGTCTGGAGGATGGAACGATTTCATCGAAGATTGCCCGCGACTTGTTTGCCCAGCTTTGGCAAGACCCCGAGCAGACCGTGGATGGCCTGATTGAGTCGCAGGGCCTGCGCCAGGTTCAAGACACAGGCCAGATTGACGGCTGGGTGGAGGAGGTGATTGCGGCAAACCCCAAGATGGTGGACGAATACAAGGCAGGCAAGGACAAGGCCTTAAATGCCATGGTCGGTCAGGTCATGAAGAAGTCACAGGGCAAGGCCAACCCCTCGGCTGTTACACAGACCTTAAAGGCGAAGCTCGAGGCGTAATCGCCAGACAAGCCAGAGGCCTGGCAGTGCGGCCACGAAGGAGCCAAGAAAAAAGCTTGGCCATCCGTAGTCGGTTACGGCGTGCCCTGCAATAGGCCCCACCCAGACCCGGCCCACCGAGGCCAGAGCCGAGAGCAGTGCAAACTGGGTGGCCGTGAAGCGTTGATCGCAAAGACTCATCAGAAGGGCCACAAAAGCGGCGGTTCCCATGCCTCCTGCCAGGTTCTCAAGCAGAATAACCAGCGTCATCTCAAGCAGGCTTGGGGGCTGCTGCACCGCAAGCCACCAAAAGCCCAGGTTGGTAATGGCCTGAAGAAAACCAAACAACAACAACGACCGCCAGAGCCCAAGCCGAGCAATAAGCAGCCCGCCAGCAAGCCCTCCAATTAGGGTGGCAAGTAGACCCATGCCTTTATTTACTGCGCCCACCTCGGCTGCGGAAAACCCGGCGCCGCGAATAAGGAATGCCGTTGACAGGCTTCCTGCAAAGGCATCGCCTAGTTTGTAGAGCACGATGCAGCCAAGCACTGCAATGGCAGCCTTGCGACTGAAGAACTCTTTAAAGGGCTCGACAACCGCCTCGCGCAGGCTCTTGGGTGGGTGCGTCTCGGAGGGTTCGGGTACGAAGGCGGCAAGGATGGCCAGCCCAACAAGAATGACCGCCATAAGCTGGTAGGCCCCGGCAAAGCCCAGGTAAAGGTCGGCCAGCATAAGTGCGAGACCCCCTGAGACCAGCATGGCCAGCCGGTAGCCAATCACTGACCAGGCCGCGCCAAGTCCTCGTTGCTCCGGGGTTAGCGATTCGGCCCGCCAGGCGTCAAAGACGATGTCAAAGCTCGCCGAGAAAATGACAAGCATGAGGGCCACAACGGAGATGTAGACAAGCCCGTTGGGCGCCATGGGTTCGGCAAGCGAGAGCGCCCAGGTGCTTGCGGCAAGCGCCAAAAGAAGAAAGACCTGCCAGCCGCGCCGTCGGCCTCCTCTTCTCCCGCCGAGCTGGTAGCGGTCCATGGCGGGGGCCCAGGCGAATTTGTAGGTGTAGGGTATGCCCAGCACGGTGAGCCAGCCAAGGGTGGTGAGGTTCACGCCCTCGACTGTGAGCCAGGCCTGCAGGGTGCCAGCAGACAATGCCAGTGGCAGTCCACTGGCAAAGCCCAATGCGAGGGTAAAAAAGAGTAGCCCCCTTGGAACCCCAGCAGCAACCACGGGAGCCTGTTGGTTCACAACAGCCCCTTAGCCATTACACTTTTCTCTAGGCTTTTTTTAAACAGGGTTTCTTGCATGTCCGCTAAGAGTATCGGAGTTTTTAGACCAGGCCTTGCGACAGGGCTGCTGGGTGTTGTTCTGACAAGCCTTTTGGCGGGCTGTGCGGGCCCGCGCATGGCCTCGGCCGATGCAAACGATGCGGTGGGTGTTGGTTCGAAGTCGGAGATTCGTAGGCTTGTTCCCGCTCAGCAGCTTGAACGCACGGCAGCCCAGCAATACGAGGCGCTAAAGACGGAGGCACGTAAGAAGGGAGCCCTGCTGCCGGCTTCCCATCCAACAAGCCAGAAGCTTCAGGCGATGGCCGACCGACTTAAGCCCCATGCCCTTGCCTGGAATGCTGATGCCTCGCGTTGGCGATGGGAGGTGGTGGTGCTGAAGTCGAATCAGCTAAATGCCTTTTGCATGCCTGGTGGAAAAATAGCGTTTTACACCGGGCTTATTGAAAAACTTAAGCTCAATGACGATGAGATTGCCGCGGTGATGGGCCATGAGATGGCCCATGCCCTGCGTGAACATACCCGTGACCGGCTTGCCAAGTCGCAGCTCACCGACATGGGCGCCTCTATTGTGTCGGAGCTCTTGGGCTTCGGTCAGCTCGGTCGTCAGGCCCTAGGCTTTGGCACGCAGCTGCTTGGGCTGAAGTTTTCACGCGACGATGAGAAAGAAGCCGACCTTGTAGGGCTCGACATGGCTGCGCGGGCAGGCTTTGATCCTCGCGCGGCCCTGTCGCTTTGGCGCAAGATGCAGGAGGCGAATAAGGGCGCGCCACCTGAATGGCTGTCCACCCACCCCTCGGGCAATGCCCGAATGGAAGAAATCGCCATGGTGCTACCCAGGGTTCTGCCCCTTTACGCCAAGGCCATTGGCAAGTCGGTGGAAGATTTGCCTCAACCCAGGTAGTCCACGATCAAGGGGGCATGGTCTGAGAAGCCTGGGTCGCGAACCACCCAGGCCCTCGTTGCCTTCGAGGCAAGGTTAGGGCTTGCAAGCTGGTAGTCAATGCGCCAGCCCACATTGTCTGCCCTTGCATTGCCTCGGTTTGACCACCAGGTGTAGCCCTCGCCCTCGGCCTGTGGGTAGAGATTTCGGTAGACATCCACCCAGCCAAGGTCGTCGACCAGGCCATTCATCCAGGCCCGCTCCTCGGGCAGAAAGCCTGAGTTCTTCTGGTTGCCACGCCAGTTTTTTAAGTCTTTCTCGGTGCGTGCAATGTTCCAATCACCACAAATGAGGATGTGATGGTCTTGGCTCTGGGCCTGTTGAAGCCAGTGGTCAAGCAGCGGGTAAAAGGCCTTCATAAAGCGAAACTTCGAGGCCTGTCGTTCCTCAGAGGCTGAGCCTGAGGGGGCATAAAGGCTCATGACCCAAAGCAGCTTATCAAGGCCGGTCTGATCGGGGCGAAAGCAGCCCGCAACCAGCCTGCCTTCGTTGTCGAACTCTTCAACACCAAACCCCGCGCGAATTTCAGAGGGCTGCCAATGGCTGTAGAGACCTACGCCGCTGTAGCCTTTTTTTAACGCGCAGCTTAAGGCCGAGTTAAACGTCTTCTCGCCCAGCTTGAACGACCGCATCTCCTCGGTCAGGTCTTGGGGCTGGGCCTTTAACTCTTGCATGCAGACAAGGTCGGCCGACTGCTCGGCCAGCCAACTGAAGACCCCCTTGCGATGGGCTGAGCGAATTCCGTTAAGGTTAAGGCTTACAACGCGCATTGCCAGCGTCCTTTTTGATTCCTTGCAAAGACCTATTATGACGAGCGCCAGTCAGGTTTCTTCCGTACTCGACCCCGCCCTTGAACAAGACTTTTTAGGCTTTGCGCTTAGGGCCGAGGTGCTGCGTTTTGGCGAATTTAAAACCAAGGCCGGACGTCTCTCACCTTACTTTTTTAACGCAGGCCTTTTTCGAACCGGCGACCTAATTGCCGAGCTCTCGGGCTTTTATGCCCAGTGTTACCTAAAGGCGGTGCAGGCCAAGGTGTTTCAGGCAAGCATGCTTTATGGGCCTGCCTATAAGGGCATACCTTTAGCCGCCACCACTGCCATGGCCTTAAGCCAGCATGGCTGCAACCTGGGCTTTAGCTTTAACCGCAAGGAGGCCAAGGACCATGGCGAGGGCGGCGTGATTGTGGGCGCAAGCCTAGAAGACCAAGAGGTTGTCATTATTGATGACGTCATTTCGGCAGGCACCTCGGTTCGCGAGTCGGTGGCCATTATTCAACGGGCCGGCGGCAGGCCGGTGGGGGTGCTTATTGCCCTTGACCGCATGGAAAAGGGCGGGACAGCCGAGCAGCCTGCAGCCGTCTCTGCGGTTCAAGAGGTGCGTCAGACCTTGGGGCTGCCGGTGGTTGCTCTTGCGGGGCTTGATGGGCTTTTGGCGCTTTTGCAGGGCCACACCGATTCGCAGCTGAAAAGCCACTGGCAGGCTGTGGAAGACTACCGCAAGGCATGGGGCTGTTAGGTAAGCCCCTGGGGTTTTTATTCCACGGTTACGCTTTTCGCCAGGTTACGAGGTTTGTCGACATCGTGACCGCGGGCAAGGGCCACGTGGTAGGCAAGCAGCTGCAAGGGCACCACGTGCAGAATGGGTGAGAGCAGCCCAGCATGGTCGCCAAGCGTAATAAGCTCAACGCCTTCGGAGGCCTCAAAGCCCGAGGACTGATCCGCAATTACATAAAGCCTGCCCCCACGGGCACGAACCTCTTCGAGGTTGCTTTTAAGCTTTTCAAGAAGCTGGTCGTTGGGGGCCACAGCCACCACAGGCATGTCGCGGTCAACCAAGGCAAGCGGGCCGTGTTTCAACTCACCGGCCGCATAGGCCTCTGCATGAATATAGCTAATTTCTTTAAGCTTTAAGGCGCCTTCTAGGGCAATGGGGTAGTGCAGGCCGCGGCCAAGAAAGAGGCAATGGTTCTTATCAACAAACTGCGAGGCCCACTGGCTAAAACGGTCTTCTTGCAAGAGCACCGAAGAGACCGCCGCAGGCAGGTGGCGAAGGGCCGTAAGCTCTCGGCCCTCGTCTTCGGCTGAAAGCCTGCCCTTTAGCTTCCCAAGAACCAGTGCCAGAAGAAACAAGGCGGCAAGCTGGGTGGTGAATGCCTTGGTGGAGGCCACGCCAATTTCGGGGCCCGCGCGGGTAAGAAATCGCAGGCCGCAGGCCCGAATAAGCGAGGACTCGGCCACATTGCAGATGGCCAGGCAGCTTGCAACGCCATTGGCCTTGGCATGTTCAATGGCAGCCAGCGTGTCAGCGGTTTCGCCAGACTGCGAAATGGCCACCACCATGGTGTCTGGGCGCGTGACACTTTGTCGGTAGCGGTACTCGCTTGCAATTTCAACATGGCAGCTAATGCCGGCAAGGCTTTCGACCCAGTACTTGGCAACAAGGCCGGCATGGTAGCTGGTGCCGCAGGCAAGAATAAGAAGCTGGTCGACCGACTGAAGTTCCTTTGCGGCCTCGACACCAAAGAGTTCGGGCGACAGGCTGTTGGCCCCTATGACATGTTCCAGCGTTGCGGCCAGAGCCCCGGCTGCTCGGCAATTTCTTTCTGCATGAAATGCCGATAAGGGCCCAATGCAACGTCTTGCGCACGCAGGCTCGACTCGGTTACAACACGGTCCACAGGCTTGAAGCTCTTGTTGTAGACCTGAAGGCTCACGGTCTTGGCGGGGTCTTGGTGGCCTGCTGGTTAAGTGGCCTCGATCCTGATCCTGCCTTTGAATGAGGCAGCGGTCTCCGTCTTCAAGGTAGATAAACCGATGGGTCAGTTCCAGCAGGGCAGAGGCATCGGAGGCAAGAAAGAGCTCCTGGCTGTTGCGCCCAAGGCCGACCAGCAGGGGTGCGCCAAGCCGGGCTGCAGCAACCTGATTCGGATCTTGACTTGAGAGAACCGCAATGGCGTAGGCGCCTTTGAGCTTCTTGCAGCAGGCATGAAGGGCATCAATAAGGCAGCCTGCCTTAAGCCGTTCTTGGTGCAAGAGGTGCGCAACCACCTCGGTATCGGTCTGGGAGCTAAAGCTGTAGCCCGCCTGTGAGAGCTCTGCGCGCAGGGCCTGATGGTTTTCAATAATGCCGTTATGAACCAGGCAGATCTCAAGGCCCTGGCCACTGGAGTAATGCGGGTGGGCATTGTCTTGGGTGACAGCACCATGGGTGGCCCAGCGGGTGTGGGCAATGCCAATGTCTGCCACAAGGCCCTGGCTTGCGGCTTGAAGTTCGGCAACACGGCCAACGGCGCGAACCCGTTGAATGGCCTTTGCATTTGCAGCCTGGTCTGGCCCGCCAAGCACCGCAAGGCCTGCGGAGTCGTAGCCACGGTACTCCAGATGCCGAAGCCCCTGGATAAGGAAAGGAACAATATTGGTATAGCTTAGGGCTGCAACAATTCCACACATTAAATTAGTGAGCCTTCTTTCTTGGCCGCTTCCAGCGTGTAAGGGTGGTCTGACGCGTTCGCGAAAGGGTTAGTGCGTCCTGAGGGGCGTCGCTGGTAAGGGTTGTGCCTGCGCCAAGGGTTGCCCCCTTATGCACCGTAACGGGCGCAACCAACTGGGTGTCTGAGCCAATAAAGACATCGTCTTCAATGATGGTTGTGTGCTTTTCGGCGCCGTCGTAGTTGCAGGTGATGGTGCCTGCGCCCACATTCACGCGCTCACCAATGACCGCATCGCCCAGATAGCTTAAATGGTTTGCCTTAGAGAACCGTCCAAGCCGGGTGTTCTTGACCTCGGTGAAATTACCAACATGACTGCCCTCGCCCAGTTCACTACCCGGCCTTATGCGGGCATACGGCCCCACCACAGCCTGCGGCCCAACCTTGCAATGACTGAGGTGGCTGTAGGCCTCAATTCGACAGCCTTCGCCAACCGAGACAGTGTCCAGCACGCAGTTCGGGCCGATGCTAACGCCCTTACCCAGGCTCACCGACCCACTGAAGACGCAGTTCACATCAATCTGAACATCGGCCTCGCAGGTAAGCTCGCCGCGAACATCAATGCGCAGGGGGTCTGCCAGATGGACACCCGAGTCCATTAGTGCCTGAGCCTCGCGCTGCTGAAACTGCCGCTCAATCTCCGCCCGCTGGCTCTGCGAATTCACACCCAGAATCTCAATGCCCTCTTGGCATTCATAGGTGTCAATGCCAACCCCGTCGGCATGGGCAAAGGCAAAGGTGTCGGTGAGGTAGTACTCGGCCTGGGTATTGTTATTTTGTAAACGTCCCACCCAGTCTTTAAGCCTGGGCGTGTCTGCGACAAGAATGCCGGAGTTCACCTCGTCAATTGCACGAATTTCAGTGCTGGCATCTTTTTCTTCGCAGCAGCCAATCATGCGGTTACCCTGCGGACTGCGCAGAATGCGGCCGTAGCCGTAAGGGTTTGCAAGCCTGGCAGTGAGCACTGCAAGCGCCACCTGGCCCGTTAGTTTTGCCCGAAGGGCCTTTAGGCTTGCCTCTTTTATAAGCGGTACATCGCCATAGAGAACCAGGCATGGCATGGCTGGGTCAACCATGGGCATGGCCTGGGCAACGGCGTGGCCAGTGCCTTGTGGCGGGTCTTGCAGCGCAAAGTCTGGGCTGGGCAGGCCATGCTGGGCACAAAACGACCGAGCAAAGTCTTGCACCTGGGGTGCCCCATGGCCCACCACCAGAATGAGGCGTGAGGCACCAGCCTTGGCTGCCGTCTTTAAAACATGCCCGAGCATGGGCGTGCCCGCCACGGGATGAAGCACCTTTGGCGTGTCGCTCTTCATGCGACTTCCCTTGCCTGCGGCAAGAACAATGACGTTCATGTCTTAGGCGGCACGCATGGGAATACCGTTGGCATTGCGGGCATGCGGGTTGGGTGAAATAAGGCTACCAACAATCATGCCCAGCAGACTAAAGGCAAGACCAACCAGCTGAGGCTCTACAAGCAGCTCGGCACCTGTTGCCTCGAGCATGAGCCAGACGCCAAGACCGAGAGAGACCGAAAGGGCCGCCCCAAGATTGCTTGCACGTCGCCAGAAGAGCCCGGCAGTAAGCGGCACAAAGGCGCCAGCCAACGTGATGCGGTAGGCATTCTCGACCATGGCGTGAATGCTTGCGTCGGTGATGATGGCGTAGCTGGTCACCAAGACAGTAAAGCCCAACACCGTTAGACGCGTGGTGAATAGGAGCTGTCGATCGGTCATGTTCGGTACGGCGCCTTTAATAACATTCTCGGCAAAGGTGACCGAAGGGGCTAAAAGAGTGCCTGAGGCCGTGCTCATGATGACCGACAACAGGGCTCCAAAGAAAACAACCTGCACCCAGAAGGGCATGTAATTTGCGACCAGGGTGGGTAGAACCAGTTGCGAGTCTTCTGCCATTTTGGCCGCCGTCATGCCGGGGTCAATGATGTTTGCGGTGTAGGCTAAAAACAAAGGCACCGCCGCAAAGAAGAAGTAGGCCACGCCACCAAGCGTGGTGGCCCAGACGGCAATGAACTCATTTTTTGATGAGTTCACTCGCTGAAAGACGTCTTGCTGAGGAATGGACCCAAGGGCCATGGTGAGAAGCGCGGCAATCCAGCCCAGCATATCGACTGCATCCAGGCTTGGAAGCCAGTCAAATTTTCCTTCGGCCGCGGCCTTTTCTATAACCAAAGGTATCCCACCGGCCATCTCGCCCGCCATGGAGGTGACGATAAGTAAGCCCACCACGATGACAATCATTTGCACGAAGGTGGTGGCGGCCACCGACCACATGCCGCCAACCAGGGTGTAGAGCAGCACCACGGAAGCCCCAATAAGCATGCCCTGGTTCATGCTGATGAGGTCGTCGGAGAGCACGTTAAAGACCAGGCCAAGGGCGGTAATTTGTGCCGAAACCCAGCCCAGATAAGAAATAACAATGCAAAGGGAGACAACGAGCTCAATTCGGCGGTCGTAACGCACACGGAAAAAATCGCCCAGGGTCATGAGCTTGAGCCGGTAGAGGGGCAGGGCAAAGACAAGCCCAAAAAGAATCAGGCAGATTGAGGCGCCCAGGGGGTCGGAGATGAGCCCACGAAAGCCTTCTTCAAGAAAGGTTGCCGAGATTCCCAGCACGGTCTCAGCCCCAAACCAGGTGGCAAAGACCATGGCCATGACCACGGGCATAGGCAGGTTGCGGCCTGCAGTAATGTAGTCGGCCGCCGAATGCACCCGGCGTGCAGCGACAAGACCAATAAGAATAGAGACCACAAGATAGAGTGCGACCAGATTAAGAAGCATGATGACTTAGCCTCCGAGAGGTGGGAGCAGAAAAAGGCCCCAGACTTTAATAAGCAGGGCCAGCATATTAACCAGCAGTAAAAATACCAAAAAAGAAAGAACAACGACCCATCGCCGGGTTCGGCGGTTTTCTTCGATAAGCTGGCCAAGCTTGGCGGCCGTCGCATTGGGCTCGGGGTAGGCCAGCCGCTTAAGCGCAATGTGTGTAAGCCGGGGCAGCTCGGGCAGCATGGCTGACCAGCGCTCGGCCTCGCGCTCAGTGCGCTGTCGAAGGCCCTGCAGCCCCACCTGCTCCTTCATCCATTTCTCTAAAAAGGGTTTGGCCGTTATCCAGAGGTCAAGGTCCGGGTCAAGCTGCCTGCCCAGTCCTTCGATGTTGAGCAGGGTCTTCTGAAGCAGCACCAGCTGGGGCTGGATTTCAACATTGAAGCGACGCGAGGCCTGAAAAAGCCGCAGCAGCACCTGGCCTAAGGAGATCTCCTTAAGCGGGCGGTCGAAAAAGGGCTCGCAGACGCCGCGCACGGCCGCCTCAAGGGCATCCACACGTGTGTTGGAGGGCGCCCAGCCCGACTCGACATGCAGCTCGGCAACCCGTCGGTAGTCACGACGGAAAAAGGCAAGGAAGTTCTGAGCAAGGTAGTTCTTGTCAAACTCCGAGAGGGTTCCAACAATGCCGAAGTCAAGGGCAATGTAATGGCCCTTGTGTGGGCCGCGATCGCTGACAAGAATATTGCCCGGGTGCATGTCGGCATGAAAATAGCCATCGCGAAAAACCTGGGTGAAGAAAATTTCAACGCCCTCGCGTGAGAGCTGTTTGAGGTCGATCTCCGCCTCTTTAAGACGTTGCATTCGGTTTATAGGAATACCGTAGACCCGCTCCATCACAATCACGTCGGACTTGCAGTAATCCCAGAGCATTTCTGGAATTTGTAGAAGCGGCGAATTCGCAAAGTTACGGCGCAGCTGCGTGGCATTGGCGGCCTCGCGCACAAGGTCGAGCTCATCATGCAGGTAGTTATTAAACTCCGCTACAACCTCGCGAGGCTTGAGTCGTCGACCGTCCGATGAAAACCGTTCAGCAAGCTGGGCGAACAAGCGCAGCAAGGCCAGGTCTTTATCGATGATGGAGAGCATGCCGGGTCGTAGCACCTTAATGGCCACCTCCTGGCCGTCGTACAGCCTTGCAAAGTGCACCTGGGCAATGGAAGCACTTGCAACCGGTGTCTCCTCAAATGATGCAAAGAGCTCGTTTAAGGGCTTGCCCAGTGATCGTTCAATGGTGGCGATGGCCAAATGCGATTCAAAGGGCGGCACCTGGTCTTGCAGCATTGCAAGTTCATCGGCAATGTCTTCGGGCAGAAGGTCGCGGCGCGTTGAGAGCACCTGGCCGAACTTCACGAAAATAGGCCCAAGACTCTCGAGCGCCTGACGAATACGCGCGCCACGCGTTTCGTCAAACCGGCGGCCGAGCCGAAGCAGTGAAAGCAGAACGCCGAGCAGTCGCGAGTCAAGACCACGCCTGGCGCCGTCGACGGCGAGTTGGTCGAGGCCAAACCGCAGCACAACCTGCACGATGGTTAGAATTCGAAAGATCGATCTCATGGCTTTATAAGCCGCGGGTCAAGCAGATGGCTGGGCTTGGCGTTTGAGAGCGCCTTAAAGATGGAGTCCATTCGTCCGGGGTTTTGCTTCTCCCATTGCTGCAGCATGGCCTTGATCTGTTGGCGCTGTAGATTGTCTTGAGAGCCACAGAGGTCGCAGGGAATGATGGGAAACTGCTTGTTAATCGACCAGCTGACAAGGTCGGCCTCTTCAACATAGGCCAGTGGTCGAATCACAATGTGGCGCCCATCGTCGGAGGTGAGCCTGGGTGGCATGGCCTTAAGGCTGCCCCCGAAGAAAAGGTTGAGAAAAAAGGTCTCAATAATGTCATCGCGATGATGGCCAAGGGCAATCTTGCTGCAACCAAGCTCATCGGCAAGCCTGTAAATAATGCCTCGCCGCAGCCGTGAGCAGAGCGAGCACATGGTGTCGCCTTCGGGAATCACACGCTTGACAATGCTGTAGGTGTCCTGGTTTTCAATATGAAAGGCCACGCCCTGCCCTTTAAGGTAGTTGGGCAGGGTGTCTTGCGGAAAGCCAGGGTGGCCTTGATCAATGTTCACAGCAATAAGCTCAAAGCCAATGGGCGCGCGGGCCTGAAGGCCTAGAAGAATATCAAGCAGGCCGTAGCTGTCCTTGCCGCCCGAGACGCAGACCATTATTTTGTCGCCGTCTTCAATCATGCCGAAGTCGGCAATGGCCTGGCCAACAAGCCTGTAAAGCCGCTTGGAGAGCTTATTAATTTCGGTTTCATTGCGCAGGGCGCGCGGCCGAGGTGGCGCAATGACCGCGGTTGAGACTTTAAGGGTGGCGTTTGTCATGTTGGGTTCTTTTGGCGGCGAAGTACTTCAACACCAAGGCTCTCGCAGTCCTTGTAGACATCGGGCTTTTGAATCTGCACGCGTACCAACTGCACAAGCGGGCGGGTGAGCACCCGATCGGCAATGGTCTCCGCCAAGGTCTCTTGCAGATTGAAATGGCGCTTCATGGTGAGGGTATTAATTTCGTCGCGAAGAAAGTCGTAGTCGAGAACCTCGTCGATCTGGTCGCGCTCGATGGGGGCCTGGTCGCGGGCGATGTAAAGATCAACATCAATAACAATGCGCTGCCTCTGAAGGGTCTCATGCGAATGAAAGCCTATTGAGGCCTGAACCTGAAAGCCTTTGAGGAAGATGCGGCGAAAGTCGTAGCCGCAGAGGTCACGGGGAAGCATCATAAAAGTCCAAACTGAAGGTCGCGGTTTGAGGCAATGAGATGTTGACCCCCATCCACGAATAAGGTTGATCCCGTAACCGCACGCGCCTTGGCAAGCCAGCAGACGGCCTCGGCAATTTCCTCGGGCCTGCTTGAGGCCCCGAGTGGTGAGATCTTGTGGGCCTCATCAAAAGCCTGCTGAGATTGGCCCGCTGCGGGCAAGGTAAACCCGGGGGCGAGCCCAACAACGCGACAGGCAGGCGCTAGGCTTTTGGCCATGAGCCGTGTTGCCTCAAGCAGCCCGGCCTTTGAGAGGGTGTAGCTGAAGAAATCGGGGTTGGGGTTGGCAAGCTTTTGATCGAGAATATTAATGATGACGGCATGGTTATCGTCAAAACCCTTGTCTGCCTCCGCGGCTGACCACTGCCGGTGGACAGCCTGGGCGAGCAGCACGGGTGCAAAAAGGTTGGCCTGGGCATGACCAAGCAGTAGCTCGTAGTTGGTGGAGTTCGCCAGATCGAACTCAAACAAAGAGGCATTGTTAACTAATAGCTTCACCGGGCCCAGTCGGGTGTTGATGTCGCCTAAAAGCAAGTCAAGCGCCTCATGGCCGAGCTCAGCCTGAAAGTTAAAGCCGAAGCAGTCGGCCTGCCCCCCTTGTTCTCGAATCTGGCGGGCAAGGTCCTGGGCCTCTTCGTGCGACTGGTTGTAGTGAAGGGCAAGCCTGTAGCCATCCTTGGCCAATGCAAGACTAATGGCGCGCCCAAGCCTGCGGGCAGCGCCAGTTACGAGCGCGGTTGGCGCATGAGCGGCAGATTGAGTTGCTGACATTGCGCAAGTTTAGCTTTGATACCCTATCCTGCCATGCCACAACCCTCTCACCCCGAAAAAGCGGCATTGCCACCTCCGTGCAGGTCCGGCTTGCTGCGCAGTGCTAAGACGTCAAAAGAGCAGATGTATTGAAGATGCAGGCGGCCGTCAAGGCGCTTTTCGGCGCAGACCCATGGATAGGCTTTGATCGATTCATGGCTTTTGCGCTGCTGGACCCCGAGCACGGTTTTTACAGTCAGGCGGGCCCTGTCCTCGGAGACGATGGGCACTTCGTGACAGCGCCCCTGCTTGGTGACTGGCTGGCGCGGCTTATTGCGCAACAGGCTATCGATCTCGCGCCGCAGCTAAGGGCGCTTAATCATTGCTTTGCCATTCGCGAGTACGGCCCAGGTAACGGCAGGCTTGCCGCGGACCTGCTTGCTGGCATGGGTCGGCAAGGCCTCTGGCCCGATCGCTATGAACTCGTTGAGGCGAGCGCAGCCCGCCAGGCGGAGCAGGCAGACGTGCTTACGAGCGGCCTTGGTGGTCTCTCGGCTGCAACCAGGCTTCAGTGGCCCAAGACCATGGGGCCCTTTTCAGGCCTCATGGTTGCTAACGAGTTTCTTGATGCCCTGCCCGTTCGTCTGTTCGAATGGCAGCCCGACCATCCGGATGGCCCGGTCTTGGAGTGGGGGCTTGGCCTTGCTGGGCCGGTAGGTCGACTTCAGTGGCAGGCCCGTGCTGCAGAGACTGAACTGCGCGAGCAGGTGATTGCCCGCGCCCAAGCCGCCTGCGAACGCGGCCTCGGCTGGCGGTCTGGCCATCGGGGGGAGTGGTGCCCTGGGCTCAGACCTTGGGTTCAGACCGTTTCGCAACAACTTCTCGCCGGTGAGGTCTTGGTGGTCGATTACGGCTACGAGGCCTATGAGCTTGACCATTGCGACCGACCCTTTGGCACGCTTGCAGGCCACAGCGGGCATCGTCGTATTGATGACCGGGAAGAACTAATTAACCGGCCTGGGACGATTGACCTTACTGCCCATGTCAATTTCACCGAGCTTGCGCAGGCCTTCTTCGAAGAAGGCTTCGAGGTGGGTCTGCATACCCAGGCGGCCTGGATGCTTGACCAAGGCATTCTCGATCAGGCACGTGATCTTCTTTTTGAAGGGGTGGGTCGGGCCGCCGGCGCTGTGCCGTCTGACCGTGCCGCGCTGGCTCAGCTCTCACAGCTGCAGATGCTGCTTGGCGACTCGGCCATGGGTCAGTCGTTTATGGTGCTTTCTGCCAGGCGTTTATGAACAAAAGACTGCCGGTAGCCCTCGATGGCCTCTCGAATGGCCGAGGGATCGTCGGCAGACTGGCTCTGGGCAACCGCGCTCACAGAAAGGCGGCTTAGTTCGTCGCAAAGGCTTATCCACAGGCCCCATCGCTCATAAAGCTTTAGGTTGGTCTCTTGGCCTTGGTCGGCAAGTAGAAGTTGCCCGAGTAAGGCCATTGCCCCTAGCCGTTCGGGCCTGCGAAAAACATCGGCTCTACTCGCCCATGCGGTTAGTTTTTCTGGCCAGGCCGTCGGTGCCTCGAGCAACCTTTCAAGAGCAGAAAAACCAGGCAAAAGCGCGATCCATTCCTCGACCTTTTTGGGCAGCTTGTTGCGAAGGCCGCCCTTTGCCTCTGCAAGTAAAAGCGCGGCTTTAACCTCAGCAGGCAGTCCGAGCGTTGAGGCGCGATTAAGCCTGGTTTCAAGCCCTGCGTCGACCTGCTGCTGTGCAAGGCCAAGCACGGGCTCAAGCAGGCCAAGCGTTCTCAGAAAGCCAATCATTCGGCCGGGTGCTTTTTCGTCAAGCCCTTTGTAAAGCTCTTGCCAGACACGTTCGGCAACAAGGGCCTGAAGTTCCCCGTCATCGCGCATGGCCTCGCAGAGGGCGAGGGTGTCGGTGCTGACCTGAAACTCAGGCCAGCGACTTAAAAACCGAGCCAGCCTCAGAAGCCGCACCGGGTCCTCTCGGAAGGCCGAACTAATGTGACGAAGCTTCTTTCGCTGCAGGTCCTCGAGGCCGCCATAGGGGTCGTGCAGCCTGCCTTGCTCATCCACAGCCATTGCATTAATGGAGAGGTCGCGCCGGCAGAGGTCGTCTTCAAGGCGCACCGATGGATCGGCATGAATTTCAAAGCCCCGATAGCCCGCGCCTGTTTTGCGCTCGGTGCGTGCAAGTGCGTATTCGTTTTTAGAGTCGGGGTGAAGAAAGACCGGGAAATCCTTTCCAACCGGTTTAAAGCCCGCCTGAAGAAGATCCTCGGGCCGTGCTCCCACCACCAGGTAGTCCCGGTCGACCTCTTGATCGCCCATAAGCGTATCCCGCACCGCACCGCCAACACAATAAATGGCGATGCTGGGGTTAAGACCCGCAAGATAGGGGTCGGATCGGTCTGGGGCCAGGAGAGCGAGCAGGCCCTGGCCTTTGTGCTCCAGGCTGCCAAGGCCCTCAGAACCCAAAACTGCTAAGGCCTTTAGAGGGTCTTGGCGCGCCGGGCAAATAATCGACCCCTTGGGGTCTGCCCGCCAAGAATAGCGTCGGCCACTGCATGCAGGCTCGTGGGCTGCGGCACACCGAGCTCGGGCGCCATGGGGCCGCTGCCAATATTGGGTACCGAGGCCGAGGCCAGGTTGTCGCGCGTAAGCAGGGGTTCGCCCGGAAGGTGCTCCATGATGAGGGCCTGGATCCAGGCGAGGCTGTCCGAAAGGGGCAGGATAGGTCGCGGGTGCCCACTGTAAAAGCCCGCCCAATGGACAATTTCATAGAGGCTAAGAACCTCAGGGCCCACACACTCGTAGGTCTTTCCTCGGGTCTCGGGATTTTTAATGCAGCTAATGAGGGCTGTCACCAGATCGTCGATGGCAATGGGCTGGAATTTGGCATGCGGAGTGGCCAGCGGCACGATGGGCATGAAGCGTTGCAGTTCGGCAAACAAATTGAGAAACCGGTCTCCTGGTCCAAAGACAACCGAGGGCCGCAAGATGGTGAGGTCGATCGACAGCGTTCCCCTAAGGGCTGCCTCGCCTGCCGCCTTCGAACGCAGGTACATGGAGGGGGCCTGATCGGAGGCACCCAGCGCACTGACATGAATAAGCCTGCGAATACCAAGCCGAATAAGGCAGCGCGCAAGTCTTGAGGGCAGCTTAACGTGGCATTCGTCAAAGTCGGGCCCCCAGGGCTTGCCAGGACGGCTTTGAAGGACCCCCACCAGGTTCACAATGACCTGGCTGCCTTCAATGGCATCGCCGAGTTCGCTTTCTTGCCGAATGTCGGCCTCAACGATCTGAATGCCTGGCAGACTCCAGAGCTGCTTGGCTTTTGAGCGGGATCGGGTAATGACTCGAATGGTTCGGCCCGTACCCTGTGCATCCCGTGTAAGCGCCTCAGCCAAAGCTCGGCCGATGAACCCGGAACCCCCAAGAATGGAGATGATTGCCTGTTGCGTCATAGCCTCAAATTGTAGGCCGATTCACAGGGCGCTATGGCTAACAACCTTGTGGATCTGCGCCTGGCGCTTGATGCCAGTGGGCCTTGCCGAGAAGGGCCCCAACCAAGCGCAAGGGCTCTAGCGGCTTGAAGATGAACGAGCCGAGGGCTCGATATGCGAGAGCCAGGCCGACAGACGCTGCGAGGAGGCATCATCGTGCTGGGCGGGCTGAGAAGGGGTCTGGCTCAAGGCAAGAAGTGTCTCGTACATTACTGTGTTGGCGAGCACCTGCTTCACGTAATCACGTGTCTCAGTAAAGGGAATGGACTCTGCGAAGGCTGCCCCAGGCACCTGGCGATCGATGGAGCTCTGCCAGAGCCGACTGCGCGACGGGCCCGCATTGTAGGCGGCGCTTGCCAGCACGGCCGACCCATTGAACCGGCTGTGCATTTGTTGCAGGTAGGCCGTTCCAAGCCGCAGATTGAAAGACGGCTCGATCAGCCTGCGGGCATCCACCCGGCCCATGCCAAGCCCTCGCGCAACCGAATTGGCTGTGGCCGGCATGATCTGCATCAGCCCCGCCGCCCCGACGGGCGACTTGATTTTGGGTAAAAACCTTGACTCTTGGCGGATGAGGCCCATGACCCAGCCTGTCTTTAGCCCTTCGCGGTCGGCCTCTTGTTCAATGAGCTCCTTAAAAGGTTTAGGGTAGCGAAGCCGGAAGTCGTGCACGTCTTGGGTTCGAATGGCCGCTGCAATAGCCCGGTCGGGAAGGCCTGCCTCAAGGGCAAGCTGACTGGCCGCAAGAAGCCCAAGGTCTGGAAGCCGGCTCATAAGGGCATTCCATTCCACAATGGCTTCGGCGCGAAGCCCAAGGCTAGCCAGGCTTAGGCTGCGACCAAGAAACGGGTCGCTTAGAACCGACGGTCGCAAAAGGCCAATGGTGTAGCGCTCCGGGTAGTCGGGCTCGGACTTGATGGGTAGCAAGGGCCGGTTGAGAGCCTCGGAGGCCAGCAGCCGATAAAACGACCAGCCCTCGGGAATGGTCTCCCAAAGGGCTCGGGCAAGCTCGGGCCTGCCTTGTTGCTCCATAAGCCAGCCCCTCCAATAGACCCAGGTCTCCTGGTTACGCAAGAGCTCTGGCATCGCAGCAAGAATGGGCCGCAAAAGCTCGGGCTCGGCGCGCCGCAAGGCAAGCCTGGCCGCAGCCTCGATGATCTCAGGGGGCTGGTCGGGCGCCGAGGCAATGCCCAGGGCAAGGTAGGACCATGCACGTCGGTCGGTGCGCATCCAGAGTCGAGAGCCAAGTGCGAATCGCGCAAAGGACTGCTGCTCGGGGTTAAAACGTTTGGCCAGGGGCTCGAAGCGATTGGCTGCCGTTGCCGAACTTGAGCGACTGGTAGCAAGAAGGCTCAGAAGGTCAAACTCATAAGGCATGGGCCGAATACCGGCGGCCTGGCTGGCCTTCCAAAGCCTTCGACCGGAGGCCTGGCTGCCCATTAAGGCCGCCCAGCGCGCTCGAATGGTGATTTCGTTTCGGCTAAGCAGCCCTTTGCGTGCCGCATCTTCCATGAGGCCCAGACAGCCCTCCAGGGTCTCGTTGCCGCGGGCGAGTCCCATGGCCTCGCCCAGGTTTGCGTTGGTAAGCACCAACCGCGCACGCGAGCAGCTAATGCCCGTGGGCTCGGGATGGTGAGGGTCTGGGGGAAGGTTGTTAAGAAGCCGTGCAAGATCAGGCCAGCTTTTGCCGCGAATACCCGCAACCAGCAGGTCGTTCTGCAAGGCCCGTGCAAGCGGGTGATCGTGGTGCAGCGCCTGAAAACCCCGCAGACGCTCAATGGCAACGGGCTGGAAGGGCTTTTTCGAAATAACCAGTCGGGCTTCCCAATAGTCGGCCCAGACCACCAGGGGATCGTCTTGCGCCGCAAGCCTTGCACGCGAGCGGGCAAGGCCCTGGCTGTCCTGGCGCATAAAGGCGGTCTTCGCATCGACAACGGCATGGGCTGAGACTGCCGCCTTGGAGGCCTGCTGA
This sequence comes from Burkholderiaceae bacterium, assembly GCA_018402635.1. Classification (GTDB taxonomy): domain Bacteria; phylum Pseudomonadota; class Gammaproteobacteria; order Burkholderiales; family Burkholderiaceae_A; genus Hahnella. The sequence continues at coordinate 202,634 of JAGYIP010000008.1, forward strand.
CCGAGCACCACCAGTGGCTGGGCAAGCAATGCACAGGCGGCAAATCCACCAAGAGCAAGCTTCATTTGCGAAAAGACCATGGGGAAAGAATAGCCCGATTGCTTGGACTGCGCGAGCAAAGGCCGCGATAAACGCACCAAAGAAGGGTAAATTGCCATGAATGTCCGATTCCTCGCTCTCCTTTGTTAAATCGACCCTTCGCAGGGCTCTTTTAGCCCAGAGGCAAGATTTAACGTCTGTGAACCGTCACGAGGCCGAAGTAAAAATGATTGGCCTTCTTAAAGATTTCGTTAGCACCAAGCCCTGGCAACGCTATGCCGTGTTTTTGCCTTGGCGAGGCGAGCCCGACCTAACAAAGGCCTGGCACGATCTGTACGGGCAGGGTTATGGCCTTGCCTTGCCAGCCTGTCTGGCAGACCGCAAGACCATGCAGATGCGCAGCTGGGAGCCTACAAGCCCACTTGAGGATGATGCCCTTGGTCTTAGGGCGCCTGCTGCCTCAGCCGAGGTGGTTGTCTGCGAGGCCTGGCTGGTTCCTTGTCTGGGTGTTGGCCCCAATGGCGAGCGCCTTGGGGCTGGCATGGGCTTTTACGACAGGGCCATTGCAGCGCTAAAGCCTAGCCAACGACCCGCGACGATTGGCATTTGTTTTCAGGCCGGTCTCGTGCCAGCTTCTTTTGCAGAGGCCCACGACCTTGTGCTTGATGCCTGCCTTACCGAAGAAGGCGTTCGGTTTTTTAACCAGCCCTACCAAGCCCAACAAACCCATCAAGCTTGAGCGCCTCGGCGATCTTTAAGATGGGGTCCGCCTTGTTCATGGTGTAGAAGTGAATGCCCGGGATGCCTGCCGTAAGAAGCTGATCGACAAGGTCTGTGACAACCTCGTGGCCAAAGGCCCGAATGGAGGCTGTGTCATCGCCATAGGACTGCATCCTATGGCGAATCCAGCGTGGAATTTCGGTGCCACAGGCATCTGAAAACCGCGCCAACTGGTTGAAATTGGTAATGGGCATGATGCCCGGAACAATGGGCTGATCGACGCCCCTGGCATAGGCCTCGTCAACGAATCGAAAGTAGGCATCGCTGTTAAAGAAGTATTGGGTAATTGCGCCATGGGCGCCGGCCTTCATCTTCTCGACAAAATGCTGCAGGTCGAGATCGGCGGACCGAGCCTGAGGGTGAAACTCGGGGTAGGCTGCCACTTCAATAAAAAACTGGTTATCGAACTTCTCCCGAATGAAACGAACCAGATCGATGGCATGCATGAATTCGCCGCCATGGCCGTAGCCCGAGGGAAGATCGCCTCGCAGGGCAACGATGCGGCCAATGCCCATGGCTCGGTAGTCTTCGAGCAGCGCTTGAACATCGGCACGGCTTGCACCAATGCAGGAGACATGAGGGGCCACGTTGCCAAACTGAGCCCGCATCTGTTCCACGGTTATACGCGTGCCGTCTCGGGTCGAGCCCCCTGCCCCGTAGGTGACCGAGACATAACTGGGTTTTAGGCTGGCAAGCTTTTGGCTGTCCTGTCCAAGCTGGGCCTGGGTCTCAGCCGACTTTGGGGGAAAAAACTCAAAGCTAATGGTCATGATCTTTTACACATGGTCGGACGCTACAGGAAGCTGCAGACGTTCGAGACCAAGGCCTCGAACGTCTGCAGCAACCTAGCAACAACGGTCTAAATTAGTACCGGTAGGTGTCGGCCTTGTAGGGGCCTTCTACGGGAACACCAATATAGCCAGCCTGCTCTGCACTAAGCTCGGTAAGCATCGCGCCAAGCTTGGCAAGCTGCAGCCTAGCCACCTTCTCATCGAGATGCTTGGGCAGAACATAGACCTTGCCCTTTTCGTAAGACGCTTGGTGAGCAAAGAGCTCAATCTGGGCAATGACCTGGTTGGCAAAAGAAGAGCTCATGACGTAGCTGGGGTGACCGGTTCCGCAGCCAAGATTCACCAGTCGGCCTTGGGCGAGCAGAATAATGCGCTTGCCGTCGGGGAAGATCACGTGATCGACCTGGGGTTTAATCTCGTCCCAGGTGCACTCTGAGAGCGCCGCAACATCAATCTCGTTGTCGAAGTGGCCAATATTGCAGACGATGGCCTGATCCTTCATGCGGGACATATGTTCGTAGCCAATTACCGACTTGTTACCCGTGGCCGTTACAAAGATATCGGCCTTGTCAGCCGCATAGTCCATGGTGACAATTCGGTAACCCTCCATGGCAGCCTGAAGCGCACAAATTGGATCGATCTCGGTAATCCAGACCTGGGCTGAAAGGGCGCGAAGCGCCTGGGCTGAGCCCTTGCCAACATCGCCATAGCCACAGACGACAGCAACCTTACCCGCCACCATGACGTCGGTGGCGCGCTTGATGGCATCAACCAGTGACTCACGGCAGCCATAAAGATTGTCGAACTTGCTTTTGGTTACTGAGTCGTTGACGTTGATGGCGCGAAAGGCAAGCTCACCGCGTGCAGCCATTTCGTTAAGCCGCAAAACGCCCGTGGTGGTCTCTTCTGTCACGCCAATCATGGCATCGAGGTGCCTTTGATAAAAGCCTGGGTCGGCCCCGAGCCGCTTTTTAATTGACTTAAAAAGTTCAATTTCTTCTTCGCTCTGGGGATGATCAAGCACGCTAACATCACGCGCGGCCTTGGCGCCAAGATGCAGCAAAAGGGTTGCATCGCCGCCGTCATCAAGAATCATGTTGGTGCAGCCGCCATCGGCCCAGTCGAAGATGCGATGGGTGTAGTCCCAATACTCTTCGAGGGTCTCGCCCTTTTTGGCGAAGATGGGCACCCCAACGTCCACCATGGCTGCTGCCGCATGGTCTTGCGTTGAGAAGATATTGCAAGACGCCCAGCGAACCTGCGCGCCAAGGGCGGTTAGGGTCTCAATGAGCACTGCCGTTTGAATAGTCATGTGAAGCGAGCCTGTAATACGCGCGCCCTTTAAGGGCTGCTGCTCGGCATATTCTTTGCGAATGGCCATAAGGCCCGGCATTTCGGTCTCGGCAATGGCAATTTCTTTGCGCCCCCAGCCTGCAAGGCTTAGGTCGGCAATCACGTAGTCGGGGTTGGTTTTAGGCTTTAAAACGGCGCTCATCTCGCGCTCCTTTCGTTTAGTAGGGAATCGCGAGCGCCGTTTCAGTAAGAACCGTTCAAGCCTGGGGGCATAGCCTCGCAGCGCTCCTTGAACAGCACAAGAATTGTGACCTGGTCGTTTGGCCTGGTCAAGCGCTTTTCAACGAGAAACCGGCCAATAACCAGGGTTTTTTAAAGGCAGGCGGCCTTAAGCGCCTCGGCCTTGTCGGTGGACTCCCAGGTGAAATCGGGCTCCTCCCTTCCAAAGTGACCGTAAGCCGCGGTGTTTCGATAAATGGGCCGCAAAAGATCAAGCATCTTCACAATGCCCTTGGGTCGAAGGTCAAAGACCTGGCGCACCGCCTGAACAATTTTGTCGTCAGAGACCTTCCCGGTCCCTTCGGTGCTTACGCTAATGGAGGTGGGCTCGGCCACGCCAATGGCATAACTCACCTGGACGAGCGCCTTTTCGGCAAGGCCTGCGGCAACGATGTTTTTGGCCACGTAGCGGCCCGCATAGGCGGCCGAGCGGTCAACCTTGGATGGGTCCTTGCCTGAAAAAGCTCCGCCCCCGTGCGGAGCGGCCCCACCATAGGTGTCTACAATTATTTTTCGACCCGTAAGGCCACAGTCGCCCTGCGGGCCGCCGATGACGAAACGACCGGTGGGGTTCACCAAGAACTGAATCGGCCCCTTCACGAGGTCTTTGGGCAGAACAGGTTTGATGATCTCTTCAATAACCGCTTCCCGCAGCTGCTCAAGGCTAATGTCGGGGCTGTGTTGCGTGGAAAGCACCACCGTTTGAATGGACTCGGGCCTGCCGTTCACATACCGCAGGGTCACCTGGGACTTGGCATCGGGCCGCAGCCAGGCAAGCCGACCGTCTCGTCGCAGCAGGGACTGCCTTTCGACGAGTCGATGGGCAATATGAATGGCTGCCGGCATGAGTGAGGGTGTCTCGGTGCAGGCATAGCCAAACATGAGGCCCTGGTCACCGGCGCCTTGGTCCAGGTTGTCGTCCTGGGCTTTGTCCACGCCTTGGGCAATGTCAGGGCTTTGTTTGTCATAGGCAACAAGAACCGCGCAGCCTTTGTAATCAATACCAAAGTCGGTGTTGTCGTACCCAATTTCTTTAAGCGTCTGGCGCGCAACCTGGATATAGTCAACCGTTGCCCGGCTGGTAATTTCGCCTGCAAGAACCACAAGCCCGGTGTTGCACAGGGTCTCGGCTGCGACCCTTGATTTCGGGTCTTGTGCAAGCAAAGCGTCTAAGATGGCATCGGAGATCTGATCGGACACCTTATCGGGGTGTCCTTCTGACACCGACTCCGAGGTAAAAAGATAATCGTTGGACATGGCAAGCTTCCTTCACGCAAAACATGACGACAGGCTGCGGAGGCTAAGAAGGCTTGCAATGCATGCAAACGCTTTAGCGGTATTTGTAACCATGTCGCCCCGCAAGTTGTCGATTAAATCGGCGACGAGGAGACTATAGTGAGCCTTGAGGGTTTTATCAAATGGGCCTCCTTTCTGCCTCTTGGCCTGGCCCGCGCCTTGGGCAGCCTTCTGGGCATTCTCACCTGGCTGTCTTCTGGCAAATACCGGCGCCGCTTTCGTGAAAATTGGTTGCTGGCCAGGGCGCATTTCAAGGCGTCTCCTGAACACCCTGTGAAGAATCCCAGCATGGTTCGGGCCGTAGCCCAGGCCGGCTGTCTGGCCGCTGAACTGCCTGCCATTTGGTGCAACCCGCAAACGGTTGACCGCATGACCATTGAGGGATGGGATCTCGTGCAGGCGCTGCTTTCGAAGGGCCAGGGCTTAATTGTGCTGACCCCGCACCTGGGCGCCTTTGAACTTGGCGCGCGCGCTTCGCCCAGCGACACCCCATTACCGTGCTCTATCGGCCCTCACCCTCGCCCACCATGGAAAGCCTCCTGCAGCGGTTTCGTCCCGCAGACCAGTTAACGGCGGTGCCTGCTAACGGCCAGGGTGTGCGCGCCCTTTTGCGCACCCTTAAGTCGGCCGGTGTCATCGGCATTCTTCCCGATCAGGTTCCCTCCCAGGGCGAGGGCGTCTGGGTAAACTTTTTTGGTCGGCCTGCCTACACCATGAGTCTGCCGGTTCGGTTGGCCCAGGCCACTGGGGCACCTCTTATCTGGGTGCTTGCTGTTCGCCGTCCGGGCGGCTGGTCGCTTGTGTTTAGGCCCTGGCAGTCGCTTGAACCGGGCCCCCTTGACGATCCAAGCCGGCTTGCCTTCGACCTTCAGGCGATGAATCATCAGCTTGAAGATTTAATTGCCCTTGCGCCTGAGCAGTACCTCTGGGGCTACAACCGTTACCGCGGCAGGCCCCCGCCGCAGGTCAGCTAGCCTGCAGGTCTGCGCATTTACCGTCCATAATTGCCCCCATGCGACTTCAATTCACCAAGATGCACGGCGCAGGCAATGATTTTGTTGTGATTGATGCCCGCGATAACCCGCTTGAAGCCTTGATGAGACCCGAGGCCATTCGTAGGCTTGCAGACCGTCGGTTCGGAATTGGTGCCGATCAGGTGCTTTTTGTTGCCAAGCCGTCTGTGCAAGAGGCCCTTTTCGATTATCGAATTTTTAATGCCGATGGCCTTGAAGTCGAGCAGTGTGGCAATGGCGCGCGATGCTTTGCACGTTTTGTTGCCGATAAGGGCCTGGTCTCAGACAGGACGTTTAAGGTCAACACCCTTGCAGGCCTTATTGAGCCGATGCTTAACGACGACGGCAGCGTTACGGTTGACATGGGCCCTGCCCAGTTCGACCCGGCTGACCTTCCGTTTCAGGCTGAGGGGCTTAAGGCCGAACAGCATGAAGGTCAGTGGGTTTATTTGTTTGAGCCCGAGCAGCCTGGCATGGGTTTTAAAAGCTTCTGGGCAGCCCCTGTCTCAATGGGCAACCCGCATCTTGTGCAGTGGGTTGACGACCTGCAGGCAGCCTCGGTGGAGACCATTGGCAGATGGCTTAATGCCCACCCACGACTTCCTAAGGGGGTGAATGCCGGCTTTGCAAGTCTTGATCCGCAGACCAACTGCCTGCATCTGCGCGTCTACGAGCGAGGTGCTGGCGAGACCCTTTCCTGTGGCACCGGGGCTTGTGCGGCAGCGGTCTCTGCCTTGGCGCAGGGTCGCCTTGGCCATCAAACGCCGGTTCAGGTGGTGACACGTGGGGGGCTTCTTCGCATTGACTGGCGCACTGAAAATGCCGAGCCAAAAAAGAACACAGTGTTGCTCACGGGGCCTGCTGTCACCGTGTTTTCTGGGGAGATTGAGCTATGACCGATGACCAGGTGAAGGCCTTTCTTTTGCAGCGGCCTGGTTTTCTCAGAGACCACCCCGAACTTCTTTTTGAACTTGAGATTGAGGCCGAGTCTGCCGATCAGGTTCAGGGTGGCTCGGTGGTCTCCTTGGTCGAAAAGCAGGCCGCCCTGTTACGCGTCAAGGTTCGCCATCAACAGGATCGCGTGGCCCAGCTGCTGCGGGTGGTCGAAGAAAACGACGCCATTCATCAAAAGCTCTTGGGCTGGGTTCGCAGCCTCTTGTTGGCCAGAACGCAGAGTCTGCGCGTAAAGCAGTCGGTCGGCGGTCTTGCCCAGGCCTTCTCGGTGCCTTTCGTCAGGCTGGTGGCCTGGCAGCCCGAGCTTGAGAAAGTCTTGCGTGGCCTTCAGCCCGATTGCCAGGTTCTGTCTGCACTTGCAATCGATGACGAAACGCAGGGTCGAATAATTGAGATGGCAACGGCGCTTGCGCATCCGGTCTGCCTTCCTGCGCATTCCTACCAGGCCGGGCTTGGTTTCATCGGGGTGGGTGCAAGAACGGGATCGCAGGACCTTGGCATCAGTCCATCGGGCTCCGTTGCCCTGCTTGCGCTAAGGGCTGGTCTTGCGCCAAAGGCTGCAGGGCTAATGGTCTTGGCCAGTGATGACCCGGGCCGGTTCAGTCAGGACCATGGCATTGATTTCCTTGTAAGCATTGCCGAGCTTGTAAGTGCCTGCCTTCTTGGCGGGGCCCTTAGGCGGCCAGTCAGGCTCAAGAAGGTAAAGGGCGATGCAGACGGTTGAGGCCCCCTTTTGCGTGACTGACGACCATGTCCAAGGCTATTTGGAGAGTCTGCGCAGTCGCCAGTTTTCCGAGCAGACACTGCTTGCCTACCAACGCGAACTGAAGGAACTGCAGGGCGCCCTGAAGGAGTCCTTGTCGCAGGCAAGCCCCGTGGCGGCGCTACGAGCGCATCTGGCGCAAGCCCGAGGCGCCGGACTCAAGCCTTCAAGCCTTGCTCGACGCCTTGCGGCATGGCGAAGTTTTCTTCGCTGGCTTGCAGAGACCAAACTCGGTGCTGCCTCGCAGGCAGCCCTTCTTCTTGGCCAGCTAAAGGCCCTTCGACCCCCACGGCCTGGCAGGCCTTTACCCAGGCTCTTATCGGTGGAGGAGGCTGTGGCCTTGGCCCAAGGCCCAGGCGCACTGCCGCTCAGGCCAATAGGCGGCCTTAAGAACGACTTGGACGCCATGCCAATGGGCTCTCGGGCGTGGTATGCCTCATGGGCAGTGGTGCGCGACCGGGCGGCCATTGAGCTCTTATATTCCTGCGGGCTTCGCGTCTCAGAGCTTACTGGGCTTGACACCCAGCCCTCGGGCCCTTGGACCGGGTGGCTTGACCTGCAGGCAAGCGAAATTGTTGTGGTGGGCAAGGGCAACAAGCTGCGTAGGCTTCCCGTTGGAGGCCCTGCCCTTCAGGCCGTTCAGGCCTGGCTCGAGCTGCGCGCAAAGGTTCTTCGTGAGCTGCATCTTGAGCAGGACAAGGGCCCAGTCTTTATTGATCGATCAGGCCAGCGCATGAATCGGCGGGCCGTGCATCGCCTTGTTCAGGAGGCAGCCGAAAAACTCAAGCTCTCGCAGCCGGTGCATCCGCACATGCTGCGACATTCGTTTGCGAGCCATCTTCTGCAGTCCAGTGGCGACCTGCGCGCCGTTCAGGAGCTGCTTGGCCATGCCCAGATAACAACCACGCAGGTCTATACACATCTTGATTTTCAGCGACTTGCCCAGGTTTACGACAAGGCCCATCCACGAGCCCGGCGTAAGATCAAAGGCTTTGGCACAATCGGGTCATGATTCCTGTCACCATCCTTACCGGCTTTCTAGGCGCGGGCAAGACCACGCTTCTTAAACGAATTCTCACCGAAGACCATGGCCACAGAATTGCGGTCATTGAAAATGAATTTGGTGAAGAAAGTATCGATAACGACCTTCTGTTTCAAGACCAGACCGAGCAGATTATCGAGATGAACAATGGCTGCCTCTGCTGCACCGTGCGCGGCGATCTGGCGGCGATTCTTGGGCGGCTGCAGTCGCGGCGTCAGGCAAATGAGCTTGCCTTTGATCGTGTTGTCATTGAGACCACGGGGCTTGCCGAACCCGGCCCGGTCGCGCAGACCTTTTTTGTTGATGACCAGGTGGCCGAGCATTTCCTTCTTGATGCCATTATTACGGTGGTTGATGCGGTGCACGGCGAGCAGCAGTTAAGCGACCACTCCGAGGCACGTGCTCAGGTGGGTTTTGCAGATCGGCTTCTTATTTCAAAGGCAGATAAAGCCAGCCCGGAGGCGGTGCAGGCGCTTCGGGCAAGGCTTACTCGAATGAACCCCCGAGCCGCCATTGGCGAGGCCCATTTTGGCCAGACCCCCATTGAGGACATCTTGGACATTCGGGGGTTTAATCTTAATGCCGCCCTTGAAATTAACCCCGACTTTCTCGATGCCGATCAGCATCACCATCACGATGATGACGTCGCGTCTTTTATTTTTAAGGCCAGCCGGCCCTTTGACGCCGACCGTTTCGAGGCGTTTATGTCGGCCGTTTCCCAGACCTATGGACCTCAACTCTTTCGATACAAAGGCCTTCTTTGGTTAAAAGGGCACGACAATCAGATGATTTTCCAGGGCGTTCATATGCTTATGGGCGGTGATAAGGGCAGAGCCTGGAAGCCGCAAGAGGCTCGCGAAAGCCGGCTCGTTTTTATTGGGCGAGACCTGCCCAGAGATACAATTGAAAAAGGTTTACAGCAGTGCCTGGTCTAAAGCCTGCTGGAATGGATCGTCGTTTGTTCTAAAGCTTGCAGATAAAGCCCATTGGCGTACCCTGTTCTGCGGATCCATTTGTTGTTTTTGTTTTGTAGAAAGTAGGCGTTATGAAAGAAGTTGTTCAACAACCCATCGCATCGGATGAAGAGCTCCTGTCGCAGCCGGGCTCCGAGTACATGAGCCCCACACAACTCGATTACTTCCGACGAAAACTTCAGAGCCTTGAGGCCGAGCTTCGGGTCAATGCGGGTGAGACCACCGAGCACCTCCGAGAGACGGTCTTGGTTCCCGACCCTGCCGATCGCGCGACCATTGAAGAAGAGCATTCGCTTGAGCTACGAACGCGTGACCGTGAGCGCAAGCTTATAAAAAAGGTAGAGCAGGCCATCGCCCGCATTGGCTCAGGGGACTACGGCTACTGCGAAGAAACAGGCGAGCCCATTGGACTGCAGAGGCTTTTAGCGCGGCCAACGGCAACACTCTCGGTTGAAGCGCAAGAGCGCCGCGAGCTTCGCCAGAAGCAGTTCGGCGACTAACTCCCCCGCCAGCGAATCCAAGGTGACCGAGCCTACCCTTCAGGCTGGCCAGAAGGCAGCGCTTTTAGCCGAGGCGCTTCCCTACATTCGCCGGTTTCATGGCAAAACAGTGGTGGTGAAGTACGGCGGCAATGCAATGACTGACGAGTCGTTAAAGCGCGGCTTTGCTCACGATGTTGTCCTTCTTAAGCTTGTTGGTATTAACGTTGTGGTGGTTCATGGGGGTGGGCCGCAAATTGAAGAGTTCTTAAGCAGGGTTGGCAAGAAGGGCGAGTTCATTCAAGGCATGCGCGTCACCGACTCCGAGACCATGGACATTGTCGAGATGGTGCTTGCGGGCAAGGTGAACAAAGAGATCGTCGAGCTTATTAACCATGCGGGCGGCAAGGCGGTTGGGCTGACCGGCCAGGACGGCGGACTTATTCGCGCCTCCAAGCTCATGATTAACTCAACGGACCTTCCCGACCAGCTTCTGGACATTGGCCATGTTGGCCAGATTGAGCAGGTGGACCCGGACATCGTTTATTCGCTTTTGAAGTCAGGTTTCATTCCAGTCATTGCGCCGATTGGTTCGGGCAACCAGGGTGAGACCTACAACATCAATGCCGACCTTGTTGCAGGAAAGATTGCCGAAATACTAAAGGCCGAGAAGCTGGTTCTTATGACCAACACCCCTGGTGTGCTCGATCGTAAGGGTCAGCTCATCACCGGGCTGACCGCCAAAGAGGTGGACACTCTTTTTGCCGATGGCACCTTGTCGGGAGGCATGCTTCCCAAAATCAGTTCCGCGCTTGATGCAGCCAAGGCTGGCGTGCACTCGGTTCACATCATTGATGGCCGTGTCCCTAATAGTCTTTTACTTGAAATTCTTACGGCTGAAGGCGTAGGCACCATGATTCGATCGCACTAACAGGGTGTGATTGGGTCTCTTTATGCCTATTCATAAGCGTCGTTACAGCAAAGCGTTCACTGGGCAAGCCGGGCGTGGGTCTCGGCTTTGGCTCTTTGACCTTGACAACACTCTGCACGATGCAAGCTGGCGGCTTATGAAGGAAATCAACCGCCGCATGACACTCTACATTCAGGCAAGGCTTAGCCTTGATGAGGCACAGGCTTCGGCGCTTAGAACCCGCTATTGGAAGCGTTATGGAGCAACCCTTTTGGGATTGGTTGCTCATCACGGGGTTGATGCCGCAGACTTTCTCGAAAAGACTCATCCCATTGAGACGCTGGACAACTATTTCCTTCCAAACCCGGGCCTTGCACGAAGGCTTGCGGCAGTTAAGGGCGAGCGCTGGTTAATTACCAATGCGCCCCGAGCCTATGCACAAGAGGTCGTTAAACGGCTCGGCCTTCAGCATTTTTTTCATGCTGCAATCCACATTGACGAGATGCGTATTCATGGCCGGCTGCGACCCAAACCCTCGCCACTGCTCTGGGCCCGCATTCGTCAATGGTCCCGGTCAACGCAGGGCCGGTTAGCCCCTCATGGCCGCGAACGCATGTTTGTGGATGACAGCGACACCAACCTGCGTTCGGCCCATCGCAAAGGCCTGCACACCGTCCGGTTCAAGGGTTCGCAAAGCCATGCACGGCTTGGCTGGCGCCTGGGACGACCATTTTCCGCCCGACGCCCCAGTTTTGTTCGGCATCAAGTAAACTCATGGTCGACCTTAGTGCGAAGGATTGGGCCTCCCCAATCCTTATAGGGAGTTCTGTCATGACCGACGTTGAAGAACCCGAGCGCTCACGAAAGCGACTAAAGCCTGGCGAGCGCAAGCTTCAGATCCTGCAGGCCATTGCTGCCATGCTTGAAGAAGAGTCGGAGCGCATTACAACTGCTGGCCTTGCGGCAAGGCTACAGGTATCGGAAGCCGCGCTTTATCGGCATTTTGCCAGCAAGGCTCAGATGTACGAGGGCTTGCTGGAGTTCATTGAGCAGACCATTTTTGGCCTCATTAATCAGATTGATTCCGAGCCCGACCCCGCCGAACACAAGGCACGCTCCATTGTTCTAATGCTGCTTAATTTTGCGGAGACCAACCCCGGGATGACCCGCGTATTAACGGGCGAGGCGCTTGCTTACGAGAACCTGCGCCTGCAACACCGCGTGAATCAGCTCATCGACCGTGCAGAGGCCTCGTTACGTCAATGCCTCAAACTTCAAAAAGAGCCTGGCCTGCTTGACCCCACGCTTCAGGCGAGCCTTGCCATTTCTTTTGTACAGGGCCGTTGGCTGCGTTTTTCAAAGACCGCTTTTCGGGCAGCGCCCAGCGAGTCAGCCGAAACGATTGTCGAAGCCCTATTCTTCACCAAGCCCGCCGCAGACTAAGCAGTCCCTTCGCGGGCGAAAGCGCATTGTTTCAAGGCCGAGGCTGCGCGCCTCAAGCTGCCAAAGCTGGCCTGTTGGTGCTGGCATGCCCATGAGAAGCTTAAGGGCTTCATTGGCCTGCATGAGCCCGACAAGTCCCACGGCGGTTGAGACAACCCCATAGGCACCGCAGGCCGCATCTATCACCGCAGGCTGCTCGTCTTCTGTCGGAAAGAGGCAGGCATAACAGCCCGAGCCCTTCTTCCGAGGATCGACCACCAGAAGCTGCCCGGACCATTGCAGGGCCGAGCCGATGACCAGCGGCACACCAAGCCGATGACAGGCTTCGTTCACAACATGCCTTGCGGCAAAGCGGTCGGTGCAGTCAATAACCAGGTTGGTGCCAGAAAGAAGGCTCTGCGCGTTGTTGGCGGTGACCGCCTCAGCCAAAGCCTCGATCTGGGTTGAGGGATGCAAGGTGCCAAGCCGCTCTGTGGCCACCTGCACCTTGGTTCGCCCGGCATCGCCGGGCCCAAAGAGGATCTGCCGAGGAAGATTAGAGATTTCAACCTTGTCGGGGTCGATGAGCCGAAGCCGCCCGAGGCCAGCGGCTGCGAGGTACAGGGCAACCGGGCATCCCAGGCCACCCACCCCAATAACGGTGGCGCTTGAGGCCTTTAGCCTTTGAAGGCTGTTCTCTGAGACCTCTGGGGCAAGAAGAAAACGACTGAAACGGACCAGGTCTTCATCCGAAGTCAGCGACATACCTGGGCGGCGTTGTTATCTGAACCTAGTCGAGACCTGGGGGAACGGCAGATGTGAGGACGGGCTGGCCCTTAAGGTGATTGAGGGCTTGTAAAAGTTGGAAGTCGTCGTCGGACCCAAATTCAATGGGCTTGGCAGCAGGCCTGGCTTGCTCGCCGGCCGCGCTGTCTTTGGACGAACTGGCAACACCCGCCGCATTAGTACCTCCCGTGCTCGGTTCGGTTGTCGCGCGCGTGGGGGGCTGCTTTGCAGAGCCCGCCTCGGTTTGATTCTTCTCTTCGAGATGGCGATTAAGGTCGGCCTCGCGCACCCTGAACTGTTCGGTAACAGAGCCCGACTCCGACTCTTCAACCCAGAAGTCGGGCCGAATGCCCTTGGCCTGAATCGACCGCCCCGCAGGCGTGTAGTACCTGGCCGTGGTGAGCTTAATGGCCGTGCTGCTGGTAAGTGGCAGGATGGTCTGAACCGAGCCTTTGCCAAAGGTCTGCGTGCCAAGAACCACCGCCCGCTTGTGGTCCTGAAGGGCGCCGGCAACAATTTCGGAGGCCGAGGCGGATCCGCCGTTAACAAGAACAACCATGGGAAGTGACTTGGCCTTGGGGTTGAGGCCCGTTAAGGGGTCCGAGCCGCCGCGCAGGTAGTCCGAAGGCTTGGCGGCAAATGAACGCTTGGCATCGGGCTGGCGGCCATCGGTGCTTACTACCGTAACGTTGTCGCGAAGAAAGGTGGCCGAAACGCCAACCGCGGCATGCAGCAGGCCACCCGGGTCGTTGCGCAGATCGAGCACAATTCCTTTGACTGGCTTTGTCGTGTCCGCCTCGGCCTGTTGCAAGAGTTTGTTGAGGTGGCTTACCGTGGAGGCCACCGTATGCTCTTGGAACTGAGTGATTCGGATGTAGGCGTAGCCCTGCTCAAGCCATTTCGAGCGAACGCTTTGCACGCGAATGACATCGCGCACGATGGTGACCACAATTGGAAGCGGCTCTGACTTTCTTGAAAGCGTAAGGTTAATAGCGCTCTTGGGCTTACCCCGCATAAGTTTTACGGCCTCTTGAAGGCTCATGCCCTTGGTGGCTTTGTCGTCAATTTTAATAATTAGGTCGCCCGCGCGAACGCCCGCCCGGGCCGCGGGGGTGTCTTCGATGGGCGAGACCACCTTTACAAAACCATCTTCAAGGCCCACCTCAATACCGAGCCCCCCAAACTCACCCTGGGTGCCCACTTGCAGCTCTTTAAAGGCCTCTGCATCAAGATAGGCCGAGTGGGGATCAAGCCCGGAGAGCATGCCGCTAATGGCCTCGGTAATAAGTTTTTTGTCTTCGACCGGCTCGACGTAGTGGGCTTTAATTGCCCCGTAGACGTCGGCGAACTGGCGCAGTTCTTCAACAGGAAGTGTGAGCCGGCCATCGCGCTGCGCTGCGGCCGAGATGCCCAGGCTGAGCGCCACCCCACCAATGAGTCCGAGGCCAACCCAGCCGACTGCTTTAAAGCGATTCGTTATAGCCATAGTTTTCTACCCCAGCGTCACGGGCTGGGCCTTTCCTTGTTGAGCGATCTCAGCCAGTGCAGCTTCAATCACCGCGGGATCCGCTAAGTAATAATGCGATTGAAGCTCAAATTGGTCATTAAATTCCAGCACCATCGGTTGGGCTGTAGGGATATTAAGCTGCAGCACCTCGTCTTCTGAGAGCTTTGCCAGCAGCTTAAGAAGAGCCCGAAGGGAGTTTCCGTGGGCGGCAATAAGCGGCCTTTTCCCCAATTGCAGGCTGGGCAAAAGCTGCTCATTCCAAAAGGCCTCCACTCGCACGACCGTGTCCGCAAGGCACTCGGTGAGAGGGATGTCGGATTCGGAAAGGCCTGCCTGAAGGTATTTTGGATCGACTGCGGTGAAGTGGGGGTGATCGGGGGTCATGGGGTTTGGCCGCACCGAGAAGCTTCGCCGCCATAGGTGGACCTGGGCTTCGCCGTACTTTGCGGCAGTCTCCGACTTATTGAGACCCGATAAGGCGCCATAGTGACGCTCGTTAAGCCGCCAGTCGGCATGAACGGCAATGCTGGCCTGGCCGAGGCTTTCAAGCACAAGCCTGCAGGTGTTGGCAGCCCGCGTTAAAAAGGACGTAAACGCCAGGTCAACCTCAAGGCCTTTTTCGCGAATCAGCCTGCCAGCCTGCCTTGCTTCGTCCTCCCCTTTGGGCGTAAGGGGAACATCCACCCAGCCTGTAAAGCGGTTTTCGACATTCCACTGGCTCTGACCATGGCGAAGGATAATGACGGGAACGGGCATAATGGACGGCGGTTGTTTGGGGTGTTTAAGTTTGGGGTGTCTAAGGATAGGCCTTCAAAGCCCAGCGTTAGCTTGGGAGGTCAAGCCAAGCCCTTATTCTAACGTTTTGCCCTCACTGGTGAAGAAATTAGGGGTCTGCATTGCAATTTTTTATTGACAATATTTTCCTTGTAGCGGCCGCATTTGTAAGCGGGGCGCTGCTTGTCTGGCCCATGGTCGTGC
Source organism: Burkholderiaceae bacterium (assembly GCA_018402635.1). Lineage (GTDB taxonomy): Bacteria > Pseudomonadota > Gammaproteobacteria > Burkholderiales > Burkholderiaceae_A > Hahnella. The sequence goes on from JAGYIP010000008.1 coordinate 217,940, forward strand.
GTGGGTCTGCCGCTCGTCAGGTAAATACGCTTGGGGCAACCCAGCTTATGAACGCTGAGGATGCCCTGCTTATCGATGTTCGCGAGACCACAGAGCTCTCGAAGGGCTCCGTGCCGTTGGCTGAGCATATTCCCTTATCGACCATGGATGGCCAGATGGACCAGGTTATTAAAAGAACGACCTCAGGCAAAAAGACAAGGCCCGTCATACTCATGTGCGCCAATGGTTGGCGCTCCGCCCAGCTTGGAAAGCGTTTTCGCAAGGCGGGGCTTGAGCAGGTCTATAGCCTTGAAGGCGGCTTTGATGCCTGGAGGCAGGCGGGGCTGCCTGTGTCTCAGCGCAGCCAAAAGGCCTAGGTCTCGTCCTATGGCCAAGATTCTTATGTATGCCACAGCCAGCTGCCCCTTTTGCCTACGGGCAGAAGCGCTGCTCGCGCAACGGGGCTTTGCCGACGTTGAGAAGATTCGGGTGGACCTTCAACCCGAGGAGCGAGAGGTGATGATGCAGCGAACCGGCCGACATACCGTGCCGCAAATTTTTATTGGTGACCGACACATTGGCGGATGCGATGACCTTATGGCCCTTGACGCCTCGGGCGGGCTTATGCCCTTGTTGGAAGCCGACAACTAGACAAGGACGCCTTGCATGACTACTAACAATTCCAACTCCCCGACGCCGGGCCAGACCAATCCAGCCAATCAGGCCACTGGCCCCGATGCCGAGACCGAAAGACCCGTATTCACCCTGCAAAGGGTCTATCTCAAAGATTGTTCACTCGAGGCGCCCCATGCGCCCCATATTTTTCTTGAGAAACAGGAGCCGCAGCTTGAGTTTCAGCTCGACACGGCCGAGCAAGAGCTTGGCAATAACCTGGTTGAGGTTTTAATTCGCTGCACTGTGACCTGCCGATTTGGCGACCGAATTGGCTTTCTGGTTGAGGCCAACGAGGCCGCGATCTTTGAAATAGCCAATGTCAGCGACGAGCAGCGCACACTGTTGAAGGGCATCACCTGCCCCACCATTGTCTACCCGTACCTTCGTGCGAACCTGTCGGACCTCATTCAGCGCTCAAGCTTCCCCCCGTTCCACCTGGCAGAAATCAACTGGGAGGCTTTTTATCAACAGAAGCAAGCCAAAATGGCAGAGTCGGCCGCAACCCGTCAGTGACGGTTTCTGAACGTTTCTCTGTTCCCGCTCTCATCCTTGGAGCGGGAGCCTGGGGCACGGCCCTTGCAGTCCACTGGTCAAAACGCGCGCAGCCTGGCCAGGTCGCCCTCTGGGCGCGACGCCCCGAGCTCATTACGGAGCTTGCAGACACACGGCTTAATCAGCGCTACCTTCCTGGCATTGGCCTGCCCGATGCGCTGGAGCTCAGCGCAGACCTCAGGCTCAGCCTACTTGCGTTTCGCGAACGTTCGCAGCGTAGTAACCCGCCCGGTGGGCTGATTGCTCTTGCCTGTCCGGTTGCTGGCCTTTCACAACTGGCCGCCCAGGTTACTGAAACGCTCGGGCCTGCCAAGCCAGGCGAGGGTCTCATCTGGCTGAGCAAGGGGCTGGTTCAAGACAACGAGGCGTTTTATTGGCCCTCGGATCTGGTTCGTCGCGCGATGAAGGCAGACTGGCCGATGGCAGCGCTTACCGGCCCTTCCTTTGCTATGGAGGTCGCCAAGGGGCTTCCCTGCGCGCTCACCGCGGCAAGCACCGACCTTGCCTTTGCACGAAGGCTTGCCCGCATCTGCCATGGTGGCGGCATGCGCATTTATGCAAGTGATGATCTTTTGGGCGCCGAACTGGGCGGAGCCGTGAAGAACATTATGGCCATCGCCGCAGGGGTGGCCGATGGCCTTGGTCTTGGCGCCAATGCCCGCGCAGCGCTTCTGACGCGCGGCCTTGCCGAGACGGCGCGACTTGCCGTGGCCTTAGGCGCAAGGCCAGAGTCCATGCTTGGTCTTGCCGTTCTGGGTGATCTCGTGCTCACCGCAACAGGCGACCTCTCCCGTAATCGCCGAGTGGGCCTTGGCCTAGCAAAGGGCGAGCCTCTTCAGAGAATTCTTACCGGCCTTGGTCACGTGGCAGAGGGCGTTAATGCCGCAAAGGCGGTGGCTGGCCTTGCCCAGCGCTGCGAGGTGGACATGCCCATTGTTCAGGCGGTCTGCCAACTGCTTTGCGGCGAGCGTTCGGCCAAAGCAATGCTCTCGGAGCTCTTGTCGCGAGACCCGGTCGACGAGCTTGATGCCAGTATTGCCGAGGCGGGCAAAGACCCCGGCACGGGCTAGGTTTGTTGGACTTGTTGTCGCCAGGCCTCGTAGACGGCGATGGCAACCGCATTGGACAGATTCAGGCTTCGGCTCTTTGCCTGCATGGGTATTCGAATTCGCTGGCCTTCTGGAAAGCAGCCACGTTGGTCCTCTGAGAGGCCCCGCGTCTCAGGGCCAAAGAACAGCCAGGAGCCCGCCTTAAGCTCGCAGTCATAGAGTGTTCGATGCCCCTTCGTGGTGAATGCAAAGCTCTGTGCGCAGCCTGCAGCGTCAAGGCCACGCTCCTGCCAGAAGGCAGCCCAATTGCAATGCACTTTAATGTCACAGAACTCATGGTAGTCAAGGCCCGCCCGCCGCATCTTGGCGTCATCCAAGGGAAAGCCAAGAGGCTCAATGAGATGGAGTTGAGCCCCTGTATTGGCGCAAAGCCGAATGATGTTGCCGGTATTCGGGGGAATCTCAGGCTCCACAAGGACAACCTTAAGGTTAAGGTCTGTGCTCAAAGGTTGCCTTGCCGTTACTAAGGATGTCATGGCTTGAATTCTAGGGCGTAGAGGGCAAAAGCCTTAGCCCGAGCGCGCCAGAACCACCAGACCAAGGACTCGGTCACCGCCTAAGTGCAGGGCTTCCACGCAGGCGCTGGCGGTTGCACCGGTTGTCAGTACGTCGTCTACAAGCACTACGGGCTCGTCTGTTCGAGAGGCCACTCTGCCAGGTTCGTGGCAAGCGGCATGGCAGATGAGCCCTCGCAGATCTGAAAGCCTTTGCTGCCTTCCGAGCGAGGCAAGGGTGGGGCTGCTCTGGCGCTTAACCAACCGAGAAAGGTCATAGCCAAGGCCCCAGCGCCGGGCCAGAACCTGACAGAGAAGACCTGGAAGATGAAAGCCACGCCGTACCAGTCGGCTCGGGTCGGCAGGAACTGGAACAAGGCAGCATGGCCGCTCCAGCCAGACCGGTGCAGAAAGCCTGCCTGCAAGGCGGGTGAGCCTTTGTGCGGCCGACCATTGCGGCCCGTATTTGGCCCGTCGTATAAGGCTCGCGATCTCGGGGCCGTAGCTTAGAGCAGCCAATACCGGCAGATTAAGACGTGCTGCAGTGCGTGAAGCCCGCCATGAGGCGGGCGGCTCGGGGACAGGCAGCAGTTCTTGGCTTGAATCGGCCATGAGCCATTTAAGGGCGTGCAATAACGGGAAGAGATTGGCCATAGCGTGTCTCGGACGGGTTTGGTGAAATCGATGACGGCTTGTCTGCCTGGGTTTGGGCTGCTTAAGTGCCTTAGGGCAGCGATCCTGGTGCGGCTGACTATACTTTCAGGCTCGTGCAAGCCTCTCTCATCCATCCTGTTTTCAGTCAGCTCGGTCAGGCCTGCCTTGATCGGCTTGAATTTATGCGGCCTGCGAAAGGACCAAGACTCTGGCTCGGGCCCTCCCCAGATGGTCTTTTGGCGAGCGAAACCCCCGACTGGGCCCATCACGACCCTCTTAAGGGCCCGCTTGCGCGACTGCCAAGGTCGGGCTACGCGGTGGTTATTGATACCGGGTCATGGCAGACCCATGGCCTGCACAAAGACTGGTTTTCTGATGTTTATCAGATGCTTAGCGATGGCGGGGTTTATCTTTTTGCCAGCCTCGGGCCCTCGAGCCTTAATGAGCTGCGGCAAACCCTTCAACAGGCAGGGCTGAACCAGGCCGGCGGCCTTCTGCCCGAAGGCCTGACCGAGGCCTGGAAGGATATGCACGACCTGGGCGATGAGCTTCAGCAGGCTGGGCTGCTCAGCCCTGTTATGGAATCCGACCCCCTTCGTTTCAGCTACCAGACGCCTCGGCAATTCCTTAGAGACCTTAGGGCCTGGCCTCGACCCGAGGGCCGGCAAGCAGCCCATGCGGCCAAAGAGGGCCCGAGGCTTGGCGCGCAGGCCTTCAAGGCAGGCTTCAAAGCCGTGTGTCCGGCCCAGTCGGCCGGTATGGTGCTGGACTGGGAGTTGGTGGTCGGCCATGCCTGGAAGCCGGCAGCAATAACGAAGACGAAGCCAGAAAAAGAGGGGTTCGGTTTTTCTCCGCTGAAGTTCTTTCGAAAGAAGCCCTAGACGGCGCTCTGCCTGATCTGGATGTTTATTCGTTTGTCGTAATATAATTTCATCAGGTTTTATCTATCACCCAAAAAGAGCGTAGTTCGTTGCAGCGCCGACGATGGGCTTCAAAAAATGTGTTAACCGTGAGGGGGCTTCGTGTTAGCAGTTTTAGACCAGTCATGCTGGGAACTTAAGAGAAATTGTTCTCTTTCACCCTACCAACTCTTGGGCTTGTTTGCCTCGTTGGCCTGCGTGTCCATGGGCGTTGCCTTGGCCTGGGCATGGCAGGGAAGCTGGCCAATTCTGCCCTTTGCGGTTCTGGAGTGCCTAGCCTTGGGGCTGGCGTTTATGTTTTATTGTCGTCATGCTCAAGATCGGGAGCGCGTTTTAGTTACCGCTGATCAGCTTCAGGTCGACAATCATTCGGGGTCGAAGGTTGTTCGACACAGCTTTTCTCGTAGGGGCCTGAGGGTCGCTATAGATGAGGCAACGGGCCTTATCGCGATCCAAAGCCAAGGGCAAGAGTCGCACATTGGCCGGTTTTTAACGCGGCCTCAGCGCCAGCAGTTTTTAAAAGATCTTCGCCGCGCCTTGGCTGATCCAGGCGGGCCATTTTTTAACCAGTCGGGTCTTGGTATCTGATTGTTTTAGGGGGCATCAAACGTGAACAAGCTCATTACGTCTGCAATTCAAAAACTGGGTCTTCTGTCAGCAGGCCTTTTAATGCCGGTCTGGGCGCTTGCCAACGACATGACCACGAAGTACAACCTGCGAACCCCGGCATCGGGTATGGCCGAAGATATCTATGGCCTGCATAACTTTTTACTTGCTGTCTGCCTTGTTATTTTCGTGGTGGTCTTTGGTGTCATGTTTTACTCCATGTGGGCCCATCGCAAATCCCGTGGTCACAAGCCTGCCGACTTTCACGAAAGCCACACCCTTGAAATTGCCTGGACCATCGTTCCTTTTTTAATTGTGGTTGTTATTGGTGTGTATGCAACGCCTGTTGTTATGGCGCAAAAAGACACCACCAATGCCGACATTACAGTTAAGGCCACCGGCTACCAGTGGAAGTGGGGTTACGACTACCTCAAAGGAGAGGGCCAGGGCATCTCTTTTCTATCGACTTTAACCACCCCTTACGAGCAGCGTGTAAACCAGCAGCCCAAAACCAACGACTACCTCTCAGAGGTTGATAATCCCTTGGTGGTTCCCGTGGGCAAAAAAATTCGCGTGGTAACAACGGCCAACGACGTGATCCATGCTTGGATGGTGCCGGCCTTCGGTGTTAAGCAAGATGCCATCCCCGGTTTCGTTCGTGACACCTGGTTCCGGGCTGAAAGGGTGGGCACCTTCAACGGGCACTGCGCCGAGCTTTGTGGCAAAGACCATGCCTTTATGCCCATTGTTGTAAGGGTTGTCACCCCCGAGGAGTACACCGCCTGGGTCAATGAGCAAAAGGCAAAGACAGCGCAAGTTCAGCAGGCAGGTGCCCAAGTGGCGCAGGTCGCTCAAGTAAAATAGCAACAAATGTTCTTGTTCCGACACGAAGGAAGATAGGAGAGTTTTATGAGTGCAGTTCTTGAACCTCAGGGCCTTGCTGGCCACGACCACAGCCACGATCACGATCATCCTCATGGTTGGCGAAGGTGGGTCTATGCGACCAACCACAAAGACATCGGTACTCTCTATCTTTGGTTTAGCTTTGTCATGTTTATCTTCGGCGGGGTTCTCGCCCTAGGCATTCGAGTCGAGCTCTTTCAGCCAGGCATTCAGCTTATTCAGCCAGAGCTCTTCAACCAGCTCACCACCATGCATGGGCTCATTATGGTGTTCGGCGCAATCATGCCGGCCTTCGTGGGTTTTGCGAACTGGATGGTCCCCCTGCAAATTGGCGCCTCCGACATGGCCTTTGCACGCATGAACAACTTCAGCTTCTGGCTGATGGTTCCTGCGGCCCTTCTTTTGGCGGCCTCCTTTTTCGTTCCAGGTGGTGCCGTTGCAGCCGGTTGGACCATGTATGCGCCTCTGACACTTCAAATGGGTGTTGGCATGGACATGGCCATCTTCGCCCTTCACATTCTGGGCGCCTCGTCCATTATGGGCTCCATCAACATCATCACCACCATCTTGAACATGCGCGCACCCGGCATGACCCTCATGAAGATGCCAATGTTCGTCTGGACCTGGCTTATTACGGCCTACCTGCTTATTGCGGTGATGCCCGTACTTGCCGGTGCCATTACCATGACGCTTACCGACCGCCACTTCGGCACGGCCTTCTTTAATGCCGCAGCCGGTGGTGACCCCGTGATGTACCAACATATCTTCTGGTTCTTCGGGCATCCCGAGGTCTACATCATGATTCTTCCGGCCTTTGGTATTGTCTCGGAGATCATCCCCACTTTTTCTCGCAAGCGTCTGTTTGGCTACAGCTCCATGGTCTATGCCACAGCCTCCATTGCCATTCTCTCCTTCGTGGTCTGGGCGCACCATATGTTTACAACCGGCATGCCGCTTACCGGTCAGCTGTTCTTTATGTACGCCACTATGCTTATTGCAGTGCCCACGGGCGTGAAGATCTTCAACTGGCTTGCGACCATGTGGCGCGGCTCCATGACCTTTGAGACCCCAATGCTCTTTGCTATTGGTTTCATTGTGGTCTTCACCATCGGTGGGCTTACCGGAGTCATTCTTTCTGTTGCGCCGATCGATGTTCAGCTGCACGACACCTACTATGTTGTTGCGCACTTCCACTACGTGCTTGTTGCGGGCTCCTTATTTGCATTGTTTGCCGGCGTCTACTACTGGCTTCCCAAGTGGACGGGCCATATGTACGACGAAACCATGGGCAAGGTGCATTTCTGGTCCTCGATGATCTTCTTCAACATCACCTTCTTCCCCATGCACTTCCTGGGGCTTGCTGGAATGCCAAGACGCTATTCCGACTACCCCATGCAGTTTGCCGATTTCAATGCGGTAGCCTCGGTTGGTGCGTTCGGGTTTGGCCTCTCGCAACTCATCCTGCTCTACGTTGTTATTAAGTGCATCAAGGGTGGTCCTAAGGCAGCCGATAACCCCTGGGAGGCCCGCGATGGCCTTGAGTGGAGCGTGCCTTCACCGGCGCCTTTCCACACCTTTGAGACACCGCCCACGGTGAGGTAAAGCGTGGCCGATTCACCACGTCGCCAAAACAATCTGCGGCTGGCCCTGGTCCTTGCGTCTGTGGCCGCCGCCTTTTTCTTAGGCATCGTTCTTAAGTACGTGCTGTATCCCGTTAGCTAAAGAGGTTACCCATGTCGGAACTTGTTGGGGTTCGCCAAAAAGACAATGCCCAGATGCTGGGGAAGCTTCTGATGCTGGCCATTCTTATGTTTGCCTTTGGCTATGCGCTGGTACCCCTCTATGAAAAGATCTGTGAGATTACGGGTATCAATGTTCTTACTGCCAAAGAAAAATTAAATTACGACGAGGCGAAACGTTTTGCGGAAAACACGCAGGTTGATATCAACCGGCTCATCTCCGTTGAGTTCGATGCCAATGCCCATGGGCCCTGGACATTTAAGCCCCGCAACAACGTGCTCGAAGCCCATCCCGGTGAGTTACTAACGGTTGTCTACGAAATTACCAACAACCTCGATCGGGCTGTCTCGGGTCAGGCCATTCCAAGCTATGCGCCCACGCAGTCCGCCAGTTACTTCAAAAAGCTTCAGTGTTTTTGTTTTGAGCAACAAACCCTGCAGCCCGGAGAAACCATGGAGTTTCCAGTGGTCTTTGTGGTTGACCCTGAACTTCCCGACGGCATTCGCAACATCACCCTAAGTTACACCTTCTTTGAGGTTGGGGCACCTGTTGCCCGTGCTCCAAGCACAAAGCCAGCCGGCCAGGCCTTGGCCACCGAGGTTCAGTGAGTTTAATTAAAGGCCTTTGAATGACCGATATCAAGCAAGCCGCCCGTCGCAAGGCAAGACTTGGACAGACCATAGGGGCTGTTTTATGGTCGTTTTTTGGGGTTCGTCGTTCGGCCAACCACGAGGCTGACATGGCCGAATTGAATCCCCTGCATGTCATTGCAGTGGGGGTCATTGCTGCAGCTATTTTTGTACTGGGCCTTATTGGCCTTGTGCAATTTATTACAAGCTAGGTCTTCATAATAAAAGTCTGAAGGGGGAAGCAGATGTCATCCGCAACACACGACCAAGCGCCTTATTACTATGTTCCGTCGCCCAGCAAGTGGCCGATGGTTGGCGCCATCAGTATGTTTTTTTTCATGGTGGGCATGTCGGGTACGGTCAACGACCAGGCCTATGGGCCTTACGTGTTGGCCCTTGGTCTAGGCATTCTTGCCTACATGTTCTTTGGCTGGTTTGCCGAGGTTATTCGCGAGTCTGAGCAGGGCAGTTACAGCGATCGCGTTGATTCAAGCTTTCGTTGGAGCATGGGCTGGTTCATCTTCAGCGAGGTCATGTTTTTCGCCGCCTTCTTTGGCGCTCTTTTTTATGCCCGCGTTCTTGTCATGCCTTGGCTTGGCGACCTCGACCACAAAGCCTTCCTCTGGCCAGACTTTTCAGCCCAATGGCCAAACGCCGGCCCAGCAGGGGTGGTTGAGCCCTTTCAGACCATGGGCCCCTTCTGGATTCCCACCATCAACACGGCACTGCTTCTTACCTCTGGTGTCACCCTAACCATTGCCCACCATGCCTTGCGTGAGAATCATCGAGAGAAGGTCATTCTTTGGCTGGGCCTCACTATTGTTCTTGGCGCGGTGTTTATGGGTTTCCAGGCCTATGAATACATTCATGCCTACCGCGACCTTAACCTGAAACTTTCCTCGGGCATTTTTGGCTCTACCTTTTATTTGCTAACTGGGTTTCATGGTTTTCACGTGTTTGTTGGAACCTTGATGCTTCTGGTGGTCTGGTTCCGACTTCTGAAAGGCCATTTCAGTGCCGATCGGCATTTTGCCTTCGAAGGCGCAGCCTGGTATTGGCACTTTGTTGACGTGGTCTGGCTTGGCCTTTACGTGATTGTCTATTGGCTGTAGCTTGCCTAGCGGCTCTTACTCAAGCGTTTGTTTAGGCTGAATCGAGGTGACTGGCCTTGATTCAGCCAGGCATCGAACAGTTGGTATTGGGCAGCCTAGTAGCGCAGACCCGAGGTCTCAATCCAGCCTAGCCAGTGGGCAATAAGCAGTGAAATAAACAAGGCAACCGAGAGGCCCACCCGCAGGGCCAACGCCTTCACGGTGTTATTACTCTGGCCCTTGTCGCGCATAAGGTAGAAAAGCGCCGATCCAAGGCTGGCAATAATAAGTAAAAAGGCAATGGCAACAAAAATCTTCATATGACGCATTATCGGCTAAACCCTGCGGTTCTGTTCTGTCTTGGCCTTGCAATTCTTGGGCTTGTTCTTGCCCAATGGCAGTGGAGCCGAGCGCAGTTTAAGGAGCAGCAAATTGAGCGCGCGACGACCAACACATCGCTAGGCGTTGGCCCGGGGTCCCGCAGCGCTCTGGGTGGGGCCGGTCTTGGCTGGCTCCAGGACCGCTCAGCTGATTCGCTTGACCAGAAAACCTTCTTACTTAAGGGCGGTCAGTGGGTCGCCGCATCCCAAATTTTTCTTGATAACCGAGCCTTAAACGGGCGCGCCGGAGTTCATGTGCTTACCGCAGTGCGGTTTGAGGACGGGTCGATAGGCTGGGTCAACAGGGGATGGGCCCCCAAGCTTCCCGGCAGCCAAGGCCCGGTTGCGCTGCCCTTCATTCAGGCAGCCGTCCATCCACCCAACCAGGCGACCCTTGATGAAGGCATTGAGGTGGTTGCCCACCAGAGCCTTATGCGCCGCGTGGAGCTCTCAGAAAATGATGCCGTTCTTCGCCAGGGAGCTCTCTGGCAGAACTTCGATGCGAAGGCAGCAGAGGACCTGCTCGCTAAGCTTCTCCCCAAAGAGACACTGCGAATCTGGCCTGTGATTTTTTGGAGCACAAGCGCATCAGGCGAGGGCCTGGTTCAGCAGCCTCCTCGGCTCGCACAAGATGACGTGGCAAAGCACTACGGCTATGCCTTTCAGTGGGTATTGTTGACCCTGGTCGCGCTATTCTTTGCGTGGAAACTAGGCCGGCGAGCTTCAACACCCGAGGCTTAAACTATTTTTTATATTCAAAGGACAGCATGAGGTCTCGATTAATGCTTTGGCTCATCGTAGCTGTTTGTATTGCTCCGGTTGTGCTTTCTTACGTCTATTACTATGGCGTGCGGCCCGATGAGCGAACCAATTACGGCGACCTTATTCAGCCGCAGCGCGACCTTACTGCACTGCCGGTGAGGCCCTTGGTTCGGCCCGAGTCCGAGTCAGGCTTTCTTGATCTTCTTAGAAGAGTCGACCCCTCCGAGCCTCGCGCTACGCTCGACAGCCTTGAAGACTTTCGAGGCAGGTGGCTCATTGTTCGTGTGGGCCCGTCCGCCTGTGGGGAGGACTGTCAGAAGGCCTTGTGGGTCATGCGCCAGGTACGGCTCACCACAGGACGCGACCGCGACCGGGTAGAGCGGCTCTGGCTGGTTACAGACGATCGTGCGCCGGATTCCGATGCCCTGTCAGACTACGAAGGCACCTGGGTGCTTGGGGTGAGCGATGAGGCTCTGCAGACGGCCTGGTTGCAGCAGCCCAAGCTCTCGACGGCGTCGGGGCAGGCCACTGCGCAGGCCCCAAGCCAGCCAACCTCATCGGTGGATACGACCATGGACCCTCTCAGCCCAGAAACCAGCTTCTGGCTCGTCGACCCCTTGGGAAATTTAATGATGCGTTTTCCTCAGGACCCAGATCCTGCGAAAATGAAGAAAGATTTAATTCGGCTCTTGAAGGCCTCACGCATTGGCTAACAATCCACTGTTATAAACGTTTATAAATAGGATGAGAAAAGGCTTCTCCCTGAAAGCCTAAGCGATCGAACGAATGACAACCTTATCTGCGCCCTCCCCGCTAAGCTCTTTGCTAAAGCAGTACTACGTGCTTACGAAGCCACGGGTTAATGCGCTTATTCTTTTCTGTGCGGTCATCGGCATGTTCTTGGCTCAGCCTGAGCTACCGGCGCTTGGTCTCGTGCTGCTTGCCACCCTGGGCATTGGCCTGGTTGCGGGTGCGGCCGCCGCGGTGAACTGCCTTGTTGAGAGTCATATTGATGCCAAGATGGCGCGCACCTCCTGGCGTCCACTGCCTTCAGGCACGCTTACCGTAACCCAGGTCTTCGTCTTTTCTGGCCTGCTGGGTGGCCTTGGCCTGTTTGTCTTATTCACCTGGGTCAATGCCTTAACCGCCTGGCTTACGCTTGCCACCTTTGTTGGCTATGCCATTGTCTACACCATGTTGCTCAAGCCGCTTACGCCTCAAAATATTGTTATTGGCGGCGCCTCCGGTGCCATGCCCCCCGTTTTAGGCTGGGCGGCAGTCGCCAACCAGGCCCCTGCCGGAGGCCTGGGTTCTTTTTCTTATTATTTTTGTCTGGACACCGCCGCACTTTTGGGCCCTTGCCCTCTACCGCGTTGAAGACTACAAGCGCTCGGGCCTGCCCATGTTGCCCGTCACCCACGGCTCCGAATTCACCCGATTGCAGATTCTGCTCTACACCTTACTGCTGGTGGCCACGACCCTTTTGCCGGTCGCAATGGGCATGGCCGGCTGGATCTACATGCTTTCTGCCCTTGCCCTAGGGGGCTGGTTTAGCCTGCTGTCTTACAGCCTCTACAGGCGCTACTCCGAGGCCTTGGCGAAGAAAACCTTCAGGTATTCAATTAATTACCTGGCTCTGCTCTTCGCCTTTCTATTGGCTGACCACTACCTGCTTGGCACTTAGTTTTCAATGGGCTCAGTCGCCCGCTGGACCTGCGGGTTATCCCGAGTTAGACTGACCCACCGTTTGAGCACAAGGAAGGAGCGGAGGCATGACAACCGCCGTTTACCCAGGCACGTTTGATCCCCTTACCCGAGGGCACGAAGACCTTGTGCGTAGGGCCTCACGATTATTCGATCACCTTGTGGTTGGCGTGGCCGACAGCCGCTCTAAGCGTCCTTTCTTTTCTCTGTCTGAACGCGTGCAAATCGCCAAGGAAATTCTTGGGCACTACCCCGACGTCTCGGTCTACGGCTTTCAGGGCCTTTTGAAAGATTTCGTACGTGACCACGACGCCAAGGTGATTATTCGTGGCCTAAGGGCCGTGTCGGATTTTGAGTACGAGTTTCAACTTGCTGGAATGAACCGCTACCTTCTGCCCGATGTCGAGACCATGTTTCTAACGCCCTCCGATCAATACCAATTTATCTCAGGCTCCATTGTTCGAGAAATCGCAACGCTTGGCGGCGATGTCAGTAAGTTTGTCTTTCCGTCGGTTGAAGAATGGCTGATTCGTAAGCTTGATCAGCAGGGTCGCCCCGAACTTCTTAGGACGAAGACAGGCTAAGCAGACTCTGATGCGACTTGCCGGCGCTTGCCTGGCGACGGCAATGCCAAAGGCCTGCCTCGAGGCTGCTTACACATTCAGGCCATGCCCGCGGCGACTCAAGCACCACCATGGCCTCAGGGGCCAGAAGGGGCCTAATTAGGGCAAGGGCCTGGGCCTGACTCTCATCCTTAAAGGGGGGTCAAGAAAGACTAAATCAAACAGGCCACCAAGCGGACCCTCGGGCCCACCTTTTGCAAGGCCAGCAAAATCCGCATGAAAGAGTCTGAGCATCCGAGCCGCCTCCAGGTCGTCAATGGCGCGCTGGATGCACTGAGCAGCCGCCCGGTCGAACTCTACAAGAACAACCTGCTGGGCACCGCGCGAGGCGGCTTCAATGCCAAGGGCGCCAGAGCCCGCGAATGCATCGAGCACCCGCGTGTCAGCCCACTGATAAGGAAGCCAAGACTCAAGCCAGTTAAAGACCGTTTCGCGGGCCCGGTCTGGCGTTGGCCGCAGCCCTGGACGGTCGGGCACCTCAAGCGTTCTACGCCGCCATTGACCCCCAATAATGCGAACCTGTCCCATACCTTCGGCGGGGCTAAGAGCCAGGCTGGCCCGCCACAATTACGGTGACCATACCGCGGCCTGCAAACCGTTGGTTAAGCACGTTCTGGATATCCTCCCGGCTTACCAGATCGATGCGATCTGTCCAGGTATCAAGGTAGTTCGCAGGCAGCCTGTAGAAGTTTATGGCTGCAAGGTTATCGATGAGTTTACGGTTGCTATCAAGCCGCAGCGCAAAGCCGCCAATAAGGTTCTTTTTTGCAGCCACAAACTCTTCCTCGGAAGGGCCCTTGGCAATAAAACTCGCCAGCGTCTCATTAACAACCTTCACGGCCTGCGATGCCTGCTCGCGCTGCGTTTGCAGGCCAAGAAAAAAAGGCCCGGTCTGCGCCAGTGGCTGAACAGCGGAAAACACGCTGTAGGCCATGCCACGCTTTTCTCGAATTTCCTTGGTTAGACGCGAGACAAAACCACCCCCCCCAAGCACGTGATTGGCCACCAGAAGTGCAAAGTAGTCATCAAGCTCATGCCGGGCAAGCACCGGAAGACCCATCCAGATATGGGCCTGGCTCGCAGGATGGTCAACGTTGATGGTGCTGCTGGATGGCCCCCCTTGAGGCGCGGGGCCAAGGCTTGTGCGAAAGTTGGTTAGGGCTGCAAGCGTCTGATCTTTCTCGGAGATGCCTGCCTGCAAGAGAGCCTGAGTGCCTTCAACAAGCCTCTTGGCATCGGCCAGACCAATGTCGCCCACAATCGCAATACTCATTCGCTCGGGCCTCCAGTAAAAGCCGTGAAAGGCAACCAGGTGATCGCGCGATGTGGCTTCAAGGGATGCCTCGGTCACCAGGGCGCCGTAGGGGTGGCCCTGGTACATGGCCTGCCACAAGGCCCGCGTTGCCAGTGTTTGCGGCCGCGACAACGATTCTTTTAGGCCCGCGATACCTGTTGCCCGTTGCCGCTCAAAGACGGAGTCTGCCATGGCCGGCTCAGCGAGAACTCTGGCAATAAGGGCAATGGCCGCATCGCGCACCTTCGGGTCTGAAAGAAACCGAAACCGCAGGCTTACTTGATCCCGCGAGGTGCCCACGGACCGCTCGACAGCAAGGTCAGCCCATGCCTCACCCATCTCCGTCTCACTAAGTGCTGGCCGACTCGCCTCGGAGCGAACGCCCGCCATCGCCAGCTGCGCAGTCAGGCTGGCTAGGCCTTCAAGCCCTTGTGGATCCCATCGACTGCCCGCGTCAATCTCAATGGCAAGGTCGATCATGGGAATGTCGGGTGCCTGCTGAAAGAGGACCCGACTGTTCTTGCTGGAGACAAACTGGTTAAGACTGGCTCGGGGCTCAGGGCTTGCAGCCTGCTCGTCTGACGCCGTAGCCTGGGTGGTGGGGCTGGCATGAAGGCCGCCAAGACAGACAAGAAAAAGGCTCAGACCGAGGCCCGAAAAAATGGCGAAAGACCGTGTGTTCATAAAATGACTAACCTCGAGCTAGTGACGAAGAATGCTGCTTCCTAGCCCGCGACGCGCGGCCGCTTTGGGATCGGTGGGCTTAAGGGCAATGGTGGTGCGGTTTTCATCGCGCAGGACCAGAGCCGCCACGCGATTTAAGTCTTCAGCCTTAATCTCATCGAGCATGACAAGCCAGGCCATTCGGTCAGAAAGGGGCCGCCCGGTCATGGCCAGCCTGCCCGTGACCATGGCGCGCGAAAAAAGGGAGTCTTGCTGATAGACCTGGCTTGCCTTCGCCTGACGCCTAACCCTTTCTAACTGGCTCTGGCTTACACCTTTTTCTAAAAAGGCTTTAATAACTTCGTCAATGGCGGTCTGGAGCTCTTGGATGCTTCGGCCCGGCCGAGGCGAGCCGGTAATAGTAAATAAGCCTGGCCCCCTTGAGATGGTGTCGCTGCTGACCCCAAGTCCAAGGGCAAGTTGTCGCTGTCGAACAAGGGATTCAATAAGAATGCCCGTGTTTGGGTTATCAAGAAGACTGGCCAAGACCGACAAGGCCACAACGTCTCTTGCCTTGGGGTTGTCGGGGTGCAAGGGACCGTCGTCGGCACCAAGCACAGGCGCCTTCCATGCATCAATGAAAAAGGGGTTCTCGGCAGGGGCGGTCACCTCGGCCGTGCGTGGCCCAAGCTGCTTAGGCTCGGCGAACTGGCGCGGCTTGAGTGCGACAGCCTTGTTCGATGTCGCGGGCGCTGCCGCCCAGCCTGCGTAGAGGGACTGCGCCTTTTCAAAGACGGCCTGCGCGTTGACGTTTCCCACCACAACCATGGTGGCGTGTTCGGGCCGATACCACTGCTGGTACCAGTTACGGGCATCGTCGGCGGTGAGCTGCTCAAGGTCGTTTCGCCACCCAATAATGGGCCTGCGTATTGGATGGGCCAGAAATGCAGTGGCCATAAGGGCCTCGAAGCTTCGGCCTTGCGGGCTGTCGTCTGTTCGCAGCCGGCGCTCCTCCATAACCACCTTAAGCTCTTTCGCAAACTCCTCATCGTTGATGACCAGGTTTTGCATGCGGTCGGCCTCAAGCGCCATGACCTCAAAAAGTGCGTCGCGATGAACCTGTTGAAAGTAGCCGGTGTAGTCCGTGGAGGTAAATGCGTTTTCCCGACCGCCAAGGCTCGAGACCTTTTGGCTGAACTCCCCAGGGCGCAATGTCTTTGTGCCCTTAAACATCATGTGCTCAAGCACATGGGCAATGCCCGATATACCCTCGGTTTCATCCATGGAACCGGCTCGAATCCAGACCATGTGAAGGGCCGTGGGCGACCGGTTGTCTTCGAAAACTACAATACGCATGCCGCTGGCTAGGGTCTTATCGAGGGTTGGAAGGCCCTGGGCGCTTAGAGGCTGCAGCCCGAAGACAAGAAAGCCCATGGCCGCAAGCAACAGCCGACTTAGGTTTAAGCGAAGCTCGGCCCCTACAATGGAGGGCAACGACAGCTGTATGGGCGCTGTAGCGACTGTTTGAAGTGTTGTCTGCATGGTTCTTTTAAGGTAATCGTTGACAGGCCCTTTAAAGGTCTACGAATAGGAGTGTCATTGGTTATGAGAGGTTTCCTAGACCGCATCGGTCTTTCGAAATTAGGTGCCGGCCTTTCAAAAACCCGGGAACAGATAAGCCGACTCTTTGGCGGTGCCCGGCTTGACGATGACTGGTTTGAAGAGGTTGAATCCGCATTGATTATGGCCGATGTTGGCGCTCTGGCAAGTCAGGCTATTGTCAAAGATCTCCGCAACTCCTTGCGCAAAGAACCCCTTGCTGATGCAGAAGATCCGCAGGCGGTTCGTGGGCGACTGACCGAAATTCTTGCCCTTCGCCTTCAAAGGCTTGAACGAACCTCGTTCTATGGCCATGACCTGCAGGCCGAAAACCCCGCCGCCTTGGGCAGCCGAGCTGCCCCGGCTGACACCCTGAACTCGCATCAGACGGCAAGGCCTTCGCCACGTGTGGTGATGCTGGTTGGGGTCAATGGCGCAGGCAAGACCACCACCATTGGCAAGCTCACCCACTACGAAAGGCAACAGGGCAACAAGGTTTTGCTGGCAGCAGGCGACACCTTCCGGGCTGCAGCACGCGAGCAGCTGGTGACCTGGGGCAGCCGCAATGGGGTGGATGTTATTGCGCCAACCGGGCAGGCGGACCCTGCTGCCATTGCCTTTGATGCCGTATCGGCAGGGCTTGCGCGTCAGGTGGACTGCGTCATTGTGGACACGGCAGGCAGGCTGCCAACGCAGCTTCATCTTATGGAGGAGTTAAAAAAAGTGAAGCGGGTCATGGCAAAGGCCATGGCCGATGCGCCTCACGAGACCTGGCTGGTTGTCGATGGCGGCACAGGTCAGAATGCGCTGGCTCAGGTGAAGGCCTTTCATGAGGCCCTGGGGCTAACGGGCCTTGTGGTGACAAAGCTTGATGGCACTGCAAAGGGCGGTGTGCTTTTGGCGCTGGCAGAGCAGCAGCCGATACCGGTGGCCTTTATTGGGGTGGGCGAAGGCCTTGAGGACCTTCAGCCGTTTGATGCCCAGGCTTTTGCTCAGGCCCTGCTTGCGACGCCTGAGCTGCCCTAACCCCCGTAGCCGCAATAACAAGCCAGCCAAGAATAAAGGCCGATCCGCCCAGGGGCGTGAAGGCACCCCAGTCGGGCACACCCGTAAGCACCCGAAGGTAAAGGCTGCCGGAAAACAGAACGACCCCGGCTGTAAATAAAAGCCCAGCAATAACTGCCCCGAGATGCAGGGGCCTGTAACTCGCTGCGAGCGCAAGCCCAAGCAGGGCCACGGCATGCACCAGTTGATAGAGTGCCGCGAGCTCAAAGTACTCAATAAGTTTTACCTCATCAACCAGGCGTGCAAGGCCATGCGAGGCATAGGCCCCTGCGGCCACGCCTACCGCACCAAAAAGCCCTGCCGCGACCAGAAAAAACCGTGTCCAGGCAAGTGAGATCATTCGTCCGCCATGGCGGCGAGCGCTGTCTTGTTCAGCGAAAGCGAGGCCACTGCAGACTCGGCAACGCAGTCAACAAAGTAGCCCATGA
Organism: Burkholderiaceae bacterium; assembly: GCA_018402635.1. Taxonomy (GTDB): domain Bacteria; phylum Pseudomonadota; class Gammaproteobacteria; order Burkholderiales; family Burkholderiaceae_A; genus Hahnella. The sequence goes on from JAGYIP010000008.1 coordinate 235,810, forward strand.
CGCCGTTTTGTTCCTGTTGAACCAGCCCGTGAATGTCGGCGTCAAAGCCCGGAAAGCGGGCATTGAAGTCGCGTGCAAACTGCAGGTAGCGAACAATGGTTTTATTAAACCGCTCTCCGGGAATAAGAAGCGGGATGCCCGGTGGATAGGGCGTGAGAAGGCTTGTCGTGATGCGGCCTTCGAGCACATCAATGGGCACGCGCTCAGTCTTGCGATGCGCTACGGCCGAGAAGGCCTTTGCGGGCTTAAGCGCTGGCTCAATGTTCGATATGTACATCTCGGTGGTAAGCCGCGCGATGTCGTTTTGCTTATAGGCATCATGCAGCGTTTGACAGAGGTCTCGCAGCCCAACGCGTTCGTACTGCGGATGCTTCGCGCAGAACTCAGGAATGACCCGCCACATGGGCTGGTTCTTGTCGTAATCGTCTTTGAACTGCTGAAGCGCCGTAAGCAGAGTATTCCAACGACCTTTTGTAATGCCGATGGTGAACATAATAAAGAATGAGTAAAGCCCGGTTTTTTCAACAATAACGCCATGCTCGGCCAGGTACTTGGTGACTACGGAGGCCGGGATGCCCTGGACATCGAACTCGCCCTTAATGTTTAAGCCTGGCGTTACGATGGTTGACTTTATGGGGTCCAGCATATTGAAGCCCTCAACAAGGCCCTCAAACCCGTGCCAGTCGTCATCGGGCTTGAGAATCCATTGGTCGCGCTGGGCCATGCCATCGGAGTCGGCCTGCACGTCTTCAGGTCCCCAGACCTTAAACCACCAGTCTTTGGGGCCGAACTCTTCTTCAACCTTACGCATGGCGCGGCGAAAATCCATGGCCTCAACAAGGCTCTCTTCAACCAGCGCTGTGCCGCCTGGGGGCTCCATCATGGCCGCTGCCACATCAAGCGAGGCAATAATGGCGTACTGCGGGCTTGTGCTGGTGTGCATTAAGTAAGCCTCGTTAAACAGGTCGCGATCAAGGGTTCGCGTCTCCGATTCTTGCACCAGAATCTGCGAGGCCTGCGACAGGCCAGCAAGAAGCTTATGGGTGGACTGGGTGGAAAAGACCATGGGCCCTTTGGACCTTGGTCGGTCGCGCCCAATGGCATGCATGTTTTTGTAGAAATCGTGAAAGGCTGCATGGGGCACCCAGGCCTCATCAAAGTGCAGGGTATCAATCCAGTCGCCAAGCACGGCCTTAATCATTTCGACGTTGTAAAGCACGCCATCGTAGGTGCTTTGTGTAATGGTAAGAATGCGCGGCTTGGCTATGCCCTCGCGCTCGGCACGCTCCCAGTTCTCGCGCGCAAAGGGATTGGCCTTAATCTTCTCAAGAATGGTCTCGGGCTGAAACTCGCTTAAGGGAATGGGACCAATGATGCCCAGGTGATTGCGGGTGGGCATGAGAAACACAGGCACGGCCCCGGTCATCGTGATGGCATGCAAGACACTCTTGTGGCAGTTTCGATCGACAACAACAATGTCGCCTGGCGCAACGGCGGCATGCCAGACCACCTTGTTGCTGGTGCTTGTGCCGTTGGTGACAAAAAAGCAATGGTCGGCATTGAAAATACGGGCGGCATTGCGCTCGGAAGCGGCCACCGGACCGGTGTGGTCGAGCAACTGGCCAAGCTCATCGACCGCGTTACAGACATCGGCACGCAGCATGTTCTCGCCGAAGAACTGGTGAAACATCTGACCCACAGGCGACTTTAAAAAGGCAACGCCACCGGAGTGGCCGGGGCAGTGCCAGGAATACGACCCGTCTTGCGCATAGTGCAGAAGGGCTCGAAAGAAGGGAGGTGCAAGAGAATCAAGGTATGACTTCGCCTCACGAATAATGTGGCGGGCCACGAACTCCGGGGTGTCTTCAAACATATGAATAAACCCGTGAAGCTCGCGCAGGACGTCATTGGGAATGTGGCGCGAGGTGCGCGTTTCGCCGTAGATGTAAATGGGGATTTCGGCATTGCGAAACCGAATCTCGCTTACAAAGGCTCGTAGGTTTCGCAGGGCGTGGGCGGTTTCTTCTTTGGAGCCGCTTCCAAACTCTTCATCATCAATTGACAGAATAAAGGCCGAGGCCCTGGACTGTTGCTGCGCAAACTGAGAGAGGTCCCCGTAGCTGGTCGCCCCCAGAACCTCCATGCCCTCTTTTTCCAGGGCGTCAGCCAGGGCGCGGATGCCCAGGCCCGAGGTGTTCTCGGAGCGGAAGTCTTCGTCGATGATGACGATGGGGAATCGAAATTTCATCCCGAGTACCTTTCTTGTCTGGAGGTCAGTCCGGTTTGGTTTGGATCAACCTAGGATGGTAGGTCAATTTCCCTCAATTGCACGTGGAGATTGAGGTTGGAGACCTTTTTGGGGGTTAGCACTCTTAATGTGGGAGTGCTAAAATAGCTAAAGAGGAGGACCTTACCCATGACCGTTTCAGCTTCGAATGCGTTGACGCTGCCCCAGCTCTCGCCGGCTGCCAACCTAGATGGCTACCTTCGGGCTGTGCAGCAGTTTCCTTTGCTCTCACTTGAGCGCGAGCAATCGCTTGCACTGAAGTACCGCACCCTTGACGACCTTGAGGCCGCGCGTGAACTTGTGCTCTCTCACCTGCGGCTTGTGGTGGCGGTGTCGCGCCAGTACCTAGGCTATGGCCTGCCCCAGGCCGACCTCATTCAGGAAGGCAATCTGGGCCTGATGAAGGCGGTTAAAAGGTTTGATCCCACGCGTGGCGTGCGGCTTGTCTCGTTTGCCCTGCACTGGATTAAGGCCGAAATTCACGACTACATTCTTCGCAACCGGCAGCTTGTGAAGGTGGCCACAACGAAGGCCCAGCGCAAGCTCTTTTTCAATTTGAAGTCCCTCAAGCGCGCCTTGGGTGCCGAGCAGTCCGTGTCAACCGAACAGGCCCGGCAGATTGCCAAAGAGCTCTCTGTTAGCGCTGAAGAGGTTATGGAGATGGACAGGCGGCTTGCAGGCGGCGACACCCCGCTTGAACTGCCCAATGAAGACGGCGAATGGGCCGGCCCCATTGCCAACCTCGCCGCTGAAAACGCAGACCCTGCCTCCATTGTGGCTGAGGCCCAAGACCAGCGGGTTCAGGCCGAAGGCCTTCAGAAAGCTTTGCAGTCACTTGATGAGCGAAGCCGCGCCATTGTGGCGGCCCGTTGGCTTGCTGACCCCGATGATAAGGCGCCCACCTTGCACGAACTTGCGGACCGGTATGGTATTTCTGCCGAGCGGGTGCGTCAGATCGAGGGGCAGGCGTTTAAAAAGCTTCGTGGCCTTATGCTCGAGCCAGCCTAGCCTTTGGGAGCCACCCCTTCTTAAGTAAGGGGTGAGGGGCTATTTCACCTCAAGCAGTTCCACATCAAAAATAAGTGTCGCGTTTGGCGGAATAACGCCACCCGCCCCGCGCGGACCGTAGCCCAGTTGAGGGGAATGACCAGGGTGCGCTTGCCGCCCACCTTCATGCCTGCTACACCCTGATCCCAGCCGGCAATGACGCGGCCCGCGCCCAGAGGAAAGTTAAATGGGCTGCCCCGATCGACCGAGCTGTCGAACTTTTTGCCTTTGCCGTCGCCCGCCTTGCTTGTGTAGAGCCAGCCCGAGTAATGCACAAAAACATTCTTGCCCGCAACCGCCTCGGCGCCCGAGCCCAGGGCACGGTCGATTTTGACAAGCTCTTGCACAGGTTCTTTGGGGAGATCGGCGGCAAGCGGCCCCGGCACGAGAGCGGGGGCTGCGCCCAATCCGAACAGGGAGACAAGCAACTGAAGCAGACGGTTTTTCATGGTCGTTTTACGTAAGAATGGAAGGGGCCCATTGAAGGGGCTAAATAAATGGATCCTAATGAGCGTACTACGAAAATGCTGGACGCTTTGCCTTGCAAGCCTCTTGTTGTTTCCCGCTGTGGGCCAGGCTTCAGTGCCCGAGGGAGTCGCGTACTAGCTTTTAGCCATTAATTCGCGCGGGCCACGGCTAGAAGCAAAGGGCCTGACCTTAGACTTTTGCAAAAACCTTTGTAGTTTAGTCTAGACTATTTTTCATAGTTCTATAAAATAGTCAGAATGAAACGGGATTTACTCGAGAGAATTAGCAGCGACCTTGATCGGAAGATGGTCTTCTTATCCGGCCCACGTCAGGCAGGAAAGACAACCTTAGCCAAGCAACTTGCGGGGCAGTCCAATCGCTATCCAGGTGCCCAGGTTCTCAACTGGGATGTTCCACAGGATCGCTCTATTATTTTCAACCGTAGCTGGTCTCCTTCAGCAGGCCTTGTGGTCTTTGATGAACTCCACAAAATGAAAGGCTGGAAACCCTGGTTAAAGGGTGTGTTTGATGCAAGGCCGAGCCATCAAATCTATATGGTTACAGGCAGTGCGCGCTTGGATGCTTTTCGACAGGCGGGCGAGTCACTGGCGGGTCGTTATTTCTCCTGGCGACTGCATCCTGTGAGTGTCGAGGAGTGGCTTGCTAGTGAAGGCGGAACCCCAGCGCAGGCCTTGAATCGCATTTTAGAGCGCGGCGGCTTTCCCGAGCCTTTGCTTGCTGACTCCGCAAGGGATGCACAACGATGGCGGCGCTTGTACTTGGAAGGTCTCGTGCGTGAAGACGTTTTAGAGTTTTCACGCATCCACGAGGTTCGTGCCATGCGGCTCTTTGTTGACATGCTTCGGTCGCGAGTGGGGTCCCCCGTTTCACTGGCGTCCATCTCTCGAGACCTTCAGGTCTCGCCCGCGACTCTTGCGAAGTATCTTGAGATTCTCGAAGCGCTTTATGTGGTTTTTACCGTGAGGCCCTTTCATCGAAACATTGCCCGGGCCTTACTGAAGGAGCCCAAGGTTTACTTTTACGATGTTGGCATGGTGGACGAGAAGCTTGGCGATGGCGGCGCCAGGTTTGAGAACGCCTGTGCGGCAATGCTTCTAAGGCAGGTGCACCAGGTTCAGGACGAACAAGGCAGAGATCTTCAGCTGCAGTACATCCGTGACAAAGAGGGCCGAGAAATTGATTTTGTTGTCTCTGAGAACGATGCTCCCCTATTAGTTGCCGAGGCCAAACTTACAGAGAACTCCATTTCAAATCTGCTGGCCAGTGTTGCCGACCGCTTCCCGGATGCAAAAACCTGGCTGGTCGTGCGCCACCTTCGGAACAAAGAGCAACGTGGGTCCATTTCGATTGAACCCGCGGCAGACTGGCTTGCCGAGTTAAGTGCCAAGTTTTAACTTCTAACTTAGCCTGCGTTCGAAGAGGGCAAAACGAACTGAAAGAGCATGTCCGACCCCCGCGTGCCGAGGATGAGCTGGGGGTCAAAAAGAAAATCACGCCGGTTGCGGGGGTGGTTGGGCAGGTAAAGCTGGGTGGTAAGAATGCCTTTGCTTTTACCTTGCACCTTGACATGAAAGTGTGGGGTGCGGCCCGGGTATTCACCGGGTACAAGGGTTTCAAGCAGAAACTCGCCCTTGTTATTGGTGTACTGATGCCCCCGAAGCCTGTAGCCTTCATTGTCGTAACGACCCTTGTCATCGCACTGCCAGAAGTCAAGCAGTGCTCCCGCTATTGGCCGACATGAGGCATCGATAACCTGGCCAACAAGCCTCATGCGAGCCGCCTTCATGTCAGGTGTAATAAGGCTGGTTCGCTCGGGCGACAGGGGAGTGAAGAAGGGTCCCTCCATTTGGGGCGGAGTTTGTTTACCGCAGCTGGGAGTAAGGGCTTGTTGTGCAAACGATTTTCGGCTGGTAAAAATGGCTGGGGAGGCCACGCCAACCGATAGCATAAGGGCGCTGAAGCCCTTAAGCATTTCTCGACGAGGTTTATGACGATGGTTCATGGTGCACGCATAGTTTTCAATGCAATAGTAGTCTTGGCCCTGCAGGTACCGGGCCGTGTCGCCCTCTTTTTTGTGGGGCTTTTTGTCCTAACGCTAGGCTCAGCAATGGCAATTGAAGAACCCAAGTATGAAGTTCTCCTAACTGACGGCCCTTTTGAGCATCGGCTCTATACGGGCTTTGTCGTTGCAGAGACAGAGCTTTCAGGCGATTTCGATTCTGCAAGTCGCAATGGTTTTCGTCGTGTGGCGGGCTATATTTTTGGTGGTAACCAGGCCGACTCGGGCGATAGTCGGAAGATAGCAATGACCGCTCCGGTGACCGTTGAGCCCAAAGACGATGGATGGCGACTGCACTTTGTAATGCCCAGTAGCGAGGACATTGCCAGCCTTCCTAAGCCCACCGACCCTTCTGTGAAAATTCGAAAAGTGCCGCCGCACGAAGCGGCGTCTGTGCGCTTTAGCGGCTGGACCACTGAATCGGCCATTGCGGATCAGACCGAGAAATTAAGGGCCTGGTTAGAGGCGCGGGGCTTGGTTGAAAAAGGGCCACCGCAGGTAGCGCGTTACAACGACCCCTTTACCCTGCCTTGGCGCAGGCGCAACGAGATTCTTATTTCGGTGCAGAAGAGCCCTGGCTGACAAAACCTCCCAATCGCTGGTTGGGCGAACCTCTTCGCAGGGTAATGCAACTGCTTTGACCAAGGTCTGTGAACAACCCAGACGCTCGAGACGTTGGATCGCTAGGCACTTCTTGAATCTGAACCGCCAAAGTCGGTATATCATTGCGGTACATTTAAGAGGTACTAGAAATGCCACTAGCAACCAAACGCAAAACGTCCTTAACCCTCGATGCCGAGGTACTCGATGACGCAAAAGCACTGGACATCAATGTATCTGCAGTGGCTGAATCGGCACTAAGAAGCGCAGTCGCTAGCGCGCGTCGCCTGCAGTGGGTCAATCAAAATGCGAAGGCTTTTGCGGCACAAGCCGCCTGGCACGAGAGAAATGGACACCCTCTGGCCGATATCATGAGTGGGCCTGGGGGGTCTTCGTGGAGTGCCTGACTCGATACGACGTGGCCGAATACAACGGGGTGAAAATGGTCGTCGTCGAGAGCGACCTCTTGCCGCCCGACCCGGCGGTGGTCGTGATTCCCCTGTTAACAGATTACCCAGCGGTCAAAGACCTGAACCCCGAGCTTGTATTAAATGGTCAATGCTGGGTGCTTGCAACCCGCCTCATCGCCGCCGTGCGTCGCTCGAAATTGCGACGAGTCGGTAACGTGGCAGACCAAGGTGACCGAATCAATCGGGCTGTTGATGTCTTAATGGCTGGGGTGTAGGCTGCAGGTTGTTGTTTCCGACGGGCAGGCAGAAGGTATTGGGGGTTCGGAATCCCGCATGCTTCGCATGAACTGCAGTGAAGATGTCACAGGACCAATCGGTTCTGTCCTAGTACGCTTCTTTTCATTATTGAATTTGCACAAGCGCCCTCATCTTGACCTTGTCCTGCAGCATGACATCAGGGACATAGGCACGCGGTGGCATCAAAGTGCCTCGTTCCTAAGGGGTCGAAAAAGCTGATTGCATATTGGGTATTGCCGGCATGGTCGGTGATCTGCACCAGCCTCCGCCGAAACGGCTAATGGTGTGCAGAAGGAGTGGTGTTTAGGTCTGCACCCTTCACACCATGCCCCGGGATGGCCGGGCCGCAGTTCCATGCCCTCAGCTTCCAGTGACGCACCGCTTGACCCCAAGAACGACTACGTATTTAAGCGCCTCTTGCCCAGCGCATTGATCTATTAACCGACCTTGTGAACCTGGTTCGGGGAGGCGCCGAGCCCCTTCAACTCACCGAGGTTCTGAACCCTAATATCCTTCCCGAAGACATCACCGGTAAGCAGATTGTGCTTGATATCCGGGCTCTCGATTCTAACGGCCGCAGCATTGACGTAGAGGTTCAGGTGAGGGCCCACGCGACTATTCCGGCCCGGGCGCTTTACTACCTGGCCTGGATCGTTGGTTGACCAAATTGGAGAGTCCGAGGCCTGCAGCCAAGCTGGTAATTGGGGGTGAGTATTCTGACTTTCAACTTTTCGTGAGCCAGGCGATGAGGCGAACGGCCAGTGGCGCTTGCCATGCGGGCCGACCCGCTGCTGGACCAACCAGACCAACCACCCCAATCACCCCGAGAGCTTGAGGTGCAGTTAGAGCTGAACTTCCTAGAGCTACCGAAGCTTGCTCGGCTAGGGCTAGAGAAAACCAACAAACCGCTTTACGATTGGTGTCTATTCTTTTCCAACCCCAACGGAGTTGTCATGGAACAGATCACCCACCCGGATGTGAAAGAAGCCTTTGCGGTGCTGAAGTCGGTGAGTGCCACAGCGCAAGAGCGCGCCGATGCCGAGAAGCGTATTAAGTACGTTCGCGACCTCAACGCCAGCGATCGCCGGCTGGGACGAGGGCAGGGGCCGCGGGCAAGGCAGAGGGAAAGGCTGAGCTCCTTGAACGACTTCACGAAGAAGTTTGGCGCGCTTTCAGAGGCAAGCCGAAGCCGCCTTCTCTCGGCCACCGACGATGAGCTCGATGCCTGGTCAGAGTCCGTGTTGGTTGCTAATTCCCTTGAAGAGGTTTTTGAGCCGCCCCGATCTTAACGACAATCTCTGGAGAATTGAGGACGTCAGAAGACTTAGCCTGAAAGACCCCAATGCTTCACAGACTAGCTAGGGCTCGAGAAGGGCTTCGGAAAAGTGCCGGGCAGCAAGATGTTGGTGTTGACGTTCTGGATGTCGGTGTGGCCACAAAAGGCCATGGTCACGTCGAGCTCTTTATGGATGATTTGCAGAGCCTTGGTCACACCCGCTTCGCCCATTGCGCCCAGGCCGTAGACCATGGCGCGGCCGATCATGGTGCCCTTGGCGCCCAACGCCCAGGCCTTAAGCACGTCTTGGCCGCTGCGAATACCGCCGTCCATCCAGACTTCAATTTGGTCGCCCACTGCGGCCACGATGGCGGGCAGGGCTTCGATGCTGCTGGGCGCGCCGTCGAGCTGGCGGCCGCCATGGTTACTCACCACAATTGCGTCGGCACCGCTGGCCACGGCCAACTTGGCATCTTCGGTATCCATGATGCCTTTTAAGATTAGCTTGCCGCCCCATTGCTTTTTGACCCAGGCCACGTCTTCCCAGTTGAGAGTCGGGTCAAACTGCTCGTTGGTCCACGAGGCCAGCGACTTCATATTGGTCACGGCTTTGACGTGGCCCACCAGGTTACCGAAGGTGTGGCGGCGGGTGCCAGCCATGCCCAGACACCAGCGCGGCTTGGTCATCAGGTTAATGATGTTGGCAATGGTGGGGCTAGGCGGCGCGGTGAGGCCGTTTTTCAGGTCTTTGTGGCGTTGGCCAATGACTTGCAAGTCGAGTGTGAGAACCATGGCGCTCACGTTGGCGGCTTTGCAGCGGTCAATCATGCGGGCCATCGCCTCGCGGTCCCGCATCATGTAGAGCTGAAACCAAAACGGCGCTTGGGTGTGGGCTGCGATGTCTTCGATCGAGCAGATGCTCATGGTCGACAGGGTGAAGGGGATACCAAACTTTTTGGCGGCCATGGCCGCATGCATTTCGCCATCAGCGTGCTGCATGCCGGTCAAGCCCACGGGGGCGATACACACGGGCATTTTGGTTTCGATGCCGACCATCTTGGTGCTGGTGCTGCGGTTTTCCATGTTCACGGCAACGCGCTGGCGCAGCTTGATTTTTTGGAAGTCGTCTTCGTTGGCGCGGTAGGTGCTCTCGGTCCATGAGCCGCTGTCGGCGTAGTCATAAAACATGCGCGGCACGCGTTTTTCGGCGAGAACGCGCAGGTCTTCGATGGTGGTAATAACGGGCATGGGTTGTCTCTAAGAGGCTTTCGGGTGAGTGCAATACAGGCTATCGTAACCCCTGTGGCACGGGCAACCCCACCATGAGTAACATCTCGGCGGTGTTCGCAGTTTTTTACGGACACTTCACGAGCAGACCCTTGTTTTAATTAAGGACCTCGCCCGTGAGTTAATTACTTTTTACTACAGCAACTCCGAAAGCGCGCAAGTCATTTTGATTGCGCTGCAAAATCGATTGGCCGCATTCGACCGACAGAATGCGGCAGCTTCAACAAAAAAGATCTTGGAGTCTAACCATGTCGCAGTTCATCTATTTGAATCAAGTCATCATCGAGTTTGGAGCTGTGAAGAAGCTTGCAAACCTGTGCGAGCAACACAGCATCAGAAAGCCTCTTCTCGTTACTGATCAGGGCATTCGTGCCGCAGGTCTTTTGGAGAAGATTTTGGTCGAGCTAGCTGCTCATCAGCTTCAATCGGTTGTATTCGATCAGACACCTTCGAATCCCACAGAGAATGCTGTGCGGTCTGCTAGAGAGCTTTATGTCTCAAACAACTGTGATGGGCTGATTGGCTTGGGTGGCGGCAGTGCAATTGATTGCGCAAAGGGAGTTGCAATTGCTGTTAATCATCCCGGTGCGTTAACCACCTACGCAACGATTGAGGGTGGATCCCCCAAAATTTCGCCTGATGTACCTCCACTCATTGCCATTCCAACGACAGCTGGAACAGGTAGTGAGGTTGCGCGTGGCGCTGTGATCATTGTCGAAGACGGTCGCAAGCTAGGCTTTCATAGCTGGCATTTAGTACCCAAAGTTGCTTTATTAGATCCGGATCTGACCCGTGGTTTGCCTCCTAGTCTCACCGCTGCAACCGGCATGGACGCTATTACGCACTGCATGGAGACTTTTATTGGGGCTGCTTTTAATCCACCCGCTGACGGGATTGCACTGGATGGTCTTCAGCGTGGCTGGGAGTTTATCGAGCGAGCAACCCGCAATGGGCAGGATCGTGAGGCAAGACTCAACATGATGAGCTCCAGTATGCAAGGGGCGATGGCATTTCAAAAAGGGCTGGGCTGTGTCCATTCGTTAAGTCATAGCCTGGGGGGCCTTAATCCTAAGCTACATCATGGAACGTTGAATGCCGTGTTCTTGTCTGCGGTAATGAGATTCAATAGCCAAGCGGAGTCTGTTGTGAAGGAGAATCGCATGCAGCGCGTGGCCAACGCAATAGGCTTAAGGAGTGGAAGCGATATACCCAACGCGGTTCGTGACTTAAACGCCCGGCTTGGCCTGCCCAAGGGGCTCTCCGAGATGGGCGTTCAGGCAAGTCAGTTTCAGCGAATCATCCAAGGTGCTTTGGCGGACCACTGTCACCAAACGAACCCCCGGATGGCCAGCTCTATGGATTACGAGATGATACTTGCCGAGTCCATGTGAGCCCCAATTTTTAGGGTAAGTACGCATGGCGATGTAAGTCATGTATATGAGTTAATTAGGTTGAAGTTATTGGTTTGCATTTATTCCAAAAAAAACGCTAAGGAATAGTTAGCTGAGGCCAACCTTGTCGGTCCGTTAGTACGGGTTGTGTTGTTGTGCACCGGTAAAACACAATGAATTAAAGGCCTGGGCCGGCGGGTTCAAACTAAAATCAGAGGAGACGTTTAATGGCAAAGACCAGTCCTTTAACAAGACGAGGGTTTTTACAGATTGCGGGTCGTTATGGCTTTACGTCCACTGCAATTGCAGTCGCAAGTTTTGTGGGTCCACTAACTTTGGAAGGTGTGGGTAAGGCGGCCGCGCAAACGGCCGCAAAACGTGATGGCGCTGCGCAGTTCAACTTAAAATTTGGCGCAGCCGGATTTAACGAAAATAACCTAAAAATCCAGGAGTCCGGGCAGCTTTGGTTTTCGCAGGAGCTAGAGAAGCGCAGCGATGGCGCAATTAAAGTTGAGTTTATTGGAAGCAACCAAATCTGTAACCAGCTTGACTGCGTGAAGAAAACGCAGCAAGGGATCGTCGATTTGTTTACCGCAAGCACTCAGAACTCGGCCGGTGCAGCGCCTTACTACAACGTGCTTGACTTTGCTTACATGTTCCCAAGCAGGGCCTCTCAGCATCACTTCTTCTATCATCCGAAAAGTGAGGCTGTTCTTCGAGAGCCTTTACGTCGCCTGCATGGGGTTCAGTTCCTATACACCCATTGCGAATTACGCGGAATCATGTTGGGCTCAAAGTTTAAAGATCGACCAACGGTCACAAGCGTTACTGAGCTTGCGGGAACCAAGAATCGCGTTACTGGCACTCAGTTGGGACGGCTTGCGATGCAGCTGATGGACCTCAATCCAGTCCCTCTTGCCTGGGAAGAGACCCTGGACGGCCTGCGTCAAGGGCTTATCGACGGAGCAGAAACATGGATGGGGGCGGCTGCTTATGCAAATATGTCTCCGGTGTTGTCACAGGTGGTTGATTTACGATTCTTCTGTGGAACTGAGCATACAGCCATGGCATTGCCCGCGTTTAACAAGCTGCCCGCAAAACTCCAAGACGTGGTGATGGAGACGTCGTATGCGGCACAGCAGTACACGCAGCGTGAACAAGAGAGGGCATTGGTTGAGATCGTCGGCGCTGTGCCGAAGCCTGGTCCAAATACGCTATTCGGTAAGAATGGCGTGCGTGTCGCAACGCTATCTCCTGCTGAGCTTCTCAAGGCTGAAAAGATGTGTTCGCCGCAATACAGACCAAAAGAGTGGGAAGTTTGGCGCGACCGTCTCAACAAGATGTCAGGCGGTCAGGATGTTTACAAGACTATTTTTGATATCGCACGGGAAATCCCAGCTGATGCACTCGTTTCAAGCGTTAAGCCGCGACGTTGGTGGCAAAGCGCGTAGTTGCAGGGCCGGCTAGTGGCGTCTTTACTCGTTTTTGATGTCACTGGCCTTTTCCTTCAAGCACCTATTTGAGTGCGATGACACTGTTGCTTAATGGGCTCTCTTGGCTCGACAAGAATGCTGAGAGGGTTTTAATTCTCATTGCCTACAGTCTCATGACGGGCATTATTGTCTTTGCCGTTATCGAGCGATTTGTTTTCAAGAGTCAAATTCCTTGGAGTACATCAATACCAATTTACCTTTTTCTATGGGTGACTTGGATCGGCTGCTCCTATAACGTCAAGCAGCGAACGCACCTCACCTTTAACGAACTGCGATCGAGGATGTCCTACGGCGCGCAGTTTGCATGCCTCATGCTTGATGGTGTGTTGTGGCTTATGTTCGGTCTTATGGTCATTTTCTATACCCATGAGCAGACCATGCTTGCTTACAACAATTTCGCGATTGTTCAGGGTACCGACAACATGATGCAGTGGTGGTTTTACTTGGCTACACCAGTTGCATGGGTTCTTCTTATGATTCGTGTCATTCAAAACATGTATCAAGACTACCAAAGATATTTGCGGCATGAGCCCTTCTTAATTGCGATTCAGAAGGTTGACACGGTGAACGAGGCATAACCATGTCAGATGGCCTTCTCATTATGTTGGTTTCTTTGGGCGTGAGCGTGCTTTTCCTCATTGGGACGCCAATTTTTCTTGTCATTGGCTTGTGGGTTGTTGGGGTCTCATTTGTAATTGACTTCACCCTAGCCAATATTGGGGTCACGCTGTTTGAAGGGCTAAACTTTTTTGGTTTGTTGTCCCTCCCATTGTTTATTTTGACTGGCGATCTTATTGCTGCTGGAGGGATTGCCAAGCGGCTTGCAGATTTCGCGCACGCACTTACAAGTTGGATGCGTGGCGGTCTTGGGTTGGCGACTCTTGGTTCTTGTGGAATGTTTGCTGCCATCTCTGGTTCAAACTCAGCTACAACCGCCACCATTGGCGGAATTATGCATCCCGAGCTTGAGAAAGACGGCTATAACTCAAACTTTGCGGCTGCAACCGCTGCAGCCGGTGGAACCGTTGGAATCATCATCCCCCCCTCCATCATTTTTATTGTTTACGGGTTCGTTATGAACCTCTCGATTTCCGATCTTTTCGTCGCGGGGATATTGCCAGGACTCTTGATGGTGGTGTTTATGCAGATCGCTTGTTGGTGGATGTGCCGCAGAAACAACTGGGGAACAGTCACTCCATTTAATTTAAAGCGGGTAGCACGGACTGCAGTGCGCGCTTACATGGGGTTTGGTGCCATCTTCATTGTTATTTTTGGTATCTACTCAGGAATTTTTTCACCAACGGAGGCTGCGGCAATTACGGTGGCGTTCTGCCTTTTTGCTGGGCTCCTTCTTACGCGTGAACTCAACTGGAGGAAGTTACCTGATATCTTGCTTCGATCGGGTCAACTGACGGGCATGCTTGCTCCAATGATCGCCATTTCGATCGTTATGCAGCAAATACTTGCGCTTTTAGGGGCTGCAGAAGCTGTAAGCAACTTTATTGCGTGGTTTGGGAGCGAGCCCGTTGTTGTGTTGATGATTTGCATGCTTATTGTTGTCGCTGCAGGGTGCATTCTCGAGACCTTACCAGTCACCGTTATTTTCGCGCCAATTCTTGCCCCGATTGCTGTCGCCCACGGTGTGGACCCCGTTCACTTTTCTGTAATATTTTTAGTTGGCGCTGCAATAGGTTTTGTAACCCCACCTTTTGGGTTAAATCTGTACGTTGCTAGTGGCGTAACGGGTATTACCTACCTGAAGATCGCCAAGGCCTGCCTTCCATACCTGCTCGCGCTCTTCAGTTCTTGGGCACTCATTGCTGCAATGCCTTGGATGTCCCTAGCCTTAATTCCTAATTAGGCTTTTATCGCCTTCGTTTTGGGCTTCTCTTCACCAGTTCCACACCCAAACCACATCCCCCTGGTATCAACCCGAGCGGTTGATAAAAATCAATGTATAAACCTTTTTGGCTTTATACTTTTCTTAGTTAACTTGTTGTTTTTATTGAGAAAATAGGGTTTGTACTTTAGACGTTAAACCGGAAGTGCATGACGTCGCCGTCCTTCACCACATAGTCTTTACCCTCTAGCCGCATCTTGCCCGCCTCCTTGGCGCCGGGCTCTCCCTTGCAGGCAATGAAATCGTTAAAGCCAATGACTTCTGCCCGTATAAAGCCGCGTTCAAAGTCGGTGTGAATGACGCCCGCGGCCTGTGGCGCTGTGGCGCCAATACGCACCGTCCAGGCACGCACTTCCTTCACACCGGCGGTGAAATAGGTGTGTAAGCCTAGAAGGCTAAAGGCTGCACGTATCACACGATTAAGCCCCGGTTCTTGCATGCCCATATCGGCCAAGAAGACCTGCTTGTCTTCATCGGGCATGTCGGCAATTTCTGCCTCAACGGCCGCGCAGATTGCAACCACGGGTGCGCCTTGGGTGGCTGCGAACTGACTGAGCCTCTCGAGGTGGGCATTGTTTTCAAATCCATTCTCCGCAACATTAGCGATGTACATGGCGGGCTTTGCGGTGATGAAGAAAAACTGCCGCAGCAGCGACCATTCCTCGGGGCTAAGGTCAAGCCCTCGAATGGGCTTAGCCAGATTCAGTTCGGCCTGGCATTTTTCGAGCACCGCAACCACCCGAGCCGCCTCTTTGTCTCCCGCCCGCGCGGGCTTCATGGCCTTGGCAAGCTGTTTCTCAAGGCCGGCGAGATCGGCCAGTGCCAGTTCGGTTGCAATGGTTTCAATGTCTGCAAGGGGGTCAACCCGACCATTCACATGCACCACATTCTCGTCTTCAAAGCAGCGCACGACATTCACAATGGCGTCGGTCTCGCGAATGTTGGCAAGAAACTGGTTGCCTAGGCCTTCGCCCTTGCTTGCTCCGGCAACAAGCCCAGCGATGTCAACAAACTCAACGGTTGCAGGCATGATGCGCTCGGGTGAAACAATGCTGGCAAGCTGGCCAAGCCTGGGGTCGGGCAGCTCAACAATGCCGGTGTTGGGCTCGATGGTGCAAAAAGGGTAGTTCTCTGCGGCAATTCCTGCCTTGGTCAGGGCATTAAAAAGGGTGCTCTTTCCCACATTGGGAAGGCCTACGATTCCACATTGAAGCGCCATAGCGAATTGCCTTTGATGGGTTTATGTTGGTGAGTGCAGTGCAAGCTGGGCTTTATCGAAACGCCCGTTAAGAATATCGGGCATGGCCTGAAGACTTCGGTTGATGGCGGCCTGAATAAGGTCCTGCTCGCAGGCCGAGGGGCGGTGAAGAACAAAGTCGGCAACCTCTTGCGCAAGCCCAAGGCTGCGCGGGTGTCCAATGCCAAGCCGAAGCCTCCAAAAATCTGCCGTGCCAAGCTGCTGGGCGATGCTGCGAACGCCATTGTGCCCGCCGTGACCACCACCTTTTTTTAAGCGAATGTCGCCTGGCGCAATATCAAGCTCATCGTGCACAACCAAAATGGCATCTGCTGGAATTTTGTAGAACTGCACAAGGGCCTGAACCGCTCGTCCCGAGTCGTTCATGTAGGTGGTTGGCTGGCAGCAAAAAACGGACGAGGCCAGCCGTTGAAGACGACAAGAAAAGCGCGGCTCGTCATGCCATGCGGTGGGCGCGAAACCGGTGAGCGACTGGGGCAGACCATGAAGTCTTTCGGCCAGCCAAAAGCCAACATTGTGACGATGGTCCTCGTAGCGGGGCCCGGGATTGCCGAGCCCCACGATGAGCTGAATGGACGGCGTCAAATCACCTTAAACAGCTTAAGCGGGCTTAGCGGCCTCACCGCCCGGTGCTGCCGCATCGTCGGCCGATGATGATGCCCCACCGACCTTGGATGCTGTGGCCACAACGGGGTTGTCCTGGCCATGCGTTGTTAAGACAACGCCGGCAGGCAACTGAATATCACTGACATGCACGGGATGCGAGGTTGTAAGGTTCGAGAGGTTGACCTCAAGAAATTCGGGAAGGTCTTGGGGTAGGCAGGAGACTTCGAGGTCGTTGAGCACATGACTGACCATGGCCCCTTCAAGCTTCACCGCGGGCGAGTTTTCCTGACCAATAAAGTGCAAGGGCACGCGGGTATGAAGCTTTGAGTTTGCATCCACCCTTTGGAAGTCAACATGCAGCACTTGTGCCCTGAAGGGGTGCATCTGGAAGTCTCTTAGAAGGACCTGTTCAGACTTCCCATCGAGCTCAAGATTAAGAATAGACGAGTGAAAGGCCTCAACCTTTAAGGCAAGAAGAATGGGGTTGTGGTTCATTTCAATGGAGATGGGCTGAGCCGTACCGCCATACACAATACCTGGCACCTTGCCGCTACGACGAAGGCGGCGGCTCGCACTCGTACCTTGCGTTTCACGACGGTTGGCCACCACGTGGGAGGTGGAAATTTTCATGGAATGTTACTCCGGTTAATCGTTTAAGAGGGCTCGTTGGGCCGCGACCAGCGCCAACGCAAAAGCCCTCTATTCTAGCAGACGGGCCGCTTATTCCAGAAAAAGCGAGCTGACAGAATCGGACTTGGCGATTCGTATGATGGTCTCTGCCATGAGGCCTGCACAAGAAATAACCCGGATGCGCTCGCATGCGGCTGTCTCGAGGTCAAGGGGGATGGTGTCTGTGACCACCAGTTCATCGAGGTCAGACTGCTCAACCCTTTGTGCGGCGCCACCCGATAAAACAGGATGTGTGCAGTAGGCGACAACACGCGAAGCGCCATTGGCCTTTAGCGCGGCAGCCGCTTTAGTGAGCGTTCCAGCCGTGTCCACCATGTCATCCATGATGATGCAGGTACGGCCTTCGACATCGCCAATAATGTTCATGACCTCCGACACATTGGCCTTGGGCCGACGCTTGTCGATAATGGCGAGATCGGTGTCGAGCTCTTTGGCAAAGGCCCTGGCGCGAACCACGCCACCCACATCGGGCGAGACCACCATCACGTCGCGGTAGTCGTGCTTCCAGATGTCGCCCAAGATAATGGGTGCCGCATAAATGTTGTCAACGGGAACATCGAAAAAACCTTGGATCTGATCGGAGTGCAGGTCCATGGTGAGCACGCGGTTAACGCCCACCGACTGCAGCATGTTGGCTACAACCTTTGCACTAATAGGCACGCGGGCCGAGCGCACCCGGCGGTCTTGGCGGGCATAGCCGAAATAGGGAATAGCCGCGGTAATTCGGCTTGCCGAGGCCCGACGAAGTGCGTCGACCATCAGCATCACTTCCATAAGATGATCGTTTGCCGGGCACGAGGTGGACTGCAGAACAAAGACATCGCGCCCGCGCACATGCTCAAGTATTTCGATGGTGGCCTCGCCATCTGAAAACCGCCCAACATTGGCGCGGCCCAAAGGAATAGAAAGGCATTTGGCAACGTCGGAGGCAAGCCTGGGATTGGCATTGCCCGTAAACAACATGATGCCTTCGGCAGGGGAGCCGGCGTTGTTAAGGCGATCGGCCATGTGGGGCGTCTCGGTTCGGGTGGGTAGTCTTAGCATGAACGGGCTTTGAGGTGGCTGGGGAGGAAGGACTCGAACCCTCGAATGCCGGAATCAAAATCCGGTGCCTTAACCAACTTGGCGACTCCCCAGCGATAACCATCAAAACCCCAATCGTACTGGATTCGACTCCATTTTATAAATACGCCTGCACAGCGCGCAGGCCACGAAGCCGTTGGCTGCCTGCCGGCTGTGAGGCAAGCCACTGCGTCATTCTCTCGGCCTGGGCCTGCGATTCACAGCTGCAAAAAAGGGCCGACCCGCTGCCCGACATGCGCACAGCCTCGGGTGGCAGCCCTTGATGAGCGGCAGCCTGAATAAGCAGCTCTAGGTCGATGCGCAGTTCGGGAAAAAGCTCAAAGGCAACCTCACAGAGATCGTTGCGGCCAAGGGTCCAGACCGACTGACCCAGCGCGGCCTCAATAGCATCTTCCCCAAGCGCCGGGTTGTTGCGCCGCAGGCTTTTGTCTTGAAAGATGCGGGCTGTGGCAACTTCGACACGAGGCACGGCAACGACAAAGTGATTTGCCTTGGGCACAAGCCTGCGCAGAGTCTCGCCAATGCCGGTTACAAGTGCAGGCCCAGAGCGAAGGAAGAAGGGGACATCAGCGCCTAGCCCGAGCCCAAGCTCAGCAAGCTCCGTGTTGCCAAGGCTGATCTGCCAGAGTTCTTGCAGGCCTTTAAGGCAGGTGGCCGCATCGGAGCTGCCTCCGCCTAAGCCGGCGCTATGAGGGATGGATTTATGAATGAAAATGTCGCATCCCAATGAAGGCCGCATGAGGCCCCTGGATATCGCTACTGCCTTGAGCTGCCTGGCTGCCTTGATGCAGATGTCGTCTTCGGCGGGCCAGGGGTGACTGGAACGACGTTCAATGGTTCCATCATGGGTTAGCCGTATTTCAATTTCATCGCACCAGTTAATTGGTACAAACAGGCTTTGCAGCAGGTGGTAGCCATCGCTTCGCTGGCCTGTCACGTGCAGGAAGAGGTTGAGCTTGGCAGGCGCCTTCAGTTGCAGCATGGGTCAGCAACCAGGCGAAGTTCCATCCAGCCTTCAGCGTTGTGAAGTCGCTTAACAATCGGTCTGGGGTTTGGCAGGGCCTTGAGCTCGGGCGCAAGCTCGTCAAGTAAAGAGAAAAAGGCAGCCAGACTCTTTGCCTCAAGCCCGAGCTGAGAGGCCCAACGATCGAGTGCCGCGGCCACAACCGGCCCGCCCTTCTGATCAAAGACCTGCCAGCTCGCATCGGCATTGGGCGCGGGGCCTAAGACGGCGCCGGCTTGGTGATTCACCGACTCTGCGGCGCGAACTCGGCCAAGCCCCGCCTGAAGTTCACCCCAAGGATTTTGAAACTCAAGCAGCTCCGGGCCCATTCCGCTTTTGGGCTGTCGCCAGTCAAAACGCCCCTGAACAGGCTCGTTAAGAAAAGAGGCTTTAAGAGCAAAGCGGCCCGTGAACTGCAGATGATTTGTGGCAAAGGTCTGTTCTTGAAGGGCCTGAAAAGAGGCAAGCGGGCCTTGTTGAGTTGGGACTGTTGCGCAGCCGCCAAGCAAGGCAAAGAGACAGACCGCGGATATTGCCGAGAATTTCAAGGTAGGCGGTCAGGGTGAGGCAGACGGGTCTAGTGCCTCGGAGAGCGGGTCTGACAAAACGGCCTTTCGAGCGATGCCCAGGCGAGACAGGGTCTCTTTGAGCACCGTATTCTGAGGATCGTGGCTTAGCCCGAGCCGAAAGACAGCCAGGGCCTCGTCGGACCTTGATAACTGCCAGAGCACCTCTCCAAGATGAGCGGAAATTTCGGCATCGGGCTGGCGCTCGTAGGCACTGTAGAGAAACGGCAGGGCGTCTTTCGGCATGCCCTGCCGGAAATAGACCCAGCCCATGCTGTCGAGAATATGGGGGTCGTTGGGAAGCAGTCGCAGCGCCTGTTCAATAAGAACCTTCGCCTCAGGCAGGCGCTCGTTGCGATCGGCAAAGCTGTAGCCCAAGGCGTTCAGGGCATGGGCGTGGTTAGGCTCTTTGGCAATGAGGCTGCGAAGCAGGCGTTCCATTTGGCTGAAATTCTGGGCGCGCTCGTAGAGCATGGCCCGGGTGTAGAGCAGCTCGGGTCGAACGGAATGCTCGAGGGCCACCGCCTCAAGCAAGGCAACGGCCTTGACCGGGTCAGGCCCTCTGGAGGACAGTGCAGCCAGCCTGTCGTAAAAGGCAACAAGATTGGCCTCGCCTTCTGCCTCGGCCTTTGCCCGTCGTGCAAGAAGGCTTTGCTGAAGGTCGTTATGAAAGCCAAGAAGCATCTGCAAGGAGTCGACAATGTCTTGGGCCTCGGCCGATTCGGGCTTTGCCTTAAGCCAAATAAGCCCAGCGTCTAAGGCCTGCCTTGGCGCACGACCATTGAGCGCCAGTCGACAGGCGCGCTCGGCAACGGCAGCATCGTTTGTTCGTTGGGCAAGGCTAAGGTAGGTTGCCAAGGCCACACCCTGCTCACCTTGTTGAAGGGCAAGCTCACTTGCCAGAATTTGAAACACAATGCTTGCAGGCGATGGCTCGGTGTTGGCCGAGGGCCCCTTCGATGCCTGTGCTGCAAGGCCAAGCCAAAGCCCTGCCGCAAGCACCGCGCCTTGCCACAGGCGAGTCGGCCTTAGCCAGGCATGAACGGGCTGCAATCGACGCGATGGGCTGGACATACAGTAACAATATAGGAATTTAGGCCAAATGCATGCCAGAACTACCGGAGGTTGAAGTGATTTGCCAGGGGCTAAGGCCCCTGGTGGTGGGCAAGGCCATTGTCTCTGCTGGCTGCAGCGGGCAGCGACTGCGCACTTTCCAGGGCAGGCTTACGGGCTGGGGCCTAGAAGGCGAGAAGGTTCATGCCGTCTGTCGGCGCTCAAAGCATCTGGTTCTTATCCTCTCAGGAAGCATGCTTGGCCTTCACCTTGGCATGTCAGGCCAGCTTATCTGGCGGGCCCGCAACGAGCCCATGCCCATTCACACCCATCTCTGGCTTTGCTTTTCTGGCCATCGGCTTGACTACGTCGACCCGCGCCGTTTTGGCGACCTCAAACGTCTCGAGCGTCCTGAAGGTCTGTCAGCAGGCGAGTTAGCGGCCGGGCTCATGCAGGGTGATTGGGATGCCTGGCTCTCGCCTGGCCCACTCGGTGCAGAGCCTTTAGCCCAAGGCTTTTCGGGGGATCTTCTTTTTAAGGCAAGCCGTGGCGTGCAGCAGGCCATCAAGCCATGGCTTATGCGCGGCCATGTGGTGGTTGGTGTGGGCAATATCTATGCAAGCGAGGCGCTCCATGCCGCAGGTATTCATCCCAATCGGCCCGCAGGACGACTTTCACGGGCGCGCTATGCACGACTGGCGCTTGAAGTTCAGAGCCATCTTAGCGCTGCTATTAAGGCGGGCGGAAGCACACTTCGGGATTTTCGTTCCGCCCATGGTGAGCCCGGTGGCTATGGTCTTGCCCACAAGGTCTACGACAAAGAGGGAAAGCCGTGCGCGGCCTGCGGCCGCCCCGTACGCCGGCTTATTCAGGCCCAGCGTTCAAGCTTTTACTGCCCAGGCTGCCAGCACTGATGACCTTTGCCGAAGATCTTCTTGCATGGGGTCGTCTGCATGGTCGTCGGGACATGCCGTGGCAGCAGACGACCAATGGAGTGCTTAATGTCTACTGGGTCTGGGTCTCTGAGGTGATGCTGCAGCAGACCCAGGTACAAACGGTTCAGCACTACTTTCTTGCCTTCATACAGCGCTTTCCGAGCCGCAGGGGCTTGGCCGAGGCGGCTCTTGACGATGTACTTGCGGCCTGGAGCGGGCTGGGCTACTACCGTCGGGCTCGTAACCTGCATACGGCTGCACGTCAGCTTGAATTGAATTATTCGCAGAACGACTGGCCAAGCAGCAGAGACGCCTGGCAGGCCTTGCCTGGCCTGGGCCGGTCAACGGCCGCTGCGATTGTGGCAAGTTGTTTTAACCAGCGTGAGGCCATTCTTGATGGCAACGTGAAACGCGTTTTGGCACGGCAGGTCTGCGCCGAGCAGCCTTGGGGCTCTGCTGCGCTTGATCGTTTCTTGTGGGACGAGGCGCAGGCACGACTTCCCAGGCAGGCAGATGCGATGCCGCTTTACACCCAGTCGCTTATGGACCTCGGCGCTACTGTATGCCTGCCGCGGCGGCCCGACTGCGGATCTTGCCCGGTGTCTACCCACTGCCAGGCCTTTCAAAGAAAGGCGAGCCTTGAATTTCCCCGACCAAAGCCTGCCAAGGCAAGACCAGTGCGTCAGGCCCGTTGGCTGGTCATTGCCCAGCTGGACCCGCGCACTGGCGAGCTGACACTTGGTCTGCAGCAGCAGCCCGAGCAGGGGGTCTGGGCAGGGCTTTGGAGCTTTCCAGCCCTTGACCCCAGTGCATTCATGCCAGAAGGCTGGGCGGAATGGGAGCGCTTTCAGCATGACTTCAGTCACTTTCGGCTGGCCGTCGGCCTTTGGATGCCTAAACCGCTTCTTGATGCATTGGGCCAGCCAGACTCGGT
Organism: Burkholderiaceae bacterium; assembly: GCA_018402635.1. GTDB lineage: Bacteria > Pseudomonadota > Gammaproteobacteria > Burkholderiales > Burkholderiaceae_A > Hahnella. Next base: position 258,474 of record JAGYIP010000008.1, read on the forward strand.
CTTAAGCGCTCAGGATTCGGGGTCTGTGGCTTTCGATCCTTCGCCTTCCACCTTTAAAACCATCCCCGACTGGCTTGAGCAGGGCATTCCGAGCCCTGTGCGTCAAGTCCTTCTCAGGCTAGCCAAGTCCCTTCAGACTTAGCCCCCGGTGACGCACAAGGCAGGGCCACTGGCCATGAAATTTCTTTGCCAGCTGCTCGGCGCAATAGACCGAGCGATGCTGCCCGCCCGTGCAGCCCAAGGCTACCGTAAGGTAGCTACGCTGATCATGTTCAAACTCTGCAATCCAGCGCTGCAGAAACTTGGCAATGTCTTCAATAAGGCTTGGGGCCTGGGTTTTATTCGCCAAGAAACTTGCCACCTTGGGGTCAAGACCTGTAAGGGGCTTAAGCTCTTCGATGTAATGGGGGTTCGACAAACAACGAACATCGAAGACCAGGTCGGCATCAAGTGGAATGCCGTCTTTGTAGGCAAACGACTGGAACATAAGGCTGATACGCCCAGACTTAAGCTGTAGAAACTCGCGTACCCATGCGCGCAGCGCCGCTGGCTTAAGGTCTGTGGTGTCCATTTGCACGCCAAGCTGCTCAATGTCTACAAGAATCTCGCGCTCGTGTTCAATGCACTCAAGCAAAGACGATGATTCCTCCTGGCCCTCGAGCCCAAGCGCTTCAATGGCTTCCGGGCGCAGGCTTAAGGGGTGCCGTCGTCGGGTCTCTGAGTAGCGTTGAATGAGCGCATCGGTTCTTGCATTCAAAAACAAGAGCCGCACCTCAATGCCTGCCGAGACCAGTCGTTGCAGTGTTAGGCGAATGGCGCGCAGGTCTTCGCGCATGCGCGTGTCTGCAGCAATGGCCAGTCGGGGAAAAGACCTGGATTGCAAAGACTCGGCGATGGGTTCAATGAACCCCACCGGCAGGTTGTCAATGCAAAAATAGCCCGAGTCTTCAAGCGCGTTAAGAACAACCGACTTGCCAGAGCCCGACATGCCAGTCACAAGAATGAGTTGCATCAGGAGCCTAACCCCGTGGATGTTGTTTGTTGAGCCTCGGCCTGCATGGCCCTCTGCTGTCGTTCGGCAAAGGCCTGCATGGTGTCAATACCGCGAAGTTGTAAGACGGTATTGCGAACCGCCGCCTCCACAAGAACCGCAAGATTTCGTCCCGCAGCAACAGGAATAATGACCTTTCGGATGGGCAGGCCGAGCACGTCTTCCTTAATGGCCTCAAGGGGCAGACGCTCGTAGTCGTTAAAGCCTGAGCGTCGAATGAGCTGCACAATGAGCCTTAGACGCATCTTGCGTCGCAGACTGGTCTCGCCAAATATGGCCTGAATATCAAGCAGACCCAGGCCGCGGACCTCAAGCATGTTTTGCAAGAGGGCGGGGCAACGGCCTTCCACAGCATCGGGGGCAATACGCGCGAAGTCCACGACATCGTCGGCAATCAGGCCGTGGCCGCGGGTAATAAGCTCCAGAGCAAGCTCGCTTTTACCAAGACCAGACTCTCCGGAGAGGAGCACCCCAAGGCCCAGCACATCCATAAAAACGCCGTGCAATGACGCCTTCGGGGCAAGCACACGCGACAACAAAATGCGCATGCGCTCAATGGTCTGGGCTGCCGACAAGGGGGTGCGAAGCAAGGGCACCTGATCGCGGTCGCAGGCCTCAAAAAGTGCAGAGGGGGGTACGAGGCCGTCGGCCATCACCAAGGCTGGGGGGCATCCAGCCAAAAGCTCAGCGGTAAGGTAGGCCCTTCTTTGGGGATCAAGCCGGTTGTAGTACTCCACCTCAGGTCGCCCAAGAACCTGAATTCGATAAGGGTGTATTAGGTTCAGGTGACCCACCAGATCGGCACTCTCAAAGCTCTGGCCTGAGATATGCCGGTCGCCACCCGACTGCCCAGTAACCCAACTCAGCTTGAGTTCCTCGTGGTAGCCCGTGAAGAAAAGGCCGATGTTCAACATGCTCGAGCGGGCCTAAAGGGGCCGTTATGGGCGAGGGGCGGGCTACGGGCCCAGCGCGCTAAGAAAGGCGGACGTTTTACTGCGTCGCCGAGGGGCCCCAGGCTGCCAGTGTGTCGTAAAGCATCTGGGAGGTCTGGCTTGAGAGCACGGCCTGGCGGAGTCCGGCGTCTGAGACCATCTCGGCCACCTCGGAAAGCAGTTCGAGGTGCTCTTGGGTGGCCTGCTCGGGCACCAGTAAAAAAATAAGCAGCGAGACTGGCTTGCCATCGGGGGCGTCGAAGGCAATGGGTTCGGCGAGTCGAATAACCGCAGCCACCGCCTCTTCGATGCCCTTGATGCGACCATGGGGAATGGCTATTCCCTCGCCAAGGCCTGTCGAGCCGAGTCGTTCCCGAGCGAATAAGGAATCGAAGACCTTGGCCCTTGCGATTCCTCGACGTTCTTCGAATAAAAGGCCTGCCCGCTCGAAGACGCGTTTTTTGCTTGTGGCCTCGACATCGATAAGAACACTGTTGGCCAGAAGCAGCTGACTGATACGGTTCATATGGGAAGCTCTCCTTGCACAGACATGGATGGAGAATTATAGCGAGTCTCCCCTTGATATGCTGCGGCGCAATAATAAGGAATGGGTGGCCCCAAGCCCCCCGGTTTTGCCGAAGGGTCAGGCCGGTTGATTGATGCATGCCTTGGCTTGCCTTTCGGTGCGTTAGACCTGATCAAGCCCCTTGGCCGCGACCCTTGAGGGATGGCCTCCTGACTGATGTTGTTCCTTGTAGCGCAGCACCTGGCGGTCGAGTTTGTCTGCAAGCAGGTCGATGGCGGCGTACATGTCGTCGTGCTTGGACTCCGCATGCAGGTCTTTTCCCTGGAAATGCACAGTAATTTCTGCCTTCTGTTCGCGTTTCTCAACAGAAAGAACGACGTTTGCCTCTTGGCCGTTTGAAAAATGTCGCCAGACCCGACGGAGCTTTTGCTCAACGTAGCCTTCAATGGCCTTGGTGACCTCGAGGTGATGACCCACGATGTTGATATTCATACGGCGCCTCCCTGGTTGTGAATTGACTGAGCTTTTGGACCCTTTATTTAGCGATGCCTGCGTTGGGCAGCACTTGGAATTCGTAATGCTTCACGGTACTTCGCTACGGTGCGCCTGGCAACCACAACCCCAGACTCCGCAAAACGGTCGGCAATGGCCTGGTCTGAGAGCGGCTTTCCAGGGGTTTCGTTTTTGATCCAGTCGGAAATCTGCGCGCGAAGGGAGGTCGCTGATGCCGTTCCTCCGTCGTCGGTGGAGACATGGCTTCCAAAGAAGTACTTAAGTTCAAAACAGCCCAGGGGCGTCAACATAAACTTTTGACTGGTGACTCGGGAGACCGTGGACTCATGCAGCTCGCACTCCTCGGCAATATCACGCAAGACCAGAGGCCGCATGGCTTTGGGGCCGTCTTCGAAGAAGGCCTGTTGGGCCTCAACAATGGCCTGGGAGACACGCAGAATGGTCTCGGACCGCTGTTGAATATTCTTAAGCATCCAGCGAGCCTCTTGCAGCTTTTGGGAGAGGTTCGACGGTTCCCCGCCCGTGGTTTTAATGAGCTGCGCGTAGTCGTTATTAATTGAGAGTTTGGGTAGAGCGCCGCTTGCCAGGCGGGCTCGCCAGAGACCATTGCGGGTTTTGTAGACCACCACGTCTGGAATAAGGTAGCCCGCATGCTGGTCACGAAAAAGCCCAGCCGGCCTGGGGTTGAGGCTGCGAATAAGCCGTAAGGCTTCAACAAGATCGTTCTTGTCTTCGCCCAGTGTTTTGGCAAGGCTTATGGGGTTGGCATTGCCGAGGGTCTCGATGTGGTCCTCGATCAGTCGCCGGGCTAGGGCATAGTAACGAGCGGTAAGAAGCTCCTCGCTGGTGCTGTTGGATGCCGATGCATCATAGGCCGCGCCTGCCTGACGAAAGACTTCAAGCTGAAGCAACAGACATTCCTGAAGGTTACGCGCGCCCACACCGGCGGGCTCAAGCGACTGCAAAAGCCGAAGCCCAACCAGATACTCTTCTTCGAGTAAGGGCTCGTCAAAATGCTCAATAAAAACGTGGTCAAAGCTCGCAGCAATCTCTTGAAGGTCGTCACGCAGATAGCCATCTTCGTCAAGGGCCTCAATAAGAATCTCGAGCCAGAGCCGGTCTTTGGGCTCAAGCTGCAGGCCCGCCGCCTGCTCGCGCAGGTGGCTGTTGAGGCTAACGGTGGACTGGTCCTGGTCTTCACGGCCGTCGTCATCGCCATCGCCTGCCTGTTTAGTCTTCCAGTCGGCAAGGCTGTCAAGCTCTTCCTCCCGGCTGTCGGCCGCCTCGTTTGCGCCCTCGGGTTCGGCCTCGGAGACGGGGGCGTCTGCTACATCTTCAAGCTCGAGCAACGGGTTGTCGCGCACAAAGTCGTCGAGTTCTTGGCGCAGTTCAAGGTTTGAGAGGGTGAGCAGCCGAATGGCCTGCTGCAGCTGTGGCGTGAGCGAGAGCTGCAGGCTTGTCTTGGTGGTAAGGGTAATCTTCATACCGACAGGCAATCCTTACATTCTGAAATGCTCGCCAAGATAAACCTGACGAACCTCCGTATTGTCAACGATGTCGGCTGGCGTTCCGCTTGCAAGCACTTCTCCGTTATTGAGGATAGTCGCATGATCGCAGATTCCGAGGGTCTCTCGGACATTATGGTCGGTAATTAAAACCCCAATGCCTTTGCCTTTTAGAAAGCGAATAATTCTTTGGATCTCGATGACCGCAATGGGGTCAACCCCTGCAAAGGGCTCATCGAGCAAAATAAATTTTGGGTCGGTTGCTAAGGCGCGAGCAATCTCCACGCGCCGCCGCTCCCCGCCGGAGAGCGACTGCCCAAGGCTGTGTTCGATGCCTGTAATTTGAAGCTCTTTTAAGAGCTCGCGAAGACGCCGGTCGATTTCCGTCTGGCCCAGGGGCTGGCCGCTCGTTGTCTTTTGTAACTCCAGAATGGCTCGGATGTTGTCTGCCACTGTAAGCCTTCGAAAGATAGAGGCTTCCTGAGGCAGATAGGAAAGCCCATGCTGCGCCCTTTGATGGATCGGCCGTCGGGTGAGGTCCATGCCGTCGAGCTCGATACTTCCACCATCGGCGGGCACAAGCCCCACGATCATGTAAAAGCAGGTGGTCTTGCCTGCGCCATTTGGGCCAAGAAGCCCAACGACTTCGCCCGTTTTAACCGTGAGCGAGACATCGCGGACCACGGAGCGGCCCTGATAGCCCTTCTTGAGGTTTTGAACATCGAGAACAGAGTCTTCGCTGGGTGCAGCCTGAAGGCTCATGGCTTGGGTGGCAGTGCTGGTGGAAGGCCCGGGAGGGGGTGTCTGCGGGGTCTGGGCAGGGCGTGGCATGAGTGTCATGCGGGTACGAGGCTGCCCCGGCGTTGACTCGACCCGATAGGTCTGGGTGACCTGGTCGTAGACCAGCCGGTCGCCGGCCACCGTGTCAATGACCCGGCCATTCAGAAGGCGCCTAAGAACAGCCTCTCCATCAATCACCACAATTTCGGTCTGACTGTTGTATTGAATGGTCTTGCCCTGGCCTTCCACCGACTCGTTGCTGTCCGCAGGCTTTTGCTGAAAACGAGCAGGCTGGCCAGTTACCCGACCCTTCATACCCGAGTTGGGCAGTTGTTCGAGCTCAAGCGAATCGCCCTGAAGGCTCAGTGCCCCACGACTCAGGCTGACGTTGCCCCGAAATTCGGTTACCAGTTTCTGTTCATCGTGCCGCAGCTCGTCGGCATCAATTTTGGTTGCTGGAGGCTCATTGGCGTTGATCGACGAGCCGAACAGACCAGCAAACAGCATGAGACAGACGATGGACGACGCTTTCGCCCAGAGCCTCGAAAGATAGGCGAGCGGCATTGGTCTGATGTATGGATGAACCAAGGAAGTTAGCTTTCAGGCTTGAGAATCATTTGGGTGTTGGATAACACCCGCAGGGTCGCAGCGCGTTGATCAAGCATAAGGCCGTCGCCCGTCAGAACCGATGCGCCGCGCACCACCCGAACGGCAGCCGTTGTCTGGGCCGTTTGTTTTTTAAGGTCAAACCGAATCCATGGGCTCGTGACCTCAAGGGCGGGCTGCCTCTGCTGGGCAGGCCTGGTTATCTGGGCGTTACCCCGAATCTCAATTTCTTGTTGGTTACTTGAGATCACGGCGGAGTCTGCCCGCGCCGACATGGCTGGGCCCATTTCTGATTGCGCAAGCGAGACAAGCTCAGGCTGATCGAGCAGTGCCTGGCCATCATTAAAAAGGTCAACGCGGGGCGCCTTCACCTGATACTGCGCCGAGCCTTGCGCATTGGTTTGAAGAATCTCGGCCTGGGTGATGACTGTAGAGATGGAGCCTGCTGGACGCGAGGACGCGGGGCCAGAGGACTGGGCAACCAGTTCGCTAAGCAGCCATGCGGCAAGTGTAAGCGCCCCAACCATGGCAATGGAGACCAGGCTGCCGAGGCGCTCGAGAACGGCAAGCCTCATTGGGCATGCTCCGCAAACAGGTCAGCAAGGCAGCGGACCGCGCCCTGGCCGCCGGGCCTGTCAGAGATCCAGTGGCTTGCCTGCTGGACTTCAGTGATGGCGTTGGGCACACCGGCTGCAAAACCAACCGCCTTAAGCACGGGAAGGTCGGCCAGGTCGTCGCCCATGAAGGCAATTTCAGAGAGTTTTAGCCGGGCCTCTTTAGCCCAGTCATTCAGGCATTGAAGCTTGTTTGTGATGCCCTGAAAAACGGGGTCGACTCCCAACTCCTGGGCGCGCCTGTTGACTGCGGGGTGGGAGCGGCCCGAGACAATACCCACGACCAGGCCTTGGCTGCGCATAAGCTGAATACCTTGGCCGTCCTGAACATGAAAACGCTTGAGGCTCTCGCCTTGCTCACCATAAAAGAGGCCTCCGTCTGTCATGACCCCATCCACGTCCAAAAATACTGCCTTAATGGCTTGAAGGCGTTCGGCGGCATTGGCAGGGCTTTTCTTAAAGGTCATGAGGGCAGGCGAGGGCTAGATAATCTTTGACTCAAGAAGGTCGTGAAGGCCAATGACGCCAACCGGGGCATTCTCTGCATCCACGACAACCAGATGATTAATCCGACGCTCGTCCATGAGGTAGGCCGCCTCGGAGGCAAGCGCCTCGGAGGCGATGGTCCTCACCTGCCTTGTCATGATGTCTTTTACTGCCGTCTGAGCATGAAGCTTTTGTTTCTCAAGAACTCGACGCAGGTCGCCGTCGGTAAAAATGCCCGCTAGCCGTCCCTGCCCATCGATCACGCAGGTCATGCCCAGCCGCTTGCTGGTCATTTCAATAAGTGTCTGAGACAACAAGGCAGAGTCGCTCACCTTGGGAACTTGATCCCCTTGGCGCATCACGTCACTTACACGGACAAGCAGACGCCTGCCCAGGCTGCCGCCGGGGTGCGATCGTGCGAAGTCATCTGCGCTAAAGCCACTGGCCTCAAGGACTGCAACAGCCAGGGCGTCCCCAAGGGCAAGCGCCGCAGTGGTACTGGCTGTTGGTGCCAGGTTCAAGGGGCAGGCCTCTTCAACAACCGAGGCATCCAAATGAATATCGCTGAGTCGGGCAAGTCGCGAATCGGGCCGCCCTGTCATTGCAATAAGGGCAATGCCCATGCGTTTAATGTGAGGCAGCACGTCGCAGAGCTCTTCGGTCTCCCCAGAGTGCGAGATGGCAAGCACAAGGTCTTGAGGTTGAATCATGCCGAGGTCTCCGTGTTTGGCCTCGGCGGGATGAACGAAAAGGGCGGGTGTTCCGGTTGAGGCAAAGGTGGCGGCAAGCTTTCTTGCAATATGCCCCGACTTGCCCATGCCCATGACGACTAGCCGACCCCCACGCACCGAGAGGCCTCGAATGGTCTGAACGGCCTGGGTCACTTCGGTGCCTAGTTGCCCGCTAAGCCGTTCGATGGCGGCAGCCTCAATTCGCAGAACCCGTCTCACCGTAAGTAAGGCGCTGTCGGAGCCGCTTACCTCGTGCGCAGTGGCCAGCAGGGTTGTCGTCATAAGGACGACACACCTAGACGGGTACAGAGCGGGCAAGAAAGCATCAGGCAAGGGCTTAAATCGGGACATGCTGGCAGTTTAATGGAACTAGGCGTTTAGAATGAGGTTCATCTTGTTAAGTGAAAGACCGGTTGAGCCTTTGTTGCCACCTTTAGCCTCCTTATTGTTGTCCCGTTTTTAGAATGCCTTCTACCAGCCCGCTTGTATTTACGGACGTCAGCTTTGGCTACGGCACGCGTGCGGTGATTGACAGCCTTAGCCTTGAGCTCAAGGCGGGCGAGGTCCTTGCCATTATGGGTGGCTCGGGCGTCGGCAAGACCACCTTGCTGCGGCTGATGACCGGGCTGGTCGCCTCGAGTTCGGGCAGCGTGAGCGTCTTCAACCAGTCGCTAAGCGGGGTAAGTCACCAAGATCTTTTCGCAGCTCGCAGGCGCATGGGGCTCTTGTTTCAGTTTGGGGCGCTCTTTACCGACCTGAGCTGCTTTGAAAACGTGGCCTTCCCTTTGCGTGAGCATACCGACCTGTCTGAGCAGATGATTCAAGACATCGCCTTACTTAAACTTGAGTCGGTTGGCCTGCGTGGGGCTGCTCAACTTATGCCCTCTGAGATTTCGGGCGGCATGGCCCGACGGGTTGCCTTGGCTCGAGCCATTGCCCTTGACCCAGAACTTATTCTTTACGACGAACCCTTTGCGGGGCTGGACCCCATCTCGCTTGGGGTCACGGCGCGGCTTATACGGCGGCTCAACGATGCCCTTGGGGCAAGCTCTGTTGTGGTCACCCACGATGTGGCCGAGACCTTTGCCATTGCCGATCGTATTGCTGTTCTAGCCCCAGGTAAGGCCGGAGCAAGGCTTGTTGCGGTGGGTGAGCCCGCTAGCCTGCGTGAATCGCAGGACCCTTACCTGCGTCAGTTCCTAAAAGGGGAGGAGGATGGTCCCGTGGGCTTTCACTACCCTGCCCCCGAGCTCTCGGACTCTTTTTTTGGAAAGGCATCACGGCTTTGAGCACGCCTGCGCCCTCTGGCCTGCGAGCGCGAATTGAATCGCTTGGCGAGTCGTTTATAACCCTGCTTGAGCAGGCTGGCGCCTTTTTGCTTTTGTTCTTTGCCATTGTGCGTCGCCTGCCCATTTTGTTTGCGCGTCCTCGCCTGGTGGCGGCACAGGTTCATTTTCTGGGCAATTATTCGCTCGCCATTATTCTTGTCTCAGGCCTTTTTGTTGGCCTGGTTCTGGGTCTTCAAGGCTATTACACCCTGCGTCGTTACGGCTCAGAAGAGGCGCTCGGTCTGTTGGTCGCCCTCTCGCTTGTGCGGGAGCTTGGGCCAGTCGTAACCGCCCTGCTTTTCGCTGGCCGAGCTGGCACAGCGCTTACCGCCGAAATCGGGCTTATGAAGGCCGGTGAGCAGCTCTCGGCCATGGAGGCCATGGCCGTGGACCCCGTGGCCAGGGTCCTGGCGCCTCGACTCGTGGGGGGGCTTATTGCAGTGCCCGTGCTTGCAACCCTTTTCTCAGCCGTGGGCATTATGGGTGGCTGGATTGTGGGTGTCGGACTCATTGGTGTCGACCAGGGAGCCTTCTGGTCCCAGATGTCGGGCGGGGTGGCTTTTTATGACGACATTCTTAATGGTCTGATCAAGGCGATTGTCTTTGGGGTTGTTGTGACTCAGATTGCCCTTTATTTTGGCTACAGCGCCCGGCCAACCCCCGAAGGAGTCTCACGCGCTACCACGGCCACTGTGGTGGTGGGCTCCCTTGCCGTGCTGGGCCTTGACTTTGTTTTGACCGCACTTATGTTCAGTGGTTTTTAGCGAGCGGTCTGATACGCTAAGCCTTATGCAACGAACAATCAATTTAGCTGTTGGAGCTTTTCTGGTCCTCGGCCTCCTAGGCCTGCTTTTTCTTTCTCTGAAAGTCAGCAACCTCATGGGCTCCTCTGTTCCTAAGGGTTATCAGGTTCATGCCCTTTTCGACGACATTGGTGGGCTTAAACCCAGCTCGGCGGTTCGCAGTGCAGGTGTGCTTGTGGGCCGAGTTCAGTCCATCGACTTCGACGGCCAGCGTTATCAGGCAAGGGTTACCCTACTGCTTGACGGTAACGTGCAGTTCCCGAAAGACAGTTCCGCCCAGATTCTTACCTCGGGGCTGCTTGGTGAGAAGTACATTGGACTGCAACCAGGTGCCGACACTGAAATGCTCGCAAGCAACGATCGAATCATCATGACCCAGTCGGCAGTTGTGCTTGAAAATCTTATTTCGCAGTTTCTTTACAACCGATCATCCTCCGAGCCATCTGGCTTGGCACCCCCTGCAGGTCAGTCAGACTCTCTCGGCCTGCCCGGGCTCAAATAAACATTACGATGATTCAGCGCCTACTGCTTCTTACCCTGCCTTTTGTTCTTCTTACGGGCTGCGCTTCTCTGCCGCCAGGGCATACCGTCGACGAGCGAGACCCTTGGGAGCGATACAACCGAGCCATGTTTAGCTTTAACGACAACGTGGACAAGGCTGTTCTTAAGCCTGTCGCCCAGACCTACAAGGCCACCATTCCTGCGGTTATTCGCGACCGGGTAACCCACTTTTTTGCCAATTTATCTGACCTTGCCTCGGTGGTGCACCACACCCTTCAGGCAGAGCCCAGGTCGGCCTTGGAATCCACAGGCCGCTTTGTTGTCAATTCCACTGTGGGTCTTTTTGGTTTGTTTGACCCCGCCTCAAGCATTGGGCTGGCCAGAACCAATGAGGACGCAGGGCTCACTCTGGGTCGCTGGGGAGTGGGCCATGGGCCTTATGTCATGCTGCCCCTGCTTGGGCCAAGCAGCCTGCGAGATGCTGTGGGTACCGCGGCCGACATGCGCATGGACATAACCGGTGAACTGCTTAACCCAGATTCTTCCGAGCGTGCCGCTCTTATTGGTGTTCGGGTTGTCGACCTGCGTACGGGGCTGTTGGAGATTGAGAAGGGGTGGACCTTATTTCGTTTGATCGTTATATCTCAGTGCGCTCCGGCTATTTTGCTCGCCGTGAGCGGCTTCTGGAGCAGGGGGCGGCTGAGTGATGTTTCAAGTCTTCCCCCTTCGCTTTGAACGAAGCCTCCTCTTGGCCTTTAGCCTTTTGATTGTTGCATCGGCTTCCAGTGCCCAGGCTGGGCCGTTGCCGGCAGTGCCCGCGCCCTTGCAGCTTGCCCAAAACCCTACTGCCATGGCCGCACCCGAGGACGTTGTTCGGCGGGTTACCCAAGACGTTATTGATGTTTTTAAGTCCGATCGCAGTCTGACACAAAGGCCCGACCCCGAGCGTGTTCTGGCCATCGTCAACGAACGGGTCATGCCCGTTGTGAACTTCAGTCGCATGACCGCTCTTTCTGTGGGGCGCTATTGGAACCAGGCCACGGCCGAGCAGCAGCAGCAGCTCATGGGGGCGTTTCGTGAACTGCTTGTACTCACCTACTCGGAGGCGGTTACCTATGCGCCCGAGGCCACCATCCAGATTCGTCCAGGCCGTTACCTGCCCACCGACGACGATGTGATTGTGCGCACCTTGCTGCAACGCCCCTCAAAAGAGCCCATTCCCATCGACTATCGCATGCAAAGAACAGCCTCAGGCTGGAAGGTCTACGACTTTAATGTCCTTGGCCTTTGGATGGTCGAGCACTATCGCGCGCAGTTTGCTCAAATTATTTCTGCGCGAGGAATTGATGGGCTTATTGGCGTTCTTATCGAGAAGAACAAAAGCCTAAGGCAGACTCGTACTGGGCGCCCCTAGGTTCTGTTGAGCCTGCAGGCCACCCCTCGGTGCAACAAGCCGGCCAACGAATTGAATCATACGATGACAACCGTTAACAGCCCCAGTGCCCAGGCCATCCAGCTCAACGGAATGCTTGTGAGGTCGCAGGTTAGTACACAACTCGAGTTCTGGAATAAAGCCTTTCAGGCTTTTTTGGCTCAGGCTAAAGCCTCAGGTTCTCAGCAGGCAGAGCTTGTTGTTAGCCTTAAGGGCATTGAGAAGGTGGACACGGCTGGACTTGCGGTGCTCTTGCAGCTCTCGCGGCAGGCCTCGCAGCACGGCGTGGACCTTGTTTTTCAAGACGCCTCCCCACAGCTTCTTGCCCTTGCACAGCTCTGTTCACTCAATAAATTGCTTCGCTTTACATGACTGCGGCTGTCGTTTTTCGGTCGGTCTCAAAGCAGTACTCCGCGAGGCTGGGTGCGCCGCTTCTTGCACTCGATAAGGTGGATTTTCAGATTGAACGCGGCGAGTTCTTTGGTCTGCTTGGGCCCAACGGCGCAGGCAAGACCAGTCTTATTCAAATTATGGCGGGCCTTTCAACGCCAAGCTCTGGCCATGTTGAGGTCTTGGGTGAGCGGGTTGATCGGAACCCTAGCCTTACACGCCGCAGGCTGGGTGTGGTTCCGCAGGAACTTGTCTTCGATCCGTTTTTTACGGTTCGAGAGACGCTTGAGATTCAGTCAGGATTCTTTGGGCTGGCGAACAACGGCGTCTGGATTGATGAGTGCCTGGAGTCACTAGGGCTTACCGATAAGGCCCAGACCAACCTGCGCGCCCTGTCTGGAGGAATGAAGCGGCGCGTTCTGGTTGCCCAGGCCCTTGTTCATCGCCCGCCGGTGATTGTCTTGGATGAGCCAACCGCAGGCGTTGATATTCAGCTAAGGGAGAGTCTCTGGGCCTTCATTGGCGGCCTTAACAAAAAGGGCCACACCATTTTGTTAACCACCCATTACCTCGAGGAGGCAGAGGCCTTGTGCACTCGGGTGGCGTTTCTCAACAGGGGCAGGCTCATGGCTGTCAAGCCCACCAGCGAGCTCCTGGCCCGCGAGGGCCGTCTTGAGGCGGTCTTTCGTCGAATTGTCTCTGAAGACCTTGATCCCGAGAAGGCATAGAATTAGAAGATGGTTCAGCCAAACGACATTGAAACTTACATCCGCCAAGGCCTTGACTGCACGCACCTTCAGGTCGACGGTGATGGTCATCACTTTGAGGCGGTGATTGTCAGTCCAGTTTTTGAAGGCCTTCGGCTTGTTGCGCGCCATCAAAAGGTCTACGGGGTACTGGGCGACCGCATGCGCCAGGAAATTCACGCCTTGTCGATGAAGACGCTTACGCCGCAGGAGTGGTCCGAGCAGTCCTCACAGCCTTCAAGCTAGGGCTCACGCTTTTTATGGATCGTTTTCTTATCGAAGGCGGCGCGCCGCTTAAGGGCGAGGCCTTTGTCTCGGGCGCGAAAAACGCTGCCCTTCCCATTCTTTGTGCGAGTTTACTTAGCTCGCAGCCTCTGGTGGTTCGAAACCTTCCGCCCTTGCGAGATGTGCGCACCATGATCAGGCTTCTCACGGGCATGGGAGTGACGGTACAAACCTTAGCAAGCGAAGGCCTCGGGCAAGAGGTTCTCAGCCTAGAGGCAGGCAATGTCGACAAGCTCGAGGCGCCCTACGAGCTTGTGAAGACCATGCGCGCCTCTATCTTGGTGCTTGGCCCCATGCTTGCTCGCTTTGGCCAGGCCCTTGTCAGCCTTCCCGGGGGCTGCGCCATTGGCCAAAGGCCGGTCGATCAACACATTCGAGGTCTTCAGGCGATGGGTGCATCGGTGGAGGTCCAAAAGGGCTATCTGGTGGCGCGTGCCTCGCGGCTTAAAGGCGCCCACATTGCCACCGACATGGTTACTGTGACGGGCACTGAGAACTTTATGATGGCCGCCTGCCTGGCCGATGGCTGCACAGTCATTGATAATGCGGCTCGCGAACCCGAGGTGGTCGATCTTGCAAAGTGCCTTACCGCCATGGGCGCAAAAATTTCGGGAGCGGGCACCGACCGTATTGTTGTTGAGGGTGTTCGCGAGCTGCGTGGTGCCGATCACCTGGTTATGCCCGACCGCATCGAGGCAGGAACCTTTCTCTGTGCCGTTATGGCAACGGGGGGTGAGATTCTTTTAAAGGGCGCACGCGAGACGCACATGGCAGCCACGCTCGATAAGCTTCGGCAGGCTGGCCTGCAGGTGCGTGCCACCGACGATGGCCTGTGGGCGAAGGCCGAGAAAAGGCCCCTGCCCGTTGACATTCGCACCGCCCCTTATCCTGGCTTCGCAACCGACATGCAGGCGCAGTTTATGGCGGTTAACACCATCGCCCAGGGCACAAGCACGGTCGCCGAGACCATTTTTGAAAACCGGTTCATGCATGTGCAGGAGCTTCAACGGCTTGGCGCCCAGATTCGTATCGACGGGCACACAGCCATTATTCAGGGGGCAAAGAAATTAACGGGCGCAGCGGTGATGGCCACCGACCTGCGGGCCTCTGCGGGGCTTGTTATTGCAGGACTTGTTGCCGAGGGCGAGACAGAGATCGATCGTATTTATCACCTCGATCGTGGCTACGACCGCATGGAAGATAAGCTCATTGGGCTTGGCGGCAGGGTTCGTCGTATTAAGGCGGCCGCATGATTACCGTTGCGCTCTCCAAGGGACGAATTCTTACCGAGGCATTGCCTTTGTTGCAGTCTGTTGGCATTGCGCCAAGCGAGGACCCCGAGAAGACCCGCAGGCTTGTTGTTCCAAGCCTGCGAAAGGACGTTCAACTTCTTCTTGTTCGCGCAAGCGATGTGCCTACCTACGTCCGCTATGGCGGCGCCGATCTAGGTATTGTCGGGTCCGATGTCCTTCAGGAGCAGGGGCTTGAGGGGCTCTACCAGCCGGTTGACCTGCGGATAGGTTGTTGTCGCCTAAGCCTGGCTGCGGCACACGATTTCGACGCAGCCAGGCGTTTGGTGGCCGGAAGTCGACTGCGCGTGGCAACGAAGTACACACGACTTGCAAGAGACTACTTTTCGAGCCAGGGTGTCCATGCCGATCTCATTAAGCTTTACGGCTCAATGGAACTCGCACCCATCATGGGGCTTGCCGATGTCATTGTTGATCTGGTCTCCACCGGGGCCACCCTTGCGGCCAATGGGCTTATTGAAATCACTGCAATTACCGAGATCTCCTCCCGGCTTGTGGTGAATCAGGCCTCTTTAAAGCTTCATCAGACGACAATCGTTCCTTTGATCCAGGCCTTTGAGGCCGCAACGCTTGCAGGAACAACCCCGTCATGATGCTTCACCTCAACAGCCGGCAGGCCGACTTTCATAGAATCTTTCAAGACCGGCTTGCCTTTGAGCCAGGCCTTGACGCATCGGTTGTTGACTCTGTTCGCGCGGTTCTTGCTGATGTCCGTCATCAGGGTGATGAGGCCGTTATTCGTTACACGGCCCAATGGGACGGTCTGTCCGTCTCCTCCATGACCCAGCTTGAAGTTCCCCCCGAGCAGATGCGGACAGCCTTCAACAATCTTGATGCGGCCAAGCGCAGTGCACTCCAGACTGCGGCAGAGCGTATTGGCCGATTTCATCAGGCTCAGAAACAGAGTTCGTGGTCCATGAATGACGGGCAGGGCTCTGAACTTGGTCAGCGCATAACGCCCATTGACCGCGCAGGGCTCTACGTTCCCGGGGGCAAAGCCGCCTACCCATCGTCTGTGCTCATGAATGCAATTCCTGCAAAGGTGGCCGGTGTTCGTGAACTTATTATGGTGGTGCCAACCCCAGGCGGTGAGCGCAACGAACTGGTGCTTGCTGCTGCGTTTTTGGCCGGTGTTGATCGAATCTTCACCATTGGAGGCGCCCAAGCCGTTGGGGCATTGGCCTACGGCACGCAGTCTGTGCCGGCGGTCGACAAGATTGTGGGTCCAGGCAACGCCTATGTGGCCGAGGCCAAGCGCCAGGTGTTTGGGCGAGTCGGCATTGACATGATTGCGGGCCCGTCGGAAATTCTTGTTATTTCAGACGGATCGGTCTCACCCCAATGGGTGGCCATGGACCTCTTTTCTCAGGCCGAGCACGACGAGATGGCCCAGTCCATTTTATTAAGCTCAGATCCGCAGCACAGCCTTGAGGTGCTTAAGGCCATCGAGAAGCTCTTGCCCGAAATGCCTCGTCGTGCAGTCATCGAAAAATCGCTTGCCGATCGAGGCCTGGTGGTTGATGTTCAGTCATTGCAAGAGGCCTGCGAGCTTGCCACCCTAGCAGCACCCGAGCACCTTGAAATTCTCACGGCCGCTCCCGAGCAATGGGCCGAGCAGATTCGGCATGCGGGCGCTATTTTTATGGGGCCTTACGCCTCGGAGTCTTTGGGAGATTACTGCGCAGGGCCCAACCATGTTCTGCCCACCATGCGCAGTGCGCGTTTCTCCTCGCCCCTTGGGGTGTATGACTTTCAAAAGCGCACCAGCATGCTGAAGGTCTCTAAAGAATCGGCCCAGGCCTTGGGCCTAGTGGCCGCTGAACTTGCCTGGGGCGAGGGCCTTGCCGCCCATGCTCGGGCTGCCGAACTGCGAATGCAGCCCGTACCCAAGCCGCGCTACTAAGCTCTAGGGGCGGCCGACTTCATTACGAAGCCACCGGGCGACATCGGGCGCGAAGTAGCTCAAGATTCCGTGGGCGCCAGCCCTTTTGAAGCCAAGTAAGGCCTCCAAGACCACCTGACGTTCATCGAGCCAGCCCTGGGCGGCTGCTGCCTTAATCATGCTGTACTCCCCGCTTACCTGGTAGGCAAAGGTGGGCATTCCAAAGGCCTGACGCACACGGTAGACAATGTCTAGGTAGGGCATGCCGGGTTTCACCATCACCATATCTGCACCCTCGGCGATGTCCATGGCAACCTCGCGCAGGGCCTCATCGCCATTGGCGGGGTCCATCTGGTAGGTCTTTTTATCGGCCTTACCAAGGTTGGCGCCTGAGCCCACCGCGTCGCGAAAGGGGCCGTAGAAGCCTGAGGCGTACTTTGCGGCATAGGCCATGATGCGGGTGTGAATTTGCCCATTGGTTTCCAAGGCTTTGCGAATGGCCCCGATTCGGCCATCCATCATGTCGGACGGGGCAACAATATCGGCACCCGCCTGGGCCTGGACAAGGGCCTGTTTCACCAAAACCTCAACCGTCTCATCGTTTAAGAGCCGCCCTTGGTCATCAATGAGTCCGTCCTGGCCATGGCTTGTGTAGGGGTCTAGGGCCACATCGGTCATGACCCCAAGGTTGGGAAATTCTTTTTTCAGGGCGCTAACTGTCCTGGGCACCAATCCATTTGCGTTAAAAGACTCACTTCCTTTAAGGTCTTTTCTGTCGGCTTCAATGACGGGAAAAACGGCGAGAACCGGAATGGCAAGGCGTGATGCCTCTTCGGCCAGAGGCAGCAAAAGGTCGAGGCTGAGCCGTTCAACCCCAGGCATGCTTGACACCTTTTCGCGACGGCCAGTGCCTTCGGTTACAAAAACCGGATAAATAAGGTCGTTTACTGAAAGTGAGTTTTCGCTAACAAGCTGACGTGACCAATCGTCTCGACGTTGTCTGCGGGCTCTGAAACTTGGAAAGTTAGAAAGGGACATGCAATGGGCTCCGGAGGGTTGAGCCTTACCGGCTCACACTATTTTTTTGGGAAGCTTGTAAAAAAAGATGCATTTTTTATGAAATTCTGTAAAACTTTCGTTGTGGCGTTCTGTCCTAGACAACAGGCGTCATGCCTCCCGCTTCTCCTCCCTGAGCGGGCGCCTTCACAAAGGCATTATCGCCGGTGGCCTCGCTACCGGCTTTTTTTTGCCCCAACCAGTCGGCAAGCTTCTCGAGCAGTTCGTCTCGGCCAGTCTGTTTCAGGCC
This sequence comes from Burkholderiaceae bacterium, assembly GCA_018402635.1. Lineage (GTDB taxonomy): Bacteria > Pseudomonadota > Gammaproteobacteria > Burkholderiales > Burkholderiaceae_A > Hahnella. The sequence goes on from JAGYIP010000008.1 coordinate 276,201, forward strand.
TGAAAAAAGGGACGCCGACACAACCCCTCCCCACTGGCCCGCCTTCTCTTTAATGAGGGTGTTGACGGCACGCAGGGTTTGAGCCTGTTGCTGTCGACCGAGTTTGTCAGCCTTGGTTAATAGAATATGGACGGGTCGTTGGCGTGGTCCAAACCAGTCGAGTAACTGGGTGTCCAGCAGACCAAGGGGGTGCCGACAGTCGCAGACCAGAATAAGCCCCATCAGGTTTGGGCGCGTGGCCAGGTAGCGCGTGAGTTCCAGCTGCCACTGCTTTTGCATAACTTTACTTACTGCCGCGTAGCCATAGCCAGGCAGGTCCACCAGCCGACCAATCTCCTGCTCGTTCTCAAAGAGTCCAAACAGGTTAATTAACCGTGTTCGACCAGGGGTTTTGCTTGCGAAGGCGAGCCGGCGACGCTGGCAAAGCACATTCAGCGTAGTGGATTTCCCCGCATTGGAGCGGCCTGCAATGGCAAACTCCGGAGCTGAAGGGTCTGGAAGCTGATCGACACGTGCCGCACTCTTAAGAAATGCAATGGCCGACAGTCGTCTAGAAAGCCAGTCGGCTTCGGCAGAGGGGGGCGCAGGGGTATTTAAGCCCCGGGTTTGCACTAAACTAGGCATATTGCAGTGAACTACTTCGATCTTCGCGAACTCTCATTTGGGTCACCCAAGTGACCACAAGGTTAAAGGCCATAGAAATCATGATTACACAAGCATCCTCTTGCCGTCTCTTTTCTGCCCCAAGTTCTACCCTTGTCCCCCCAAATAAGTTGGCAGTTAAGGCCTTGCAAATGATGCATGCATTGGTCTTTGCAATTGCAGCGCTCGCAACAGGCGTCCTGCAGGCGGCGGGCCCAGCTAAGGTTGCAGTGGCAGATCTTGCCAAGGGTCAGGCCGTTGCCTCGGCAGTCTGCGTGGCCTGCCATGCTGCCGATGGCAACAGCGCAATTTCAATCTACCCCATCTTGGCCGGACAACATGCCGCCTACCTTGCCAAGCAGCTGCATAACTACCAAGTCAAGCCGGGTGCAGCCGGCGCCGAGCGCGCCAATGCCATCATGGCGGGCTTTGCAGCCACACTGTCAGAAGACGACATTCGAAACGTTGCAGCCTTTTATGCTGCTCAGGCCATCAAGCCTGCTTATGCGAAAGATAAAGCGCTTACTGAAAAGGGTCAGCGCATCTACCGTGCAGGCATCCCCGCTCAGGGTGTTCCCGCCTGTGCGGGCTGCCATGGGCCTAACGGCTCGGGTATTCCGTCGCAGTACCCCAGGCTTTCGGGCCAACATGCCGACTATGCCGCCGCAACACTTGCAGCATTCAAATCAGGTGAGCGCGCAAACAGTGGCCAGATGATGACCATCGCAAAAGGCATGAACGATGGCGACATGAAGGCCGTGGCAGAGTACCTTGCCGGACTTCGATAAGCCCTCCACCGGTGGCATAGAACTCAGGCACGGGTCTGCCTGGGTTCGCGAGACCATTGAGCTTCTTAGTTCCATGCGTTTTGCCATATCGGCTTTGTCCGTGCTTTGCATTGCAAGTGCCATTGGAACCATTGTTCCGCAGGCCTCCCCAGACATTAACTATGTCAACCAGTTTGGTGCCTTCTGGGCCGAGGTTTTTACAGCATTCGATGTCTTTCGTGTCTACAACGCGCCGTGGTTTTTGGTTTTTATGGCGCTCATGCTCATCTCAACAACGCTCTGCCTTATTCGTAATACCCCCAAAATGCTTCGCGAGGCCCGTTCATGGCCTCTTCATGTTCGCGATCGTGCCTTTGCCGCCTTTGGTCACCGACATGAAAATCCGGTAACAACCGAATCGCAGGCGGTTCTCTCAGTCCAGCAGGCCACCGACTGGCTTAAGTCGCATGGTTACGCAATTAAGAATCCGCCTTCCTCCGACACGAGCCTGCCCGTTTTGGTGGCGAAAAAGGTGCCTACAACCGGCTTGGTTATGTCTTTGCCCACCTGGCCATTGTTGTGATCTCTCTTGGCGGAATGCTTGATAGTGAAATCCCCACCCGGGCCGCCGCCTGGTGGTGGGAAAAAGCGCCTGTAAACCTTGCCGGCCTTAACTCTGCCGAAGAGGTGCCCGCCTCTGCCAGGATGCCCCAGGCAACGCCCACCTACAGAGCAAACCTGCTAATTCCTGAGGGTCAGACCTCGGACCTGGCAGTTATTAATCAGCCGGGCGGCGCCTTTCTTCTGGACCTTCCATTCGAACTCACGCTCAAGGCCTTTCGGGTCGATTACTACAGCACCGGCATGCCCAAGCTTTTTGCAAGCGACGTTGTCCTGAAAGACAAGACCGATGGCACGGTTCGAGAGGCCACCATCGAGGTGAACAAGCCTCTTATTCATCGGGGTGTGGCCATCTATCAGTCCAGCTTCGATGATGGCGGCTCTAAATTAAAACTTGTTGCGCACCCACTGTCTGGGCCGGTTCGCCAGCTGCTTCCTATTGAACTTGCTGTTGGCCAGTCGCTTCCCCTGCGAAGTCAGAGTCAGACCCTGGCGCTTGAGGTGTCGGGCTTTAAGTCCATTAATGTTGAAAACATAAGCGATCAAGAGCCCATTGAAGACCCCTTCAAAAAGCATGTGGCGACAGTCTTATCGCCCGCCGTCAATGTCACCACCAAAGAAAACCTCCGTAATGTTGGCCCAAGCATTAATTACAAGCTTCGGGATACAGCCGGCCAGGCCAGAGAGTTCCATAGCTACATGCTGCCCATCGACCTTGACGGTGCCCCGTTATTCCTGGTGGGCGTACGAAATAGCCCAGATGAAACCTTCCGCTATCTTCGTATTCCGGCTGACGAGGACGGCTCTTTGACGGAATACATGCGACTTCGTGTGGCAATGGGTAGCCCCGAGGTTCGCAGAAGAGCTGCAGAGATCTTCGCTCAGCGCTCTGCGCCAGAAGATCTTGCACCAGCCCTTGCAAGCAGTGCCCAGAGGTCGCTCGATGCAGTCGCCGAGGGTGGCCTTGAGGGCCTGGCAGACCTTTTAGAGCAGACCGTACCCGAGGCTGAGCGTGACAGGGCCTCCGATGTTGTTGTGCGTATGCTTACCTCAGCCTTCTGGGAGCTCTGGCAGCTGGCAAGGGTGGACGCCGGTCTGCCGCGGCTTGAGCAAAACGACGCCAGCCTTGACTTCACTCAGCGAGCCCTTAACGCCTACAGTGACAGCCAAATTTTCGGTGCGCCACTTCTGGTCATGCTCGATAACTTCGAGGAGGTTCAGGCCTCTGTCTTCCAGGTAACCCGCTCACCGGGAAAGACCACTGTCTACATGGGCTGTTTATTGCTAATCCTTGGAATTTTCGCCATGCTCTACATCCCAGAGCGCCGTGTCTGGGTATGGCGCAGAGTTAACGGGGCAGGCCAGGTTGAATCGGTTCGCGTTGCTGCCTCATCAACTCGGCACTCACTTGATTTTGATCGTGAATTTCAGGAACTTCGTGCCTGTATCAAACCGCATTAGCGATGGCGCTATTTAGGGAGGATTAAATGAACACTGCTACCGCACCCCAGCTCACAATGCCGTCGGTCCACTCGGTGGGTCGAGGCCGGCTAGGCTTAATTGATGTTGGATTTTTCCTCCTTCTTGCCATGGCCGCAGGTTACTCAAACCAGCAGTACGGCGATTCCATGGATATTTACGAGACCGTTATTCTCTGGGCTTGTGTGCCGTCCATTGTCTTTCTTGGCTGGCTCTGGCCAGCGCTTCGGCCCTACTTCGTGGGCTGTGCGGTGCTTGCGCTCATTGGTATAGCAACCTATGGAGGGACGTCTCAGGGGGCCGATGAGAAGTTTTTGTTGAAGTACTTCCTGGCGTCGCAGTCCGCCATTCTTTGGATGTCGTTTTTGTTCCTGTTTTCTTCGGTCACCTACTGGATTGGTACGTTTTCGCGTGGTGAGACGGCCTTGTGGATGGGTTCGGTTACCGCCTGGGCAGCCTGTGTCATGGGCTTTGTAGGTCTGCTTGTGCGCTGGTACGAGTCCTATCTTATTTCGCCCGATGTTGGTTACATTCCGGTTAGCAACCTCTACGAAGTCTTTATTCTGTTCGCTGTTATTACAGCCATGTTCTACCTGTACTACGAACAACGCTACAAAACGCGCGCGCTCGGAGGTTTTGTCTCCATCATTATTGTGGCCGCAGTGGGCTTTTTGCTCTGGTATACGGCCACGCGATCGGCCCACGAAATTCAGCCCTTGGTGCCCGCCCTGCAGTCCTGGTGGATGAAGATTCATGTGCCGGCTAATTTTGTTGGCTACGGAACCTTCTCCATTGCTGCCATGGTTGGCTTTGCCTATCTAATTAAGGCCAAGGCAGAAGAGACATCCCTAAAGGCGTTTATTCCCTTATTCATCCTTGGCATTTTGCTCTGCGCAGAGCCCTTGGTCTTTCGTCGCACAGGCCTGCCCGATTACTGGGCCCTTTATTTTGGTCTGTCAGCTATTTTTGTTGGTGGAATTATTGTCTTTCGCCGCCGCATTTCCGAAAAACTGCCAAGCCTCGAAGTGCTTGACGATGTCATGTACCGTGCCATTGCCATTGGCTTTGCCTTCTTTACGGTCGCCACAATTCTGGGCGCCTTGTGGGCGGCCGAAGCCTGGGGAACGTATTGGCAGTGGGACCCTAAAGAAACCTGGGCGCTTATTGTCTGGTTGAACTATGCCGCCTGGTTGCACCTGCGTATGGTGAAAGGCCTTCGCGGTCAGTTTGCAGCCTATTGGTCTTTAATTGGCCTGCTTATTACTGGGTTTGCCTTTCTAGGAGTCAATATGTTCTTATCGGGCCTGCACTCCTATGGGGAGCTTTAAGGCGCCCGCGGGCCCATTTGTACCGAAGGCCTCGGAAATCACACCCGAGGCTTTTTTTTCTAACAGGCGCCGCCTTACCGGCGCATTGATGTGTACGCCAGGTCTTGCCATGGGCCTTGCTGCCACGCCAACAGGGGCCTCGGCCGCCTCGCTTGCGGTGCCAAGGCCTCTTGATGCTCAGCCAAGTTCTTGGAAGCTTATGGACAAGCTTACCGAGGAGCATCATTTTCTTAGTTACAACAACTTCTACGAGTTTGGCACCGACAAGGCTGACCCCGCTGCGAAGGCGCCCTCGCGTCTTATTGTTGATCCGTGGAAGTTGCGTGTGGAGGGCCTTGTGGCCAAGCCCCAGACCTTTGATATGCAGGACCTGCTTAAGCTTGCCAAGGTTGAAGAACGGGTCTACCGATTGCGTTGTGTGGAGGGCTGGTCGATGGTTGTTCCTTGGCTAGGCCTTTCCTTGTCCTCGCTTATCAAGCGGGTGCAGCCCCTTGGTTCGGCCAAGTATGTGCAGTTCGTTAGTCTTGCTGACCCACAACAGATGCCGGGATTACGGTCTGACGTTCTGCAGTGGCCCTATCAAGAAGGTCTTCGGCTTGATGAGGCTCTCCATGAACTTACATTGCTTGGCGTGGGGGCTTACGGAAAAACCCTGGCTGCACAAAGCGGCGCGCCCGTTCGGCTTGTTGTGCCCTGGAAATATGGCTTTAAGAGCGCAAAGTCAATTGTGGCCATTAAGTTCGTTGAGCGTCAGCCACAGATAAGCTGGGAAAAGGCGGCAGCTCACGAGTACGGTTTTTATTCGAACGTGAACCCCGAGGTGCCACATCGCCGATGGTCGCAGGCTACCGAACGGCGCATTGGTGAGGGCGGGCTATTCGCGCCTCGCCGCCCCACTTTAATGTTCAATGGCTACGCCGATCAGGTCGCCTCTCTTTACACGGGCATGGACCTCCGAAGGTTCTACTAGCTTGCTTTTCTCCAGTCTTCAGGCCTGGGCAGCCCTGCCCTTGATGCTTGGTGGTCTGGTTGTCTTTGGGGTCGTTGATCTTGGCGCCAACCCGCAGGAGTCGATTATTCGAGGCCTTGGTCAGACAAGCCTTGTCTTGCTTCTTTTTGCCTATGCCATCAGCCCAATTGAGCGACTCTGGCATCTTCTCGCACAGCGGTCTGGCCGCAAAGCCAAACCCTTTGGGCTTGTCTCGGCCAGGCGCTCCGTGGGCCTTTGGGCCCTTGCTTATGCGAGCCTTCACCTCTTGGCCTACTGGCTTTTCGAGCACGACCGAGACACCTGGAAGGTGGTGGTCGACTTCTTTCGTCGCCCCTTTGTTACGGTCGGTACGATTGCACTTTTACTTATGCTTGCGCTTGGCCTCACCTCGAACCGGTTTAGCATGACCAGGCTTGGGTCAAAGTGGAAGCAGCTTCATCGGCTCATTGGGCTTATTGTTGCCCTGTCGATCCTGCATTACGTCTTGCACAAGGCAGGCAAGAACGATTTCATTGAGCCTGCAGCCTTCGGGCTTGTTGCCCTTACCGCATGGCTTCTAAAGCTTAAACGCCCGCCCCCTCTGGTGCAGCAGGTCAATAGGGGGGCTTTGCAGTCAACTCGGGCTCGGGGGCCCATAAGTCTTTGGGGATCTTTTCAAGCTCAATTAGTTCTTCAAAGGTCTCGCGCCGCCGAATGAGGCTGAGCTCACCGCTTTGTCGAACCAAAACCTCGGGGGGACGCGCACGACTGTTGTAGTTCGACCCCATGGTGCTGCCGTAGGCGCCAGCCGAGGCAAAGCCAAGCAGGTCGCCCTCTGACAAGGCCAGGCGTCGGTCACGGGCAAGCCAGTCGCCGGTCTCGCAGACGGGACCAACCACATCCCAGGTCTGAGCTCGAGCGTCGGCCTGCTGAGGCTGCAGCAAAAAAAGGTCGTGCCAGGCCTGGTAGAGGCTTGGTCGCATAAGGTCGTTCATGGCCGCATCCACAATGGCGAACTGCTTTGCCGCGGGGTCGCTCGACGGCTTTAGCAAAAGCACACGACTTAACAAAAGACCCGAGGCCCCTACAATGGCGCGCCCCATTTCAAAGACAACCTCAGGGGTTCGACACCCTACGGCCGCAGCCCAATCGGCCACCATCTGCAGGCCCTGATTCTTAAGCTCCTCCGCAGACGGAGGAAGCTCGTCCTGATAGCAAATGCCAAGCCCACCACCGAGATCGATATGTGCAAGCTCAATGCCAAGATGATGAAGCTCGGTTGCAAAAGCAAGCAGGCGTTCGGTGGCATCGCGAAACGGCTGAAGGCTGGTGATTTGCGAGCCGATATGGCAGTCAACGCCCACGACACTAAGATGCCTGCTTTTTTGAGCACGCCGATAAGCCTCAAGCGCATCGCTAAGACCAAGGCCAAACTTGTTTTCTTTCAGGCCCGTGGAAATATAGGGATGCGTCTTTGCATCAATGTCGGGATTAACACGAATGGAAATGGGCGCCGCAACTTTTAGGCCTGCCGCTACCGACTCAAGCTGCTGAAGTTCTGCAAGACTCTCCACATTAATGCAGCCAACGCCCTGTTCCAGCGCAAACCGTAGCTCCTGAACTGTCTTTCCAACCCCTGAGAAAACGACGCGATTGGTCTGACCGCCTGCAGCCACAACCCTTTGCAGCTCACCTGCTGACACAATGTCAAAGCCCGCGCCAGCCCGCGCAAGCAGCCTGAGGATGGCCAGGTTGGAGTTGGCCTTCACGGCATAACAGATGCGTGCTGTTCGTGCCTTTGAATCGGGGCAGGCAAGCGTCTCATAGGCCTTGAGTATGGCGGCCTCTGAATAGACGTAGCAGGGCGTTCCGAATTCTTTGGCAATGTCGGCCACACGAACCCCCTGGCAAAAAAGCCAGCCGTCGAATTGCTCATAAGGCCAGGGCAGCGACCTGGGCGCACGACCCGTCATTTCAATGGACTACCAGGTTTTATTGGCGCAGGCGCCGTGGGGTCTTGCAAAGGACCCGGGCTTGAACTTGTAGGCGCAGGAAACTCTGGACTTGGCATGTAGAGCGGTCCCTTCTGCCCACAGCCAGAAAGTGCAAGGGTGAGACTCAGAGTCAGCCCCGCAAAAATGGTGGGTCTCATAAGAGCAGGCTGTTGCTTGAGAAATTCACAAGGTGGGTAGGTGTTTAAGCGGGGTATCTGCACTCGTCTGATCAAACTGTCGTAACCTTTAGTCTATGAGTATGAACGAAAGCCAGTATCTACAGAAAATTGAAGAAGCCTTCGAATGGGTTGAGTCCCAGGTGGACCATTGGGCAGGCTGCTACGACCTCGACCTCGAGTCCAAGCGAATGGGCCCAGTGCTTGAAGTTGAATTTGACTCGGGCCAGAAAATTATTATTAACGCCCAGGCGCCTACGCAACAACTCTGGCTTGCCTCGGTGCAGGGCGCGCATCATTTCGTCTGGCAGTCCGAGCAGCAGGCCTGGCTCGACACTCGGGGCCATGGCCAGTTCCCCCAGGTGCTCTTAGGCCATGCCCAGTCAATTACCGGTCTGACCCGCCTGGCCTTTCTGCAAGAGTAGTTCCTCCATGGTTACCGGGTCTTCAAGCCCAAGGCTTGGTACCCCAACCCCTGGAGCGCTTCTGGCTGTATAGAATTCGCCATCAATGCGCAACACACCTGCGGGCATTTCGGGTGTTGATACCGGCACTTTTTTTAATGCCTCCTGCATAAAGTCCATCCAAATTGGAAGTGCAAGCCCACCACCTGTCTCGCGTTCGCCCAGTGACCGGGGCTGGTCGTAGCCCACCCAGGCAAGCGCCACCATGTTGCGTTGATAGCCGGCAAACCAGGCATCCTGGGCATTGTTGGTGGTACCTGTTTTTCCCGCGAGGTCAGAGCGTCCTAGGCTTAACGCCTTGCGACCGGTACCGACTCGAATAACATCTTGCAGCATGGAGTTCAGAATAAAGACGTCCTCAGGCTCAATAATTCGTGGGGCCTCGCGTTCGGCTCTGGCGGGCTCGGTCTGGCTAAGTAAATTTCCAGACTCATCAATAACGCGGTCGATGAAGTAGGGTGTGACCCGAAACCCTCCGTTGGCGAAAGCTGCATAGCCTGTTGCCATTTGCAAGGGGGTGACGCCTCCGGCTCCCAGCGCAAGGGTTAAGTAGGGGGGATTGCGTTCAGCCTCGAAGCCAAACCGGCTGAGGTAGCTTTGCCCGAATCGCGGGCCGATCCGATGAAGAATTCGTATGGAGACCATGTTCTTCGATTTGGCCAGCGCCTGCCGCATGGTGAGGGTGCCCTCATATTTGTCGTCGTAGTTCTTGGGCTCCCAGGGCTCGCCGCCCGTTTCGCCGGGGTCGAAGCTGACTGGCGCATCGTTAATAAGGGTGGCGGGGGAAAACCCCTTTTCCAGGGCAGCCCCGTAGACGAAGGGCTTTAAGGTGGAGCCAGGCTGACGATAGGCCTGCGTCACGTTATTAAATTCGCTGCGCCGAAAGTCAAAGCCACCCACAAGCGCCCGCACCGCGCCGGTATCGGACTGCAGCGCAACGAAGGCCCCTTCGACCTCAGGAAGCTGTGTAATTTCCCACTCCCCGCTGTCCATGAGACCAATGCGAACCACAGCGCCCGGCCGCAGACGCAGGTTCTGCGGGGCGTTGGCCTCAAGGCCCTTGCGCGCAAACTGCAGACCATTGCCGGTGATGTTGAACTGACGGCCTTGGCTGCGGCTGACAACCACCTTGTCTTTAGCCACTTCAATAACAACGCCCGTAAAGAGTCGGTCGCTGTCGGGCTTATCACTAATGACGTCGTCAATGGCATCTTGACGTGCCTCGGCCTCGGGTGGCAGATCAATACGGGCCTCGGGCCCTCGCCAGCCAAGCTTTCGGTCAAAATTCACAAGCCCGGATCGAACTGCATCGTAGGCAGCCTTTTGTTCGTACGACCGCACCGTTGTGAAGACCGTAAGCCCCCTGTTGTAGGCCTCTTCGCGGAACTGGTTGTAAATTTGAATGCGGACCATTTCCGCAAGGTAGGCGGCATTGACTGCATAGTCATCGGAGCGGCCCACCACCTTAAGGTTTTCAAGAATGGCACGACGAAACTCGGCCTCGGTAATCATGCCCAGTTTGAGCATTCGGCCAAGAACGTATTCCTGACGCACCTTGGCCCGGCGGGGGTTGACCACTGGGTTGAAGGCCGATGGCGCCTTGGGAAGGCCTGCGAGCATAGCGGCCTCGGCAAGGCTTACCCTTTGAACCGGCTTATTGAAATAGATCTGAGAGGCTGCTGCAAAGCCGTAAGCTCTGCGCCCCAGGAAGATCTGGTTCAGATAGAGCTCAAGGATCTGGTTCTTGGAAAGTTTGCGTTCAATTTCAATTGCCAAAAGCACTTCGAAGAGTTTTCGTGTGAAGGTCTTTTCCTTTGAGAGGTAAAAATTTCGCGCAACCTGCATGGTGATGGTGCTTGCGCCCTGAGCCTTGCTTGCCGTTAAAAGGTTTGTCGTGGCTGAACGCAGGATGCCCCAGGGGTCGATGCCCACATGCTCAAAGAATCGCTCATCTTCGGCGGCGAGTATGGCGTTCACAAGGACCGCGGGTGCCTGCTCAGCACGAATGACGCTGCGGCGTTCCTCGCCGAATTCGCCAATTAACACGCCATCGGCTGTCATGACACGCAGGGGAACTTTGGGGCGGTAGTCTGCCAGCGCCTTGACCTCTGGAAGGCGCGGGCTTGCAAGCGCCACCACCAGTAAGATACTGGCGATGGCCGCTACAAATAGCAGAACGAGGATTGCAAGTGCCTGGGTGATTTTTCGCGTCACGTTACGATTATCGCCTGTTAGACTGAACTTCAAATGAATTCACCAACGCTTTGGCCAGAGACAAGCAATATCGTCCTAATCGGGCTCATGGGGGCGGGCAAGACCACCCTTGGCCGCAAGCTCGCCTTGCGACTTAGCCGCGAGTTTGTCGATACCGACCACGAAATCGAGGCACGGTCAGGCGCATCGGTTGCAACAATTTTTGAGCTCGAGGGCGAAGAAGGCTTTCGGCGCCGAGAGTCGAAGTTATTGCTGCAGGTGATGCAAGGCGGGCATCAGGTGGTCACCACAGGTGGGGGCGCCCCTGTAACGCCTGAAAATCGGCCAGTGATTGCAAAGGGTTTTGTTATTTACCTTCAGGCAGAACCCAAGCAGCTCTGGCAGCGGTTGCGCATGGACCAGTCACGCCCTTTGCTTAGCCAGTCAAGCGATCCTAGGGCAACCCTCGAGAAGCTCTATGCCGAGCGCGATCCAATTTATAGGCAGCTTGCCAACTGCATAGTCACCAGCACCCGCGGCTCCATGGGCCAGGTGCTTGCCCAGATCGAGCAGGAACTTAGACAGGCTGGCCTTGTTGGCCTTGAGCAGACTATGATCTCGCAAGCAGGTCGCGACCCAGCCCTTGGCTGAAGGAAAACCGACACTGCGGCCTGAACGACGCGTAAAAAAGGGGGGGTCTGCTTGACGGAGTCCGAGAGATTGAGAGCATCGGCAGATACTGGGTCTTCAGGGTCTTCAGAGTCCTTGGGGTCTTCAGGGCTGCTGCAGCCCGCGTTAAGGCGGCTTGAAGTCGCCCTTGGTGACCGCAGCTATCCCATACACATTGGCACCCGCCTGCTCTCCGATGCATCGCTTTGGTCGCAGCTGCTACCAACCCCTGCCTCTCGAAGGCTGGCCTTGGTTACGAATGATTGCGTGGGCCCCCTTTATGCAGAGACCCTGAAGCAGGCCCTAGACCAGCTGGGCTGCCAGATCACCACGATTGTCCTTCCCGATGGCGAGCAGTACAAAACACTTGAAGGGTTTGGCAAGGTGATTGATGGCCTGATGCAGGCGCGCATGGAGCGCAAGTCCACCCTTATTGCACTGGGTGGCGGCGTGGTTGGGGACATGGCGGGCTTTGCTGCATCTTGCTACCAGCGCGGAATGCCCTTTATTCAGGTGCCCACCACCTTGTTGGCCCAGGTGGACTCCTCGGTGGGTGGAAAGACGGCAGTTAACCATCCTTTGGGCAAGAACATGGTGGGCGCTTTTTATCAGCCCCAGGCGGTGGTGATCGATCTAAATACGCTCTCCACGCTTGCCGACCAGGAGCTCTCGGCCGGCATGGCAGAGGTTATTAAGTACGGCTGCATCATGGACGAGGCCTTTTTTCAGTGGCTCGAAACCCATGTAGACGGTCTGATGAGCCGAGACCCCGAGCTATTGGCTCAGGCGGTTTATCGATGCTGTGAGCTCAAGGCCAAGGTCGTGGCCATGGATGAACGCGAGGCCGGGGCTCGGGCGTTGCTGAATTTTGGCCACACCTTTGGCCATGCCATTGAGTCGGAGATGGGCTATGGCCAATGGCTCCATGGCGAGGCTGTGGGCTGCGGGATGCGTATTGCCTCGCAGCTCTCCTGCCAGCTCGGGCTTATTGACACCCCGACCAAGAGGCGAATTGAAAGGCTTATTGCGGCAGCGGGCCTGCCAACCCAAGCCCCCAACTGGCCCGCCCAGATCTACCTGAAGGCAATGGCCCATGACAAGAAGGCCGAGTCGGGTGAGATTCGTTATGTCTTGCTTCAGGCCATGGGCAAAGCCTTCGTTCGCCCAGTGGACGACCAGGCGGTAAGCCAGGCGCTGAAAGCCAGTCAGGGACCCCTCGAGCAGCAGGCTTAGTTCGCCATGGCACGACGGCCCCGAGAGGCCACTGCTGGCCGGGTCTATCACCTGGCCCAGTTTGGTCATAACGGTCAGTCATTCTTAAGGGATGAGACCGACCGCGAGCATTACTTTCATGCCTTCTGTCAGTCTGCGCTTGGCCGGGGATTGGTTTTGCATGGCTGGTGCCTGCTTGAGTCCGAAGCCCATTGGCTTGTCTGTCCCCAGCGCAACGATGCGCTGTCAGCCGTGCTTCAACAAACCGGGCGACGCTACGTGAGGCATTTCAACGGCCGCTGGGCACTTCGGGGGTCGCCCTGGGATGGCCGCTACAGAAGTTATTGGCTGGACGCGCAGGCCTATGGCCTGCAGCTTTTAAGCTGGCTGGAATGGCGGCCTGTGCGGCTTGGTCTCTGCCCAAAGGTTTTCGCCTGGCCATGGACCACGGCAAGCCTCCTGCTTGGGCACCGGCAGCAGAATTCTGCCACTCCGTTTCGACCTATGGAGGCCTATTGGCAGCTTGGCAACACACCGTTTGAGCGTGAGGCACGTTTTTCTGAGTTGCTTAAGGACCCGCCGAGTGAAACCCCAGACCCTGTTCAGCATCTGCGTTCGGCAAGGCCGATGCTTAGTGAACAGCTCTGGGCTCGTCTGCCCGATGCCGAGCGCGCACTCTGGATCAGCAGGCCACGAGGACGCCCACCCAAGCAGAGTTCTGTCCCCAATTAAAAGGGTTATTTGGCAGATCTGGCTATTAATTTATTCTGACCCTATTTTTTAAGCCGATGCCACAGGCTTTTATGGGTGTTTCTGCAGTTCATCTCGTCAAAACTTCGTCATAATCGAGGCCTTTTCCGTCTCACGGCCACCATTGTTCTAAAGCCCACCAAGGGCAGGAGCCTGATCTATGCAGACCATCTCGTTTACCGGCAGCGCAGCGCAATCAGCCGAGGCTCTTGGGCTTAACGCAGCCAGCAAACCTTCGGGAAGTCGTGAGGCGCAACTGCAGGCCAGTCTGCAGGGCATGTATCAGTCTTCCATGGAGCATGATGCCTGCGGAGTAGGGTTTGTCGCCCACATTAAGGGGCAGAAAAGCCACAGCATCGTTCAGCAGGGCTTACAGATTCTGCGCAACCTTGACCATCGCGGTGCTGTTGGAGCTGACGCACTTATGGGCGATGGTGCGGGAATCCTGCTTCAGATTCCGCACGACTACTTTGCCGCGGAAATGTCCAAGCAGGGTGTTCAGCTTCCCCCACCCGGCGAATATGGTGTGGGCATGGTCTTTCTTCCCAAGGAACATGCCTCAAGGCTTGCCTGCGAGCGCGCCCTTGAGCAGGCGGTCCGTGCCGAGGGCCAGGCGCTGCTTGGCTGGCGGGATGTGCCCACCAATGCCGAGATGCCCATGTCCCCCCGGGTGCGCGAGAAAGAGCCCGTTATGCGCCAGATTTTCATTGGGCGGGGTGGGGATGTTGTGGTGCAGGATGCGCTTGAGCGCAAGCTTTTCGTTATTCGTAAGACCGCCTCAAGTGCCATTCAGTCTTTGCAGCTTCAACACAGCAAAGAGTATTACGTGGTCTCAATGTCGAGCCGCACCATTGTTTACAAGGGGCTTTTGCTTGCTGACCAGGTTGGCCAGTACTACAAAGACCTTGCTCACCCCGAATGCGTCTCCGCACTTGCACTTGTGCATCAGCGCTTTTCAACCAACACCTTTCCCGAGTGGCCCCTGGCGCACCCTTATCGAATGGTTGCCCATAACGGCGAGATCAACACAGTCAAAGGTAACTACAACTGGATGCGCGCTCGCGAGGGCGTGATGTCATCGCCAGTTCTAGGCCAGCACCTTAAAAAACTCTATCCCATTAGTTTTCCGGGGCAGTCTGACACCGCCACTTTTGATAACTGCCTAGAGCTCTTGGTGGCAGCGGGCTACCCCTTGGCGCATGCGGTCATGATGATGATTCCCGAGCCCTGGGAGCAGCACACCAGCATGGACCCGGCTCGACGCGCCTTCTACGAATACCATGCCGCCATGATGGAGCCATGGGACGGGCCGGCATCCTTGGTATTTACCGATGGCAGACAAATTGGCGCCACGCTTGATCGCAACGGGCTGCGCCCCTCGCGTTACTGTGTGACCGACGACGACCTGGTGATTATGGCCTCGGAGTCTGGTGTTCTGCCCGTGCCCGAGAGCCGCATTATTCGCAAGTGGCGGCTTCAGCCCGGAAAGATGTTTCTAATCGACCTTGAACAGGGCCGCATGATTCACGACGAGGAGCTCAAGGCCTCGTTATCGAAGGGCAGACCCTACAAACAGTGGATAGAGGACGTGCGCATTGAGCTTGCAAGCCTTGATGATGCGGCAGTCAACCATGCGTCGGCCAGCGATATAGCTCTGCTCGATCGCCAGCAGGCCTTTGGCTTTACCCAGGAGGACATTAAATTCTTGTTGGCGCCTATGGCCCAGGCGGGTGAAGAGGCCGTGGGCTCCATGGGCAACGACTCGCCGCTTGCCGTTTTATCGGACCGAAGTAAGCCGCTTTACCATTACTTTAAGCAGCTCTTTGCGCAGGTGACGAACCCGCCCATTGACCCCATTCGCGAAGCCATTGTGATGTCACTGGTGTCCTTTGTTGGCCCGCGCCCCAACCTGCTTGACATCAACCAGGTGAACCCGCCACTGCGCCTTGAGGTCAGCCAGCCCATTCTTGACTTCGCCGATATGCACAGGCTTAAAGCCATCGAGACCCACACGCGTGGCAAGTTTCGCAGCCAGGTCATCGACATTGTCTACCCCGTGCACTGGGGCAAAGAGGGCATTGAGGCCAAGCTTGCAACGCTCTGCGCGGAAGCCGTGGAGGGCATTCAGGCCGGCGCCAATATTCTTATCCTAAGTGACCGTGCCGTGGCCGCCGATAAGGTTGCCATTCCCGCTTTGCTGGCGCTGTCGGCCGTGCATCAACATCTGGTGCGTCAGGGCTTGAGAACCCAGGCGGGCCTGGTGGTGGAAACGGGCTCGGCCCGTGAGATTCACCATTTCGCAGTGCTTGCAGGCTACGGCGCCGAGGCCGTGCATCCCTACCTGGCGATGGAGACCATTGCCCACTTTCACAAAGACCTTCAGGGTGAACTGAGTGCCGAAAAAGCCATTGCCAATTATGTGAAGGCCATTGGCAAGGGGCTCTCGAAGATTATGTCGAAAATGGGCATCTCGACCTACATGTCCTACTGCGGCGCCCAGATTTTTGAGGCCATTGGCATTAACTCGGCCACCATCGAGAAGTACTTTACCGGCACGCCCAGCATGGTGGAGGGCATTGGTGTCTTTGAGATGGCCGAGGAGGCCCTGCGCACGCATGCCCAGGCCTTTGGTAGTGACCCCGTGCTTGCCGACCGGCTTGATCCGGGCGGTGAATACGCCTGGCGGGTGCGTGGCGAAGAGCATATGTGGACGCCTGACGCCATTGCCAAACTGCAGCATGCAAGTCGGGCCAACCAGTATTCATCTTACAAAGAGTACGCCCAGATTATTAACGACCAGACGCGACGTCACATGACGTTGCGAGGGCTTTTTGAATTCAAGGTGGTCCCCTCGCAGGCCATCGCCATTGATGAGGTGGAGCCCGCCTCCGAGATTGTTAAGCGTTTTGCAACCGGCGCGATGTCGCTGGGTTCCATATCCACCGAGGCCCACACCACGCTTGCGGTGGCCATGAATCGCATCGGTGGAAAGTCCAATACGGGCGAGGGGGGTGAAGACAAGCGCCGCTACCGCGACGAGATGCAGGGCAAGACCCTGGGAGAAGGTCAGACCCTGGCCTCGGTGATTGGCGCGGCTCAGGTGGAGTCGGACTACCCCTTGCTGCCCGGCGACAGTCTTCGTTCCAAAATTAAACAGGTGGCTTCGGGCCGCTTTGGTGTCACCACCGAATACCTTGTCTCGGCCGATCAGGTGCAAATTAAAATGGCCCAGGGCGCTAAGCCTGGCGAGGGCGGACAACTTCCCGGCGGCAAGGTCTCCGACTACATCGGTGAGCTGCGTCACTCGGTGCCAGGTGTGGGTCTTATCTCGCCGCCACCGCACCATGACATCTATTCCATCGAGGACCTTGCCCAGCTTATTCACGACCTGAAGAATGTGGCCACGCATGCCGATATCTCGGTCAAGCTTGTCTCGGAAATTGGTGTGGGCACCGTGGCTGCGGGCGTGGCCAAGGCCAAGGCTGATCATGTTGTCATTGCAGGCCACGACGGCGGCACAGGCGCCTCGCCCCTGTCTTCCATTAAGCATGCAGGTTCGCCCTGGGAGATTGGCCTTGCCGAGACCCAGCAGACCCTGGTGCTCAACGGACTTCGCAGCCGTATTCGTGTTCAGGCCGACGGCCAGATGAAGACCGGTCGTGATGTGGTGATTGCTGCCCTGCTGGGTGCCGACGAGATGGGTTTTGCAACGGCACCCTTGGTGACGGCAGGCTGCATCATGATGCGCAAATGCCATTTGAACACCTGCCCCGTGGGGGTGGCTACGCAAGATCCTGTCTTGCGTAAAAGTTTCAAGGCCGGCCTGAGCATGTGGTGAACTTCTTTTTCTTTGTGGCAGAAGAGGTGCGCGCCATCATGGCCCAGCTTGGTATTGCCAGGTTCGACGACCTGATTGGGCGCACCGACCTTCTCGATACCCGCAAGGGCCTTGACCATTGGAAGGCGCGTGGCCTTGATTTCTCAAGGCTCTTTTATCAACCGGCGGTTGCGGACGTGCAGGAGATGCGTCACTCCCAGACCCAAGACCATGGCCTTGTTAAGGCGCTCGACAATAAGCTCATTGCCAAGTCGCAGGCCACCCTTGAGCGCGGTGAAAAGCTTCAGTTTATGGAGACGGTCCAGAACGTGAACCGCACCGTCGGGGCTATGCTCTCCGGCGAACTTGTCAAGCGTTACCCCGAGGGCCTGCCTGACGATACCTTGCGCATTCAGCTTGAGGGAACCGGTGGCCAGTCCTTTGGTGCCTTCCTTGCCAAGGGCATAACCCTTTACCTAATTGGGGATGCCAATGACTACACCGGCAAGGGCTTGTCGGGCGGCCGAGTCGTGGTGCGGCCCTCCATCGACTTTCGCGGCCAGGCCCATGAAAACATTGTGGTGGGCAACACCGTGCTCTATGGCGCCACTTCGGGTGAAGCCTTTTTCAGGGGGTTGCCGGTGAGCGATTTGCCGTGCGGCTCTCAGGGGCCTCGGCGGTGGTTGAGGGCACAGGCGACCATGGCTGCGAATACATGACCGGCGGGACCGTGGTGGTCTTGGGCCTTACGGGTCGAAACTTTGCTGCCGGTATGTCGGGTGGCGTGGCCTATGTCTATGACGAAGATGGCCAGTTTGCGAGCCGCTGCAATATGGCCATGGTGCAGTTCGAACCCGTGCTTGCAACGGCGGATCAGGAAAAGACCATCGATCGTGCCGTCTGGCATCGTGGCCAGACCGATGAGCAACAGCTTAAGAAGCTTATTGAGGACCACCATCGTTGGACAGGAAGCAGTCGGGCTCGGGACCTTCTTGACCAATGGCCCACGGCACGGGCACGTTTTGTGAAGGTCTTTCCCAGCGAATACCGCAGGGCGCTTGGTGAAATTCATGCCAGAACCATGGCGGCTTCAGAGGCTTCCAGCCAGGCCGCCAAGTCTGCCGATCTTGTCTAGTTGTAAAAACCGTATACGAAAGGAACCAGGCCATGGGTAAGGCAACAGGGTTTTTAGAACTCCAGCGCATCGAAGAGGGCTACGAGCCTGCCGATAAACGCGTGAGGCACTACAAAGAGTTTGTTATTGGGCTTGCCGAAGAGGATGCAGCCAAGCAGGCGGCGCGTTGCATGGACTGCGGCATTCCCTTTTGCAACAACGGCTGCCCGGTGAACAACATCATTCCCGATTTCAACGAACTGGTCTTTCAGCACCAATGGAAGCAGGCGCTTGACACCCTTCATTCCACCAACAACTTTCCCGAGTTCACTGGGCGCATCTGTCCGGCGCCCTGCGAGGCCGCCTGCACGCTTAACCTAAACAACGATGCCGTGGGAATTAAATCCATTGAGCACGCCATTATTGATCGCGGCTGGAAAGAGGGCTGGGTGGTGCCGCAGCCGCCAAGCCAGAAGACAGGCAAGAAGGTGGCTGTTGTTGGCTCGGGCCCCGCAGGCCTTGCCGCGGCCCAGCAGCTTGCCCGGGTTGGTCACGATGTCACAGTTTTTGAGAAGAACGATCGTGTGGGTGGCCTGCTTCGATACGGCATTCCCGACTTCAAAATGGAAAAGACCCATATCGATCGACGGGTTGAGCAGATGCAGGCCGAGGGCGTGGTCTTTGAAACGGGCGTACTTGTTGCCGAGCTTGCCAAAGACACCAAGGTGACAAACTGGGCAAAGACCACCCTAAGCCCTGCCCAGCTGCTTGAGGCCTTTGACGCGGTCTTGTTAACCGGGGGGGCAGAGCAGCCTCGCGATCTTCCGGTGCCAGGCCGTGAGCTTGATGGCGTGCACTTTGCCATGGAGTTCCTGCCCAACCAGAATAAGGTTAATGCCGGCGACAACGTGGTTGGTCAGATTCGCGCCGATGGCAAGCATGTGGTGGTTATTGGAGGTGGCGACACGGGCTCGGACTGCGTGGGCACAAGCAATCGTCATGGCGCCAAGTCGGTGACCCAGTTTGAGCTTATGCCCATGCCGCCTGAAGAGGAAAATAAGCCCCTGGTCTGGCCGTATTGGCCTCAGAAGCTGCGTACCTCTTCAAGCCATGAAGAAGGCTGTGATCGCGAGTTCGCCATTGCAACCAAAGAGTTCCTTGGCGAGAAGGGTCGTCTTACCGGGCTGAAGGCGGTAAAGGTTGGATGGAAAGACGGCAAGATGCAGGAGGTTGCTGGAAGTGAGCAGATCTTTCCTGCCGACCTGGTCTTGCTGGCGATGGGCTTTGTCTCGCCAGTGGGCTCGGTGCTTGAGGCCTTTGGTGTTGATAAAGACGCACGGGGCAATGCGAAGTCCGATACCGAGGGCGAAGCGGCCTATGTTACGAACGTGCCCAAGGTCTTTGCTGCGGGCGACATGCGACGAGGCCAGTCCCTGGTGGTCTGGGCCATTCGCGAAGGCCGTCAGGCCGCCCGTGCGGTTGATGAGTTTTTAATGGGTGCCTCGGTTCTGCCGCGTTAAGAGCGGAGAAAGCCTAAGGCCCGAGGCAGGCAGCGGTCTAAGGCTTTAGGCCTTCAGCCCTAGGCGGGCTCGAGGGCCGTTTCAATGTGCGTGCGACCTTCGAGCAGGCGGTGAATGGGGCATTTGTTGGCAATCTCAATAAGCCTGCCTTCTTGCTCGGGGCTTAGGGCACCCTCGACCTTAACAATGCGTTTGAGCTGGTAGTCCACCCTGCCGTCGTCCCCTCGGGCTTCTGAAACACGCTCCACCCGGCATTGAATGCGCGCAACCTGCCAGTCGGGCTTGCGCTTTAAATAAAGCTCCAGGGTCAGCACGGTGCAGGCCGCAAGCGCGGAGTCGAGCAGGTCGTGCGGGTCGGGCGCGGTGTCAAGCGACCCAAGCGTCTTAGGGACATCGGCCACCCAGCGATGGCGGCCGTTGGTTAACATGGTGGTCAGGCCATTGACGCGGTTAAGGGTGGCTTCGATGGTGGCAGACGATGACATGGAATGGACCTTTCAGGTGCAACAGGGGGTTAAGGAATATGCAAAGCGTACTCGCCAGGCTTTTCGTAGTCTGCCTTGTCTTCTTTTCTTTGGGTGTAACGCCCTCTTATGCCGAGCAACGGCTCGATGCCAAGGCCCTTCAGGCTGCCTTGGGTGTTGCGGGTACCGTGGTGCTCATTCGCCATTCGGCCACCTTTTCTGGCATTGGTGACCCCGAGAATTTTCGACTCGACGACTGCAGCACGCAGAGAAATCTCTCGCCCGAAGGTCGTGCCCAGGCCAGAGCCTTTGGTCAGTGGTTTCGCGATCGAGGGCTGACGCCCTCTGCGGTTCGCTCAAGCCAGTGGTGCCGATGCCTTGACACGGCCACCGAGGCCTTTGGTGGGCGGCTTCAGACGCAGCCTTGGCCTGCGCTCAATTCCTTCTTCCAGGGTCATGGCCATTGGCCCACCCAGCGCGAGCTCATTCTTCAGGCCCTGGCCGACCCTCAAGCCTCTGGCGTAACAGCCAGAGGCTTTGAAGTCTGGGTGACCCACCAGGTCTTTATTTCTGCCCTGACAGGCGTCTACCTGAGTATGGGTGAGCTTGTGGTTGCCCGCCCCGTGCGTTCAACCCAGCCTTCGGCTGCGCCCGGACAAATGCAGTGGCAGGTGGTTGGCAGGGCGTTCATTGACCAAGGCTTTCGCTAGCCTGGGCTGCTGAAAGCATGGGTTGCAGAAACGCCCCGGTGTAACTGCCCGTCTGGTCAGCTTTCTGGGCAAGGCTTTCGGGGCTGCCCTGCGCAATAATTTGGCCGCCGGCCTGCCCGCCCTCTGGCCCAATATCAATAAGCCAGTCGCAGACTTTAATGACATCGAGGTTGTGCTCAATAACCAGCACGGTGTTGCCTGCGTCGGTGAGCCTGCGAAGAAGATCCAACAAGACAGCGATGTCATGAAAATGCAGCCCTGTTGTTGGTTCATCAAGAACATAAAGTGTTTTGCCAGTGCCGCGCTTGGATAACTCGCAGGCAAGCTTCACGCGCTGGGCCTCTCCGCCCGACAGCGTCGTGGCGCTCTGGCCCAGCCTGACATAACCAAGCCCCACTTCGTTTAAGGTCTCAAGCCTGCGTGCCACGTTAGGAATCGCTGAGAAAAAGCCGCAGGCCTCTTCAATGGTGAGATTGAGAACTTCGGCAATGGTCTTGCCTCGATAGCGAACATCAAGCGTCTCACGGTTATAACGCAGCCCCTTGCAGATATCACAGGGCACGTAGAGGTCGGGCAGAAAATGCATCTCCACCTTAATCAGCCCATCGCCCTGGCAGGCTTCGCATCGGCCGCCCTTGGTGTTGAAGGAAAAACGTCCCGTGTCGTAGCCGCGCTCGCGCGCCATGATGGTCTCGGCGAAAAGCTCGCGAATGGGGGTCAACAAACCCGTGTAGGTGGCGGGGTTGCTGCGGGGTGTTCGTCCAATCGGGCTCTGGTCAACATTAATGAGCCGGTCGATATGTTCGAGGCCTTCAAGCCGATCGAAGGGCTCGGGCTCCACCTGGCGGCCATTAAGCCGTTGGGCCACTGCAGCAACAAGCGTGTCATTAATCAGCGTGGACTTTCCACTGCCGGAGACCCCGGTTATACCCACCATAAGCCCCAGAGGCACCCGAAGGTGGACCGACTTCAGGTTGTTGCCGCGCGCCCCAAAAACCTCAAGCCAACGCTCGCTGGGCTCGCGTCGTTTGGCAGGAATCGCAATGGTCAGCCGGCCCGCGAGGTAATCGCCCGTCAGTGATCGTGGCTCTTGCATGACCTCCTCAGGGCTGCCCGCGGCAACCACCTCCCCGCCGTGAATGCCAGCACCGGGACCAAGGTCCACAAGATAGTCGGCCTGACGAATGGCCTGTTCATCGTGTTCGACAACAATCAGTGAGTTACCCAGGTCGCGAAGACGGTAGAGGCTGTCCATGAGCCGTTGACTGTCGCGAGGGTGCAGACCAATCGAGGGTTCATCGAGCACATAAAGCACACCGCTTAGGCCCGCACCAATTTGGCTGGCAAGCCGAATGCGTTGGGCCTCGCCGCCCGACAAGGTCATGGCCGAGCGCCCAAGCTGAAGATAGCCCAGGCCCACATCAATAAGAAATCGCAGGCGCGAGTGAATCTCCGTCAACAGGCCCTGTGCAACCGTCTTGCGGAAGCCCTCAAGCGCAAGGCCGCGCAGCCTTTCCAAGAGATCGGTCAGACTTAGCTCAACCAGTTCGGCCAGCCCAATGGAGTCGTGGGCCTCGCCGAGTCGAACAGCGCGTGCCTCGGGCTTTAGGCGACTGCCCTGGCATTGACTGCAGATGCGCTGCCTGCGCAGACGGCCAAGTTCGTCTCGTACCGCATGGGAGTCGGTCTGGCGCCAGCGCCGCTCAAGGTTGGGAACAATGCCTTCAAAGGGGCGCGTCTCGGTGACCAGTTCGCCCTGGCCATTGGGAAGCCTTAGCTTTAAAGACTTCGTTCCAGAGCCGTACAAAAGGATGGTTTGAATGTCAGTGGGCAGACTGGCAAACGGCTCCTGCGGATCAAACCCAAGCGCCTCGGCCAGGGCCTCCACAGTTGCCCAGGCAAACTTATTTCGAGGATCCCAGCCCTGAATGGCGCCTGCGGCAAGCGAGAGCTCGGGCATGGGAATAATGGCCTCCAGATCGAATAAGGTTTCCACACCCAGACCGTCGCAGGCCGGGCATGCCCCATTGGGCGAGTTGAACGAAAAGAGGTTGGGCTCAAGCTCTTTAATAGCAAACCCACAGTCGGGGCATGCAAAACGCATGGACAGAACCCGCTCGCCCGACCACAGGTCGGAGGCCTTCTTGGTGCCTTTTGAAGGCGTCGCAGCCGTGTCACTTTCGGCCTGAACAAGGGCAATGGCCCGGTCTTGCCCGAGCCTTAAGGCCATCTCAAGTGATTCGGCAAGCCGCTGCTGAACCTCGGGTCGAATGCGCAGACGATCAATCACAAGCTCAAGGCTGTGGTGTTTCTGCGGGTCGAGCGCGGGGATCTGATCGAGCTCAATGTCGCAATACTGCGCAGACTCTGTTTTAAGTCGCGCACGCACAAAGCCCTGGGCGCGCAGACCGTCGATCAGTTGACGATGCTCGCCCTTTCGACGATCAAGCACGGGGGCAAGAAGGGTAAGCCGGCTGCCTTCGCCTAGGCTGAGCAGTTCATCCACCATCTCCGAGATGGTCTGACTGCTTAGCCGGTTCTGTGGATGGCTGGGGCAGTGCGGCGTGCCCGCACGCGCAAACAAGAGCCTTAGGTAGTCGGCAATCTCCGTAATGGTGCCAACCGTGGACCGTGGGTTATGACTTGTAGATTTCTGTTCAATGGCAATGGCGGGCGAGAGCCCATCCATCTGGTCCACATCGGGCTTTTCCATGCGCGAAAGAAACTGGCGTGCATAGGCCGAGAGCGACTCGACGTAACGGCGCTGGCCCTCGGCATACAGAGTGTCAAATGCCAGCGAAGACTTTCCCGAGCCCGATAGGCCCGTTATTACAACAAGCCGCCCTTTGGGAATTCGCAGGTTAATATTTTTAAGGTTGTGGGTGCGGGCCCCGGTAATGCTAATAAAGCCTTGGGCCTGAGAATCGAGCATGGCGTTGGAGTGGTCTTCTAAATGAGGCAAATCCTCTACTATAGCGAGCGATGTCCGAGAAAGTTGTCTTCAGCCCATTCGAACGGCGAGCCAGCCTGGCCTTGTCGGCGGTTTATGGCCTGCGCATGCTCGGTCTGTTCTTGGTGCTTCCGGTTCTTGCCTTGGGGGTTGCCGATATGCCCGGTGGACAGAACCCCGCGGCCATTGGTCTGGCGATGGGCATCTACGGGCTCACTCAGGCGTTTTTCCAGATTCCGTTCGGCATGGCCTCCGACCGTCTTGGCCGCAAACCCGTCATTATCTTTGGGCTTTTGGTCTTTGCTGCGGGCAGTTTTCTTGCAGCCTGGGCCGACTCGCTCACCGTTCTTATTCTGGGCCGGGCCCTGCAGGGTGCCGGTGCAGTCTCGGCCGCGGTCAGTGCCTTTCTGGCCGACCTTACCCGCGAGGAGGTGCGCGCCCGCGCCATGGCCATGGTGGGCATCTCCATTGGCCTGTCGTTTGTTGTCTCGCTGGTAATTGCCCCACCGCTCTATGGGGCCTACGGGCTTGAGGGGCTGTTTCTGTTGACCGGTGGCATGGCCATGCTTGCAGCCCTTGGTATTGGGCGCATGCGCGCCCATCCGCCACAGGACAGATCCACAACGTTGGAACCGCAGCCTTCTTTAATCAAGGCGGTGGAGCTTGAGAAAATAAGGGCCTGGCCTTTGCTAAGCCACTCGCAGCTCTGGCGGCTTAACCTGGGCATTTTCAGTCTGATGGCTGTGCAGACAGCCATGTTTGTGGCCATTCCCATGGGCTTTGCTGAGCTCGGACTTCCTTTGCAAGATCACTGGAAAGCCTACCTACCCCTTTTACTCGTGGCCTTTTTAGGCATTGTTCCCCCTATTTTCTGGGCCGAGAAGAAGGGGCGTTTTCGTCCGGTCTTTCTTGGCGCTGTTGGTCTCTTGGCGATGACCATGCTGGGTTTTCTTCTGGCCGATGGGCAGGGCCTTGGCCCATGGCTGGTCTTTGTTGGCTTTTTCTTTGTTGGCTTTAATCTGCTTGAGGCACTCCTGCCCTCCTGGGTTTCTCGGGTTGCGCCGGTGGGCCAGCGGGGGCTTGCCCTTGGCATCTACAACACCAGTCAGTCTCTGGGACTCTTTGCAGGCGGACTGATTGGCGGGCTTATGCTGGCCGCTTATGGCAGGGCAGGCATTTTTGCAGCCTGCGGGCTTTTACTGGCTTTTTGGGGCATGATGGCCCTCGGGCTTAAGGAGCTCGGTCGTCGGTCGTCGACCCGATCCTCCCCTCCATTGGCGAGTAGTGGCCCTTAGAACTGTTCGTTAGCGTGACAGTCCCTTTCGCCTATTGATTAAAGGAGGTTTTTTATGGCGTCGGTAAATAAAGTCATTCTTCTTGGCAATCTCGGCCGTGACCCCGAGGTCCGTTACTCGGCCGACGGCGCGGCAATTGCCAATATTTCAATTGCCACCACATCGCGTTACAAAGACAAGTCTGGCGAAATGAAAGAAGACACCGAGTGGCATCGTGTGGTCTTTTTTGGAAGGCTTGCCGAGGTGGTGAATGAGTACCTTAAAAAGGGCCGCCCCGTTTACGTTGAGGGCCGGCTTCGAACACGAAAATGGCAAGACCAGGGCGGTCAAGATCGCTACACAACCGAAATTGTGGCCGATCAGATGCAGCTTCTTGGCGGTCGCGATGGTGCCCCGGCAGGTATGCCCCCGGAGGAGGATGGCGCGCCGGCGGCCATGGCCTCAGGCCCTTCCTCAGCAGGCAACGAAGGCTCGCGCAAACCCAGTGGTGGGGCGAAAACCGGCTTTGACGATCTTGACGACGACATTCCGTTTTAGTTCGACCGCACCCTTAACCCTTGAAAAAACCCGGGTGGAGCCAGGCTTCCTCCCGGGTTTTTTTTCGGGTAAGGGCCAGACTTCTACTATTGGGCCACTCTGTCGATAGAATAATGGGCTTAGTCTTCATTTAAACGCTTTGCGTTCGCCCCTTGCCGGTCTTGCAGGCAGGCCGGTTAAAAAGTTCTTCGATCAGGAGTTTTGAATTCATGCCCATCTATGCCTATGCCTGCTCAGCCTGTGGCTTTCGGCAGGATATTCTTCAAAGACTTTCAGATGCGCCGGTGTCGCAGTGCCCAAGCTGCCATGAGGCAAGCTTTTCCAAGCAACTGACAGCACCGGGTTTTGTGCTCAAAGGCTCGGGCTGGTATGCCACCGATTTTCGTGACAACGGCTCAAAAAAGAAGGCAGACGATGCCGCCGCAAAGGGCGCAGAGCCCTCTGCAGGCGCCGATGCTGCTGCCGGCACCCAGCAGCCTAAAGAGCCTCAGGCCAACAGCGCCGCAGGCTCGCAGGATTCAGCTGCTGGCTCCAAGGCGGCCGACTCCCCAGCAGCCAGCAGCCCTGTTGGTTCAGGCCCCTCGTCGCCTGCCAGCGATGCAGCCAAGGCTGCCCCTTCTGGCTCAACAGCCTCTTAGCCGCCTCGCGAGCCTTACCTTGACTCTTCGCGCCCCTAAGCCCCTTAGGCCCCTTAGGCCCCTTAGATCCCTTAGGCTCCTAAGACCCCCGGATTCCGTCTAGAGGCGGCTGTCATGCTTAAACGATTTTTTGTTACCGGTCTTCTCATTTGGGTTCCCCTGGGCATTACCTACTGGGTCATCAGCACCATTGTGAAGACCCTGGACGGAATCATTCCCCCGCATATCTCACCAAAGGCCCTCTTTGGCCTTGACATTCCAGGCTTCGGGCTTCTGGCGGTCGTTGCAGTGGTTCTTGTTACGGGTGCCTTGGGGGCGAACCTGCTCGGCCGTCGCCTGGTTGATCTCTGGGAAGGATTGCTTGCCCGAATTCCTTTGGTGCGGTCCATCTACTCCTCGGTGAAGCAGGTCAGTGACACCATTCTTGCCCCCAACGGACAGGCGTTTCGCCAGGCCGTGCTGGTGCAGTATCCGCGCCAAGGCCTCTGGACCATTGCCTTTGTTACCGGCAAGCCAAGCCATGAAATTGAAAACAAGCTGCCTGCCGACTGCGTCAGTATTTACGTGCCCACCACACCCAATCCAACTTCGGGCTTTTTCCTTATGCTGCCGCGCGCAGAGCTTATTCCTTTGTCGATTGGCGTGGATGCAGCACTGAAGTACGTGGTCTCTATGGGCACCGTTCCCCCTTCGGCACAGGCCAAGCCCCAAGCCGACAAGTAACCCGCCCCTCGATCTAAAGGATATTTTTATGCGAAGTCATTACTGCGGAGAGCTTTCCGCAAGTCAGCTTGATCAGACCGTGACACTCTGTGGCTGGGTGCATCGTCGTCGAGACCATGGGGGCGTCATTTTCATCGACCTTCGAGATCGCGACGGCCTTGCACAAATTGTCTGTGACCCCGACCGCGAGGCGATGTTCAAACTGGCAGAGACCCTGCGCAATGAGTTCTGCCTGCGTGTGACGGGCCGGGTTCGTCAACGTCCCGAGGGTACCGTGAATGCCAATATGGCAAGCGGCGAGATTGAGATTCTCTGCCTTGAGCTTGAGCTTCTTAACCCCTCGGTGACACCTCCGTTTCAGCTCGATGACGAGCATCTTTCGGAGACGACACGGCTTACCCATCGCGTGCTCGATCTACGCCGCCCGTTCATGCAGCGCAATCTTATGCTGCGTTACAAGGTTGCCATGGCCGTGCGCCGCTACCTTGATACGCATGGCTTTATTGATATTGAGACCCCTATGCTTACGCGCTCCACACCCGAGGGTGCGCGTGACTACCTGGTGCCATCTCGGGTGCATCCCGGCAGTTT
The DNA here is from genome assembly GCA_018402635.1 of Burkholderiaceae bacterium. Lineage (GTDB taxonomy): Bacteria > Pseudomonadota > Gammaproteobacteria > Burkholderiales > Burkholderiaceae_A > Hahnella. The sequence continues at coordinate 303,825 of JAGYIP010000008.1, forward strand.
TTTTGCCCTGCCCCAATCGCCCCAGCTCTTTAAGCAGCTGCTCATGGTGGCGGGCTTTGACCGCTACTACCAAATCACCAAGTGCTTTCGTGACGAAGACCTGCGCGCGGATCGTCAGCCCGAATTCACCCAGATTGACTGCGAGACCTCGTTTCTCGGCGAGCAAGATATTCGTGACCTTTTTGAGACCATGATCCGCGAGGTCTTCCACGAGATCATGGCCGTGGACCTTCCTAACCCCTTTCCTGTTATGGCCTACGGCCAGGCAATGGCTCGATTCGGTTCGGACAAGCCCGATCTGCGTGTGAATCTGGAGCTCACCGAGTTGACCGACCTCATGGCCGATGTCGACTTCAAGGTCTTCTCTGAGCCCGCACGACTGGCCAATGGCCGGGTTGCAGCCCTCTGTATTGCGGGCGGTGCGCAGTTAAGCCGCGGCGAGATCGACAGCTACACCGAGTTTGTAAAAATCTACGGGGCAAAGGGGCTTGCCTGGATCAAGGTGAACGAGAAGGCCAAGGGCCGTGATGGTCTGCAGTCACCCATTGTTAAGAACCTTCATGAGGCCTGTCTTGAAGCTGTACTTGCCCGCACCGGTGCCAATGACGGAGACCTTATTTTCTTTGGTGCCGACAAGGCTAAGGTGGTCAATGACGCCTTGGGCGCGTTAAGGGTTCGCATCGGTCAGTCGGAGTTTGGACGGGCCAATGGGCTCTTTACGGCCGGCTGGCGCCCCCTGTGGGTGGTTGACTTTCCAATGTTTGAATACGATGAAGAAAACCGCCGGTTTACGGCTGTTCATCATCCCTTTACGGCGCCCAAGCCTGGGCATGAAGACCGGATGGAAGCAGGACCCTGGCAGCTGCCTGGCTCAGGCCTACGACATGGTTCTCAATGGCTGGGAGATTGGGGGCGGGTCGGTACGTATTCACCAAGAGGCCGTGCAGAGCAAGGTCTTTCGGGCGCTTAACATTGGTGCCGAAGAGGCCCAAGAAAAATTTGGCTTCTTGCTCGATGCGCTGCGATATGGGGCGCCACCCCATGGCGGCCTTGCCTTTGGCCTTGACCGCCTGGTAACCCTTATGACCGGGGCAGACTCCATTCGCGATGTCATTGCCTTTCCGAAGACCCAGCGGGCCCAGTGCCTGCTCACCCAGGCCCCGTCGCCAGCAGACGATCGGCAGCTTAAAGAACTCTCCCTGCGTCTACGTGAGGCGCCCAAGATCGCCACATGATCATGATGGTGAGCCCGGGCCAGCGGCGTGCGTTGGTCTATGGCCCGGTGTCGGTCTTGCATGGCCTTGCAGTGGCCTGGATTGCCAACCCCGACTTAAGCCAGACCGCAATTGTTGTAAGTCTTCTCGTGGCCTGCGGCGCCTTCTTGGCCCATCTTCTTTTTCGTCGTCTCTTGCCGCGGGTGCTCGATGACCCCTCCATCTGGCCTGTCTGGGTACGGGCATTTGCCATTGTGGTGATGAACTTTGTTTTGCTGCAGATGGTGGCCTTTAACCTGTCGGACGAGATGGCACCCATGGCCATTGTGGTGGGAATCACTCTTGGCCTGGCCATGCAGGCCTATTGGTTTTCTCAGCGCCCTGCCTCGGAGACGTCCTCGCGCATGGCAACTCTAAGCATCTACACCGCCTGTCTTATGCTGCCCTTTGCCGGCCTCTACGACTGGCTTCCTCCTGCTGCAATCTGGGCAAGCGTTGCTGCCATTCCTGCCTGGCATGCCAGCCGACTTGCTGCGGCCGAGTCGGCAGACCATGTTGTGGCAAGCCGGCTGATGTCGGCCTCCATTCTTACCTTTGTGGTGATCATGCTCACCGGGCTTATGCTTACGGCTCTTTTGCCCCTGCGCTAGGGCTCGGCTCTGCCAGGCTCCGCCCTGATTGCCCCGCCCACATTTCCATAAGGCGCTGCCATGACCGTTTTTAAAATTCCCGTCTCTGTTCTGGTCATTCTGTACTCCTCGGATGCCGATGTTTTGTTGCTGGAACGTGCGGACCACCCGGGCTTCTGGCAGTCGGTTACGGGCAGCCTTGATGATGAAAACGAGCCGCTGGTGGATGCGGCCTGTCGAGAGGTTTTTGAAGAGACCGGTCTTGCCATTGCATCGGCCGACATGCAAGACTGGGGCTTCTCGCAGAACTATGAAATCTTTGCCCATTGGCGGCATCGTTACGCCCCTGGGGTGACAGAAAATACCGAGCATGTTTTCTCAAGCCGAATCCCCGTGAAAGCGCAGTGCGCCTTTCCGCCCGCGAGCATCTGCGTTGGAAATGGCTGGGCCTTGAGGATGCGGCAGAGGCTTGTTTTTCTTGGACCAACGCCAAGGCCATTCGCGAGCTCGGTCGGCGTCAGTTCTCTAGCTAAGGGCTGCGGAGGTATTGAGGCCTCTGCAGCATGGCCGACATCTGGGCCTGCTGGTATGAACCGGCCTGCGCCGCTTGTTGTGCGCCGACCCGAGGGGCTTTATTGCCCTCAAGGGGACTTTTTTATTGACCCCTGGCGGCCGGTTGATCGTGCAGTAATTACCCATGGCCATGCAGACCATGCCAGGCCAGGCCATGGCCATGCGCTGTGTTCGATGCGGGGCCTTCCCGTTCTTCGGGCGCGGCTGGGCGAGGCTCAGTCGTTTCAGGGCCTGGGCTTTGGGCAGCGCCTGCGCCTGCAGGATGTCTGGGTTTCTCTGCACCCTGCCAGCCATGTCCTGGGTGCCAGTCAGGTTCTTATTGAGTCCGCCTCGGCAGATGGCCATGGCAGCGAGCGGTGGCTGGTCTCAGGCGACTATCGAGTTCAGAACGACCCAAGCTGCGATGCCTTTGAGCCTGTTAAGGCCGATGTCTTTATTTCAGAGACCACCTTTGGCCTGCCTATTTATCGTTGGCCGAATGTGGCCGATGAGGTTGCGTTACTTCTGGACTGGTGGCAGACCTGCCGCGATGAGGGCCGAGCAGCGGTTCTCTACACCTATGCCCTTGGTAAGGCGCAGCGCCTTTTAATTGCGCTTCTTAGACTGGCCCCCTTGCCCGGAACGCTTTTCGTTCACCCCTCGGTGGCCCGCATGAACGAGGCCTATCGCGAGGCGGGAATTGCCTTGCCGGAACTGCCCACCCCCCCTGCCATGCTTAGCCCAGGGGCAATGGTGCTGGCGCCGATGGCGGTGCAGGGTTCGGGCTGGATGCAGCGTCAAAAGCCGGCGCTAGCCGAGGCGATGGTCTCGGGCTGGATGCTTGTTCGTGGCCATCGACGCAGGCATGCCGGGGTTCGGGGTTTTGTTATTTCCGACCATGCGGACTGGCCTGGACTTCTCTGGGCAATTGATCAGACCCAGGCCTCACGTGTTGTGCTGACCCATGGTCAGACGAGCAGCATGGCGCGTTACTTAAAAGACCAGGGCCGCGATGTTGACACCCTTGAGACAGAATTCGATGCCCAGGCCGCCGATGTCTAAGTCCTCGCCACCGGGCAGCCTCGCCCATTTCGCGCAGCTCTTTCTTCGGCTTGATCAGTCGCAGGGCGTGCGCGAGAGGCAGCAGGCGCTGCTTGGCTTTTTAAATCAAGACGGGCTCGCCGATAAGGATGCGGCCTGGGCCTTGTGGCTTTTGGCCGGCGAGCGGCTTAAGCGCACTGTTGCCCCAGCTCTTTTTCGCAAGGCCATGGAAGAGGCCACGGGTCTGCAGCCTTGGCTGGTTGAGGAGTGTTATCAGTCGGTGGGCGACCTGGCTGAGACCTCGGCCTTGCTTGCTGCCTGCCCACAAACCGAGTCAGACTTCGCAGCCAAAGGCCTTGCCGATCTCATTGAGTGCGACTTGCTTGCCCTACGCGGTCTTCAGGCGCAGGAGGTCTGCAACTGGATGATGGCGGCCTGGGCGCAGTTAACGGCGCCTCAGGTTTTCTGCCTGAACAAAATACTTACTGGTGGATTGCGCCTGGGTCTTTCACGACAGGGCCTTGTTCAGGCGCTTGCCGACCATTTAAAGATTGCAAAGGCGCTTGTTGCCCAGCGCATGCTTATTTTTCTTTCGCAACCGCCCGACGCAAAGGCCTATCAAGCGCTTGTCTCCCCCGACGATTCCTGCGGTGCTCAGGCCTTTATGAATGGGCCTGCCCCCTTTTTCTTGGCGCAGAGTCTTTCGATGCAGGGTGAACCCCTTGAGCAGGCCGCGCAATGCGAGCAGAGGCTCGGACCGATTGAGAACTGGGCCGCGGAATGGAAGTGGGATGGCATTCGGGCGCAGCTGGTTGTGGATGCAGCCGGTCAACTGCAGGTCTGGTCGCGCGGCGAGGAGCTTGTGACCGAGCAGTTTCCTGAGTTTGGGCAGATGTTCGCAGGGCCCCAAGCCTTGCCGGCCTTGCCGCTTCGGCTTGATGGCGAGATTCTGGCCTGGGATGGTCTAAAGCAACGGCCCTTTGCCTTTGCCGATCTGCAAAGGCGACTCGGTCGTCGTAAACCTTCAAAGGCCATCCAGAACGCACACCCCGTGGTCTTCATGGCCTACGACCTTCTTGGCCAGGCAGGCCGTGATTGGCGAGCCGAACCCTTTTCGGCGCGTCGAGCAGCCCTGGTTGCGCTCCTGGAGTCGTTGGGCGAGGGCGACAGCGACAGCTACAGCGACCGCGACGCAAGGCCTGAGAGCCCAGCTGCCTTTCGGCCCATGCGTGCCTCGCCCATCGTTGCTGCAGAGAACTGGGCCGAGCTTGCCCTGTTGCAAGCCCAGGCCCGAGACCAGCCTGCGGAAGGCTTAATGCTTAAGCGGTGGGATGCGGCCTACGGCCAGGGCCGCACAAAAGAAAGTTTGCAGGGCGAGCTTTGGAAGTGGAAGCTTGCGCCATTAACGATTGATGCCGTGCTTGTCTACGCCCAGCGAGGCCACGGTCGCCGGGCTGGGCTCTACACCGACTATGGCTTTGCGCTCTGGGATGACCGCCAAGACCCTGCGGTCTTGGTACCCTTTGCAAAGGCCTACTCTGGTCTTACCGATGCTGAAATAAAAAAGGTGGATCAGGTGATACGTAAAACCATTGAAGACAAGTTTGGCCCCGTTCGACAGGTGAGGCCAAGCCTTGTAATGGAACTTGGCTTTGAGGCGGTTATGGCGTCGAGCCGTCACAAGAGCGGCATTGCCGTTCGCTTTCCACGCATTCTTCGGCTGCGGCCCGACAAAACAATCGAGCAGGCCGATCGGCTCTCAAGTCTTCGGGCCATGCTGTCATGAGTCTTGGGCATCGACATCGCAGCTATCCTGAAGGCTTTCGTATCTATGGGCTTGACTTCAGTTCAGCCCCCTCTTTGCGAAAGCCCATTACCTGTGCAGTGGGCCGTCTGGCACGCGAGCGCCAACCGGGCACGTCCGCTGAGACCATCACCTTCTACCTTGAAGAGGTGACTGCGCTTACCAGCCTCCTCGGTTTTGAGCAGTTTCTTCAGACTCCTGGGCCATGGCTTGCAGGCTTTGACCTTCCTTTCAGTCAGCCACGCCCCCTGATTGAGCATGAGGGCTGGCCAAGCCACTGGCCTGACTTTGTTGATTTCTTTTGTGAACAAGACCGTGAGGCCTTAAGGCTTCGCTTTAAGGCCTGGTGTGATGCACGGCCCGTGGGCAGTAAATTCGCCTGGCGAAAGACCGACAAGCCTGCCGGCTCAAGCCCTGCCATGCGCTGGACCAACCCGCCTGTGGCCTGGATGATGCATGCGGGGATGTCGCGCATGAAGGCGGCTGGCCTTGTCTTTCCAGCCCATGAGGCGCATGAGGCCCTTGACGAAGGCAGGCCCTACCTGCGCTGGACAAAGACCCAGAGGGCCGAGCATCGGCTGGCCCTTGAGGCCTACCCGGGCTTTACAGCACGCAAGGTCTCTGGCCAGTCTTACAAAAGTGATCTGCCTGCGAAACAAGACACCGATCGCGCGGTGCGTCGGCAGCAGATTCTTCGGGCCCTTGAGGGCGAGCAGGCTGGCCTTAACCTTCGGCTTCGGCTCACCCCGGGCTGGTCTCGACGCATTGTCATGGATGGCTCGGGTGATTTATTGGATGCCGTCATTTGTGCCATGCAGGCTGGCCATGCTGCTGCCTTGCCAGGCTTTGGACTGCCGCCCGAGGGCAATGCCTTTTTCGACCGGCTGGAGGGCTGGATTGCCGCAGTGCCCGTGCCTTCCTAGTCTTTAAGTCATGGTGCTCACCCGCGTGCAACGCAAGCCCAGGCCTTTGGCCGCTTGCAGCATTACCAGCTTCGCGCAGGCGCGGTTCAGCCAGCTTGGCCTTTGCCCCTTAGCCTTTCAGAAAGAGGTCTGGCAGGCCATGGAGGAAAAGGCCTGCGGGCTGATTCATGCGCCAACCGGCTTTGGTAAGACCTATGCGGTCTGGGCAGGTGTCTTGGGCCAACTTCATAGGGCAGGGGGCAGTAGCAGTGATAGTGGCAGTGGTAGCACTGCAAATGCAGGCCTACAGGTTTTATGGATAACGCCCATGCGGGCCCTTGCCGCAGACACCTTTCAGGCGCTAGGCCGGTTTGCTCCCGAGGGGTTTTCATTAGGGCTGCGAACGGGTGATACCTCGAGCCATGAACGCGCGAAACAAGACCGTCGACCGCCCCAGGGCCTTGTGACCACGCCCGAGAGCCTAAGCCTGATGCTCTCTAAGCCCCAGAGCCTCGCGGTGTTGAGCGCCCTTCGGTTTGTTGTTGTTGACGAATGGCACGAGCTTATTGGCAACAAGCGTGGCAGCCTTTTAGAGCTAAGCCTGGCAGCGCTTGCATCGATTACGGGCAAGACGCTTCAGGTCTGGGGCCTCTCGGCAACCCTTGGAAATCTTGATGAGGCGGCCAGTGTTCTTTGCCACAGCCTTGGCAGTCCAGTAAAAATTTCGGCCTCTGGCAGACAACCGCCTCGAATGAAAACCTTACTGCCTAAGGACCCCATTCGCTTTGCCTGGTCGGGTCATCTTGGCCTCACCATGCTCGAGCCTGTTCTTCATCAGCTCGAGAAGGCGGCCTCAAGCCTGTTGTTTACCAACACCCGTTCGCAGGCCGAGCTCTGGTATCAGGCCATTCTTCAGGCGCGGCCCGACTGGGCGGGGCAGATGGCCCTGCATCATGGGTCTTTGGATTCAGACACGCGCGCATGGGTGGAAAAGGCCACGGCAGCCGGCGAGCTTCGTGTGGTCGTGGCAACCTCAAGCCTTGATCTTGGTGTTGACTTCACGCCCGTCGAGCAGGTCTTTCAGGTTGGCAGCCCCAAGGGGGTTGCGCGACTTCTTCAGCGTGCAGGCCGTTCGGGCCATCAGCCCAAGGGCGTCTCAAGCCTTTACATGGTGCCCACGCATGGCTTTGAAATTCTGGAGTCTTTGGCTGCGCAGCAGGCAATTGATGAGGGATTCATTGAGCCGCGCAGGCCTTTGAGGCTGCCCCTTGACGTTCTTGCACAGCACCTTGTCACACGCATTCTGGGCGAGCCAATGACCGAGCAGGCTTTATTTACAGAGGTTCGTGAAAGCCATGCATTTAAAGACTTAAGCCTTAAAGATTTTCATTGGACCCTTGAGTTCCTCTCACAAGGCGGCGCATCCTTGAAGGCCTACCCTGACTTTCATCGCATTCAATGTAATGCGCAGGGTCAATGGCAGATGCAGGATCTGCGACTTGCTCGGCGCCATCGCCAGTCGATCGGCACGATTGTTTCAGATGCGACTGTGCGGCTTGCATGGCTTTCAGGCGGGGGCCTGGGCCAAGTGGAGGAGTCGTTCATTGGCAGGCTTAAGCCCGGTGACAGCTTTTTGTTTTCCGGTCGCAGCCTGGAGTTGGTGCGGGTGCGTGATCTCACCGCCTACGTGCGCAAGGCCACCGGAAAGGCAAAGGCGGTTGCTCGCTGGACCGGTGGAAGCCTTCCTCTGTCGGGCGAGCTTGCCTGCTGCCTTCGCAGTCTTCTTCACGCCTTTGCATTGAACGACTTGGCAAGCCCTTGGCTGCAAACGCCTGAGGCCATAAGCATGCAGCCCTTGCTGCAGATTCAGGCTGAGCGCTCGGCCATTCCCACCAACAGTCTGTGCCTTGTGGAGCATTTCACTTCAAACGACGGTGAGCACTGTTTTATTTATCCCTTTGCAGGGCGACAGGTGCATCTTGGGCTTGCCTCGCTGCTAGCCTTTCGACTAACACGCGTTCACGCCACAAGCATTTCGTATGCTGCCAATGACTATGGACTTGAGCTGCTTGCGCCCCGTCGTCGCAAGAGCGAGGGGCCGTGGTTACGTACAGTTTTGTCTGAAGAGGGTCTTCTTGAACTGCTGCAGCTTAAGGACTTATCGAAGGACCTTGTCTCTTTGCTGGGTGAGGGTCTGATCACGCGCCGTCGGTTTCGTGAGATTGCCCGTGTGGCAGGGCTGCTGGTCATGGGCCTTCCCGGTGCGGGTCGCTCTTCGCGCCAGCTTGCTGTCTCAAGCAATCTTCTTTTTGAGGTCTTCTCGAAGTACGACTCTGAGAACCTTTTGTTGCAACAAGCCCAGCGCGAGGCCCTTGAGCAGGAGCTTAGTCAGAGCGCGCTTGAGGACCATTTGCAAAGGCTGCTTGAAGGCCAGTGGCGTCATTGTCAGCTTAGACGGCCAAGCCCGTTCTGCGTGCCACTTATGGTGGAGCGGCTGCGTGAGCAGCTTTCCTCCGAGCGGCTCTCCGACAGGCTCGCCCGGCTTGCTGAGGAATTTGACGACGAGGCAATGGCCTAAGACTGCAATGAGACCACGCACGAAACGACTTCGACCCCTGGGCCCCGCGGCCACCACCTGGTCTTGCCAGGGCCTTGGTGAGGCCATTGTTCTTACGGCGCAGGGCGCCATGGTCTTTCCGCAGCGAGGCCTTGCCATGGTGGCCGATCTTCATCTTGGTAAGACACAGACCTTTCGTCACCATGGCCTGGCCGTTCCCGAGGGCAGCGATGACGAGACCCTTGAAAAACTTCAGGCCGTGCTTTTGTCCTGGCCGATTCATCAGCTGGTTATTCTGGGTGATCTTATCCATCACCAAGTGGCTGTCGATGGCGATGGACGTCTGCTTGAAAAGCTAAAGGGTCTTCGTCGACGCTGGCCCAAGCTAGCCTTTCATCTTGTCCTCGGTAACCACGACCGCGCGCTTGCGCCCTGCCGTGAGGGGCCACTGGCGCAAGATCTTGTTGCGGCGCTCGACCTTCAACGCCATTCGAAGGCCTATGTTGAAAAGGGGCTTAGGGGCTATCACGACCTGTCTGATGCCACGGGCCTTGAGTTAGAAGGCAATGAGGACGAGCCCCTGCCATGGAAGGTTTCAGGCCATCTGCATCCGGCTGTTCGCCTGCGTCTTGGGCCTGGCCAGTGGCAACGACTTGCCTGTTTCACCCGCGCGGGCAGGCATTGGATGCTGCCGGCCTTCGGCGCCTTTACGGGTGGCTTTGATATTCAACCGGCTGACTACGACGAGATTGTGGGCCTGGTGCAAGGCCAGCTGCTGGGCCTTGGCGAGTGACGAGTGACGAGTAGCGAGTAGCGAGTGACTAGTGGCTAAGAATCTTGCTTAAGAAGTCGATGGCACGCGGGTGTTTAGGCGCGCCAAAGAACTCCTCGGGAGGCGCCTGCTCAACAATTTTTCCTGCGTCCATGAAAATAACGCGGTCGGCCACCTCGCGGGCAAAGCCCATCTCGTGGGTGACACAGATCATGGTTGTGCCTTGCTCGGCAAGGCTCACCATGACGTCAAGAACCTCCTTCACCATTTCCGGGTCAAGTGAGCTTGTGGGCTCATCAAACAGCAGCACATCGGGCTTCATGCACAAGGCCCTTGCGATGGCAACCCGCTGTTGTTGGCCGCCCGAGAGCTGACCGGGGTATTTCTCGGCCTGCTCGGCAATCTTGACTCGTTCGAGCTGAACCATGGCCTCGCCTTTGGCCTGGTCTTCGGGCACGCCGCTTACCCGAATGGGCGCAAGCGTGAGGTTCTCAAGCACTGAGATATGCGGGAATAAGTTAAAACTCTGAAAGACCATGCCCACATGAGTGCGCACCTGATACGTGGACTTTATATCACCGGTGAGCTCGGTTCCTGCCACCGTGATGCGACCCTTTTGATACGGCTCAAGGGCGTTGACACAACGAATAAGGGTTGACTTACCACTTCCCGAGGGGCCGCAGACCACAATTTTTTCGCCGTTACTTACCTCAAGGTCGATGTTGCTTAAGACCTGGAAGCTGCCAAACCACTTCGAGACATTCTGAAATTCAATCATGGCCATGGTGCGTGAACTCCTTTAACGTCGAGCGACGGCAAAGTCGCGTTCGAGCCCACGGGCATAGCTGCTCATGGCGCTGCAAAAGACCCAATAAATGAGGGCTACAAAAATAAACCCTTCAACGTAGAAGGCCCTCCACTCGGGGTCACCAAGGGCAAGGCGAAGGCTTCCAAAGAGCTCGTACATACTGACGATCGTCACCAGCGATGTGTCCTTAAAGATGGCGATGAAGCTATTGACCAAGGGCGGGACAACAACGCGGAAGGCCTGGGGCAAGACAATACGCGTCTGAATAAGCCAATAGCCCATGCCAAGCGCCTGCGCCGCTTCAATCTGGCCCTTAGGCACGCTGTTAATGCCACCACGAATCACTTCGGCCTGATAGGCCGCACTAAAAAGAATAATGCCCGCGGCAACCCGAAGAAGGACGTCGGGGTTGGTGCCGCTTGGCATGAATAAGGGAAACATAAAGCTTGCCATGAAGAGCACGGTAATTAACGGAACACCGCGAATAATCTCGATGAAGCCCGTGCAGACCGTGCGAATAAAGGGGAGGTCTGAGGTTCGGCCCAGGGCAAGCAAGACGGCAAGCGGAAGCGAGAGAATGTTGCCAAGAATGGCAAGCAAAAGGGTGAGGGAAAGGCCACCAAGCCGCTCGGTTGGCACATGGCTTAAGCCAGCAAAGCCTCCCACCATAAGGGCCACAGAGCCCGTGAGTACGAGGCCGGCAACAATAAAGGTTGAGGGCCTCCAGATCTGGCGCTGGCTAATGGCAATGCAGGCCCCAACCATCAGAATGCTTGCAACCACGGGCCTCCAGGCCTCTTCAAAAGGGTAGCGGCCAAAAATAATTAGTTTCCACTTCTCACCCACCACGCCCCAGCAGGCCCCTTCACCACGGGCCTCTCGACAGGCATTCAGGTCGACTGCAAAGACGGCGTTAAAAAGCCCCCAGGGCAAAAGCTCGCTGGCTAGCCATGCAAAGAAAATGAGAAGGCTCACCGTAATGGCGGAGTTGAGCCTGCCATTGAAAAGCGCCTTGAAGCTCTCGGACATCCTAGCGCTCCTTCAGGCGAGTGGCCTGCTCGAACCGGTTCATGAGAAACGAGGTGAGTAGAGACAGGCTTAGGTAGACCGCCATGATGATGGAGATGGCCTCAACGGCGCGGCCCGACTGGTTCAGTGTGGTGGTGGCAATGCTCACCAGATCGGGGTAGCCAATGGCAATGGCAAGGCTGCTGTTCTTTGTAAGGTTGAGGTACTGGTTGGTGGTGGGCGGAATAATGACCCGAAAGGCCTGGGGCAGAACAATGAGCCTAAGCTGCTGCCAGCGGGTAAAACCCAGGGCCGCTGCCGCCTCGGTCTGGCCTTTGGGCACCGCGAGAATGCCTGCTCGAATAATTTCCGCAATAAAGGCGCTGGTGTAGATGGACAGGCCAAACAGCAGGGCCATGAACTCGGGCGAGAGCGCCGCGCCGCCCGTAAGTCCGAAGGCGCCCATCTCGGGGTACTCCAGGGAAGGAAATTCGCCCGCAAGGAACCAGGGAAACTGCAGCCCGTTCTTGCTTAAGAAAACCTGGGGAAGAAGCTGGGCGGGCGTCTCGGTGTCGGGAAGAATCACTGCCAGGGTGAGGTACCAGAAAATAAGCTGAAGCAGCAGGGGCACATTGCGGATGAACTCAACGAACTGTCGGCAGAGCCAGACCAACAAGGGGTTGGGTGAAAGGCTTCCCACAGCAACCAAAAGACCGAGCAGGCTTGCAACAATAATTCCAATAATGGCCACCCGCAGGGTGTTTAGAAACCCAACAACAAAGGCCCGTAGGTAGCTGCTGTCCGACTCGTAGGCAATGGCACGCTCGGCAATGTCAAAGCCTGCCGGGCCAAGCAAGAAGTCGTAGCCGAAATCAATGCCCCGTTGGGCAAGGTTGGCGTTTAAGTTTCCAACAAGAATCCAGAGCCCCACTGCAAGCACGGCAAAAAGCAAGGCCTGCCAGACCATGGCGCGAAACTTCGGCTGGTTCAACACAAGTAACTGACCAAGCTAGGACCGGACATGAAAGGCTGCCTTCTCTGGGGTTTCAACAGCCAAGCAAAAAGCCTGGAATCACTGCCCGATCTCTGGAGAGACCGGGCAGTGTTGCCGAGTGCGAAAGGCTCGCGCTCGGCGCTTGGACCCGACTCAACTAGCGGATGGGTGGAACGTACTGCAGACCGCCATTGGTCCAGAGGGCGTTCTGGCCACGGTCAAGCTTCAAGGGCGTGTTTTTACCAACATGGCGCTCAAAGACCTCGCCATAGTTTCCAACCTGTTTGATGACCCGGTAGGCCCACTGGGCATCGGTTCCTACAGCCTTACCGAAGTCATTGTTGCCCTGGCCAAGAAGCCGCTGAACCTCAGGCGTGGTGTCTGCCTTTTTCTGATCCACGTTGGCCGATGTAATGCCAAGCTCTTCGGCCGAAACCATTGCGAAATGCACCCAGGTCACGAGCTTGGACCAGGCCTCGTCGCCCTGGCGGGTGACTGGGCCCAGGGGTTCTTTGCTAATGATCTCGGGAAGAATAATGTGGTCGCCGGGGTTCTTGGTGTCATTCGCACGAATGGCCGCAAGCTGGGATGCATCCGAGGTAAGCACCTTGCATCGTCCTTCGTTGTAGGCTGCGACCACCACCTTGTTGTCCTCGGAGACAACGGGCTTGTAGGTCATTTTGTTTGACTTGAAATAGTCGGCCAGGTTCTTCTCGGTTGTGGTGCCGCTCTGAACACAAATGGTGGCGCCCTTGAGCTGCTTGGCTGATTTAACCTTCAGGCTCTTGGGAACCAAGAAGCCCTGGCCATCAAAGAAGTTGGTGGCGCCAAAGGTTGTGCCGAGCTGGGTGTCGCGACTCATGGTCCAGGTTGTGTTTCGAGCCAGCATGTCGATCTCGCCGGACTGCAGGGCGGTGAACCGCTGGGCAGCGTTAAGGGGAACGTAACGAACCTTATTGGCATCGCCAAGGGCCGCCGCGGCCACGGCGCGGCAGTAGTCAATGTCAAAGCCCACCCATTTTCCGTCACTGCCGGCAATACCGAAGCCGCCGAGACCGGCATTGACTCCACAGGAAAGCTCCCCTTTCGCCTTGATGGCGTCAAGGGTTTTATTGGCAAAGGCGGGCGAGGCGGCAACGGCAAGCCCCATGCAAAGGCTAAGCCCGAGTAGGCGAGGTGTGACCATGGTTTTGAACTCCTAAGAAAGTTATTAAACAGTAGATTTAATCCACCATAGAAGTGTGCCTGAGCAGCGGGCCGCCTGGGCCTTTAACAGCGGCGAACTCAGGGTAAGTCCTAGTCGGGCTGGGCGGTTATGCCCGAACCTGGTGCAGCAGTGCCCTGAACTGCCTTGTTGGCCTCGCGTGCCTGCAATTCCCAAAGCTGAAAGTACCGTCCTTTCAGGCCAAGCAGGTGGTCGTGACTGCCTTTTTCAACAAGCCTGCCGTCCTCAAGCACCATGATGGTGTTGGCATGGCGAATGGTGGAGAGGCGATGGGCGATGATGATGCTTGTTCGGCCCTTGGAGACTTCTTCGATTTCTTTCTGAATGGCCCGCTCAGATTCGGAGTCAAGCGCAGAGGTTGCCTCATCAAAAATAAGAATGGCAGGTTTCTTAAGCATGGCGCGGGCAATGGCAACCCTTTGTTTCTCGCCGCCAGAAAGCTTTAAGCCTCGCTCGCCCACCATGGTGTTGAGGCCGTCGGGAAGCCGCTGCACCAGGGATTCAAGCCGTGAGGCAGCAATGGCCTGCCAGAGCTCCTCCTCGCTGGCATCGGGCTTGCCGTAACGAATGTTGTAGGCCAGGCTGTCGTTGAAAAGCACGGTGTCCTGCGGGACGATTCCAATAACTCTACGTAATGAATCTTGTTGTACGAGACGAATGTCTTGGTCATCAATGCAGATTCGGCCTGACTGGGTGTCATAAAACCTATAAAGCAGCCGAGCCAAGGTGCTCTTGCCGGCCCCCGACGAGCCAACCACAGCAACGGTCTGACCAGGCTCAATCTCAAGATCAAGGTCTTTCAGAATGGGTCGCCGCGGGTCGTAGGCAAAGCCCACTTTTTTGAAATGAATGCCACCCTTTGTGACCACCAGGGCAGGCGCTCCGGGTGGATCGGCCACCTCTTGGTTCTGGGCCATGAGCCCAAAGAGCCTTTCCATGTCGGCAACACTCTGCTTAATTTCTCGGTAGAGCACCCCAAGAAAATTCAGTGGAACGTACAACTGAATAAGAAAGGCATTGACAAGCACCAGGTCGCCAATGGTCATGTGACCCTGCTCCACGCCAACCACTGCCTGCCAGAGCATAAGGCTTGCGGCGGTGGCAATAATGCACGCCTGACCAATGTTAAGAACCGACAACGAGGCCTGGCTTTTAATAGCAGCCTCCTGCCAGCTTGCAAGGCTGCGGTCGTAGCGCTGCGCCTCAAAGGCCTCGTTGTTGAAATACTTCACCGTCTCGTAATTCAGCAGCGAGTCAATGGCTCGGGCGTTGGCGCGCGAATCGAGTTCGTTCATCTCGCGACGAAAGTGGGTTCGCCATTCGGTTACTAAAAAGGTGAAGGCCACATAAGCAAAGAGCGCCCCCAGGGTAATGAGGGCAAAGGCGGGTGGATAAAACCAGCCAAGCCATGCGGCAACAAGCAGCACTTCGACGGCAGTGGGCACGATGCTGTAGAGGGTGAAGTTAACAAGCGTGCCAACGCCTCGGGTTCCGCGTTCAATGTCCCGGGTAAGCCCTCCGGTCTGGCGTTCAAGGTGAAACCTTAAAGAGAGCCGATGCAGGTGTTCAAAGACCTGTCGGCTAATGTCGCGCACTGCACCCTGAGTCACCCTTGCAAAAATAAGCTCACGAAGCTCGGTTAGGCCAGTGGAGGCTAGGCGTATAAGGCCATAGCCTGCAATAAGCCCAACCGACACCCCAATGACCGCCGAGCCCGGGGTAAGGCCGTCCACAATTTCCTTAAGTAAAACTGGAATGCCAATGTTGGCCACCTTGGCGCTCACCATGGCCGCAAGCGCAAGGCCCATGCGCAGCTTGTATTTCAGAAGATAGGGCAGCAGCTTACGAATGACAGGCCAGCTTCCCCGCGGACCGGCCGTGATTGACTCTGCGGTCGGGCCCCTTGGTCCCGTTGAGTCTGTTGGGTCTGCTGCGTCTGGGCTGGCGAGTGGAGCGGTTGAGGCGTGGTGGCGCACGAGAACTGGTTATCCTTATCTTTATCGTTGGCTTTTAACAATGGGTGGGTTGCAGCAGTCGATGTCAGGCAACGCCCCTCATTATGGTGGTTTCAATTGATCTCAAGAAAGGCGGCTCGTAATGAGTAGACACCAAATCGCGGTCCTTGCGGGCGATGGTATTGGGAAAGAAGTGGTGCCCGAGGGTCTTCGGGTGTTGGAGGCGGCCGCCCGCCGATTCGATATTGGCCTTGATTTTGTGAGCTTCGATTTTGCAAGCTGCGACTATTACGCCGCCCACGGCGCCATGATGCCTGCCGACTGGAAGGCCCAGCTTTCGGGCTTTGAGGCCATTTTCTACGGCGCAGTGGGCTGGCCAGCCACCGTGCCAGACCATGTCTCGCTCTGGGGCTCCTTGCTTAAATTCCGACGTGAGTTCGACCAGTACGTGAACCTGCGCCCCGTTCGGCTGATGCCGGGTGTTCGTTCACCCTTGGCAGGCCGTGCCCCTGGCGAGATTGATTTTTACGTGGTGCGTGAGAACACCGAAGGCGAGTACTCGGCCATTGGCGGCCTTATGTTTGAGGGCACCGAACGCGAGGTCGTGGTGCAAGAGACGGTCATGAGCCGTGTTGGCACTGACCGTATTCTGAAGTTTGCCTTTGAGCTCGCCCAGAGGCGACCCAAGAAGCACCTGACCTCGGCAACAAAATCAAACGGCATTGCCATCACCATGCCCTGGTGGGATTCCCGGGTTGAGGCCATGGCGCCAAGCTTTCCCGATGTACGCGTTGACAAGTACCACATCGACATCCTTACGGCGCATTTCGTGCAGCATCCCGACTGGTTTGATGTTGTTGTGGCGAGCAACTTGTTTGGGGATATTCTTTCTGACCTCGGACCCGCCTGCACCGGAACCATAGGCATTGCACCCTCAGCAAACCTGAACCCCGAGCGTCGATTTCCATCCCTTTTCGAACCCGTTCACGGGTCGGCCCCCGACATTGCAGGCAAGGGCATTGCCAACCCCATTGGCCAGATCTGGTCGGCGGCCCTGATGCTGGATTTTCTTGGCTACCCCAAGGCCCATGATGCTCTGCTACGGGCCATTGAACAGGTTTTAGGCGAAGGACCCAAGACGCCCGACCTCGGTGGCACGGCCAACACGGTGGAGGTTGGCAAGGCCATTGCTGAGGCCCTGAAGTCTGCCTAAGCGCTATGTACGCAGGCCTTCTTAACCAGGCGTATAAGGCTGCCATTGCTGCGGCAGACCCCTTGCAGTGTCTGGGGCCGCAGCACCTTCCGGCCAGACCCAAAGGCAGAACCCTGGTGGTGGGTGCGGGCAAGGCTGCTGCCAGCATGGCGCTTGCTGTTGAAAGGCTCTGGCCCAAGGACGCGCCGCTTGAGGGCCTGGTGATTACGCGCTACGCCCATGGCCTGCCCTTGACGCGGCTGCAGTGCATGGAGGCGGGTCACCCAGTGCCTGATGAGGCCGGTCAGAAGGCTGCCCAGACCATTGCCCAACGGGTGACCGAACTGACACCCGATGACCAGCTTCTTGTGCTTGTCTCAGGGGGTGGTTCGAGCCTGCTTGCCTTACCTGCGCCTGGTCTTAGCATGGACGATCTGCGCGCGGTGACTCAGCAGCTGCTTCGCAGCGGCGCGCCCATTCAGGACATGAATGTTGTTCGCAGGCACTTGTCGCGACTGCAGGGCGGGCAGCTTGCTCTTATGTCGAAGGCGCCTGTGCAGACGCTTGTTATTTCGGATGTGGTGGGCGATCAGGCCTGTGACATTGCCTCAGGGCCTTGCGACCCAGACCCCAGCAGCTTCGAAGATGCCAGGGCTGTTCTTGCACGCTGGAATGTTGAGCCGCCCAGAGCAGTGGCCGAGCGGCTTGAGGCGGGCTGCCATGGTGCCGTTGCAGAAACGCCCAAGCCTGGAGATTCAAGGCTTGCCCATGCAACCACCCTTATGCTCGCCACCGCCAAGGCGAGTCTGGATGAGGCCAGCCGAATTCTGGGTGAGAACGGGTTTCAGACCTTATGCCTTGGCGACGGCGTTACCGGGGAGGCGCGCGACGTGGCCGGTGTCATGGCCTCGTTGGTGCGCGAAATTGCCAGCAACCGCATTCCTGAGTTTAAGCGGCCTATGGCGATTGTCTCGGGTGGCGAGTGCACGGTGACGGTTCGTGGTTCGGGCCAGGGCGGGCGCTGCAGCGAATTTCTTCTTGCCCATGGACTGGCCCTAGAGGCCTTGGGTGTTGGCCCCTGTGTCTGGGGCCTGGCCGCCGACAGCGATGGCATTGATGGCTCAAGCGATGCGGCTGGCGCCTACTTTGATCCGGGCTTTTTGAGTCGTGCCCGTGCCCAGGGTCTTGACCCACGACGCTGCCTTGATAACAACGATGCCCTGAGCCTTTTCCGGGCGCTTGGCACCCACCTCTGCACGGGCCCGACCCGCACGAATGTCAACGACATTCGTCTTCTTTTGGTCGTGGCATAGTTGGCGCATGACCCAAGAGCCAACCAACCCGAACCCTATGCCCCAAGGCTCGGCTGCTCTGGGTCAAAGGCTGCGACTTCGAGAGCCCGATGACTGGCACTTGCACCTGCGTGATGGGGCCATGCTCAAGGCGGTTGCCCCATACTCGGCAAGGCAGTTCGGGCGGGCGTTGGTGATGCCTAACCTGCAGCCACCCGTTATCACGGTGGCCATGGCCGAGGCCTACTCGCGCCGAATTGGCGAGGCGCTTGCAGGCGAGCAGACCGAGCATTTTCGGCCTTTTATGACGCTCTACCTTACGGATAACACCTCGTGCGAGGAGGTCGACCGTGCGGCACAGAGCCCTCATGTACTTGCCTTTAAGCTCTACCCGGCCGGGGCAACAACCCATTCCGATGCGGGTGTGACCAATCTTCAGGCGCTTGACCCTGTCTTTGAGCGCATGGCGGAAAAAGGTGTGGTCTTGTGCATTCATGGCGAAGTGACAACACCCGAGGTCGATGTCTTCGATCGCGAAGCCCGCTTCATTGAAGAACGACTCATTCCCCTGCGTCATCGACACCCCGAGCTTCGAATTGTTTTTGAACATGCCACCACCCGCGAGGCGGTTGACTATGTTCGGCAGGCCAATGCCCCAATTGCCGCAACCATTACCCCACAGCATCTGCTCTACAACCGCAATGCACTTTTCCGATCAGGGCTTCGTCCGCATTACTACTGCCTGCCGGTCTTAAAGCGAGAGCCGCATCGCCAGGCCTTGGTTGCCGCAGCCACCAGCGGCAGCCCCCGGTTTTTTATGGGCACCGACTCGGCGCCGCACGACCGCACCTTGAAGGAGGCCGACTGCGGCTGCGCAGGCTGCTTCTCGGCCCCCTTTGCCTTGGAGTTGTACGCCCAGGTCTTCGATGAGGCGCAGGCGCTCGATAGGCTTGAGGCCTTTGCGAGCCATTTCGGCGCTGACTTCTATGGCCTGCCGCGCAATGCGGGCGAGGTTGAACTTCTTCGGCAAGACCATTGCATTGCCGATCGTCTTAGCCACGAGGGCCATACGCTTGTTCCTTTGGCAGCAGGTCAGGTTCTGCGCTGGCAGTATGCGGGCAGGCTTGAGTCGTCTTTGCCTCGTTCGCAGAGCCTGCAGGTATCATCGGCGTAGGAAGTGGGCTGGGCGGTCGCTGCTGACAGGGTCAGGAGAGGAAGGTCCGGACTCCATAGGGAAGGGTGACGGCTAACGGCCGTACGCAGCAAGTGGGATGAGATGCCCACCCAAGGCGAGGAATAGGGCCACAGAGACGAGTAATTGGGGCCTTCGGGCCGCAAGGATGTGAAACGCGGTAACCTCCACCCGGAGCAACACCAAATAGGCACACGGGTGTTCGGTGGATCCGTCCACCGGATACGAAGGGCGTCCCGTTCAAGTGTGCGGGTAGGTGGCTTGAGCCTGGCAGCAATGCCAGGCCTAGAGGGATGGCCGCTATAGACCAAGGCCGAGGGTGGCCAAGGTCCGTAACAGAATCCGGCCTACAGGCCCACTTCCCTTTTCATAAACTACTTTAAATATAATCACTTATCCCCTTGATTTACATGGGAATCTTAAGCTCGGAAGGGCCTCAAGAAACCCTGTCTAAGTATTTGTTTAGAAAGAAAAAATCCGCTGTTCTCGCTTGACCGATCCTTGACTTTTGCATAAAGTGGGAAACCGTGTGAAAAAGTGGGGAATAGTGGGTTAATGTTTTCGGGAATTTCAGCCCTCAGCCTAGATGTTAAAGGCCGAATGACGCTACCAACGCGTTATCGGGATGCCTTGCATCGGGCCTCAGAAGGCCAGGTGGCTCTGCTCGAAAGCAATGACGGCTGCCTCTTGCTTATGCCCTTTACGCAGTGGTCACGGCGGGTCGAGCAACTCACGCAGGCCGATGCGCCAATTGCAGCAGGCAAGGAGCCTGACCAAGACCTCGACTGGGATGACGACACCGGCCAAGAGCGGCGTCGTTTTTGGCTCGGCCTAAGCGACACGCCTGAGCTCGATTCGGCTGGGCGCATTCTGGTCAACCCCGTGCTGCGCGAGGGCGCGGGCATTGGCCGCGAGGTGATGCTGCTTGGTGTTGGCAGTCATTTTGAGCTCTGGGATCCCGAGCGGCTTGCCCGTCACAAGGAGCAGGTTCGCGCAAGAAAGTTTCGGGGTGGTCGTGATTGATCGCGCCGCCAACCGGTCACCCGACGCATCAGCCTGTGCTGCTGGGGCAGGCCGTTGATCAGCTTGTTCAAGACCCCTCGGGCTTTTATGTGGATGCAACCTTTGGAAGGGGCAGTCATTCCCGCGAGATTCTCCGCAGGCTTAGCCCCAAGGGCAGACTGCTTGCCTTTGATCGCGACCCCCAGGCCCTTGAGGCGGGGCAGGCGCTTATGGCCAGTGACCCGCGGTTTCGTTTCCAGGCAGGCGCCTTTTCGGAGCTCTCGGCGGTGCTTGCAGCAGACAGTCAGTCCTTTATCAGTGGACTGCTTGCCGACCTTGGTGTCTCCTCTCCGCAGCTTGATCAGGCCGATCGCGGCTTTAGTTTCATGAGGGACGGCCCGCTCGACATGCGCATGGATTTCAGTACCGGGCTGCCTGCCTGGCAGTGGCTTGAAACCGTCTCTCAGGATGAACTTGAAGACTGCCTTCGGCGGTTTGGTGAAGAGCGTCACGCCCGCAGGCTGGCCGCCGCCATTCTTGAGCAGATCAGCCAGGCGCACAAGGGTGAGGGGCCACCCCTGCGCACGACCCTTGCACTTGCACAGCTGGTTGAGAAGGTGCTTGGCCGACGCGGTGGCCGAGGCCAGCCCGGCCATCACCCCGCAACTCGAACCTTTCAGGCCCTTCGCATTGCGGTGAATCAGGAGCTTGATCAGCTAACCAGCCTGCTTGGCCAGCTGCGTCAATGGCTAGCCTACAAGGCAAGGCTTGCCATTATTAGCTTTCATTCCCTTGAAGACCGACTCGTGAAGCAGTTCATTGACGAGGCCTCAAGGCCAGCGGACCAGAGGCTTCAGCGCGCAACCGGTATGGGCCGCGCGCGGTTTGCCATGCTTGCACAGGCGGCATCCCAGGCCTCTGAGGCAGGCAAAGGCGCGCAGACTTCAGACTCACTTAAGCCCACCTGGCTGCGCAAGGTGGCTCGACTTCGCCCAGATACCCAAGAGATAACGGCCAATCCGCGTGCTCGAAGTGCCATCCTGCGGGTCGCCGAATGCATCACCGTGAACCAACAAAAAATGGAGTTGCGATGAGCCGTTTGCCCAATGGATGGATTGCAGCTGCGCTTGTAATCACAGCCCTGGCGCTGGTCAATACGCGCTACCACGAGCGCAGGCTTTTTGCCGAGTCGCAGCGGCTTGAGCGGCTCGTTGAGCGACGCGCCTCGGAGGTTGAAAACCTTGAGGTCGCGGTGGCGAGCCTTAAGACACCGGCCCGGCTTGAGCAGACAGCGCGCTCGAATCTGGGCATGGTGCCCATTGGCTCTGAGCAGACCATCTACCTTCCGTCGCCTGTAACCAACGCGCGCCTGGCAGAGGCCTCACCTTGACCGTGCGTCCTACCGTGATCTGGCCAAGCTTCACGCCAGCCGGCAGGCAAGACCGCTCGCGTAAGCCCGCCGCCAAGTCGTCGGAGCGGCCACGCATTCTTGGCGCGAAGTCTGTACCGGTGCCTCGGCCAGAGGGTAAAAAAGGCTCGGCCGCCCCCGTGCGATCGGGCAAGGGATCGGATCAGACCATTTTGACCTGGCGAGCTACGGCCGGTCGCTCTCAGTTTGTCTTGGGAATGTTGATGCTTGGCCTGGCAACGGTATGGGGCCGATCGTTTTATCTTCAGCAGGTCAGTCTGGACCAGTGGGAAAAGCGCGCCGCGAGCCGGTTTGAAAGGTTGAGCGTTCTGCCTGCCCCTCGAGGACGACTTCTTGACCGCAATGGCGAGGTGCTTGCTGTCAGTCTCTCCGAGCATCGCGTGGGGATTGCACCCAAGGTCTTGAATGTTCAGCATCCTCGACTGGATCAGTTTGCTGAGATTCTCGGCATCCCTTTGAAAGACCTGCAGGCGCGTATTAGGAGTACGCCCCGGTTCTTCTACCTTGCATCTGGGCTTGAACTGACCAAGGCCGATCAGATTCGGGCGCTTCGTATCCCTGGCATTGAGCTTGAGCAAGAGTTTCAGCGTTACTACCCCCACGGGGCCGCCTTTGCCAACCTGATTGGCTTTACCAACAGCCAGGACCAAGGCCTTGAGGGGCTTGAGCGCCAGATGGAGAAAACCTTGCGCGGGGCAAACGGCGAGGAGCGACTGGTGGTCGATGGCCGCAGTCAGGCCTTTGGCCAAAAGACCATGAAGCTGGCGGTGCCAGGCGAGGATATTCGTCTTTCATTGGATGCGGGAATCCAGGCCATTGCCTATCAGGCCGCGCAAGAGGCATGGCGTCAGCATCAGGCGAAGTCGGTCTCGGTGGTGGTGGTTGACAGCCGCACCGGCGAGCTTCTTGCCCTCTCAAACGCCCCTTCGTTTGATCCTGGCCAGCGCGGGCAGCTTGATGCAACAAGGGTTCGTAACCGAGCAGCCGCCGATTTGTTTGAGCCCGGTTCCACCATGAAGCCTTTTGTGGTTGCTGCGGCCCTTGATGCCTCGCTGTTTGAACCCTCGACATCCATCTCGACAGGCAATGGCCGCACGACGATTGGTCGGCGAACCATACGCGACACCAAGGCCTACGACCGGCTTACTGTGACGGAAGTTATAAAGAAATCCAGCAACGTGGGTATGGTCCAGATCTCACGAGGCCTGCCCTCCTCAACCATGTACGACACCTTTGCAAGCCTTGGCTTTGGCAAGACAACACGCCTTCAGTTTCCTGCAGAGGCCTCTGGCCGGCTAAGGCCCTGGCAGTCGTGGCAGCCCATCGACAAGGCAACCATCTCCTATGGCTATGGCCTTTCTGCATCCTTGCTGCAGATGGTGCAGGCCTACACCGTCTTTGCCCGTAACGGCGACATGGTTGATCTGCGTATGACCCCGGCCAATGGGCCTGCCGTGGGCACCCCCGTCTTTAGTTCGAACACTGCGGCAGCGGTTCGAGAGATGCTGTCGCAGGCCGCCGGCCCCGAGGGCACGGGCTCCCGCGCGCAGCTTGAGGGCTTTCGGGTTGCAGGTAAGACGGGAACGGCCCATAAGCCTGAGAAGGGTGGCTATGCCAAGGACCGTTACATTGCCTCTTTTGTTGGGTTTGCACCGGCCTCTGCACCAAGGCTTGTCATTGGTGTCATTGTGGATGAGCCGACCAGGCAAGGCCACTACGGTGGCGAGGTGGCTGCGCCGGTCTTCGCAAGGGTTGCCGGCGATAGCCTTAGGCGCATGCAGATGTCGCCCGACCCTGCGGTTCGTGTTCAGCCCACCCGTGTCGGCCAAGAAGAGGGCATTCTTTGATGCACCCCTTGGCCATTGAGGACGCCAAGAGCGCGCTCTATGCCAAGCAGCTTCGGCAAGATTGCAAAGGCCAGCTGGTCTCTCAGGTTCAAAGGCTTGTTGAGGGTGACTGGCTATTGGCATTGCCTGGCAAACAGATGGGCCTGCAGGCGCTGCTTGCAGCCTGCCTGGAGAAGGCTGCCGCAGGCATGGTGCTTGATGCAAGCCATGCCCAAGCGGTTGATGCCTGGAAGGCCGATCAGCCAGCCCCTGGCAACAGCCGCAGGGCGAGCCTTGCCGTGCTTTATGTCGATGAGCTTCGCCAGAGGGCAGGCCTTATTGCCTCTTACTTCTATGGGCAGCCGTCACATTCCCTTAAAGTAACAGCCGTTACGGGTACCAATGGCAAGACAACAGCCAGCTACGCACTTGCCCGCAGCCTTGCACTTCTTGGCGCGAAGTCGGCCTGCGTGGGTACCCTGGGTATTTTCAGTTTCGAGCCGATGCGGCCGCGGGCCTTCGATGCTCCAGGCCAGGACGCTCCCTTGGTTCGGCAGCTTGCTGAGCCCGGCCTGACAAGCCTTGATGCGGTGAGCCTTCAGATCTGGCTGGCGGAATTTTTACGCCGCGGCATTGAGCATGTCTGCCTTGAGGCAAGCTCCATTGGCATTGTGAGTTACAGGCTCACGGGCTGCTCCATTCAGGCAGCTGGCCTTACAAGCTTCGGCCATGATCATCTGGACTTTCATGAAAGCCTGCAGGCCTATGCCAAGGCCAAGGCCCTGTTGTTTGAAGCGCCTGGGCTTGGCCATTCGATTCTTGCCGAGCCCATTGAGGGCCAAGACCCTCTACCCGATGTCATTCGTCAGACCGCAGCCAGCTGCGCAGGCTTTCTCAGCGTTGCCGTCCAACCCTCTGAGCGTCCAATGCCAATGCTGTCGGCTGGCCAGTCGGCTGGCCCAAAGGCTCAACTCAGACTTTTAACGCGATTAAGTTCTTCCGGCCTACTGCAGACTGGGCTTGAAATGGCCAGCGCAGGCCCTGATTTGGCTGCTACCGTTTTTAAAGACTTCCCCTTGCCTGGCCTGCACAACCTTCAGAATGCCGCCGTTGTTGCGGGGCTGCTTTATGCCTATGGCTATGCACCCGAGCAGCTGCTGCATGCATTGAATCGTTTTGTTCTTCCAGAAGGCCGCCTGCAGCGACTCGAGCCCTTTAAGGGCAAGACCGTCTCGCCAGAGCATGCCGGCCTTTCAAGGCCTACCGTCTGGGTTGATTTTGCCCATACGGCCGACGCCCTTGAGCAGGTGCTTCGTGCCCTTCGGCCCCTGGCGAGCGCCTCAAAGGGCGAGCTGATTGTTGTCTTTGGCTGCGGGGGTGATCGCGATGCTGCGAAACGGCCTCTTATGGCAAAAGCCGCTTATGCGGGCGCAGGCCAGCTGGTGATTACATCGGACAATCCACGAACCGAGGTGCCTGAGAGCATCATCAACCAGATTCTTGCTGGCTTAGACGATGAGCAGAGGTTGCATGTTCTGGTTGAGCCCGACCGCAGGCTTGCCATTGCCAAGGCCATCGATCTTGCCGGCCCAGCCGATCATGTTCTGATTGCCGGAAAAGGTCACGAGACCTACCAGGAAATTCAAGGGGTTCGTCTTCCCTTTGACGATCGGCAGGTGGCCTTACAGTTTCTTGAGAGTTATCGGCCCTTGCCGAGCCTTGAGCGGCTCTGCCAATGGCTAAAGGCCGATGGGCTGTTGGCTCATGAGCCAGGCAACGAGAGGCCAGAGCGCTCGGGCTTAAGCCAGCCTCCCGCAGACTGGCTTGAGCCCCTTGGCCCCATTTGCAGTGACAGCCGCCTGCCATGTCGGCATGGCCTTTTTGTTGCGCTCAAGGGCGAGACCTTTGATGGCCACGACTTTGTTGCGACGGCGCTTGAACAGGGAGCGCGTGCGGCCTTGGTTGCCCACGCCTACCTTCTGCCTGAGGGCATCAAGGCAGACCACAACCACCGGCTCATTAAAGTTCGTGATGTGCAGCAGGCCCTTACAAGCCTATCTGGCCATTGGCGTCGCTGGTGGGCGGGGCCCTTGGCAGCAGTGCTTGGCTCCAATGGCAAGACAACCGTCAAAGAAATGACAAGCCTTGCCTTGCTTGAGGCCTTTGGTCAGGGCCATGTTCATGCAACACGCGGCAACCTGAATAATCACATTGGGCTGCCAATGACTCTGCTGGGACTGCGACCTCGCCATCGCGTGGCGGTGGTTGAGATTGGCATGAACCATCCCAACGAAATTCAAGAGCTTGCGCGAGCCGCCGCTCCCACGGCCGTGGTAATTACCAACGCGCAACGCGAGCACCAGGAATTTATGCAAAGCGTTGAGGCCTGTGCCAGGGAAAATGGTGCAGCCCTTAACTTTATTGAGTCCAAGGGCTTTGCTGTGCTGCCTTGCGACATCGACCACGAGCCCATCTGGGCCAGCAGCCTTCAGGCGCGGCCCGACATTGAGCTGATTCGATTCGGGCTGCAGGGTCAGCCCGCAAGCGCCACCGCCTGGACCCGGCGCCCACTGGGCCGACCCAACCTGGAGCTTCGTGCAGGAGCTGGGCCTGGCCCTAGCCTGGAGGTGAGCCTGGTCATTGAGCGGCATGAGGAGTCGACATCGTTTTCGGCGGTGGATACCGAGACCCTGGGCCCGGTGCGACTGCCAGCAATTGGTGAGCATTACGCCAGCAATTTTGCCGCTGCCGCGGGCCTTGCCCTGGCCATGGGGGCTGCGCCCAAGAGCCTGCAACGGGGGCTCGCCCGGTTTACGCCTGTAAATGGGCGAGGCAAGGTTCACCAAGTTCTGCCCAATGCCTGGCTTGTTGATGACAGTTACAACGCCAATCCCGACTCGGTGCTTGCCGCTGTTAAGGCCTTGGCCGGCCTTCAGGGCGCGCGCCTTATGGTCCTTGGGGATATGGGTGAGGTGGGTGATCAGGGCCCAGCCTTTCATCAAGAGGTCTTGCAAAAGGCAAGCCAGGCCGGCATTGAGGAGATCTGGCTGCTCGGAGAGGCTATGACAAGCGCAGGACGCAGGCTAGGAATTGGCCGGTCGTTTGCGGATCTACCGGCCCTGTCGGCAGCCTTGCAAGACTTTTTTGACAAGGCGCCTCCCGGGCAGTCTTGCCTAAACCTTCAGGCTCAAAGCCCAGGGCTTACCGCCTGGGTGAAGGGCTCGCGCTTTATGCGGCTTGAACGTCTTGTTGACGGACTCCTGAGTCACTACACAAAGGGCCTTGCATGTTCCTTCTAATTTTTCAGTCGCTTGATGAGGTTGTTCGTGGCTTAGGGGTCTTTGGCTACATCACGCTTCGGGCTGTTCTTGCAAGCCTTACCGCGCTTTTCATCGGCCTGTTTTTAGGGCCTCGGGTGATTCGAGGCCTTACCCGTCTAAAAATTGGTCAGTCGGTCCGCGAAGACGGCCCGCAGACCCACTTGATTAAAGCGGGCACGCCAACCATGGGTGGGTCACTTATTCTTTTGTCGATTGGCCTGACCACCCTGCTCTGGGCAGACCTGTCAAACAGGTTTGTCTGGGCTGCCTTGCTGGTGACCTTAGGCCTTGGTGCGGTCGGCTGGGTGGATGACTACAAAAAGGTGGTTCATCGAAACCCCAAAGGCCTCTCCGCGCGCACAAAGTTTTTCTGGCAGTCGCTTATTGGCCTGGTCTCGGCCTTCTACCTCGCCTTTGCCGTCTCGGCCTCCTCGGGCGCCGAGGCCTGGGCCCTTTTTGAGCACTGGTGGTCCAACGGCCTTTCCTTCAACCTGCCATCTCAGGCCGACCTCATTGTTCCCTTCTTCAAGAGCGTGGCCTATCCGCTTGGCCTCTGGGGGTTTGTCATTCTCTCCTACCTGGTTATTGTTGGCTCGAGCAATGCCGTGAACCTTACCGATGGCCTGGATGGCCTGGCCATTATGCCCACCGTGCTTATTGCCGGTGCCCTGGGTGTCTTTGCCTATGTGGCCGGCAATGCGGTCTTCTCAAAATACCTGCTGCTGCCATTTATTCCTGGTGCCGGTGAACTGACGGTCTTCTGTGCTGCCTTGGTGGGCGCCGGACTTGCCTTCTTGTGGTTTAACGCCTATCCCGCCCAGGTTTTTATGGGCGATGTCGGCGCTCTTGCCCTTGGCGGCGCTCTGGGGGTCGTTGCCATTGTGGTCCGTCAAGAAATTGTGCTCTTCATTATGGGAGGCGTCTTTGTGGTCGAGACGCTCTCGGTCATGCTGCAGGTGGCCTACTTTAAGTACACCCGGATTCGCTATGGCGAGGGCCGGCGTATTTTTCTTATGGCACCCCTGCACCATCACTATGAGCAAAAGGGCTGGAAAGAGACCCAGGTTGTTGTGCGCTTTTGGATTATCACCATGATGCTTGTCCTTGCTGGCCTTGCCACCTTAAAGATTCGATAGACGATGAACGACATGCAGACCGTTCAATGGCCCTGTCCGGAAAGTGGATGGCAGGGGCTGCGCGTTCTTGTGGTGGGCGCGGGGGAATCTGGCTGCGCCATGGCCGACTGGCTGCAGCGGCGCGGGGCGGAGGTTCTTGTGGTCGATAGTCGCGCCCAGCAGCCCACGCCCGAGGGCCTTAGCATCCAGTGGCAGGTGCCCACGCCCTTTTCTGCATCCCTTCTTGTCGATCGCCAGATGCTGGCGCTTTCGCCGGGCTTAAGCCCGCACTCCGAATGCCAGAGCCCTTTAACAGAGCTCTTGAATGCCGCCACAGAAAACGGGCTTGCCGTGGTGGGTGAGCTTGACCTTTTCGACTGGGCCCTAAGCCACCTAGGCCGAATGGACAGCGCCGAGGATGAGGGCAAGACCCTTGCGCTTAGTCGCCCTTCTGTTGTTGCCGTAACGGGAACAAACGGCAAGACCACAACAGCAAGGCTTGCCGCGCACCTGCTTCGTGCGGCCGGTATGGATGTTCAGGAGGCGGGCAACCAGGGACCGTCGCTTTTAAGGGGACTGCTTGAGCGTGAGGCAATGGCACGATGGCCTCAGGTCTGGGTCGTGGAGTTATCAAGCTTTCAGCTCGCACTTGCCCACCGGTTTGCTCCAACGGTTGCAACCGTTTTAAACCTAAGCCAAGACCATCTTGACTGGCATCCCAGCATGCAGGACTACATGGCAGCCAAGCTTCGTGTCTTTGGCATTGGCCAGCCAAGCCCTTGTGCCATGGTTGTAAACCGAGGTGAAGGGGAGTTGCTTGCGGCCATTGAAGCCTTACGGACCAAAGCCAAAATGCGGCCCATGCTGAGCTTTGGTATTGGCCCAGCCTCAAGCCACCGCCCTGGTTTTGGCCTGCTTCATCAAGGCATTGAATGGATTGCTCATTGGCCTGAAGACCCGGAGCTCAAACCCCAGCGTCTCCTGCCCATTGAGGCCCTGCGTATTAAGGGCGGCCATAACAGTCTTAACGCCATGGCCGCCTTGGGCCTTGCCATGCAGGTCTGCCCGGAACTTGCCGCCATGCTGCACGCCCTAACCCAGTATTGCGGTGAGCCGCATCGCATGCAGTCGGTTGCCGAAATGGATTCGGTCGAATTCATTAACGACAGCAAGGCCACCAATACAGGTGCCACCATGGCCGCCCTTCGCGGCACTGCAGGGCCCATTGCCGTCATTCTAGGAGGCCTTGGCAAGTCTCAGGACTTCTCGGGCCTGGTGAGGCTTTTATCAGAGCGTCGTGCCCATGTGGTGACGATGGGTCAGGCCGGGCCAGAGATTGGTCAGGCTTGTCAGCAGGCGGGGCTTGAGGTGCAGATGGCCCAAAGCCTTGATGAGGCCGTGACCCATGCATGGCAGTGGGCACGCGACTATTCCGTGCAGACTGACGCCCGAGTCATGGTGCTCTTATCGCCCGCCTGTGCAAGCTTTGATATGTTTGAGAACTACCTTGACCGCGGTCATAAATTTGAACAGGCCGTGACTCGGCTTGCGCAGCGCGAGGGCCAGGCATGCTAGCCACAGGCACAAACCAGCTGCCTTTAACGCTCGACCGTCGTTACATGGGCGTGGTGCTTGCCATGCTTATGACAGGCCTGGTCATGGTCTATTCAGCCAACCTTCCCCTGCCAAGCAGCAATGCAGAGACGGTTATCTGGGCGCAGCTCAAGGGCCACCCCCTGCATGTGGTTCTTGGCCTTTTGGCCTTTGCCTTGGCTTTTCGTATCTCATCCGATGACCTGCATCGCTACTCGGGCCTGCTCTTCACCTTTGGTCTTTTGCTTTTGCTTGTTGTACTTGGCCTGAAGCTTTTTGGCGGCGATGCCTTTGTTCGCGATGGCGCGGTTCGATCCATCCCTTTTGGGCCGCTGACCTTTCAGCCCTCGGAGCTCATGAAGCTCTTGGCCATTATTTTTGCATCGGCCTATGCCTTACGCCGCCACGATCGCATGCGCGAGGACCTTGTCAAGGGCCTTGCTCCCATTGGGCTGCTTATGGTGATTGTGACAAGCCTGCTCATGATGCAGCCCGATCTCGGTACAACGGCGGTCATCACCTTGACGGTGGCGGCGGTCTTACTGCTTGGTGGCATGAGTCTGCGCGTGGTGATTCCTTTGATCATTCTTCTAATCGCCTTCTTTGCGCTGGCCATTTACCTCACGCCCTTTCGAGTCGCGCGCATCATGTCCTACTTGACGCCTTGCGATCCTAGCCATGCGCAGGCCACGGGCTATCAGCTCTGTGGAGCCCTTATTGCATTTGGTCACGGAGGCCTTTTCGGCTCGGGCCTTGGCACCGGCGTGGCCAAGCTTGGCTACCTGCCTCTCCCCCATACCGACTTTATCTTTGCAGTCATTGGCGAGGAGCTTGGCTTTCTTGGGGTCACGGCCTTGTTGCTTGGGTTTGCCTACCTCATTCGTTACTGCATTCAGGTTGGGCGCCTTGCCATGTCTCAGGAGCGGCTATTTGCGGGCCTGGTGGCCCAGGGCATCGGAGTCTGGATCGGGGTTCAGACCTTTATTCATTCGGGGGTAAACACGGGGCTCTTGCCAACCAAGGGGCTGACCCTGCCCTTAATTAGCTACGGGGGCAGCTCAATGCTGGTGGTCTGCTTTGCCCTGGGGATGGTGGCGCGCATTGACGCAGAGAACCGGGCCATGGCCCGTGGCCGGCGCATTGGTTCCCTGGGGCCCTCAGGGACTGCAGCCAACGAGGCCAAGGCAGCCAAGGCGGCTAAGGCGGCCAAGGAAATGGCCCTATGACGACCATCAATCGCCCAGAGCAGTGGCAACACTGGCAAGGCCGCCGCATTCTGATTGCGGCGGGGGGAACGGGCGGGCATATTTTCCCCGCGCTTGCCGTGGCGCAAGCCCTAAGCCAGCTTGGTGCAGAACTCCACTGGGTGGGCAGTAACCGTGGCCTTGAGGCCCGTGTGGTTCGTGACAGCCACAAGATCAGCCTCACAGAGCTGCGCTTTCAGGGCGTGCGTGGCCGAGGCTTCTGCGCCCTGTTAAGCCTGCCATTTAGGCTTTTGGGCGCCATGCTCCAATGCCTTCGTCTGGTGCGTAAGTTCCGGCCAGGCCTTGTGCTCGTCTTTGGTGGCTATGTCTCCTTCCCGGTGGGTATTGCGGCGCGGCTGCAGGGCATTGCATTCATTGTTCATGAGCAAAACGCCGTCATGGGCACAGCCAACCGTTGGCTCGCCCGTCTTGCTGCCCGCGTTCTGACAAGCTTTTCACCCACGCGGTTGAGCCCGGCCTCGGCCGTCTGTGTGGGCAACCCCGTGCGGCCTGAGCTCCTTCTGCAGGCCCGCGCCTTGGGTCGGCCGCTGGGGGAGGGCGAGGCTTTACGTCTTTTGGTTATTGGCGGAAGTCTGGGGGCTCGGGCACTGAATCAGGCCCTTCCTGAGGCGGTGGCGGCGAGTCAGTCAAGCTGGCCGCAGGGCATTTTTGTGCGACACCAAACGGGTACCTC
The DNA here is from genome assembly GCA_018402635.1 of Burkholderiaceae bacterium. Lineage (GTDB taxonomy): Bacteria > Pseudomonadota > Gammaproteobacteria > Burkholderiales > Burkholderiaceae_A > Hahnella. The sequence continues at coordinate 335,185 of JAGYIP010000008.1, forward strand.
CGAGCATGCACAGGTTCAGGCGCGTTACCAGGCCCTTGGGCTCGACGCAGACAAGGTTCAGGTGCATGCCTTTATTGATGACATGGCCCAGGCCTATGCCTGGGCAGACCTGGTTGTTGCAAGGGCAGGCGCCTCGACGGTCTCGGAGCTTGCCGCCCTGGGGCTGCCGGCTATTTTTGTGCCGCTTCCTAATGCCATTGATGATCATCAGACGGCCAATGCCCAGGCCATGGTTCAGGCCCATGCCGCCCTTCTACTGAAGCAGTCGCCCGAGCTTGCCGTGGCGCTCGGCCAATGCCTCTCCCAGCTTAACCCCAGCAGGCTAAAGGCCATGGCAGCCAAGGCGCAGGGCCTGGCTCAAGGCCCGTCCTCTCTTGAGAACTATCTTCAGGTGCTTGCCTCACTTGGCAGCCCAGACACGGTGGCCTTGTGAAGCACAAGATCCAGACCCTGCATTTTGTTGGCATTGGGGGCTCGGGCATGTCGGGCATTGCCGAGGTTTTGTTAAACCAGGGCTACAAGGTTCAGGGCTCCGACCTTAGCGCATCAAGCATCACCCGCCGGCTTGAAGGCCTTGGGGCGCGTATCTTCGAAGGGCATCAGGCCGAGCATATTCAGGGCGCCGATGTCGTGGTGATCTCAAGTGCTGTGAAATCGGACAACCCCGAGCTTCGGGCGGCGCGTGCCTTAAAGACGCCTGTCGTTCCTCGCGCACTTATGCTCGGTGAGCTGATGCGCATGAAGCAGGGTATTGCCATTGCAGGCACGCACGGAAAGACCACAACCACAAGCCTTGTGGCCTCTTTGCTGGCTGAGGCGGGCCAAGACCCCACCTTTGTGATTGGTGGCAGGCTTAACAGCGCGGGTGCCAATGCAAGGCTGGGCCTGGGGGACACCTTTGTAGCCGAGGCCGACGAGTCCGATGGCTCGTTTCTTAACCTCATGCCCATGATGGCGGTCATCACGAACATCGATGCCGACCACATGGAGACCTATGACCATGACATGGCCAAGCTCAAGCAGGCCTTTGTCACCTTCGTGCAGCGCCTGCCGTTTTATGGCACGGCAATTGTCTGCCTGGATGACCCTCAGGTTCGCGAGATCATTCCCTTTTTGTCGCGACCGGTTCTCACCTACGGCATGTCCGAGGCCGCTGACCTGCGGGCGACAGAGGTTCGGCCATCCGGCACGTCGATGGAATTCATGGTGCAAAGGGGCGATGAGCCTGCATGGCCCGCACGCCTGAACCTGCCTGGCGAACACAATGTCCGTAACGCCCTTGCAGCCATTGGTATTGGCCTTGAGCTTGGACTTTCTGTGGCCTCCATGCAGTCGGCCCTGACCCAGTTTCGTGGTGTTGGCAGGCGTCTGCAGTCCTGGGGGGCGCTTGCCTTTGCCCGTGGCCCGGCCGAACTTATTGATGACTACGGGCATCACCCAGCAGAAATTCGTGCCACGCTTCAGGCGGTTCGCGGGGCCTACCCAGGCCGCCGGGTCCTGCTTGTCTTTCAGCCGCATCGCTTCAGTCGCACCCGTGATCTGTTTGATGACTTTGTGAAGGTGCTCACCGAGCCCGATGGCCTTATTCTCACCGAGGTCTATGCGGCAGGTGAGTCCCCCATTGCCCAGGCCGATGGCCGCGCCTTGGTGCGGGCCATACGGCAGCTTGGTCGCATTGAACCCGTCTTCGCCGCTGAGCTCCAGGAGCTGCCCGGCCTGCTTGACGACCTTGTTCTGCCCGGCGATCTGGTGCTTTGTATGGGCGCGGGCTCCATTGGCGGACTTGCCCCGCAGCTTGCCGAGCGCATAAGCCCCACCGCAGCTGAGGCTGTCTCATGAGCCGCGTTGCCGTTCTTATGGGCGGGCAATCCGCGGAACGCGAGATCTCGTTGCGCTCCGGAGAAGGTGTCCTGCGTGCCCTGCAGGCCAAGGGCGTTGATGCCTTTGGCTTTGACCCGGCCGAGCGCCCGCTGCACGACCTTCTTAAAGAAGCTGTGCAGACAGCCTTTATTGCCTTGCACGGGCGTTACGGCGAAGACGGCTGCGTGCAGGGTGCGCTGGAACTCTTGGGTATTGCCTACACAGGCTCGGGCGTCATGGCATCGGCCCTTGCCATGGATAAGCTCATTACGAAACGCCTCTGGATGACCCATGGCATCCCAACACCAGCCTTTGCTAAAGCCAATGAAGCCTCCCCCGCTGAACTGGTTAAGGCCTTGGGCCTTCCCTTGGCGGTTAAGCCCTCGCGCGAGGGCTCCTCGCTTGGCTTTACAAAAATCGAGTCCGAGTCGCAGCTTGCCGAGGCCATTGCCAAGGCAGCTCATTTTGATGACGCCGTTGTTGTCGAGGCCTTCGTTACGGGTCGAGAGTTTACGGTGGGCCTGCTGCAGGAGCCTGGGGGCCTGGTGCGTGCATTGGATGTCGTAGAAATTGTGGCGCCCAAGGGCAACTACAACTACCAGAATAAGTACTTTGGCAATGCCACACGCTACGAATGCCCTGCGGCCATTACCCCGGAGCTTGCAGGCCTGATGAAGGCCCTGAGCTGCAAGGCCTTTGAGGCCCTCGACTGTGAGGGCTGGGCCAGGGTCGATATTCTCTGGGACGATCAGACGCCCAATGCCCAGCCTCAGCTTCTTGAGCTCAACACCAGCCCGGGCATGACCGACCATTCCTTGGTTCCCATGGCCGCCCGGGAGTCTGGCCTTAGCTACGAAGACCTGGTGCTTGCGATTCTCAAAACAGCCCGTCTCAAGCAGTCCGCCCTACCGGCACCGGGCGGGCAGGTGCCGGCATGATGGGCATGCTTCTGCGCACCAGCCAGACACTCTGGCGCTCGCCCTTAGCCATTAACCGTTTTGCCACCGGCCTTGTCTGGCTTGCCTTGTTAGCAGGCCTGGCTGCGGTTGCGCTCTGGGTGGCAGGTCAGCCCGCCTTTGCGCTAAGGTCTGTGCAGGTGGTCTCTCTTGGGCCTCCCATTGCCAACCTAACCAAGTCCGATATTCGCCAGGCCATTGAGCAGGCGGGCCATGGAACCGCACTGACCACCCCGCTTCACGAGCTTCGCGCCGTTCTTGAAGACCATGCCTGGGTGCGCCAGGTGTCGATGCGTCGAGTCTGGCCCAACCGCCTGCTGGTCTGGGTGGAAGAGCACCGGCCCACTGCAATCTGGGCAGACGGCCAGCTCTTAAACAGTTACGGGGAGCTCTTTTCAGCAGAGGCAGACCTTGGCCAGGTTCAAGAGCGTCTGGGCTGCCAGATGCCTCGACTCGTTGGCCCGGTGGGCAGTCATCTGCGTGTCATGGAGCGGGCAATGGCCATACAAGACGAGCTTGGCTCGCATAGGCGGGTCTTGATGCGACTTGAACTGACCGAGCAGCTTTCGTGGAGGGCTGTGCTTGACGGCGGAGTCTTGGTTGAACTTGGCCGCGACCAGCTACCAAGCAGCCCGCTTGTGCGACTTCAAGGCCTGCTCATGCGACTTGAAAGTCTAGAGGCTTCGCTGCAGAGCAAGTCGGGCATGCAGAAAGTTGCCCTTGCCGACCTTCGCTATGCCAATGGTTTTGCCTTTCGGGCCGTTTCTGCAACTGCGCTGCCTGCGGGCAGCCAGCTGAGCTCGGGCCTTAAGTCGCGAAGCTGCCTTCCCCTTGCCTCTTTATCTCATTTAGAAGGACCCGATGGCTATGGCCCGTGACCCCCAGAAGAATCTGCTGGTTGCCCTTGATATTGGCACCTCCAAAATTGCAGTTGTTGTTGCGCAAATTGAACCCGACGATCGTATTCAGGTGGTTGGCCTTGGCCAGTGCGAAAGCGAGGGCCTAAAAAAGGGTGTGGTGGTCAACATTGACGCCACGGTCGCCTCCATACAAAAGGCCCTGGAAGAAGCCGAGCTTATGGCGGACTGCAAAATTGACGCGGTCTGGACAGGCATTGCAGGCAGTCATATTCGCAGCTTTAACTCAAGTGGCATGGTGGCCATTAAAGAAAAAGAGGTCACCCAGGCCGACGTGGACCGCGTGATTGAAACGGCAACGGCAGTAAGCATTCCTGCCGATCAACAAATTCTGCATGTGCTTCCGCAGGACTTTGTAATTGATGGCCAAGAAGATGTCCGCCAGCCTCTGGGTATGAGTGGTGTGCGGCTTGAGGTGCGGGTGCATATTGTGACTGGCGCTGTTGCCGCCGCCCAGAACATTATTAAGTGCATACGACGCTGCGGCCTTGAGGTAAGCGAGCTTATGTTGCAGCCCTTGGCCTCAAGCCATGCAGTCCTAACCGAGGATGAGAAAGAGCTTGGTGTTGCCCTGGTCGATATGGGTGGTGGCACAACCGACATCGCCATCTTCTCGGGTGGCGCCATTCGTCACACGGCTGTAATTCCCATTGCAGGCGACCAGATTACCAATGACATCGCCATGGCCCTGCGCACACCGACCAACGAGGCCGAGGAAATTAAGCAGCGTTATGCGGTGGCCAAGCAGGCCCTTGCCAATTCGTCAGCAAGTTTTGAGGTACCAGGCTTGGGCGATCGTGCGCCCCGTCAGCTCTCCCACCAGTCGCTTGCTGCGGTGGTTGAACCTCGCGTGGAAGAACTCTTCTCGCTTGTCGCCCAGGTTATTCGTGAGAGTGGCTACGAGGAACTCTTGTCATCGGGCATCGTGCTCACCGGCGGAACCGCCCAGATTCCAGGGATGGTCGAGCTTGGTGAAGATGTCTTTTTAAAACAAGTTCGTGTGGCCCGCCCGATGTACTCGGGAAGCCTTGCGGACCTTGTCTGCAGCCCCCGCTATGCCACTGCCCTGGGGTTGCTCGAGGAGGCACGTCGGCAGTGGTTACGCGGTGGCGTGGTGTCGAGGCAGACGGGTGGTTTCCGTGACACCTGGCAGCGCATGAAGTCATGGTTTGTGGGGAATTTCTAAATTAAGAAGCCAAGGAGAGAGCTATGCCATTTGAAATGCTTGAAACAGAAACAGCCGGGACGGTGATTAAGGTTGTCGGCGTGGGCGGTGCCGGCGGCAATGCCGTTGCCCATATGATTCGTCGGGGTGTGCAGGGGGTGGAGTTTATCTGCGCCAATACCGACGCCCAGAGCCTTGCGAAATCAAAGGCAGCTCTGGCCTTGCAGCTAGGCAGTTCGGGCCTGGGAGCTGGCGCAAAGCCCGAGGCGGGCCGCGCGGCAGCGGAGTCTGACAAGGCACGTATCTCCGAGGCCCTTGATGGCGCGCATATGGTTTTCATTACCGCAGGCATGGGTGGTGGAACCGGCACCGGAGCAGCGCCCGTGGTTGCCGAGGTTGCTAAGGAGAAGGGCGCACTGACTGTGGCCGTGGTCACCAAGCCCTTCTCGTTTGAAGGTGGCAGGCGCATGCGTGCGGCCGAGCAGGGCCTTGAAGAGCTGCAGGGCAAGGTGGACTGCCTGATTGTCATTCTTAACGAAAAGCTTGAAGAGGTCCTGGGCGATGACATCACCCAGCTCGAGGCCTTCGCCGCCGCAGACGACGTTCTTAACAATGCTGTGGCAGGCATTGCGGAGATTATTAATGTCGAAGGCCTTGTGAATGTGGACTTCGAAGATGTGAAGACGGTCATGGGCGAGCAGGGCAAGGCCATGATGGGCACAGCCACTGCCAGTGGGCCCGATCGCGCCCGTATCGCAGCCGAGCAGGCGGTTCGCAGCCCCTTGCTCGAGGGCGTGGATCTGTCGGGTGCCCGCGGCATTCTGGTGAACATCACGGCCAATGGCTCGTTAAAGCTTAAAGAGACGAAGCTTGCCATGGAGACCATTCGAAACTTCGCCGCCGAGGACGCCACCATTATTTTTGGAACGGTGCACGATGAGGCCATGGCCGACAACCTTCGCGTCACTGTGGTGGCCACGGGCCTTGGCCGGCTTGTGCAGCGGCCCAAGCTTGTAGCGCCCGTTAAGCTGCCTGTCTATCGAACCGGAACCGATGATGTGGCGGGTTCCCGGGCCGATGCCAACGACTACGAGGCCAATCCAGGTTCTCAAGAGGCCGCAGCCGCTGGCAACGCCTATGCAGGCTACGAGCCCCCCGCCATCTGGCGGCAGCCTCCAAAGAGCGAGGCCGCAGCCCGTGTGCTTGCGCTCGAGGAGGGCGGCATGGACCGCCTAGACATTCCTGCCTTCCTTCGCAAGCAGGCTGACTAAAGACTGGTTTACTCTTACGCTTCTTAGATGCAACCCGTGCCTGGGCCACTGCCTGGCCTAGGCACCCTCTTTCTGGAGAAAAAACCATGACCATTCAAGTCGGGCAGGCACTGCCCAATGTCACGCTTTACGAGTTTATTGAAGAAGAAACCCCCGGCTGCGCCGTGGGGCCCAACGCCTTTCAGGTCGCCGACATGGTTAAGGGCAAGACCATTGTTATTTTTGGCCTTCCCGGGGCTTACACGCCCACCTGTTCGGCCAAGCATGTTCCAGGCTATGTTCAGCATAACGCCGGCTTAAAGACCAAGGGCGTCGATGAGGTCTGGTGCGTTTCGGTCAACGACGCCTTTGTCATGGGGTCCTGGGGACGCGAGCTTGGCACAAAGGGCAAGGTCCGTATGTTTGGCGATGGCAATGCCGAGTTCTCTCAGGCCGTCGATTTAACCCTCGACCTCACGGGTCGTGGCATGGGCATTCGCTCCAATCGTTACGCCATGCTGGTCAAAGACGGTGTGGTCAAGGCCCTTCACGTGGAAGAGCCAGGCAAGTTTGATGTGAGCAGCGCCGAGGCCATGCTTGCGCTTCTGTAGTTTTTTAAGCGTCGTTATTAAGCCGTGTTACGCCAGCGCACCCTGGGCCGACCTGTTGCCGTTGAAGGCATTGGTCTGCACAGCGGTGCTCCGGTTGAGCTGCAGCTTGAGCCCGCGCCCGCCGACTCGGGCATTACCTTTTGTCGAACAGACCTTCCACCCCCAACCGCATCACAAGCCATGCGGCGGCCGTGGGCGATACCCAGATGGCCTCCACACTCTCAAGTGGCGCGGTGCGTGTGGCAACGGTGGAGCACCTTATGTCGGCCCTCTCGGGTCTTGGCGTTGACAATGTCTTGGTTGGGGTCAATGCGGCCGAGATTCCCATTATGGATGGCAGCGCCGCGAGCTTTGTCTATCTCATTCATTCGGCAGGCATTGCCGAGCAAGACCAGCCCAAGCGGTTTGTTGAAGTAACCGCCCCCATCGAGGTGCGGGATGGCGAAAAATACGCGCGCCTCGAGCCCTACTTCGGCTTTCGTCTGTCCTTCTCTATTGATTTTCAGCATCCTGCCATTGACCAGACTGGCCAGAAGGTTGAGCTTGATTTTGCTCAGACCTCTTTTTTAGATGAAATCGCGCGTGCCCGCACCTTTGGCTTCATGCGCGATGTCGACCATCTTCGCGCCAAGGGGCTTGCCCAGGGCGGTAGCCTGCGCAATGCCATCGTCATGGACGACCGTCGAATTCTGAATAAAGGCGGGCTTCGTCAGACCAACGAATTTGCCATGCACAAGGCCCTCGATGCCATTGGCGATCTCTATCTGCTTGGCCGGCCTCTTCTTGCCCATTACTCGGCCTACAAGTCTGGCCACGCGCTTAACAACCAGCTGCTTCGCGCCCTGTCGCAGCAGACAAATGCCTGGCGAGAGCGGGTCTTTGATCGGCTTAGTGACGCGCCTGCCGCCTGGGCGCGTCAGTGGTCTTGGCAGTAAAAGGCCCGTAGCCTCTGGCGGGCCTGCTCGGGCGGTTGGGGTCGAGGGGCAAGCCGGCGGCCGGCCGTGGGTGCCATGCTTAAGGCGCCCGGCATACCCACTCGAATTCGCACCGACTGAAAGCCTTTTTGCTCAAGCCTTGCCTTCTCAGTTAGGCTCGGCAGAAAGAGCCGAAGCCGCGACTGGGCCGCGTGGTGGACAACAACAAGCAGCAGAACCGTCCCACGAACACCGGTGACCGGGTCGTCCCGTTGAACCGAGACGACGAGCCGGTCGAGGGCCTGCTGGCCAATGGCCGCTAGCAGGCCGGTGACCATCTTCCGAAGCGCCTGGCGCTCGGCAAGGCTTCGGTGGATTGCCAGGGAACAGGTGGCAAGCTGAGCCAGGTCTCGAAACGGGGTTGCCATGCGGCTCATGCTACCCTAAGCGGCTTATGATTTCGCGATTACTGTCCTCCATTTTTGGAAGCCGGAACGACCGGCTGCTTAAAAAATACCAGGCACGCGTGGCGGCCATTAACGCCCTCGAGCCCGCCATGCAGGCCCTGTCTGACGAGCAGTTAACGGCGAAGACCGCTGAGTTTCGTCAGCAGCTGGCCGATGGCAAAAAGCTCGAAGAGCTGCTGGTGCCTGCCTTTGCCGTCTGCCGCGAGGCCGGCCACCGTGTGCTGGGTATGCGCCATTTCGATGTGCAGCTGGTGGGTGGCATGGTTTTGCACGAGGGCAAGATCTCGGAGATGCGCACCGGCGAGGGCAAGACCCTGGTGGCAACCCTTGCGGCTTACCTCAATGCGCTTGAAGGCAAGGGCGTTCATGTGGTCACCGTGAACGACTACCTTGCAGCCCGCGATGCGCAATGGATGGGGCGGCTTTATTCTGCCCTCGGTCTGACCACCGGCATGAACCTCTCGCAGCTTGACCATGATGCTAAGCAGGCGGCCTATGCCTGCGACATTACCTACGGCACGAATAACGAATTCGGCTTCGATTACCTGCGTGACAACATGGTCTCGGAAATAGCCAACCGCGTGCAGCGTGGCCTGAACTACGCCATTGTTGATGAGGTGGACTCCATTCTTATCGATGAGGCGCGCACACCCCTCATTATTTCCGGCCATGCCGACGACTCCCCAGACCTTTACCTCAAGCTCAACAGCATGCCTGCCCAGCTCAACCGTCAGCCCCTCGAGGACGGCCCGGGCGATTATTTTCTGGACGAAAAAGGCCGCCAAGTTAACCTGTCAGACTCCGGCTTTGAGAAGGCCGAACAGCTTCTTAGCCAGATGGGTCTGCTTGCCGAGGGCTCAAGCCTTTACGACTCTGCAAACATTAGCCTGTTGCATCACCTCATGGCTGCCCTTCGGGCCCATACCCTGTACTTTCGCGATCAGCAGTACGTGGTCCAAAACGGCAAGGTTGTTATTGTTGATGAATTCACAGGCCGCCTCATGGCCGGCAGGCGCTGGTCCGATGGCCTTCATCAGGCCGTTGAGGCCAAAGAGGGTGTGGGCATTGAGCCCGAAAACCAGACCCTTGCCTCCATTACCTTTCAGAATTACTTTCGCATGTACGGCAAGCTTGGCGGCATGACGGGCACAGCCGATACCGAGGCCTTTGAGTTTCAACAAATTTATAGCCTTGAGACCGTTATTGTTCCCACCCATCGGCCCATGGTCCGAAAAGACCTGCAAGATCAGATCTTTCGAACGGTTGAAGAGAAATTCGAGGCCATCGTTGCCGACATTCAAGAAAGGCATGCCAAGGGCCAGCCTATTTTGGTGGGTACAACCTCTATTGAGAACTCAGAGCTGCTCTCGGCGGCCCTTCAGAAGGCGGGCCTTGACCATCAGGTGCTCAATGCCAAGCAGCACGAGCGCGAGGCTCAAATTGTGGCCCAGGCCGGCCGACCGGCAATGATCACCATTGCCACCAATATGGCTGGCCGGGGAACCGACATTGTTCTTGGCGGCAATGTTGAAAAACAGATCGAGACGCTTGACCAAGACGCCTCACTCGACCCCGCCGCACGCGAGCAACAATCAGAAACGCTGCGGTCGGAATGGCAGTCTCTGCACGACCAGGTGATTGCGGCAGGTGGCCTTCACATTATTGGAACCGAGCGCCACGAGTCACGGCGTATTGATAATCAGCTGCGAGGCCGTGCAGGCCGTCAGGGTGACCCAGGCTCCTCAAGGTTTTACCTGGCCATGGACGACCCGTTGTTGCGAATTTTTGCCGGCGATCGCATGAAGGCCATTATGGACAAGCTTGGCGTGCCGCGCGGCGAGCCCATTGAGGCGGGCATGGTCTCGCGCTCCATTGAAAGCGCCCAGCGCAAGGTTGAGAACCGCAACTTCGATATTCGTAAGCAGCTTCTGGAATACGACAATGTGGCAAACGAGCAGCGTCAAATTATTTACTCCCAGCGCAACGAGGTGCTCGAGGCCGCCGATCCATCGGAGCTGGTCACCGATCTTCGTGCAGGCGCCGTTGAGGCGCTTGTTCGTCGCCATGTGCCGGTTAACAGCATTGAAGAGCAGTGGGCGCTTGAGCCCCTGCAAGACGAGCTCGCCCAGCAGTTTGGGGTGGTGCTCGATCTAAAAAAACTGGTGGATGAACAAGACGAGCTTGACGATCAAGGCCTTGCCGATCTGGCCGTTCAGGCCGTAAACAGTGTCTATGAAGAAAAATGGAAGCAGGTTGGTCGCGAACCCTTTGCCGACTTTGAGCGCTCCATCATCATTCAAACGGTCGACCAGAGCTGGCGCGAGCACCTGGCTGCCCTCGATCATCTGCGTCAGGGAATTCACCTGCGCGGCTATGCCCAGAAAGACCCCAAACAGGAATACAAGCGCGAGTCGTTCGCGCTTTTTGAGCAGCTTCTTGAAAGGGTGCGCGACTCGGTCTCGCGCGTGCTGATGAATGTTCAGGTCCAGTCGCAAGAAGAGGCCGAAGAGGCGGCCCGCCTTGCCAACGCCCGTGCCCTAGCCCTTGCCCAGGCTGCGAACCCCACCCATGCTGAATTTGACCCCGAAGCCTCGTTCCTGGCCGATGACCCCGAGGCGCTTGCCATTGCAGCCCAGGCCCAGGCGACCAATGCCCTCGCGCAGGGCGCCAGTCAGCCTGCTGCATCGATGCCAGCAGCCCCTAGCGACCAGGCCCAGACCGTTCGGCGCGACATGCCGAAGGTCGGGCGCAACGAACCCTGCCCCTGCGGTTCAGGCAAGAAGTTCAAGCACTGCCACGGGGCGCTTGCCTAGGCGGGGCCTTTTTTCATCACCAGGACCCACCCGTCACGTCAATGCCCGCCAATGCCAGTTAATCTGCCCTATCCCAAGGCCGATGATCTCGTTGCCATTGAAGGGCTGCGGCTTGCCGCGGTTAGCGCGGGCATTCGCAAGGCCAATCGTCTGGACATGCTGCTTGTTCAGTTTGACCCGGCCACCACCATGGCCGGTGTCTTCACCCAGAACGCCTTTTGTGCGGCGCCGGTTGTTGTCTGCCGTCAGCACTTAAATGCGGGTCCTCTGGCCTGGCTGGTGAACACGGGCTGCGCCAATGCCGGGACAGGTGAGCAGGGCATGGCCAATGCCCTGCAGTCCTGCCAGTGGCTTGCCGCAGCGCTTGGCCTTCGTACAGAACAGGTTCTGCCTTTTTCAACGGGTGTCATTCTTGAGCACCTGCCCATGGAGAAAATGGCCTCGGGTATTGAGCAGGCGGCATCAACTGTGTCTGAGGCGGGTTCAACGGGTTCAGCGAGTTCAGGCAGCGCATGGCTTGAGGCGGCCCAGGCCATCATGACCACCGACACCCAGCCCAAGGCGGCCTCGCGACGTATTCAGGTTAAGGGTAAGGACCTGGGCCTAACAGGTATTTCAAAAGGCGCGGGCATGATCCGTCCCAACATGGCCACGATGCTCGGCTTTATCGCCACCGACCTTGGTGTCGCACAGGCTGACCTTCAGGCGCTTATGGCCAAGGCCGCCGACCTCTCCTTCAACGCCATTACTGTGGATGGCGATACCTCCACCAACGACTCCCTGGTCTGCGCGGCCACCGGCGCAAAGCATGTTCAGCTTGCCCCAGGCGATGCCGACTGGCCCGTCTTTGAGCAGGCTTTCATTGGGCTTTGCCAGGAACTGGCTCAGGCTATTGTTCGCGATGGCGAGGGCGCAACCAAGTTCATCACCATCGATGTTCAGGGCGCAAAAAGTCGCCACGAGGCTAAGCAAGTGGCCTATGCCATTGGCCATTCTCCCTTGGTGAAGACCGCATTTTTGCAAGCGACCCGAACCTTGGACGCATTCTTGCCGCCGTTGGTTACAGCGGCATTCCGGGCCTTGATGTTAAGGCCCTCGAACTTCGTATCAACGGCTTATTGGTTGCTCAAGATGGCGGCCGGGCCGCCTCCTACACCGAGGAGGCTGGAGGGGCCGCCATGGCAGGCCCTGAAATTACCATTGGCATCGATCTGCATCGGGGCAGTCACCAGGCAGTCGTCTGGACCTGCGACTTCTCCCACGACTATGTTTCCATTAATGCCGACTACCGATCCTAACGCTTCTTTGCAAGCCCTTATTCGTAAGCTTGATGCCCTGTTGCCCGAGCCACCGGCGCCGGTTAACTTCGACTCGCAGCTTGCCTTTCGATGGGTGCGTCGTTCAAGCCTACTTGGATCCATCGGCTACCTTCAGCCTGTGGGGCCCTTTGCCCGAATTGCCCTTGATGACCTTCTGCATGTCACGGTGCAGCTTGAGCGTTGCGTGAACAACACCCGTCGTTTTGTGCAGGGGCTGCCCGCTAACAACGTTCTGCTTACCGGCGCCCGTGGCACGGGCAAATCGTCGATGGTGCGGGCCTGCCTCACCGAATTTGCGGAGAAGGGCCTAAGGCTTATTGAGGTCGATAAGGTCGACCTGGTTGACCTGCCCCAGATCGCCGAGCTTGTCGCAGGACGTTGCGCAAAAATTCATTGTCTTTTGTGACGACCTCTCGTTTGACTCCGGTGAGCCCGGCTACAAGGCACTTAAAACCGTTCTCGATGGAGGGCTTGCCGCCCAGGCCTCAAATCTTTTGGTCTACGCCACATCAAACCGCAGGCACCTCATGCCCGAGTCGATGAAGGACAACCTTGGTACCCAGTACGATTCCAACGGCGAGATTCATCCGGCCGAGGCGGTTGAAGAGAAAATTGCCCTCTCCGAGCGTTTTGGCCTGTGGGTGTCTTTTCATAGTTTTAGTCAGAACGATTACCTCGACATTGTTGCCCACTGGCTTGAGGTCTATGGCTTTGGCACAGACGAGGCCTTTGAGCAGGCGCGGCAGCCCGCCCTGCAATGGGCCCTTGAGCGCGGTTCGCGATCGGGTCGTATTGCCCTTGCCTTTGCAAAGGACTGGGCGGCAAGTAAGCAGGCGCAGTAGTTGCTCCAGTCCAATGCGCGCACGGAGGTTGCTGTGGGCCTTATTGAAAATGGCCAGGGTCGACTGCTTATGGCAAGCAGGCCCGCGGGCAAAGTCTATGCGGGCTGGTGGGAGTTTTCGGGAGGCAAGTGCGAGCCCGGCGAGTCGGCAGCCCAGGCGCTGGTGCGTGAACTACGGGAGGAACTTGGCATCGAGGTGCTTGATGCCGAGCCCTTCGAATCGCTCAGCTACGACTACAGCCATGCCCAGGTTTTACTGCAGTTTTTTAAGGTGTCCCGCTGGCAGTCTGCCGCGCCCGACAAACGGGTTCAGGCGCGAGAAGGCCAACAACTTCTGTGGGTAGCGCCCCAAGGCCCGTTGCCCTTTCCGGTTCTTCCCGCAAGCCTGCCTGTGATTAAAGCCCTGGCCTTGGGCGCCTAAGCTAATAAGCTAAGCCCAAGGCATCTGCGGTGTTAGAAGTCGCAGAGGGTGAGGTCGAAGTCGACGCGGCCTTCGATGGGCTTGGGCCGAAGCTGGTCATCGAGTGCCCGAAACCGAACGGCAACAACGTATTTATTCGCACTGACCTCACAGACAAGCTCGGGGTCTTGTGGAATACGGACCCGAATAAGCCGGGCAAGCCTGCCCTCCGGATTGAGCTCAAAGACACCCTGGTTGGCCTGGTAGCTAGCAGGTTCCGCACCGTCGCGAAGAATACGCAGACAGAGTGCGGTGGCATCCATAAGCGGCGCCAAAGGGGCAACCCATGCATCGAGCGACGCCTTACGAACCTGAACCGGACGATGCAGCCAGACAAAATAACTGGGCAGATCAAAAGGGCAGCTTCCTGCAGGAATACCGACGCGTCCTTTGAGGCCCTGAAGAAATTCAAACTCTGCAAGGTGAGGCCCAAGCCTTACCGGCACTTCAGCCAGGCTGGTGTGCGAGGAAGCAATTTCACTAAGTACCTGGTGCAGCCGATCGTTGGAGACGCCAGGCTGATCGATAAACCGGTTAAGCTGCGCGCGTTGCCGGTCAAGCTCTTGCAGCAGTTCGTTCTTAATATCCCCGCGGCTTGATAGCAACTCGTAGAGCTCAAACAAAGCATGCAGGCAGGACTCGTGCTCGAACTGCGAGCTCTTCTCAGAAAAATAGCGGATGCGACGGGCCATGCAGTCGACACGCATCAAGATACGAATACGCTCGTTGCAGGGAAACTCAAAGACGCGACCGTTGCCGTTGACAGTATCTTCAAGACAGCCCAACGTGTCCTCGGCAGGCAAAGGACGGGTGTCTGTAGGTAGACCAGGCGAATCGGGCATAGGCTTTATTATGGCCGATCAGTCAGTGGTTTGCTCTGCGGGGGCTTGTCGTAGGCCTTTCGTTTAAGCATTGAAGCAGCTCTGCATGAAGCCGTTGCACCTGGGCAAGAAGGCTCGCCTCGTCGGAGTTGTTGCTAATGACATGGTCGGCAAGCGCAAGCCTTTCGTCGCGGTGGGCCTGTGCGGCAAGCATGCCCTCAAGGGTTTCGTTGGGCATGGGTGTTCGCTTCAACACCCTGGACCTCTGTCTGGCCTGGTCGATGTCAACCACCACAACCCTCCAGACCCAGTCGGGCCGTGGCTGACTGCCATGTGTTTCAGTCCAAAGGGGCACCACATAAAGGCAATAAGGCCCCAGGGCCTGACCAAGTCGTTGCCGGGCAACCAGCTGAACCATTGGATGAAGAATTGCTTCGAGGCCCTTGCGCAGACTCGGGTCGGCAAAGACCGCCTGGCGAACCTTCGCCCGGTCAAGACCGGCAGCAGGCGACATAAAGTCCTCACCAAGCAGCAGCCTCAGGCTTGCCAGTGCTGCACCGTCTGGGCCAGTCAGTTCATGGACGATGGCATCGGCATCAACCACCGTGATGCCAAGCCCCTCAAAGCAGTGGGCAGCCGTTGATTTTCCCGAGCCGATGCCACCGGTAAGCACAACCACCGGGCAGGCTTGACCACCGCTCATAGGCCCGCAGGGCCAGCCATTGGGGAGAAAGGTGCAACGAGCATGGCGGCTAGGCAGAGTGCAGGTCCAAAAGGAAGTGCAGTTGACAGGCGCCAGCCCCTGCGCAAAAAGCCCCAGAGGGCAAGGCTTAGCATGCCAAGGCTTGCAAAGACCAAGACAAAGGCAAGGCTTGAAAAACCAAGCCAAGAGCCAATGGCTGCAATGAGGGCGAAGTCCCCTCGTCCCATACTTGGCTCCATGGGGGTGTCTGTGGCCAGTCGCGACCGCCGCCGTCGGTCGGAGATCTTTGCCAAGGCCCAGGGCAATAAATAGCCTGCAAGACCACCCGCCAGGGCCTCGGTTAGGCTCACGGTAATGCCAGCACCAGCAAGGCAGAGACCCAGAATGATGAGTCCAAGGGTGAGCCGATCGGGAAGCAGGCGACTACGAAGATCGATCATGGCCGCAAGGCTAAGCAGCCCGGTGAAAAGCCCCATGGCGACTGCCTGGGCAAGACCAAGTTGCTTGCCGAAGAGAACGAAAAAACCAAGGCAGGCGCAAAGGCCCAAGAGCCGCCACGGGCCAGAGCGCGCCAGAACAAGCCGCGCCCTTCGCGGCCCAAGCCAGTGCTGCATCTCTTTGCGTACAAACCAGCGGCCTGCCTCAAAGCCCAGAAGGCAGGTGAGCCCACCCACGAGCCCTTGGAGAAGCAACAGGGAGCTGAGATTCAGATTCTCAGGACTCATTAGGCCTATTCACTTTTCTCAGCCATGGGCTGGGTCTCCATGCCGTCTTCCTCGGGCGGCTGTTTGGATGGATCAACAAGGGGCCGAAGGATCTTAACGCGTCGAATGACGCGTCCCTGAACCTGCAGGATTTCAAGCGGCACATTGCCAACCTTGAGACTGACATTGGCCTCGGGAATATCTTGAAGCGCTTCAAGAATGAGCCCATTGAGGGTCTTGGCCGAGTCCAAGGGCAGTGAGAGTCCAAGGCCGCGGTTAAGCTCACGCAGGCTGCTCATGCCATCGACCACAGCCGTGCCGTCTTCGTCCCAATGAAGCGTCCGACGAGCCCGCGGCCCCTGGGTTGAAAACTCACCCACCAGTTCCTCAACAATGTCTTGCAGGGTCACCAGCCCCTCGACCTCGCCATACTCGTCAACCACAATGGCAAGCCTTTGCCTGTTGCCCTGGAAAAACTGCATCTGGGTGAAGAGCTGGGTGCCGCTTGGAACGAAGTAGGCGGGCTGCACAGATTGTTCAAGCAGCTCCTTACGAAACCCGCCTTCCTTGGTGAGAAGCGCAAGGGCCTTACGAACATGCAAAATGCCAACGACCTTGTTTAATTCGCCGCGATAGACCGGCAGCTTGTTGTGAAAGCAGGTTGAGATCTGGTCAATGAGCGAGGATTCGTCATCCTCAAGGTCAAGGGCTTCAATGCGCCCTCTGGGCACCATGACATCATCGACCCGAAGGTCCTCAAGGTCGAAAAGGTTAAGAAGAATTTTCCTGTGCTGGCTTGGAATAAAGCCCGAAGACTCAAGCACAGCCGAGCGCAGCTCCTCGGTCGTAAGCCCCGAAGCCTTATCCGTCTGGGATTTCAATCGAAAGACGTTAAGAAGAAAGCCAACAAGGCCGTTGACGACAGAAACCAGGGGCCGGGCAACGAAGACCACCGGTGCAAGCCCAAAGCTTGCGCCCATGGCAATGGTCTCGGGCCGATTGGCTGCCACGACTTTTGGAATAATTTCGGCGAAAATAATAAGCAACGCTGCGGCCACGCCCGTTGCAATGGCAAGCACTTCATCATCGTTGCCAAAGGCCTTGATGGCAAAGGCGGTAATAAGTGCCGTTAAGGCCGCATTCACAATGTTGTTGCCAATAAGAATCGTGGCCAACAACTGATTGGTCTGGCTAAGGAGCTTTAAAACCTGCCTGGCACTGCGCCTGCCCTTTCCCGCCAAATTCCGCATACGGTAGCGGTTGACGGCCATAAGGCTTGTCTCGGACATGGAGAAAAAGGCAGAGGCAAACAAAAGCCCCAACAGGGCAAGGGCCTGCGCCCATAAGGGTAGGTCGCTCAAAGATTCCTAAAAATAGAATTGAGACAACTTGAAGTTTAGCGCGGATGCTGGTCGGGGTGAGAGGATTCGAACCTCCGACTCCTGCGTCCCGAACGCAGTACTCTACCAGGCTGAGCTACACCCCGAGGCATGACGCAACGGCGAATTACGACCGCCGCGACACCACAAACCGAAGCAAGTCTAGCAGGGAAGTGCGGTAGACGGACTGCCTGATGGGTGCCAGGGCCTGCTCCCCAAGCCTTGCCTCGCGCTCAGCTGCAGCCTGGGTGTAATTGAGCGCGCCGGTGGACTGAACGCGCTGAATGACGGCCTCCAAGTCCGCCTGCTCGGGCTCTTCAATGGCTCGACGCACCAGCTGCTGATCGTCCGGGCTGCCCTGCTCCAAGAGGTAGATAAGTGGAAGTGTGGGCTTGCCCTCACGAAGATCGTCGCCGAGGCGTTTACCGAGATCGTCTTCAGATCCTGCATAGTCCAAGAGGTCGTCGGTTAATTGAAAGGCTGTGCCCAGATGCCTTCCATAGGCAGCAAAGGCTTCAATGACCTCGGCAGACTGCCCATGAAAAACCGCAGGAAGGCGTGCAGCCGCCTCAAAAAGCTTGGCGGTCTTATAGCGAATAACCTGAAGGTAACGGGCCTCGTCAACTTCAGGGTTTTGGCAGTTCATAAGCTGCAGAACCTCGCCCTCGGCAATGATGTTCGTTGCCTCTGCCAGCACTGCCATGACGGGCATCGAGCCTATTTCAACCATCATCTGAAAGGCGCGGGAGTACAGGAAGTCTCCGACCAGAATGCTTGAGGCATTACCAAAGACGGCATTGGCCGTCTCTCGGGAGCGGCGCAGCCCGGACTCATCCACCACATCGTCATGCAACAGGGTGGCGGTATGAATAAATTCAATAATGGCGGCAAGCTCTGCCATGGGTGGCCGCGGGGTTTCTGGCGGTTGGTCGCCAAGAGCCTTGCTCGAAAGCAGTAGCAGGGCCGGTCGCATGCGCTTGCCGCCTGCTTCAATAATGTAGCGGGCCACCTGCTCAACAAGAAGAACCTCGCTGACCAGCCGCCTTTGGATGACGGCATCCACCTCTTGCATGCCCGAGCTAACCAGAGAGAGCGCCTGACTGTAGGCGTCGTTTGAAGAGGCTGATGGACTTAAGGGCACGTTTTCATTATGCCCGAGCGCCTGCTAGCCCCGGCCAAAGGCATTCGGGCTGATTCGGGCTGGGTTAAGGGGCTCTTGATCAAAAGTCTAAAAAGAGCCATACTTTCGGGCTATTCTTTTTAATTTTTTAAGAAGCGAGAAGGCCATGAGTGCCGCGAATCAAACGGAAGTTACTTACGCGGTTGTGCGTACCGGCGGAAAACAATACCGAGTCTCGGTGGGTCAGACCTTAAAGGTTGAGTCTTTGGTTGCCGATGTCGGCAGCGAGCTGGTTTTATCAGAGGTCTTGGCCCTTGGCCATGGTGCTCAGCTTGATATTGGGCGGCCCCTTCTTGAAGGCGCAAGCGTGAAGGCCCGTGTGGTCTCGCATGGCCGCGGCGACAAAATTCGAATCTTCAAGCATCGTCGGCGTAAGCACTATGCCAAGACCCAAGGCCATCGCCAGAACTACACTGAAATTGCCGTTGAATCTCTGGTTCGTCCAGACGGCAGCCAAATTTAAGGAGATTGAGTCAATGGCACAGAAAAAAGGTGGCGGCTCTACACGAAATGGCCGCGATTCAGAAGCCAAACGGCTTGGCGTTAAGCGTTTTGGTGGCGAAACCATCAATGCCGGAAGCATTATTGTGCGCCAGCGTGGCACCAAGTTTCATGCCGGTGAAAACGTTGGTATGGGTAAAGATCACACCCTGTTTGCCCTGGTTAACGGCCGTGTTTATTTCTCGGTCAATGGCCCTTTAAAAAAATCCACTGTGTCCATTATTCAGCCCGAGGCCTAGTTCGTTTCGGCCTGGTGCTTTTCTAAGCGCCAGGTTGTCGGCAGGTCGTTGGCTTACAGGGGTTCCATTCATTCACCCATAGAACCCTGCCCATGAAATTCATCGACGAGGCCTTTGTAGAACTGCATGCCGGCAAAGGCGGCAATGGCGTGGCCGCGTTTCGTCGAGAGAAGTTCATACCCAAGGGGGGGCCGAGCGGCGGTGACGGCGGCAAGGGCGGATCCATCTGGGCCATCGCCGATGAAAACGTCAACACGCTTATCCACTTTCGATTCGCCCGAATTCATCGGGCGCGCAATGGCGAACAAGGCCAGGGCTCAGACCGCTACGGGGCGGGGGCCCCCGACATTGAACTCAAGATGCCCGTTGGCACCATGGTCTTTGATGCCGAGACCGATGACCTTCTCTTTGACCTCTCAACCCATGGCGAAAGGGTCCTAATTGCCAAGGGTGGTGACGGTGGCCTGGGAAACCTGCATTTCAAGTCAAGCACGAACAGGGCGCCGCGCCAGTGCACGCCAGGCTGGCCGGGCGAGTCTCGCCGACTAAGGCTTGAGCTGAAACTGCTTGCCGATGTTGGCCTGCTTGGACTGCCCAATGCGGGCAAGTCCACGCTTATTGCTGCGGCCTCCAATGCCAGGCCAAAGGTGGCTGATTACCCCTTCACCACCCTCGCCCCACAGCTTGGCGTGGTTGAGACCAGCCTTGAGAAGAGCTTTGTCATGGCCGACGTTCCCGGCCTCATTGAAGGCGCGGCCCAGGGTGCTGGTCTTGGCCACCAGTTTCTTCGCCATCTGCAGCGCACGCGGGTCATTCTTCATCTGGTTGACATGACCGGTTTTGGCCTGGAGCTTGGACCAGAAAGCCCCTCTAAGACTTCGAAGACCGCAAAGACCGCAAAGACCGAGGACGAACGCATGGGCCTTGCCCTTGCTCGACAGGTTCAGCTTCTGACCAAAGAACTCTCAAGCTACGACGAGGCCCTTGCAGCCAAGCCTTGCTGGCTTGTTCTCAACAAGATCGACATGCTGACGCAGGCCGAGCGCGAGCAGCGCTGGAAGGTGATGAAGAAAAAGCTGGCCTGGAAGGCGCCGGTCTTTGAGATATCGGGCTTAACCCGAGAGGGTGTTAAGCCGCTTATGTTTGCGGTTCAAGACTGGCTGAGTCAGCAGGCCGTTGCGACGGCCACCGCTGCTGCTGCCGCAAGCGTTGCTGCCACAGCCGCCCAAGGCGAGGCGGCCTCGGGCGAGCCAGCATAAGCCAGACCATGAGTCAGGGCCAAGACCTTCGAAAAACGCCGGCAGAGCAGCGCCCTCGTCCCGAGCAGGCGCGCTCCAAGCGTTGGGTGGTGAAGCTCGGTTCAAGCCTGGTCACCAACCAGGGTCGGGGGGTTGATCGCCAGGCCATTGAAGCCTTCGCCGCCCAGGTGGCGGCACTCTCGGCCAATGGCCACCAAATTGTGATTGTTTCAAGTGGCGCCATTGCCGAGGGCATGAAGCGCCTGGGCTGGTCGCAGCGGCCGCACGAGATTCATCAACTGCAGGCGGCTGCAGCCGTAGGCCAGATGGGCCTTGCCCAGGCCTACGAGGCGGGCTTTCTAAGCCATGGGCTCAAGACTGCGCAGGTCTTGCTAACGCATGAAGACATGCGAGACCGAGGCCGGTATTTAAATGCAAGAGCCACGCTCATGACCTTGCTTGATCTTGGGGTCGTGCCTGTGGTGAACGAGAACGACACGGTGACCACCTCTGAAATTAAGCTTGGCGACAACGACACCCTTGCGGCCTTGGTCACCAACCTTCTTGAGGCCGAGCTTCTGGTCATTCTGACCGACCAGAAAGGGCTCTACCAGACAGACCCCCGGCACGATGCCAATGCCAAGCTCATTGATCGAGCACGCGCCAACGACCCAAGCCTGCTGGCTATGGCCGGTGGCGCAGGGTCGTCAATTGGCACCGGGGGCATGTCCACCAAGGTTATGGCGGCCCAACGGGCTGCCCGCAGTGGTGCCCATACAGTCATTGCCGGCGGCCAGGAACCCAATGTTCTTTCGGGTCTTGCCTTAGGCGAGCCCATTGGAACGCTGCTTACGGCAGACCTTGCCGTGCTTACAGCCCGTAAGCAATGGATGGCTGATCAGCTGCAGCTCAAAGGCAGGCTTGTTCTCGATGAAGGCGCAGTTGCCGTTCTGCTTGAAAAAGGAAAGTCGCTGCTGCCCATTGGAGTCAAGGCTGTGGTGGGCAGCTTCGGCCGTGGCGATGTGGTGCTTTGCGTGGATGCAGCAGGCCAGGAGGTTGCGCGCGGCCTTGTGAATTATTCCGACAGCGAGACACGCCGCATTATGGGCAGGCCATCGAGTCAGATCGAAGGGCTGCTTGGTTTCGTTGAGGAGCCCGAGCTTATACACCGAGACAACCTTGTGCTCACCTCTTCTGGGCTAAAAAGATAGCCAGCAAGCTCGTTGAGCGCAAGCCTATAGACATCGCGTTTAAATTCAATCACCGAGCTTAGAGGCACGAAAAAGTCGTGCCAGACCCAGGCGTCGAACTCGGGCCGCTCGGACCCGGACTTCAACTCAATATCGGCATCCACACCCAGCATACGAAGAAGAAACCAGATCTGCTTCTGGCCTCGATAGTGACCCCGCCACTCGCGGCGGATCCATCGGTCGGGCACATCGTAGTGCAGCCAGTCTTTGGTTCTTGCAATGAGCTCAACATGCTCGGGCCGAAGGCCTGTTTCTTCAAAGAGCTCGCGGTACATGGCCTGCTGCGGATCCTCTTCGCGTTTGATGCCGCCCTGGGGAAACTGCCAGGCCTGTTCACGCACGCGCTTGCCCCAAAAGACTTGGTTGTTGTCGTTGACAAGAATGATGCCGACATTGGGGCGGTATCCGAATTCATCGAGCATAATGCTTTCATTATACGAATGCCTTTGCCCTTACCGCTTTAATTAGCCCATGCGCGCCACTGCCTACCATTTCCAGACCCTTAAAGAAGACCCTTCGGATGCCGAGGTGGCAAGCCATCGGCTTATGCTGCGAGCCGGCCTTATTCGCAGGCTCGGTGCTGGAATTTATAGCTACATGCCCTTGGGGCTTCGGGTGATTCGCAAGGTCGAGGCCATTATTCGCGAGGAGATGAATGCGGCGGGTGCCATTGAACTCTCCATGCCGGTGGTGCAGCCCGCAGAACTCTGGCAAGAGACGGGCCGTTGGGAGAAGATGGGTGCCGAGCTTTTGCGCTTTCAAGATCGCCACGGCCGGGACTTCGTTGTTCAGCCCACAAGCGAAGAGGTCATGACCGACATTGCCCGGCAAGAACTTAAAAGCTGGAAGCAGCTGCCTAAAAATTTCTATCAGATTCAGACCAAGTTTCGCGATGAGCGCAGGCCGCGGTTTGGCGTCATGCGCGGTCGCGAATTTATTATGAAAGATGCCTACTCCTTCGACAAGGATGTGGAATCGGCAGAGCGCAGCTACGACCGTATGTTTGCCTGCTACTGCAAAATCTTCGACAGGCTTGGTCTTGGCTATCGGGCGGTGGCGGCCGATACCGGTGCCATCGGCGGGTCAAGGTCGCACGAGTTTCAGGTTATTGCCGAGACCGGCGAAGATGCCTTGGTCTACAGCACAGGCTCGGATTTCGCGGCAAACCTTGAACTTGCTGAAGCCCTTAGCCTGCTGCCGAGCCGAGCCGAGCCCTCACAGGCTATGCAGCTGCTCGCAACGCCTGGGCTTGCACGTTGCGAGCAGGTGGCCAATCTTCTTGGCCTGGGTCTTGATCAGACGGTGAAGTCCATTGTTCTTGCAGTTGAGCCCGAGGAGCGCGAAGGCATAGCAAAAGGGGCACGGCTTTTTCTCTTATTAATTCGTGGCGACCATGAACTCAACGAGGTGAAGGCAGGCAAGCTTGACGGGCTCAACAAGGGCTTTCGCTTTGCCAGCATAGAGGAGATTGTTCAGGGCTTTGGCTGCGAGCCGGGCTACCTGGGCCCGGTTGGGCTTGCCTCCGAGATCGAGGTTATTGCAGACCGCACGGTTGCCCAGATGGCCAACTTTGTTGTGGGTGCGAATAAGAAGGACTTCCATCTCAGCGGTGTGAACTGGGGCCGTGACCTCGCCGAGCCGTCTCGGGTTGCCGACATTCGCAATGTCGTTGAGGGCGAGCCGAGCCCCGATGGCAAAGGCGAACTTCGTATTGAGCGCGGCATTGAGGTTGGCCATGTCTTTTACCTTGGCACTAAATACTCTGAGGCCATGAAGGCCACCATGCTCGATGAGACGGGTAAGCCCCGGCTCATGGAGATGGGCTGCTATGGCATTGGTGTGACAAGGATTGTTGGTGCGGCCATCGAGCAGAACCATGATGAGCGCGGCATTATCTGGCCTGTGGCCCTTGCCCCGTTTGTTGTGGTCATCTGCCCGCTGGGGGCATCAAAGTCGCAGCCTGTTCGCGAGGCGGCCGAAAAAGCCTACGCGGCCCTCTTACAGGCGGGCCTTGAGGTTCTACTGGACGACCGCGACGAACGCCCCGGGGCCATGTTTGCCGACTGGGAACTTATTGGTATTCCGGTGCGCGTGACGATTGGCGAGCGATCGCTGAAGGAGGGCCGGCTTGAACTTCTAAAACGTCGAGGCATGCAGGCAAGCGACTGCGCCGAAGAAGACCTGCTTGAGGCTGTTCGTGGTTTATTAAGCTCTTAACGCGTCATTGTTTTGGTGTCTTAGTGTTTTAATGTTTTAGCGCCGCAGTCCGCCCATGAGCCCGCCAAGGCCTCCCATGGCCTTGGCTGCGCCCCCACCCCCCATCGCGCCCATGGCCCGCATCATTTTGGCCATACCGCCTTTTTGCATTTTCTTCATCATGTCCTGCATCTGGTCAAACTGCTTTAGCAACCGATTGACCTCCTGAACCTGCACGCCCGCGCCCACGGCAATTCGCCTTTTTCGGCTGGCCTTAAGCAGCTCGGGGTTACGACGTTCGCTGGGCGTCATGGAATTAATAATGCCCTCCATGCGCTGCACCGACTTATCTGCCACAGACATGTTGGAGCCTTTGGCGGCCTGCTGCATCTGCGCGGGCAGCTTGTCCATTAGCGAGGACAGTCCCCCATGGAACGCATCTGTGCAATTTGAAGCTTGAAGTCCTCAAGGTCAAACCTCGCCCCCGACTTCAGTTTGGCGGCCATCTTCTCGGCCGACTTCATGTCGACGGACTTGGCCGCCTGTTCAACAAGGGCCAGCACATCGCCCATGCCCAAAATACGTTGGGCAAAGCGATCGGCATCAAAGGCCTCAATGCCGTCGATCTTCTCGCCATTACCAACAAAGCGGATGGGTTTGCCTGTAATGGCTCGCACCGAGAGCACGGCACCCCCTCGGGAATCGCCGTCCACCTTGGTGAGCATCACCCCGGTTAAGGGCAGGGCCTGACCAAAGGCCTCGGCCGTGCGCACCGCATCCTGACCCTGCATGGCATCGACCGTGAACAGGGTTTCAATGGGCTTGATGGCTGCATGAATAGCAGCGATCTCGGTCATCATGGCCTCGTCGATGGCAAGGCGGCCTGCCGTGTCCACCAAAAGAACATCATGAAAATGACGTCTGGCGTAGTCAAGCGCAGCCTGCGCGATGGCCACAGGCTTATCGGTGGCCTGGCTTGGGAAGAAGTCCGCCCCCGCCTGCTCGCTAACAATTCGAAGCTGTTCAATGGCCGCGGGTCGATAGACGTCACAGCTCACCGTTAAGACCTTCTTTTTGTGTCGCTCGCTTAGGTACTTCGCAAGCTTACCCACACTGGTGGTTTTTCCAGCGCCTTGCAGGCCGGCCATAAGAACCACGGCCGGGGGCTGGCTGGCAAGGTTAAGCCCTGTGGGCGGGGCAGCCTCGTTGCCAGCCATCAGGGCGATGAGCTCTTTGTGAAAAACGCCCACCAAGGCCTGGCCAGGGCTTAGGCTGCTTAAAACCTCCTGGCCCAGCGCCTTGTCCTTTACCTGGGCAATGAACGATTTCACCACAGGCAAGGCCACGTCGGCATCGAGCAGGGCAAGTCGAATCTCGCGAAGCATGGCCTGCGTATTGGATTCGGTAAGGCGTGCCTCACCCTTCATGGTCTTGACGACCCGCGAGAGGCGGTCGGTTAGGTTTTCTAGCATGGCGGGTCTTTCTTCTCGTGTGGCTCGAATCAGGGCAGGCCCTGAGATAAACTGGCTGCAACTATGACGCCCTTATTGTATGAGTGGACAGCACCACTCGCCCTTATTCTTTACCTGCTTCTTTTTGTCCTGACGGTCAGGGCGTCGGCTGTCTTGCTGCAAAAGCTGTTGCTTTTCGTTGCCTTGGTCAGCCATGGCGCCACCGTGTTGCCGGGATGGTTTGCAGGCCAAGACTTCCAGTTCGGCTTTGCCAACTCGGTCTCTTGGACGCTCTGGCTGATGGTTCTTTTGGTATGGCTTGAGTCCTGGTTTCAACGCCTGCCAAAGGCCACAGCAGGCATCTACCCTTTTGCCGCGATCGCCGTCTTTCTTCCCATGGTCTTTCCAGGAACAGTGCGTATTGCCGAGCTCTCCACCCTGTTTCGTGTGCATATTCTGCTGGCCATGCTTGCCTACGGCGCGTTTACTGTCTCTGCTGCCCAGGCATTCTTAATGTCCTGGCTCGAGCGTTCGCTTCATCGTGGTGGTCAGTCCTCGCATTGGCTTGATGACCTCCCCTCCTTGCTTGACCTCGATGCCGCCTTGCAGAGGTCGATGGCAGCCGGACTCGTGCTGGTTACGCTGACGCTCGCTACCGGTGTCTGGGTGAATCTCTTTTTGGGTTATGGGCCTCTTAAGCCTGACCACAAAACAATCTTCACCGTCTTAACCTGGTTGATGGTGGTCGGGTTTTTCCTTGGCCGTTGGCGCTGGGGATGGCGCGGCCGGGTGGCGGCCCGCTTTGCACTCGTGGGCTTCGGCCTTTTGCTGCTTGCCTACGTGGGAAGTCGGTTTGTGGTTGAAGTTTTCATTCTTGCGCCGGCCTAGCGCCCGCAAGGACATCAAAGGCCATGGGCATCGTAACTCGCATCCTTCTTATTGCAGCCATTGCACTGCTGGCCTTTTTCTGGATAAGAAAAATGCTGCGCTCGGGCGATGGCTCGGAAAAAAAGCCGTCCGAGCCTCAGCCGCCCGAACAGATGGGCGAGCGGCCGCAAGACCTTATTGCCTGCAATCACTGTGGTCTTCATCTGCCACGGGCTGATGCACGCTTTAAAAAGGGGCGGGCCTACTGCTGCGAAGACCACGCCGATGCCGATGCCGATTCAAATGCAAAGGACTAAGGTGGTGCTAGGCGTGCTGTGCGTGCTATGCGTGCTACGGGTGCTACGGGTGCTATGGCGGCCGCAACCTGCCTAAGGCCTTCAGGATGGCTGCGTGAGCTGCCAGGGTTTGGTGCATGCACATGGGCGCCAAGCCCTAACCATAACGAGAGGCCTCAGGCTACAGCCATCTGGCTTGCGGTTATTCATGGCATAAGTCTTCCGCAGGGGGTTTTTGGCGGAACGGCCATTGACGATTTATTTTTGAATCGCACAGGCCTGTCTGCCGATGGGCAGCCCGAACTGCTTGCCTTGGTGGGTCTGCGGGTGTCAAGCCACTTTCTTATTACGCGGCGCGCAAGGCTCGTGCAGTATGTGGCGGTGAACCGCCGAGCATGGCATGCCGGGCAGTCGGTCTTTGAAGGGGAGAAGGATTGCAACGATTTTTCGGTGGGCATTGAGCTTGAAGGCACCGATGATCAGCCTTATGAGCCCCGACAAATTGAACTGCTTGCCGCGCTTCTTTCGGAGTTATCCCAGCATATCCCCAGCTTATCCACAGTGACTGGGCACTCCACCATTGCACCGGGCCGCAAGACCGACCCAGGTGGTTTTTTTGACTGGCCGTTATTGGCTCGAGAGCTTAAGCGTTTGCGCCCAACATTACGCTGCAGGCCGTAGCCCAGAAAAACCGGCTGGGACCCATGAAGTCCAGTGGGAATTGACGGGTCAGACAAACCTGAACTGACGCGATACCGAAGAAAATTTTTTTTTCATAAGGGGCCTGCCTCTGGGAAGAATTTCGTGATTTTCTAGGGATTTTCCTAAGCCTGACGCTTGCTCTTAGATGCCATCCACTACTAGAATTAGTACTTATGACGGCTTGTCTGTACTACCGGTAGTGTGTTGGGGAAATCCACGCGCACGGCACAAATTAAAGCCGTTTCGTCATTGTTAAGGTATGCAGCCGGTTCTTTCTCTGCACGCCCTGCGTTTTAAATTTCCCGCCTAAGGAGAAAAGAGCCATGCAACGGGCCGCCCAATCCACCGAGACCAGCCAGTCGAGCTCTGGTCATTTATCCAGTCCCACCGATTCAAAAAATAACCAGCGCGAGCAGGGCATGTCCACCCATGCCAGCCTTAACGACATCAAGGTCATTCGCCGCAATGGCGCTGTGGTCAGCTTTGAGGCACCCAAAATTACGGTTGCCCTAACCAAGGCCTTTCTTGCGGTCCAGGGTGGTCAGGGTGCAGCCAGCGCCAGGGTTCGTGAGGTCACCGAGGCGCTGAGCTCTCAGGTTGTTGCAGCGCTGTTACGCAGGCTGCCCGCCGGAGGCACGGTTCATATTGAAGACATTCAAGACCAGGTTGAGCTTGCCCTTATGCGCTCCGGTGAGCATGAAATTGCGCGCGCCTATGTGCTTTATCGTGAAAGACGTTCCCAGGAGCGCGCAAGCAAGGCCAAGCAAGACACCGTCGAGCACAGCCTGTCCATGCTGGTTGATGGCCGGTCGGTTCCGCTTGACCAGGCCTGGCTTAAGGGCTTAATCGCAGATGCCTGCCTTGGGCTTGACGATCAGGTCAGTGCTCCGCAGGTTCTTGCCGACACACTAAAGAACATCTACGACGGTGTACCCATCGATGAAATTGAAAAGTCCGCCATTCTGGCGGCGCGTGCGCTAACCGAAAAGGACCCCGCCTATGCAAAAGTCAGTGCCCGGCTGTTGTTGCACACCATTCGCAAGGAAATCCTGGGGTCAGAGATCCCGCAGGCCGAGATGGCGTCTCGTTACGTTGAATACTTCCCCCGTTACATCAAGAAGGGCATTGAGATCGGTTTACTAAACGACGACCTTGCCCGTTTCGACCTCAAGCGCATGGCCCAGGCCATTGTTGCCGACCGCGACCTGCAGTTCGACTACCACGGCCTGCAGACCCTCTACGACCGGTACTTCCTTATTGACCGCAACGACACCTTCTCGGGTGAGGGCCGACGTATCGAGATGCCGCAGGCTTTCTTCATGCGGGTTGCCATGGGCCTAGCCATTGCCGAAATTAATCGTGAAGACAAGGCCATTGAGTTTTACCAGCTGCTCTCAAGCTTCGACTTCATGAGCTCAACACCAACTCTCTTTAATAGCGGAACCACCCATTCCCAGCTTTCTTCCTGCTACCTCACCACCGTGGCCGATGACCTCGATGGCATTTACGAGGCCATTAAAGAAAATGCACTTTTAGCGAAGTATGCCGGCGGCCTAGGCAACGACTGGACCCCGGTGCGAGCGCTGGGCAGCCACATTAAGGGAACCAACGGGAAGAGCCAGGGTGTTGTGCCCTTTTTAAAGGTGGTCAATGACACCGCGGTGGCAGTTAATCAGGGCGGCAAGCGCAAGGGCGCTGTCTGCACCTACCTTGAAACCTGGCACCTTGATATTGAAGAATTCCTCGAGCTGCGCAAGAACACCGGCGATGACCGGCGTCGCACGCACGACATGAATACGGCCAACTGGATTCCCGATCTCTTTATGAAGCGGGTCATGGAGAACAAAGAATGGACCCTGTTTTCGCCGGCCGACGTACCCGATCTTCACGAGAAGGTGGGAAAAGCCTTTGAAGAGGCCTATACGGCTTATGAGGCAAAGGCCGAGCGCGGCGAAATTCGTCTATCGAAAACAATTCAGGCCAGTGCCCTTTGGCGCAAGATGCTCACCATGCTCTTTGAGACGGGCCATCCCTGGATTACCTTCAAAGACCCCTGCAACATCCGTAGCCCGCAGCAGCATGTGGGCGTGGTGCACAGCTCAAACTTATGCACCGAAATCACCCTCAACACCAACGAGTCCGAAATTGCCGTTTGTAACCTTGGGTCGGTGAACCTGGTGCATCACCTCAAACCCACCAAAGCTGGTGGCCTCGAGCTCGACCATGCCAAGCTTAAGACCACCATTGGCACGGCCATGCGCATGCTCGATAACGTCATCGACATTAACTACTATGCTGTGGCCAAAGCCCGCAATGCCAATCTGCGTCATCGGCCCGTCGGTCTCGGCATCATGGGTTTTCAAGAGTCCTTGCATGCCATGCGCATTCCTTATGGCAGCGAGCGTGCGGTTGAGTTTGCCGACCAGTCCATGGAGATGGTCTGCTACGAGGCCTACTGGGCATCAACCGATCTGGCCGAAGAGCGCGGGGCCTATTCCAGTTTCAAGGGCTCCCTCTGGGACCAAGGCATTCTTCCGCTCGACACCCTCGACCTTCTTGAAAAAGAGCGCGGTGGTTATGTTGAGGTTGATCGCCGGGCAAGGCTCGACTGGGCCGCCTTGCGTGCGCGTATTGGCGCCTACGGCATGCGCAACTCCAACTGCGTGGCCATTGCTCCCACGGCAACCATCTCCAATATCGTCGGAATCTCGGCCTCCATCGAACCCACTTACCAAAACCTTTATGTGAAGTCGAACCTTTCTGGGGAATTCACAGTGGTCAACGAGACCATGGTTCGCGACCTCAAGGCGCTTGGGCTTTGGGATGAAGTTATGGTGGCCGACCTTAAGTATTTCGATGGCAGCCTTGCGAAGATCGACCGTGTGCCGGCCGAGCTTCGCGAACTCTACGCCACGGCCTTCGAGGTGGACACCAAGTGGATGGTCGAGTGTGCCGCGCGTCGTCAGAAATGGATCGACCAGGCCCAGTCGCTCAATATCTACATTGCAGGCGTCTCGGGCAAAAAGCTTGACGAGACCTACAAGCTTGCCTGGCTGCGCGGCCTTAAAACCACCTATTACCTGCGAACCATGGGTGCAACCCATGCCGAAAAGAGCACCCTGAACACTGGGCAGCTTAACGCGGTGACTGTTTCGGGCGGTGTTCCTACAGCCGCTAAATCAGCGGCTTCCGCGGCAACGGGTGCATCGGTGGTGAACCCCTCGGACCCCATCATCGCCTCATCAAAATCGGGCGGGTCATCACCGGCAACCGATGCGCAGTTCTGCTCCATCGACAACCCCGATTGCGAGGCCTGCCAATGAATCACTCGTTCGTTTTTTGAAATGCAAAAAGTGTGGAGCAAATGAGACGAATTTTCCGCTCATTGTCTTTGCATGTTTTTTTTAATTAAAAACAATTGCCTCGTGACTTTAGTTCTTGCATCATCTGAACTGTTGAAACAACTGAATCTCACGAGTAGCACGTTGTACTATTTTTTTCGTTGAAAGTGAGATCGCTATGTTGAACTGGGAAGACTCCGCACCATCGTCGTTAGCTAGGCCTCAGCCCGCTGCTGGTCTCCTCGCTTCGGTTGAACCCGAGGCTGAGTTGCCGACGACGCTCCTTGCAAATGCTACCGAGCGCCGAGTGCGCGTCGAAGACAAGCGCATTATTAATGCGGCCACCGACGTCAACCAGCTTGTTCCTTTTAAGTACAAGTGGGCGTGGGAAAAATACCTTTCAGGCTGCGCAAACCACTGGATGCCTCAGGAAATTAATATGTCTCGCGACATTGCCCTCTGGAAAGACCCAAACGGTCTTACCGAGGACGAGCGTCGAGTCATTAAGCGCAACCTTGGTTTTTTTGTAACGGCTGACAGCCTTGCGGCCAATAACATCGTGCTTGGTACCTACCGGCACATCACGGCTCCCGAGTGTCGCCAGTACCTGCTGCGCCAGGCCTTCGAAGAGGCCATTCATACCCATGCCTACCAGTACATTGTTGAGTCGCTCGGCCTTAACGAGGCCGAGATCTTCAATGCTTACCACGAGGTCTCCTCCATTCGTGACAAGGACGAGTTCCTTATTCCCTTCATCGACGTTCTGACCAACCCGCAGTTCAAGACAGGAACGCTTGAGAACGATCAAAAACTCCTGCGCTCCCTTATTGTCTTTAGCTGCATCATGGAAGGTCTGTTCTTCTACGTGGGTTTTGTGCAAATCCTTGCCCTTGGGCGTCAGAACAAGATGACGGGTGCTGCCGAGCAATACCAGTACATTCTTCGTGACGAGTCGATGCACTGCAACTTC
This sequence comes from Burkholderiaceae bacterium, assembly GCA_018402635.1. Taxonomy (GTDB): domain Bacteria; phylum Pseudomonadota; class Gammaproteobacteria; order Burkholderiales; family Burkholderiaceae_A; genus Hahnella. The sequence goes on from JAGYIP010000008.1 coordinate 366,596, forward strand.
GGTATCGACCTTGTCAACACCATTAAGCTCGAGAACCCCCAGCTCTGGACGCCCGAGTTCCGCGAAGAACTGCGCGACTTATTCGTGAAGGCGGTCGATCTCGAGTACCGCTATGCCGAGGACACCATGCCTCGCGGTGTGCTTGGTCTTAACGCCAGCATGTTCAAAGTTACCTGCGATACATCGCAAACCGCCGTTGCCAACAAATTGGGCTTGAGCCCGTTTTTGGTAACGAAGAAAATCCCTTCCCATGGATGGCCGAAATGGTCGACCTTAAGAAGGAGCGCAACTTCTTTGAGACCCGTGTGATTGAGTATCAGACGGGTGGTGCCCTGAGTTGGGAATAAAGGCAGCAAGGCCTTTCTCACTCATCGATTGGCCAGCCTTCTCTGGTCAAGGGACGTCTCTGCCGTATTCATTGGCGTTGGACCTTAGAGAAAAGCCGTTTAGGCTTTTCTCTTTTCGTAGGGTCTTGCGCAAATGAATGGTTCGAGCAAGGCGCTCGAATCTCCCTTTGACCCTGCCGAAACGAATCGGCATAAAGGAGAAATAAAATGGCAACAAAGAAGAAGGTAAAAAAGGCGAAAGCCGCAAAACCTGAGGTAAAAAAGGTTGTAGCAAAGTCAGCAGCCAAGAAAGTCGCTGCCAAAAAGCCTGCTGCTAAAAAAGTAGCGGCTAAGAAGCCAGCTGCGAAGAAGGCTGCTGCGAAGAAGCCTGCTGCTAAAAAGGCGGCTGCCAAAAAGCCTGCTGCGAAGAAAGCCGCTGCCAAGAAGCCTGCTGCGAAGAAAGCCGCTGCCAAAAAGCCCGCGGCCAAGAAAGCCGCTGCGAAGAAGCCTGCTGCTAAGAGGCCTGCTGCTAAGAAGGCTGCTGCGAAAAAGCCAGCCGCTAAGAGGCCAGCAGCCAAGAAGCCCGCTGCTAAGAAGCCGGCAGCGAAAAAGCCAGCCGCTAAAAAGGCTGCTGCTAAAAGGCCTGCTGCCAAGAAAGCTGCTGCCAAGCCTGTTGCTCCCGCAGCACCAATCTCGAGCACCTGGCCGTTTCCCACGGGCTCGCGCCCGTAATTCCTTAGCACGACGTCTGTGCACACCCCGCCCCAGGGCGGGGTTTTTCACTTTAGCCTCCGACAACCATGGCCCTCTGGTTTTTATTGAAAGCAGCAGCTAGTCTTCTGGCCGTTTGTTTCATGCTTCGGGCCTACCTGCAATTTGCCAAGCTGCACCCAATGAATCCCTTGAGTCAGGTGGTTTTTCGTATTACCGACTGGCTTTCCATTCCCATGCGCCGTCTCTTCCCACCCAACGCGAAGACCGACTGGGGAAGTCTTTTTGCTGCTGTTCTGGTGGCACTTGCCTTGGCAACCATTCGTTTTCTTATGGTCAGCCTCGACCCCGAGCTTGTAACCTCAGGGCCCGTTGTGCGGCCTTTCGGGCTTGTACTTATTATTGCCCTGGTATGGCTTGTTGGCTGGTGGCTTAAGTTTCTTATCGTCCTGGTTATTGCGGAGGCGATTTTAAGCTGGTTCTCTAAGAACACCACGGCCGCAGCGCTTCGACCCGTTCTGCGACTTTTACTGCGACCCCTTATTGAACCCATTGCGCGGCGCATGCCTGATCGTCAGCCCTGGGGCCTCGATTTCTCCCCAATCATTGCCTTTCTTATTCTTCAGGTCTTGGTGAGCTTTCAGGCAAGCTTAGAGGCATCGGTTCTGAAGGCCTTGCTTGCAGCAGCCTAGGCAAGTGCGGCGGCCTTAACGGCCGCAAGGTCAATGCTGTGGTTCTGGGCACCACGAACCTGCACCTTCACTGCGCCTAGGTAGACCCCAGCCTTGCAGCTTGCCGAGACGGGCAGGCCGTGGGCAAGGCCCCAGAGCAGCCCCGCGCGAAACGCATCGCCGCATCCTGTCGGGTCCAAGGCCTTTTCAACACGAACGGCATCAAGGGTCTGGCTTCCTTGCGGGCCGTCAAGCCAGACGCCCTGACTTCCCTTAGTGACAATAACCGCAGCCTGCGGGTGAGGCTGCAAATGCTTGCGAAGTTCAGACAAGCCCAGACCGACGGTTCGACTAAGCATCTCGCCCTCGTAGTCATTCACAGCAAGCCAGCTTGCCTTCTTAATGAAACCAAGCAGCTCGTCTTTGTTGAACATGGGCAGGCCCTGACCCGGATCAAAGACAAAAGCAATGCCTGCATCGGAAAAGGCCTGGGCATGGTCAAGCATGGCCTGCCTGCCATTGGGAGAGACAATGCCGAGGCTTGCGGGGTTGGGCTCAACCTTGGCCTCGTGGGCAACGGCCATTGCGCCGGGGTGAAAGGCCGTGATCTGGTTGTCATCGAGGTCGGTGGTAATAAACGCCTGGGCCGTAAAGAGACTGTCTCTTACGACAACGCCCGAGACATCCGCGCCAAGCGACTGCAGGCGTTGAAGGTAGTCATGCCCATCTTTGCCAATGGCACCTAAAAGTCGTGTCGGGCATTCAAGCCCTAGAAGTCCATAGGCAATGTTGGCCGCGCAGCCCCCAAACTCCTGGCGCATCTCCGGCGCAAGAAAGGCAACGTTTAGCATGTGAACCTGGTCTGCAAGAATATGGTCTTTAAACTGACCTTGAAAAACCATAATGGTGTCAAAGGCAATGGAGCCGCTCACCTGAATCGGCATGGGCTGCCTGGAAAATGCTTCAGAGGGGTTAAGGCTTGGGCTGGTCATGGTTGTATTGTCCTTCTTCTTCATTAGGTGTTGTGTCGGCGGGTCGTTTCCAAAGGCAGGTCCAGCCATCCCTTTGGCCAAAGACCTCAAGCCGACAACGGCCCTGGGAGACCTCACGGTAGACCTCAATAAGCTCCTCGGCCTGTCGGTCTAAAAGGCCCGCAAGAATAAGCTGGCCCTTGGCCGCCAGTTCAATAAGTACGGGGGCAAGAACCTTCAGGGGCTGGGCAAGAATATTGGCCAGCACAAGATCAAACGGCCCACAAATGGCTTCATCGGCATTGACAAAAGCTGTGCACGACGCGAGTCCGTTCAGCCTGGCGTTTTCTTTTGCGGTAATTACGGCAACAGGGTCAATGTCAAGGCCAATGACCTCGTCTTTGGTATCTGTGAGCACCGCCCAGGCAAGACCAAGCACCCCCGAGCCACAGCCGTAGTCAAGGACGCGCCGAGGCACCAAAGCCTCGCCCGGCCTTCGCGCCAGGGCGGCTGCGTTAAGCAAGGAGGCGATGGCCTCAAGGCAGAGCTGGGTGGTGGCATGGCTGCCAGTTCCAAATGCAAGACCAGGGTCAATAGTTAGGGCCCGACCTGGGGGCTTACGAAAAGGCGCAGGCACCTCGTGCCAGCTTGCTCCTAGCCACAGTGTCTCGGCGATCACAATAGGCTCAAACTGGGCCTGGGTTGTCCGCACCCAGTCTTCGTCATAAATTTTCGAGATTCTGGGCTGTTCTTGAAGTGCAAGGCCGCAGACCTTGCTCCGTTGCGATGCCCACCAGCCGAAGGGGTCGGTGGTTATAGGAAGGAGAATACGAAGCGCTGTCTCATCGAGTGCCATGCTGAGCGCACCTTCTTCCATAAACCGGTCGCTCCACTCGCCAAGCCATTGCTCTGCTGCGGCCTCATGGGGGAAAAACAGGGAGACCGAAAACTCGAGCTGCCAGGCAATGGCCTGCCTAGAGCTTGGGTTCGCGCTCAAGCATGGATTCCAGGTAGTGGATCGAGGTTCCGCCATCTTGAAAGTGGGAGTCGCGCATGATGCGTCTGTGCAAGGGCACCGTGGTAAGAATACCCTCAACAACCATTTCTGAAAGCGCTATTTCCATGCGTGCCATGGCCTGGGCACGGGTGTCACCAAAGCTGATGATTTTCCCAATCATGGAGTCGTAAAAGGGAGGAACCGTGTAGTTGGCGTAGGCATGGGAGTCCACCCGAATACCCGGCCCGCCAGGGGCATGCCAGCTCAGAATGCGGCCTGGTGAGGGTGTAAACAGAAAGGGGTCTTCTGCATTAATTCGGCATTCCATGGCATGGCCTCTGAAGGCAATGTCTTTTTGACGAAAGCTAAGCTTCTCACCGGAGGCAATTCGAATTTGTTGTTGCACGATGTCGATGCCGGTGATCATCTCGGTCACCGGATGCTCAACCTGAATGCGGGTATTCATTTCAATGAAGTAGAACTCGCCGTTTTCGTAAAGAAACTCGATGGTGCCTGCGCCCCGGTAGCCCATTTTCTTGCAGGCATCTGCGCATCGTTGGCCAATCTTGTCCCGTAGCCTTAAGGCAATACCAGGCGCAGGCGCCTCTTCAAGCACCTTCTGATGACGGCGCTGCATGGAGCAGTCACGCTCACCCAGGTGAACCACGTTGCCATAGTGGTCGGCAAGAATCTGAAACTCAATATGGCGAGGGTTCTCAAGGAATTTCTCTAGGTAGACCTCGGGGTTGCTAAAGGCTGCTGCGGCCTCGGCTCGGGTGGTGTTCACCGCGTTGACCAAGGCAGCTTCGGTATGCACAACACGCATGCCGCGCCCACCACCGCCTCCGGCAGCCTTGATAATGACCGGGTAGCCAACGGCCCGAGCAGTGCGAACAATTTCTTTGGGGTCGTCCGGCAGGGCGCCCTCGGATCCGGGCACGCAGGGAACGCCTGCTGCCCGCATGGCCTTCTTGGCCGAGACCTTGTCGCCCATCAGGCGAATGACATCGGGTGTGGGCCCAATAAATCGAAAGCCGCTTTGTTCGACACGCTCAGCAAAGTCTGCGTTCTCTGCCAAAAAGCCATAGCCCGGATGAATGGCCTCGGCATCGGTGACTTCAGCTGCGGCAATAATAGCGGGAACGTTGAGGTAGCTCTCTTTAGAGGCGGGTGGCCCAATGCAGACAGACTCATCGGCAAGACGCACGTACTTGGCCTCGGTGTCGGCAGTTGAGTGAACCACAACCGTCTTGATGCCAAGCTCGCGGCAGGCCCACTGAATGCGCAGTGCAATTTCGCCTCGGTTCGCAATAAGAACCTTCTCAAACAAGGCCATGCTTAGGCGATATCAAAAAGAGGCTGACCGAACTCAACAGGCTGACCGTTTTCAACCAAGACGGCCTGAATGACACCGGCTCGATCGGCGGGAATTTCGTTCATAAGCTTCATGGCCTCAATGACACAAAGCGTCTGGCCCTCCGTTACGGTGTCGCCAACCGAGGCATAGGGCGCAGCGCCGGGTGAGGAGGCGCGATAAAACGTCCCAACCATGGGAGACAAGACCAACTGCTCGGAGGCCTGCGCCCCAGATGCTCCCGCCATGCCAGCGTCTTGGCCATTAGGGCTACCAGCCTGACCCAAGGCCGTTGCATCCTGACCGAGGTTGGCACCGTGGCTGTGCGGTGAGACTTGCGAGCCAGCCGGTGGGGCCATGTTGCCTGTCAGGGGAGGCACGCCCGCAGCAGCAAGAGCTGAGGCTTGCTGGGCAACCCCCGCCTTTACAATACGAACCTTGCCGTCGCCCTCGGTGATCTCAAGCTCGGCAATGTTTGATTCGGCCACCAGGTCGATGAGCGTTTTAAGTTTGCGCAGATCCATGGCGAACTCCTTACCGGGACGGTGTCGTGGGCTTCAAAAGATGCTTGTGAAAGAAGCGAATGGCCGATTCATAGCCCAGAGGCCCCATTCCGCAGACCACGGCTTCGGCCTTGTCTGAAAAATAGGAATGACTGCGGAAGGGCTCGCGTCTGTGAATATTGCTAAGGTGCACTTCAACAAAGGGAAGGGCGACGGCGGCAAGTGCATCGCGCAGGGCCACACTGGTGTGAGTAAAGCCTGCCGGATTAATAACAAAGCCTTCTACATTCTGGTTGAGGGCCTGCTGGATGCGGTCCACCAGCTCGCCTTCATGGTTGGACTGAAAGCACTCCAGTCTTAGGCCGAGCGATTGCGCCAGAAGAACTGACTGGGCGTTAATACTTTCAAGGGTCTGTGAGCCATAGACCTCGGGCTCACGCTGCCCGAGCATATTTAAATTGGGCCCATGAAGCAGCCACAAAAGAGGACCTGTTGCCATTGACCTGCCAAGGGAAAAAGAGGACTGAACCGAGTTTACCCCATTTGCCCAAGGGGACTTCCTAAAAAGTTCTTAAATGTAGTCTTCTACCCATTTCGTGAGCTCTTCCTCGTAAATTCTGCCCATCTTCTGCTGGGTCACCTGACCATTGGGGGCAACCAATACGGTGTAGGGAAAGGCATCGATTCGGCTGCCTAGCCGGCTCGCAAGCTCACTTCCGTTGGCCCCCGCGACAACCAAGGGGTAGGAAAACCGACGCTCCTCAAGAAACTCCCTGACATTGGAGGGGGAGTCAACCGCAATTCCAAGAAGTTGCACCCCTTTTGGATGGTATTTGTCGTAAAAAGACGAAAGTTCAGGCATTTCTTCGATGCAGGGCGGGCACCAGGTTGCCCAGAAGTTGACCACCAAGGGCTTGCCCCGAAATTCGGCCAATGAGAGCAGTTCGCCCCGCGCCTGTCCCGCCTTTTGAAGCTGAAGGTCAAAGACCCATCCCGCAGGCTCGGCCAGGGTCTTGGGTGACTGGCGCCACAGGCCCAGCCCCATTCCAACGCCCAAACCCGTAAGGGCAACTGCCCCTGCCAACATCCAATGCCGTCGATTCAAGCCAGGCCTCCATTGTTAAGTTGCTGCGTGAGTTCGTGAGTGCTGAGGCTGGTAACGCGCCGTGGCAGGTTGCCTCGAGCAAGGGTGGTAATGACAACCGGATGACCCTGCCAGTCGAGCAATAGGCCTTCGACCATGCCCTGGCCCACGGGGTTGGCAAGCTCGGTTGCTTCAACCGCGATGCCGTCGTTTAGAAAATCAATGGCGAGCTCTTTGGCGGACTCCGCACGGCAGCCCAGGTGAATGACGCTAAAGGCGGTGGCCGTGCCGTTGGCAAGCGCGCCCATAAGCACCGGCTGGAACGCTGCGAGCCGTTGCATGAGCTGCAAGGCTGCCCTGCGCATGGCATCGCAATGGGCGCGTTGGTTATCGTCGGCAAAGAGCGCGAGATGATCACGGACCGCCTCTTCAATTTCTTGGTTGCTTGGCAGATCGCTTGCTGCAATTCGTCCACCCAGGCCGCCCGTCATTCGTTCATAGGCCTTGCGTTTGGCGTTCTGATAACTGAAGCCTTCCTCGGCAATAAGCTGGGCTGCTCCGCAGGCAATCTCGTGTCGAAGGCTTGACATAGCCCGATTATGCCGGCCGTACAATGGCTCATGCATATTCATATCCTTGGTATCTGTGGCACCTTTATGGGCGGGCTTGCACAGCTCGCGCGGGCTGCGGGTTTCCGGGTTACGGGCTGCGACACCCAGGTCTACCCACCCATGAGCGAGCAGCTTCGCCTTGCGGGCATTGAGCTTGTTGAAGGCTTTGAGGCCGACCAGCTTGGCCTGCAGCCCGATCTTTTTGTTGTGGGCAATGTGGCGCGTCGAGGCCTGCCACTTGTTGAAGCCATTTTGAATAAGCGCCTTGCCATGACCTCGGGCCCCGCGTTTCTCTCCGAGCATCTGCTTGGCAGTCAGCCCGTCGTTGCAGTGGCCGGCACCCACGGCAAGACCACAACCACAGCCCTTATTGCCTACCTGCTCGATGCCTGCGGACGCGAGCCCGGCTTTTTGGTGGGGGGCGTCCCGGAAAACTTTGGGGTCTCGGCGCGGCTTGCTGCGCCTGGGGCCCCCTTTGTTCTTGAGGCCGACGAATACGACACCGCCTTTTTTGACAAGCGCTCGAAGTTCTTGCACTACCGAGCGCAGGTTGCTGTCCTTAACAACCTAGAGTTTGATCACGCCGACATCTTCGCCGACCTTGCAGCCATCGAGACCCAGTTTCATCACTGGGTCCGAACCCTGCCTTCCGAGGGGCGCCTCGTGGTGCATGCCCAGGAGCCCGCCATCGACCGTGTGCTTGCCAGGGGGTGTTACACGCCGGTCTGGCGGTTTGATGCGGAATCCGATTGGCCGGCGACTGGTCTTGATTTCATTGTGCGGCCCGTTCAGGCCGATGCCACCACCAACAATGCAGCCCAGGCCGACCTGCAAGAGCTTGAAGAACTTGAACTCTGGCGCGATGGCCACTGCCTTGGCCAGGCAAGCAGTCCCCTGTGGGGTCTGCATAACCGGCGCAACCTGGCGGCGGCTCTGACGGCCGTGAGCGCCCTGGGCCTTGATCCGGTTGAAGCCTTTGAGGCAGTCAAGGGGTTTAAGGGCATTAAGCGTCGCATGCAGCAACGGGGCGAGGCCGCAGGTGTTCGGGTCTTTGACGACTTTGCGCACCATCCCACGGCCATTGCCACAACCGTTCAAGCCCTTCGGGCGCATTTGCCCAAAGCAGCGAGGCTGCTGGCGGTGCTAGAACCCCGCTCCAACACCATGAAGATGGGGCTTATGCGCGGGCAGCTTGCCCAATCCCTTGCCCAGGCCGACCAGGTGTTTGGCTACAGCCGCGGCCTTGACTGGAGCCTTCAAGAGGCGCTGGCAGGCCTTCGTCCGCAGGCCTTTGTCAGCGATGACATCACCGGGCTTGTTGCCAGCATTGTTCAACAGGCGCGACCGGGTGATGCGGTTTTAGTGATGAGTAACGGGGGCTTTGAGGGCATTCACGAGCGACTTCTGCAGGGCCTTACCCAGGCAGCGGCCTGCTAGCCATGAACTGGTTTTTTGAAGACTCGGGCCAGCTGAAGGTGGCGCGCCAAGTCTCCGAGGCGCCCGCGAGCCTGCAGCTTGAACTTGGTTCAGGTCGTCGGCTGAAGGTCAAGCGTACCCAGTGCCTTCTTGCCTTTTCAGAGCCCGACCTCGAGGGCTTTTTCAGCAGGCCCAGGACAAGGCCAACGCGCTTGAGGCCGATTTTCTATGGCAGTGCGCGCCGGCCGATGAGTTCGCTTTTCAAGACTTTGCAAAAGACGTCTTTGGCAGCGAAGGCGGCAGTGCACTTGATCAGGCAAGCCTTCTTCTTGCCCTGCATGCCGCACCCGTTTATTTTCAGCGCAAGGGCAAGGGGCTCTTTCGGGCCATGCCCGAGGAGTCTCTAAAGGCTGCGCTCGCAGGCATTGAGAGGCGACGGCTTGCTGCCGAGCGTCAGGCCCAGATGAAGCAGCAGCTCCTAGATGGGCAACTGCCCGAGGCGCTTGCAGCCCTTGGGCTCGATTTGCTTATTCGGCCCGATAAGCAATCGGTGGAATACAAGGCACTGGAGCAGGCGGCCTTTGAATGCCAGAGCAGTCTCGAGCAGCTTGCCCTGCAACGCGGTCTTCTGCCATCGGCCTACAGCCTTCACCGGGCTCGCTTCATGGCCCAGGGTCTGCACCATGCCGCAAACGACGCGCCAGCCAATTCCCAACAGGCCATCGCCGACTGCCTAAGTCGTCGAGACGACCTGCTGGCAAGCCTACCCTTGGCATCAAGCCCCGCCTATTCCCTTGATGATGCGGCAACCACCGAGGTCGATGACGCCCTTTCGTATGAAGCCTTGCCCAGCGGGGGCCTTCGGGTGGGGGTGCATATTGCTGCGCCGGGCCTTGCCATTGAGCCCGGCTCGCTGCTTGGCCAGTGGGCGCGCGAGCGGGCATCCACCGTCTACTTCCCCGGCGAGAAACTCACGATGCTTCCGGCCGATGTCATTGATGTCTATTCGCTCAATGAGGGCCGCGAAAACCCTTGCCTATCGCTCTACCTTGAGTTTGATGATCAGGGCCAACGCACAGGCATCACCACGCGCATCGAGAAGGTCTTCATTGCCAAAAACCTTCGGCACGATCCTTGGCCTGACCTTCTGCAGCAATGGTCGGGGCTTGCGCCTTTGCTTGAGCAGGCTTGCCGTCTTCGTGCGCAGCGCGAACAGGCTCGCGGCCGACCCGAACCCACAGGCCGGGTGGACTTCTCGGTGCAGGTGCAATGGGATCAGATGCTTGACCCCGCCAAGGCTAAGCAGCTTGGCCAGGGTCGGCCCGAGATTCACCTACGGCCCCGCGACAATGAAATCGATCGCCTGGTCTCGGAATGGATGATCGCCACCAATGTCGCCTGGGGGGAGACGCTGGCGCTTGCGCATCTGCCGGGCATTTACCGCTGCCAGTCGATGGGTCGTGTGCGTATGCAGACAGGGCCTGGCCCTCACCAGGGCATGGGTGTCAGCCACTATGCCTGGTCCACGTCGCCCCTTCGACGTTTCAGTGACCTGATGAACCAGTGGCAGGTCTTGGCCGCGCTTGGCCATCGTCGGCCAGCCTATAAGCCAAACGATACCGAGCTCTTTGCTGACCTCGCTCATTTTGAGGCCTGCTACGACCGCTACGGCGAGTTTCAAAACCAGATGGAGCGCTATTGGAGCCTGCGCTGGCTGGGGATGGAGCAAGGCCTTGCCACCGAGTCTTGGCTTGCCGCCCAGCGGCCCATGGCCTCAGAGCCCTTGATCGAGCAGGGTCGTCTCGGGCGCGAGGGTCTGGTGCGCCTTGCACGACTGCCTTTAACTTCTCGCGTGCCGTCTTGGTCGCATCTGCCTGCGGGCACCGAGGTGACGCTTGAGGTCATTGGTGCCGATGCTCTGAGCTGTGAGCTTGAGGTGCGCGGCCTTCAGGCGCAAACCCAAGACACGCCGCTGCAGCTTGCGGTTCTGGGCAGCCCCATTTCGCACAGCCGCTCACCGGCTATCCATGCAGCCTTTGCCCAGGAGCTTGGCATTGCCGTCAGTTATACCGCCATCGACACCCCATCGGCAGAGCTTAGGGCCCGACTTCAGGCGCTCCACAGCCAAGGCTATGCGGGCTTAAACCTTACCGTGCCGCTTAAGGAGGAGGTCTATGCCCTTGCCTTAACCGAAGGCTGGCCGATGTCCGAACGTGCTCAGAAGGCCCAGGCTATTAACACGCTCATTCGAGAATCCTCGGGCTGGCGAGCAGATAACACCGATGGCCTTGGCCTTGTCCGCGATCTGCTTAGGCATCTGCAGGCAGAAAACCTTGCAGGCCATCGGCTGCTGCTGATTGGTGCCGGTGGCGCCGCGCGCGGCGTGGTTCTTCCTCTACTGCAGGCCGGCCTTGATGAACTGGTTATTGCCAACCGCAGCCCTGAAAAGGCCCATGCGCTTGTTGAGGCCTATACCAAGGCCTATCTGTTGGCAGGCAATGGCGAGGCCGCTCAGTTAAGCATTGCAGGCCGTGCCGTGGATGCCCCTGCGCCCCTTCTTCATGCCCTTAGCCTTGAGGCACTTGCTCAGCCCCTGGCGCTCAATTCGCCGCCAACGCTTATTGTGAATGCCTCTGCCTCAAGTCTGCAGCAGGCCGTGCTGAACCTGCATCCCAGTCTTTTTGAGCAGACAACCCTTGCCCTTGACATGATGTATGGGCCTGCGGCCGAGCATTTTCTTGGCCTTGCCCAGAAGGCAGGCGTTGGCCTTGCCCTTGACGGCCTCGGCATGCTTGTGGAGCAGGCTGCCGTTGCCTTTGAGCTCTGGACGGGCCAGTCACCCTCCACCGACCCAGTGCTTGCCCTGCTCAAAAGCCAAGCCCCTCACTAACCAAGTCATGCCTTTTTGTTATGAGCCCGACCTTGCCCCCTTCTGCTGCTGACCCCAAGGACGACCTCGAGTCCTCCAAGGTTATTGGCCCGCGCGAGCCCGAGGCCGCTCAGCATGCCCTTGAGGAGATTCAATTACTTTTTGCACGCTTTCGGCTTGAGACAGGGCTTGTACAAAAAGAGAAGTCGGGGGGCGAGTCCGACCGTCAGCAGCTTGTCGAGCAGCTTGTTGTTCGCCAGCAGCAGTCAGCCCTTCTTCCCAAGATTCGCCCACTTCATGCAGCAGACCTTGCCTATGTGCTTGAGGCACTTCCGCGGGAGCAGCGCGAGAAGGTCTGGCATCTTGTTGCCGAGCAACGACGCGGTGAGGTGATGGTGGAGCTCAACGAGGCGGTGCGTGCAAGCCTTATCGCCGAGACCAGTCGCGAAGCCCTTCTGCGAATTGCCCAGTCCTTAGAGCCCGATGACTTGGCCGCCTTGGCCGATGAGCTTCCCTTTGACATTGTCGAGCGGGTTCGACAGGGCCTGACCATTGAAGAGCGCGAGCAGCTTCGTCATGCCATGTCGTACTCGGAAGACAGCGTTGGCGCACGCATGGATTTTGAGATGGTGACCATTCGCGATGATGTAAGCCTTGAGGTTGTGCTGCGCTACCTTCGCCGGTTTGATGAACTGCCCGACCATACCGATCAGGTCTTTGTTGTTGACCGCAAAGAGTTGCTTCTTGGCGCCCTGCCCATCGGCCAGCTTCTGGTCAATGAGCCCGAGTCCCTGGTGTCGGAGGTCATGCGCCGCGACATCTTGTCGCTCAATGCCCGTGACGATGCCTATGATGCCGCCCAGGCCTTTGAGCGCTACGACCTTGTCTCGGCGCCGGTGGTCAACGACCAAGGCAAGCTTATCGGGCGACTTACGGTGTCTGAGGCCGTTGATCTTATTCGCGAAGAGAGCGACTCCGAGGTGCTTGCCCAGGCGGGCCTGCGTGAGGAGGAAGATCTCTTTTCCTCGGTCTGGGCCTCGGCAAAAAACCGATGGCTCTGGCTTGGTCTGAACCTTTGCACGGCCTTTTTTGCCTCCAGGGTGATTGGCGCCTTCGAGGGCACCATTGAGCGCGTGGTGGCGCTTGCAGCCCTTATGCCCATTGTTGCGGGCATCGCAGGCAACACGGGCAATCAGACCATGACACTTTTTATTCGGTCCCTTGCATTGGGGCAGGTCAATGCGGGCAATCTGACTCGGCTGCTGGCAAAAGAACTCTCGATTGCCGGGCTCAATGGCCTTGTCTGGGGCTCGGTGGCAGGCCTTTTCGCCTGGTGGCTCTACAGCGAGACCGACAACGGCCTGCTTCTTGGCATCACCATGATGCTTGCTATTTTGCTCAACCTGTTGGTGGCTGCACTTATTGCTATTTTTGTTCCCATGTCTTTGCACCGAATGGGCCGCGACCCCGCCCTGGGCTCCTCGGTGTTGCTTACCTTTAGCACCGACTCCTTGGGCTTCTTCATCTTTTTGGGGCTTGCCAGTCTCTTCTTTGGCTAGGGCGCGCCTCTGGCCCCGGGGTTCGAGCCCTATAACTCAGCCGAGCCTAATAACTTAGCCGAGCCCTATAACTCAGCCGAGCCTAATCAGCGTCTAGCGACCCCTTAGAAAGGGGCCCGACTTACCACCGGTTTTTTCCTCAAGCTGAACATCGGTTATCACCATGTCCTTCTGGGCGGCTTTGAGCATGTCGTAGATGGTAAGCAGCGCAAGCTGCACCCCGGTGAGCGCCTCCATCTCAACGCCCGTCTTTCCGGTGGTGGTCACCGACACCTGGCAGTACACGCCGCATGGGTTGTCCAGGCAGTCGAACTGCACGCTAATGTGTTCAATGGGAAGAGGGTGACAGAGGGGAATAAGCTCGCTGGTTCGTTTGGCCCCCTGAATGGCCGCAATGCGAGCCACACCAAGAACGTCCCCCTTGGCTGCCTGACCCTGGCGCACAAGCGCAAGCACATCCGGGCGCATCGAGATAAAGCCGCTGGCTCTTGCCAGGCGTGTCGTGTCGGCCTTAAGCGAAACGTCCACCATTTCGGCCTTGCCGTCTTGGTTGAAATGACTAAGTGGGGAGTTCATCGGCCCTATGATAAGGCTATGACAGCGGTTCATTCTCGTAAAAGCGCCCCTTGCGCCATGGCTGCAGTTATTGTGGCTGTGTCCTTAATTGGTCTTGCCTGGGGCGCCTTTGCCCAGACGCGGGTTGGCACCGAACAACTGCCTCAACTTGGCGAGGCCGATGCCGACGGCCTGAGTCTTGGGGCCGAGCGACGCCTGGGTCGTCAGGTCTTTCAAGAGTTTCTTCGTGCGGGGGTGGTGGCCGATGACCCGGAACTTGAAGATTATCTGGCTGCCCAGTCGGCCCGTCTTCTGCAGGCGGCGCTCCTTCAGGGGCATCTTCGGCCTGGCCAGTCAATTGAGCCCGACGAGTTTCGTTTCTTTGCGGTGCGCGACCCCGCCATTAATGCCTTTGCCCTGCCCGGGGGCTTTATTGGAATCCACACGGGCTTAATGGCCCAGTCCCAGTCCGAGTCCGAGCTGATGTCCGTGCTTGCCCATGAGATTGGTCATGTTAGCCAGCGGCATATCTCAAGACAGTTTGGCCAACGCCGTCAGTCCTCTGCGGTCATGATTGCCGCCGCCCTGCTTGCGGCCATGGCGGCATCAAGCAGCTCGGATGCCGCCATGGGGATCATGTCCTTGGGGCAGACGGTTGCGGTTCAAGATCAGCTGGCCTTTTCACGAGAGGCCGAGCGCGAGGCCGACCGTGTGGGGCTTGGCCTGATGCAAGAGGCGGGCTTTGACCCGCAGGCCATGGCAAGCCTTTTTCAGAAGCTTCTTCGTGCCGGTGAGTTTTATGAGTCGGCGGCACCGAACTGGGTACGCTCCCACCCGCTAACCAGTGAGCGCATTGCCGACGTGCAGACCCGGTTGTCTCAGCTTGTCCCCGAGAAGAGCCCGGATCTGGCTGGCTCAAGCCCAGGCCCCGGCGCGCAAGACACGCTGGAGTTTCGCTGGCTACGGGCACGTATAGGGGCGCTCTCGGACCGTTCGGTTGATGGCCTTGCCAAGAGCCAGCTGCGACTTCAAAAGGCCTTTGACCAGTCTGCCGGCAAGGCTCTCGAGCAGTCTGCCATCGCCTATGCCATGGCCTGGGTTGCAGCCGGCCAGAGGCGCTACGAGACTGCCTTGGGCCAACTGAATCAGGCCGATGCCCTTGCGCGTGAGGCCGATGTCTACGCCTGGGCAAGCCCCTTACTCGCAACAACTCGACTGGAGGTTCTGCTTGCTGCTGGTCAGTTGCAACAGGCCCTTGCCAGCCTGCAGCCCGCCCTTGAGGCAACGGACAAGTCCATTAGCCGCAGGCAGCTCGCACGCCTGAGCATTCGAATTGTTGACGGCCTGGGCCGTCATGACCAGGCCCTCACTTTTGCACAGTCCTACACCGGCCGGTGGCCTGAAGACCTTCAGGGCTGGGCGCTGCAGGCCCAGGTGGCCTCTTCGGCGGGCCAGCAGACCCTTGCCCACTGGGCGACAGCGGAGCGCTATCGGCGGGCCGGCGCACTGAATGCGGCGCTTGAGCAGCTGGTGCTTGCCCGCAAGGCCAACGATGCAGACTTCACTGTGATGTCCATGATTGATGCGCGGCTGGCGAGCCTGCGCAAGGACATTCAGTTCGAAAAGAGCCAGTCAAAGCTCTAGCATCTCTTGCAAGAGGGGCTTTAGTCTGTGGCCTCTTGCAGCGAATACCGAGTGCCGCAGTAAGGGCACTTGGCAACGCCTTGGTCGTTGAGCTCAAGAAACACCTTGGGATGGCTGCTCCAGAGCGGCATGCGCGGGTTCGGACAAAAAACAGGCAGCTCGCTCTGCGACACACGAAGGCTGGGGGGCTGGTTTGAAGAAGCCTGCGATGCAGGGTTTTCCGTGCCTGAGGCAGCAGGTTCTAGGCCGGAAGGTTTGTCGAGTTCTTGCATTCTTAGTCGCTTTAGGGCCTTGGCACTAAATGGGCGAGAGCCAGCTTTGGTATTTCGGTGCCCGGCCTGAAACGGCCTCGAAAAAGCAGGCCTGAATCTTCTCGGTGATGGGCCCACGCTGACCTTCGCCGATGCTACGGTCATCGAGCTCGCGAATTGGGGTTACCTCGGCTGCCGTACCTGTAAAGAAGGCCTCATCCGCACAATAAATTTCATCGCGCGTAATTCGTTTTTCAACAATCTCAATGCCAAAGTCTTTCGCGATGGTTATGACGGAATCACGTGTGATGCCATCAAGGCAGGAGGCGAGGTCGGGCGTGAAGAGCCTGCCCGATTTCACAATAAATAGGTTCTCTCCGGCGCCTTCAGAGACATAGCCCTCGGTATCCAAGAGCAGGGCCTCGTCATAGCCCATGCCACAGACCTCTTGGTGGGCAAGAATGGAGTTGATGTAGTAGCCACTGGCCTTGGCTCGAACCATCGACACATTGACATGATGCCGGGTGAAGGAGCTGGTCTTTACCCGAATGCCTTTGGCAAGGCCTTCTTCACCCAGGTAGGCGCCCCAAGGCCATGCTGCGATGGCCATGTGAATTTTGTTGTTGTTTGTGGCGATGCCTAAGCGCTCGGAACCGACCCAGACAATGGGGCGAATGTAACAAGACTTCAGCTTGTTGCGCCGGACCGTCTCAAGCTGCGCCTGCATGAGCTCTTCTTTGGAATAGCCAATGTTCATCTGGAAGATCTTGGCGGAGTTCAGCAGGCGCTGGGTATGGTCTTTGAGTCGGAAAATGGCACTGCCCGAGCCGGTCTCGTAGCAGCGCACGCCCTCAAAGATGCCCATGCCATAGTGCAGCGTATGGGTCAACACATGGATGTTGGCCTTGCGCCAGTCCACAAATTGGCCATCCATCCAGATCTCACCATCGCGATCAGCCATTGACATAAAAAGACTCTCCTTGGGTGGGTAAGCTCAGACCCAATGACGCATTGGCCTGCAAGATGCAGGCCCTAGGCGGTAAGGGCAAGGCAAATTCATGCGACATTCTAGCTCGGCTTACCGCGAATCTCTGAAAGGCTTCGAATAACGTTCGGCGCCTTGTCAAAGACCTCTTGCCAGAGGTCTTTGACGGCCTGGCGGTCGGCCTCAAAGGCATCGGGTGCCACCCTTGCCGAGCTTGCGCCTGCCAGTCGAAGCCTGTGCTGGGACCTGCGAAATCGCCGGTAGGCCTCGGCAACTTTTTGCGCCTTTTCTGCTTCAACGAGCCCAAGCCCGGCCGCAATGGTGAGAAGGGCAATATTTCCCAGGTTGCCCGTAAGCTCGGCATGGGCATGGCTGTGTTCAAGCACCAGCGCCTGCACCATAAACTCAATATCCACCATGCCGGCTCGGTCGTGTTTAAGGTCGAACTGGCCGCTTGGGTTGGGATGGCCATCGTGCATGCGCCTGCGCATGGCAAGAATTTCTTCCTGCAGGGCCTGGGGCTGGCGGGGCTGCCGAAGAATCTGAATGCGAGCCTGCTCAAAGGCCTGCCCAATGGCGGCGTCACCCGCGCAGAACCGGGCGCGGGTTAGGGCCTGATGCTCCCAGACCCAGGCACGCTTTTCCTGGTAGTCGATAAAGCCGGGCAGGTCGGTCACAAGCAGACCCGCATTGCCATTGGGCCGCAGACGCAGGTCAATCTCAAAGAGGCTGCCGGCCGCCGTATTGGTGGACAGCCAGACATTGATGCGTTTGGCCAGTCGTGCATAGACCTCCTGGGCCATGTCATCGGTGTCGTTGTGAAGAAAAATCAGGTCGAGGTCGGAGGCGTAACCCAGTTCTTTTCCGCCAAGCTTGCCGTAGGCAATAACGGCGAACTGCGGGTCCTGCCGGTGACGCCGGGGCGTGGCCTTCCAGGCCGAGCGCAGCGTGGCATCAATCATGACATCGGCAAGACCGGAGAGTCGATCGGAGAGATGCTCCACCGAAAGCAGACCATCAAGGTCCTGAACCAATAAGCGAAAAAGCTGGCCATGGTGCGTCTCGCGCAAAATATCCATCTGCCGCTCAACATCAGGCTCGCCATTGAGCTGGGCATCCTCAAGGCTGGCATGAAGCTGGACTGCCAGCCGGTCGAGGTCGCCCGCCTCGTCAAGACCACGGCGGTCAAGCAGCTCATCGAGAACAATAGGATGGCGTTGCATGTACGAGGCAGCCCAGGACGATGTCGCCATGACCTTGGCCACACGCTCGAGTGTCTCGGGGTACTCATCGAAAAGGGCGAGGTAAGAACTGCGTCTGCGCAGACTGTCGAGAAGTTCGTTAAGCCCGCGCTCAAGCCTCTGTGCGTCGGCATGTTCTCTGACAATTGCCTTGATGCGTAGGCGCAGTCGTTCTAGCCGGCTGTCTGCGTCATTTGCCCGTGGCGTGGGAGGCTCCGACCCTGGCGCAGTCTCGCCGAAGTTGTCGGCGTCTTTTGTTTCGGAGGCTATTTTGTCGAGCCCCGGGGCCTCCTTACGAAAAAGCTTTTCAAAAATGGGAATGACATGCGAGCGGTGTGCTTCTATTTTCAAGCAAAGCGCCTCGGCGGATTCAAGCCCCATGGCTTGCGCCATTTTTGAGTAGGCCTTTGCAGAGCCCGACAGCACATGCGTCTGGGCATCCTCTTCGTACTGCAGTCGATGTTCAAGCCGTCGCCAGAACTCGTAGGCCGCGCAGAGATCAAGGTATTCCTTCTCGCTGATACGAGCCTGGTCACGAAGAAGCTTTAAAACCTCAAGGCAGACCCGAGACTGCAGCGCAGGGTCGCGTCCCCCTCGAATAAGCTGAAAGAGCTGGCCGATGAACTCAATTTCGCGAATCCCGCCTGGCCCTAGCTTGACGTCCACCATCTCGTAGTCGCCTGCCATACGGGCCTCCCGACGCTGACTGCGTCGCTGGGCCTCTTCACGAATCTGGCCATGCAGGTCGCGCAGGGCGGCAAGGGCGTTGAAGTCAAGGTAGCGACGAAAGACAAAAGGCCGACGAATGGTCTCAAGCAGCCGGGCATCTTTTTCAAACTGGTCCTGCTCGCTTAGCACGGCCTTGTTGACGAGCCGCGCCTTAATCCATGCGTAGCGTTCCCACTCCCTGCCGTAACGAATCAGGTAGTTCTCGAGCATCTCGAGACTGCAGACCACAGGGCCCTGAGTCGCCATGCGGTCGCAGTCTTAAATCCACGCGAAAGACAAGGCCGTCGGCAGTGGATTCACCAAGCAGGCCCGCCAGTCGGCGGCCAAGCCTTGTGAAGTAGGTCTGAAGATCAAGTGCCCCGCCTGGCCCGTCGGGATGATCTTTGGGGCGGCCATCGGACTGCCCTTCGTCTGCAAGCAGGTAAATGAGGTCGATGTCCGAGGAGGCATTAAGCTCGTACCCGCCAAGCTTTCCCATACCCACAATCAAAAGGTCAACGGCTTCGCCCGTTGTCCGACGGGCAACACCGTGACGGCTAACCATGGCCTGGCAGCAATGCTGGTAGCCCAGGTTGAGGCAGATCTCGGCAAGGTCTGAGATGCTTTGTAGATTCTCATGCAGGTCCGAGAGTCCGCCCAAGTCTCGGGCCATAATAGCCAGCATGACCGCATTTCGATACTGACGAAGGGCCTGTGCAAACCCATTGTCTGCAGTGTCCGACAGCCCAGCAGCCAAGGCCTCAGGCCAGTGCCGATGCCAATGGTCTTGAAGAACCGGCCGCGTTAGAGGGCTTTCAATGGAAAGCAGCTGATCGCGAGCCATGATCTGGGGCAGGGTTCGCCTAGCAAAGGCCGAGTGGTCAATGGCCTTTTGGTAGGCGGGCGCAAGGCAGGAAATCGCAGGACTCCTTCAAAAGCTATGCAAGACTTTCCATAATGCCAAATTCAAACCATCCTGATGCCCAAGCACTGCCCTCCGCGGGCCTTGGTCGCAGATCGTGGGCATGGAATTTGTTTGCCGGGCTCATGGCCGTCGTTGTTGTGGCCATGCTTGCAACGGCCCTGGGCATTCGTTATTGGCTGTGGCCAGAGCTCGCCCAGACCCTCAATGACCCTCAACGCCTTGCCCAGTCGGTGGGGCCTGCGCTTGACCCCCTTGACCTTGAACTGCGGGCTCGTGATGCGCGGGCGGAATGGGCCGACTGGCTTTCACCACGCCTGGTTGTTGGGGCGGCCGAGCTTGTTCAACGGTCAACAGGCGAGGTCGTCGCCTCGGTTGAGGGCCTTTCGGCAGACTTCGGCCTGCGGACGTTTTATTCGCTTACCGCGGGCATCCCCATTTTTTCCCAGCTCGGCATCGAGAGGTTAAAGCTTCGGCTGCAGCGCAAGACCGACGGAACGCTTGTGCTTGCAGGTGTTGCGCTTAGCCCCGATTCCGATAAGTCATCAGGCCCCATGCTTGAGGCCATTCAGTGGCAAGGGCCTCTTTCGGTGATTGATGCTCGGCTGATCTGGCAGGACGATCTGCCTACCGACCCGACCCCCAGACCCAAGGCCGTGCAGGCTCGGCCGCCGCAGATTAAGTCTGCAGACCCGTCTGTTGCCCAGCAGACCGGGCAGGGTGAGATGCGACTCAAGGGTCTCTACCTCAAGCTTCGTGCAGGCCAGACACAGCTTCGCGCGCAGGGCTTTGAGGCGGCTGAACTCGTCTCGCTTCTGTCGATGATTCAGCCCATGCCCGCCATGCAGGGTGCCCTAGGACCCGTTCGTCTGGACTGGACGGGCGACCTCGCAAGCCTGGGCTCTCAGGGGCTTGGGCAGTGGCTCGATGACCTGTCTGCGGACATTAGTTTTCGTGAACTCGCCCACCCCGCGATCTCAGGCCTATCCGGTCGGGTTTTGTTGGGCCCGAAGGCGGGCAGCCTGGTGGTCTCTGGGCAGGGCACGCAGCTTAACCTTCCCCAGGTTTTTCCATCGTCGCCTTTGCGTATCGAGAGGCTGGGCCTTGAGGGCGAATGGTCAGCCTCGGGTCTTCTGGCAAGCCTTGCCGAGCAGGCAAGTCTTCCCTCGGACTTCAGCTTCAGACTCGCATCGGGCAGCCTACAACTGCCGCAGGCACGCATTAAGCTCTCGGGGTCTTACAACTATGCAGGCCAGGGTCTTGGTGAGGCCGCCTTGGAGGGCAGCCTGACAGACCTTCTACCCGAGCGGGTTCATCAGCTGCTGCCCGCTCAGATAGGCCCCCAGACCCGGGACTGGATCGAGCGAGGCATTCGCAAGGGCAGCCCGGTGTCGGGTCGCTTTGAACTTAAAGGCGCGCTTGAAGACTTTCCTTTTCGCGATGGGCGTGAGGGACTTTTCAAGGCACAACTTCAGCTTGAGGACCAGGGCATTGTTTTTGCGCGTGGCTGGCCGGACATTGAGTCAGCCGATATCGACCTTCGCTTTGACGGACCAAGCCTGCGGTTTGTTGGGCGTCAGGCGGTTCTTGGGAAGGCCCCCGTTGTTGAGGTCCGCGGCGAGATTATCGACATGCTCTCCGAAGATCCGATTCTCGCCCTGTCGGGACAGATCGCGGGCGAGCTTGGAGGCATGGTGCAGACGGCCAACCAGTCGCCCGTAAGGCGCTGGCTTGGCCAGGCGCTTGACGATGCCGAGGCCTCCGGGCAAGGCAACCTGGCGCTCGAGCTTCGTGTCCCCTTGAACCGGGCCTCGGAGACCACTGTAGAAGGTGAGCTTGCTTTAAATGGTTCAGGCCTGAAGCTTGGAAGCAGTCTTCCCGCCCTTACCCAGCTCGAGGGCAGGCTGCTTTTTTCTGACCAAGGGTTTCATTTCATGCGCCTGCAGGCCCGCTCGCTTGGGGGCAGCACACGGCTAGCGATGGGCGAAGAACCCGCGCCGGGTGTGCAGGCGCCCGCGGTCTCGCGCCTTGTTGCCAGAGGAAACTTTCAGTCGGTTGAGCTCATGGGTTGGCTTCGTGAGTCCATGGGCCTTCCGCTCTCTAAGGCGGTTGTCAGTGGGACCTCGAGTTACCAAATTGAGGCCGACATCAAGCGCTCAGAGCTTCAGATGCAGATTCGTTCCAGCCTTGTAGGCATGGGGATTGCCCTGCCAGCGCCACTGGGTAAGGCAGCCAACGAGGACTGGGGCCTGTCCGTGCGCATGAGCCAGAGCTCTTTCGCAACCGGGCAGCGGCAACAGTCTTGGCAGTTGACCACGGTGGCCAATAGGCTCTCAGGTCTGGTGGATTCCCAGCGCCTGCGACCTGGTCAGCCCCAGCAGCTGCGCGCAGGCCTTAGCTGGGGGGAACAGGCAAAGCTTCCTGCAGGTCAAGGTCTGGTCTTGCGGGTGGAGGCCGAAAGCCTTGAGCTTAACGACTGGCTCAACGCGCTTAACCAGTACCTCGAGGACCCGCCCCCGCGCCCTGAGACCTTAAGGTCGGCGCAGGCCTCCGGCCAAGAGGATCTGCAGGCCATTTTTATTCGCGCGCAGCAGGTACGGTTTGCCGACCAGCTCTTCTCAGGGGTCAGGGCGGAGGTAACCCCCGAGAAGGGTCGATGGCGGGTTGATCTTGATTCAGCCCAGGTCGCGGGCCGACTGGTCTGGGACCCAAGCCCATCGGAGACGCAGGCCGCTGGTGAGTCCTCGGGCAGCCTTGTTGCACGCCTAAGTCGGCTCTGGCTGCCGCCTGGCCAGCAAGAAAAGCCTGAGGCCACCGCCACGAACCCCTCTGCCTTACTGCCCAGTCCGCCCGCCGAATCAAACCCTGCGGTCAGCCCTGCTCTTTCGCCGCCCGCCGCGCTCACCTCGCTGGCCCAGGCAAGTCGTTGGCCCCGCATTGACCTGCAGGCTGACGATTTCCGTCGCGGACAAAAAGACTTTGGTCGGCTTATGCTTGAGGCATCACCTTCGCGCCTGCAGCCACAGTGGGATATTTCCAGCCTGGTCATTGAAAATCCACAGGCCCGGTTCGAAGGCTCAGGCCAATGGGCTGCCGTGAGCCTTGCAGATCCTCTTGGCCTCTCGCAGACGCGACTTAATTTTGTGCTGTCGGTGGTCAATGGGGGACGCCTGCTTGATCGTCTGGGCTACCCCGGCCTCTTGCGAGCAACGCCCGGAAGCCTTCGAGGTAATGTGGGCTGGCCAGGCGCACCCATTGATTTTCAGCTCGGGGCCTTTAACGGCCAGCTTGACCTCGACCTGCAGTCGGGCCAGTTCTTAAAGGCCGACCCGGGCATTGGAAAGCTTGTAAGCGTCATCAACCTTCAGTCGCTTCCCAAGCGCATTGCGCTTGACTTTCGCGATATTTTTTCTGAGGGCTTCAATTTCGAGCGGGTGCGAGGCAATGTAAGTTTTGAGTCGGGCCTGGCCAAGACCACCAATCTTCGGCTTGTGGGTGTGCAGGCCTCGGTCTTTCTCGAGGGCTCGGCCAACATTCTGAACGAGACACAGGCTCTTCGTGTTCTGGTTCTTCCCGAGCTCAATACGGGCCTAGCCTCCCTTGGCTATGCCTTGGTTAATCCTGCCGTTGGCCTGGGGAGTATCCTTGCCCAGTATGTGTTGCGTGACCCTCTTCGACAGACCCTTGCCTACGAGTTTGAGGTGACGGGGAAATGGGATGACCCTTCGGTGAAGTCTTTGCCGCGTCGGCCTGCCGCCGACTCCAACCCGTCCTCCGATGCGGCCGCGCCTTCAACGCCGGCCCCGGCAGGCGCATCCTCCTCGCCAAGGCCCTAAGCAAAGGCCATGACGCCAAGGCCCTGCACTGTTGCAGCCGTCCAGATGGTCTCTGGCGCGCAGGTTGAGGCAAATCTTGCAACCGCAGAGCGGCTGACCCGAGAGGCAGCAAGGCTTGGTGCCGACATGGTTGTTCTACCGGAGTTCTTTGCTATTTTCGGCCATCACGATCGCGACAAATGCAAGGTTGCCGAGCCCCATGGCCTGGGCCCTGAAAGCCCCATGCAGAACCGCCTCTCAGGCCTTGCCGCTGAGCTTGGCATCACGTTAATTGCCGGGACGCTTCCAATTCAATCCTCCGACCCCGATCGCGTCTTCAACACGGTTCTGGTCTACGACCCTCAAGGGCTTGAGCTTGCCCGCTACGACAAGCTTCATCTGTTTGCCTTCGATAACGGCAAAGAGCGCTATGACGAGGCACGCAGCCTTGTTCCTGGCGAGCGGCCCGTGGCTTGCACAACTGCTGGCGGGTCGAACGGGGCTTTCGGTCTGCTACGACCTGCGGTTCCCAGAGTTTTTCCGAAGCCTTAGCAGCCCAAGCCCACTCGATCTTATTGTCTTGCCTGCCGCCTTCACCTACACAACCGGTCAGGCCCACTGGGACATTCTCTTGCGAGCCCGTGCCATTGAGAATCAGTGCTGGCTGGTTGCCAGCGCTCAGGGCGGTCAGCATTCCAATGGTCGAGCCACCTGGGGTCACAGCATGGTCATTGACCCATGGGGTCACGATTGTTGCCTGTTGCGATCAGGGTGAAGGGCTTGCACTTGCCAAGGTTGATCCTGGCCTGACCCAGCAGGTTCGCCTAAACTTACCTGCCTTGCGCCACCGTCAGTCGGCGCTTCAACCATCCCATTTAACCAAAGGAGAGCCTTGCTCATGACCCCGACGGATGCCGCCATTGCCGCCTTGTCCACCGCTCAGCGGCTGCTTCTTGAGCCTCATGGGCTTACCGAGGCCATGCTTCTTGATGCCATTGCCGAGATGCATGCCCACCGCATCGATGACAGCGACCTTTACTTTCAGTACAGCCAGGCCGAGTCCTGGGGCATGGAAGAGGGCATTGTTAAATCGGGAAGCTACTCCATCGACCAGGGCGTTGGCGTTCGTGCAATCTCGGGCGAGAAGACCGCCTTTGCCTACAGCGACATCCTAAGCCCCAAGGCCCTGTTTGAGGCCGCGCGCACCACGCGCTCCATTGCGCGGGCAGGCTCTGGCTCGGCGGCGGTTCGTGTTGCGGGTCAGCAAAAGCGCCTGGGCAAGGGCCGCCATCTGCTTGAGACCTCACGGCCACCTCTCTACTCGGCCGACAACCCGCTTGCCGCCTTGTCTGCGGCGCAAAAGGTTGAACTGCTCCAGGCCATCGATAAGGCGGCCCGAGCCATGGACCCACGGGTCATTCAAGTGATGGCCTCGCTGGCGGGCGAGTACGAGGTGGTGCTTGTGGTTCGAAGCGATGGGCGTATTGCCGCCGATGTTCGCCCCTTGGTTCGGCTTTCGGTCTCGGTGATTGCCGAGCAGAACGGCCGTCGCGAGCAGGGTTCAAGTGGAGGCGGTGGTCGTTCCTCGTTTTCGTATTTCAGCCAAGACCGTGCCCTCGATCATGCACGCGAGGCGGTTCGCCAGGCGCTGCTGAACCTCGAGTCGCGCCCCGCACCTGCCGGAACCATGCCTGTGGTTCTGGGCCCAGGCTGGCCGGGCGTGCTTCTGCACGAGGCTATTGGCCACGGCCTTGAGGGCGACTTTAACCGCAAAGGCTCCTCGGCCTTCGCGGGCCGCATTGGTCAACAGGTGGCAGCCAAAGGGGTCACGGTGGTGGACGACGGAAGCCTGCCCAATCGCCGCGGCTCCCTGAATATCGATGACGAGGCAAACCCTACCCAGCGCAATGTTCTTATCGAAGACGGCATTCTGCGCGGCTACCTGCAAGACAGCCTGAACGCCCGACTTATGAAGGTGCCTGTTACCGGTAACGGGCGACGTGAGTCGTATGCCCATCTGCCCATGCCGCGCATGACCAACACCTTCATGCTCGCTGGCAAAGAGTCCCCGCAAGAAATCGTTGGCTCGCTCGACCGCGGCCTTTACGCGGTGAACTTCGGGGGCGGGCAGGTCGATATCACCAGCGGGAAGTTTGTCTTCACCGCGTCGGAGGCCTACTGGGTTGAGAAGGGCAAGATTCAGTTCCCGGTCAAGGGCGCAACCATTATTGGCAATGGCCCCGATGCACTGACGCGGGTGACCCGAATAGGCGACGACCTGGCGCTTGATCCCGGCATTGGAACCTGCGGCAAAGAGGGCCAGAGCGTGCCGGTGGGCGTGGGCCAGCCCACCCTTCGAATTGAAGGACTAACTGTCGGAGGAACGGCGCAGGCCTGAGTTTTTCGAGGGGCGCGGCCGGGTTCGCCAGTAGACATCGGTCACCCCTTGAAGCTTGTTGAGCTGCCTTGAGAGCACAAACAAAAGGTCCGAAAGCCGGTTTAAGTAATGCTGCAGGCTTGCCCGGCAGGGGGCCTGGCCGGCATGGGCAAGCGCTCGGTTTAGCGAAACCAGTCGACGCTCGGCCCGCCGAGTGACGGTGCGCGCCAGGTGACATACCCCCGCGGCCCGACTTCCTCCAGGAAGAATAAATTCTCGCAGGCTGGGCAGCGCCGTGTTGATCTCTGCAATGGCCTCATCGAGGCTTAGTAGCCGTTCGCTTTGAAGCACCTCGTGACCGGGCATGGCAAGCTCGCCTCCAAGGTCGAAAAGATCGTGTTGAATGGACTCCAGCAGGCTATCAACCTCTGCCAGGCCCCTTGCCTCTTGCCCTTCTGGTGTTGCCGCCTGTGCAGACTGAACCTCGGCCCGAAGCATGCCGAGCACGCTGTTGAGTTCGTCCACGTCGCCCATGGCCTCGAATCGCTCGTGGTCTTTGGCAAGCCTGCTTCCATCGGCAAGCCCCGAGTAACCGTCATCCCCGGAGCGAGTAACAATGCGTGTTAGGCGGTCTTTTGCTGTCATTGTTCGAAGTGTAGCCGCTTCTAGGCCTACAATTCAGGCATGAATGCGCCCGCCCATCCGCCATTGGCCGCGCTTGGCCCGTCCTCAGAGGCCTTGCAGTGGCAGCCCGGCGAACTGAAGTTCGCCCGACTCGATCAGGCGCTCGAACCCGCTGCTCGCGAGGCTCTTATTCA
This sequence comes from Burkholderiaceae bacterium, assembly GCA_018402635.1. GTDB lineage: Bacteria > Pseudomonadota > Gammaproteobacteria > Burkholderiales > Burkholderiaceae_A > Hahnella. Next base: position 392,984 of record JAGYIP010000008.1, read on the forward strand.
GAATCTTCTTCAGGTCCTGCCCGCGGAATCCGTCATTCGTCACGTGGAGGGGCTTAAGCCTTACGAGTGCGATGGCCTGTCGGGCTACCGGCATCTACCGGCCGTTGTGGTTCTTCCGCATACCGAGCAGCAGGCCAGCCAGGTGCTCGCCATCTGCCATGCACGCAATGTTCCTGTTGTGGCGCGCGGCGCTGGAACGGGCCTTTCGGGAGGGGCGACCCCGCACAGCGGAGGCCTTGTCCTTTCCACTGCCCGCCTGAATCGCATTGTTAGCCTTGACCCCGTAGCGCGCACCGCCAGGGTTCAGCCCGGTGTGCGCAACCTTGCCATTAGCGAGGCGGCCGCACCTCATGGGCTTTACTACGCCCCCGACCCATCCTCCCAAATTGCCTGCACCATCGGTGGCAACGTGGCCGAAAACTCTGGGGGTGTGCACTGCCTCAAATACGGCCTCACCGTCCACAACGTGCTTCGTGTAAGAGGCCTGACCATTGAAGGCGAGCCGGTCGAGTTTGGCTCCGAGGCCTTTGACAGCCCGGGCTTTGATCTTCTTGCGCTTGTTATTGGCTCAGAGGGCATGCTTGCCGTCACCACCGAGGTGACGGTGCGCCTTATTCCGAAGCCGCAGCTGGCACGGGTCATCATGGCCTCCTTCGATGAGGTGGAGAAGGCGGGCCAGGCGGTGGCCGACCTCATTGGGGCGGGTATTATTCCAGCCGGCCTTGAAATGATGGACAAGGGCATGACCGCCGCGGTTGAAGAATTTGTTCATGCCGGCTATGACCTTAACGCTCAGGTCATCTTGCTCTGTGAGTCCGACGGCACCCTTGCAGAGGTGGAAGAAGAAATAGGCCGTATGAAGGCAGTGCTCTCAAGCAGCGGCGCCACCGACCTGCGAGTCTCCGAGACCGAGGCCGAACGCCTGCGGTTCTGGTCGGGCCGAAAAAATGCCTTTCCCGCCTCAGGCCGGATATCGCCCGACTACTACTGCATTGACGGCACCATTCCGCGCCGACGTCTTGGTCAGATGCTTACGCGCATTGCAGAGCTTGAAAAGAAATACGGCCTGCGTTGCCTCAATGTCTTTCATGCGGGCGATGGCAACCTGCACCCGCTTATCTTGTTTGATGCAGCCAAGCCGGGCGACTTTGAGACCACTGAAAGGTTCGGTGCTGAAATTCTTGAACTCTGCGTCGACTACGGGGGCACCATCACCGGTGAGCATGGCGTGGGCATTGAAAAAATTGACACCATGTGTGTGCAGTTCTCGGTGGCCGAGCGGCTTAGTTTTTTCGCCGTCAAGCATGCCTTCGATTCCAAGGGCCTGTTGAATCCGGGCAAGGCCATTCCAACCCTTTCGCGTTGTGCGGAATACGGCCGTATGCATGTGCATCGTGGTGAGCTGCGTTTTCCGCAGCTTGAGCGTTTTTAGTTCCTTTACCTCCCCAATGCCCCGCTCTTTCGCGTGAGTCAGCTCAGCCAAGCCAGCCAAGTCAGTCTTGCACGCAAAGCCAGTCAGACGCCGGCTGCGGGGCTTTCGGAGTCGCAGGCGGCCCAATGGGTTGCAGCAATGGCCAGCCAGCTGGCCCAGGCCCAAGGCAAATCGTTTGCCATTGAAGGCCATAACAGCAAGGCCTTCTACGGCGAGCCTGTAGGGGGCGAGCAGGCCCGGTTACTAACAACCGACTACGCAGGCGTCGTTAGCTACGACCCCACCGAACTGGTGGTGGTTGCACGGTCGGGCACTGCCATTGCTGAGCTTGAGAGCCTTCTTGCGCAAAAAGGTCAACGCCTTGCCTTCGAACCCCCCCGTTTCGGCGGTAAGGGCACTGTGGGCGGAATGGTAGCGACCGGCCTGTCAGGGCCTGGAAGGCTTTCGGCAGGCGCCTGTCGAGACTTCGTTTTGGGTATGACCATCATGAATGCCCAGGGCGAGTTATTGCGTTTCGGCGGCACCGTCATGAAGAATGTGGCGGGCTACGATCTCTCTCGTCTGCATACGGGAGCGCTCGGAACCTTGGGCCTTATTCTTGATGTGGCCCTGAAAGTTTTGCCCGAGCCCGCGGCCACGGCAACGGTCTGTATCGACTGCTCGCAGGCAAAGGCCATTGAAGACAGCAACCTCTGGATGGCTGAGCCGCTGCCGCTCTCGGCCACTGCCTTTGAGCAGACAGAGCCTGAGGCTGCTCTGGGTCGTCTGAGTCTGCGGTTCTCGGGAGCCAAGGCGGCCGTCAGCGCAGCCCTTGAATTATTTATCTCAAGGCGCGGTGCTCAGGTCCTGCCCGAGCCCGCGGCCCAGGCCTTCTGGCTAAGCCTGCGCGACCAGACCCACCGCTTTTTTCAGCCCGAGGCCTCCTCTTCAAAGCTCTCGCTCTGGAGGCTTTCCTTGCCGGCAAGCACCCCAGCCCTCGCCAGTATGCAAGACGAGCCGCGAGGCTGTGTGTTGGAATGGGCCGCCGGCCTGCGATGGGTCTGGTCAGCAAAGCCTGCGGCTCAGATGCAGCAGCTTGCCCAAGACCATGGTGGCCATGCCACCCTTTACCGTCCTGCCGAATCGGTCACTGACCCAAGGCTCGCCCCCCGGTTTACGCCCTTAGGCCCCGTGCTTCACAGGCTTCATGTTCGGCTGAAGAACGAACTCGACCCGCAGCGCGTTTTCAACCCTGGTCGTCTCTACCCAAGCCTATAAAGGGCGCTCCTTATGGAAATCGAGCTCAGCCCAGACCTAAAGTCGGACCGAAAGGCCAACGAGGCTGCCGATATTGTTCGGCGCTGCGTGCACTGCGGTTTTTGCACAGCAACCTGCCCAACCTACCAGCTGCTTGGCGATGAGCGTGACGGCCCCCGGGGTCGTATTTATTTAATTAAACAGATGCTCGAGGGCGAGTCCGTTACGCTCGAGACCCAGCAGCACCTCGATCGTTGCCTAACCTGCCGAAACTGCGAGACCACCTGTCCCTCGGGCGTGGAGTATGGGCGGCTGGTTGATATTGGGCGCGAGTTCATTGAGAAAAAGGTTCGGCGGCCGATGGGTCAGCGTCTGGCGCGCGGGCTGCTTCGAGAGGGGCTCACCTCGCCGCTTTTTGGGCCGGCCGTGCGGCTGGGCAGCCGTCTTAAGTCGTTTCTTCCCGATCTCCTGGCAAGCAAGCTGCCCATGGGCGAAAGGCCCCGTCGAGCATGGCCGTCCAATAGCCATGCGCGTAAAGTGATTCTCCTAAACGGCTGTGTTCAGCCCAGCCTTTTGCCGAACATTGACCTTGCAACAGCCTGGGTGCTTAATGCCCTTGAGGTTCAGGCCGTTGTGGTGCAGACCTCGGGCTGCTGCGGGGCGGTTCGTCATCACCTTGCCGACCCCGACGGTGCCCTGAACCAAGCCCGTCGCAACATCGATGCCTGGTGGCCCTTGCTGCAGTCGGGTGGCTTTGAGGCCGTGCTTGTGAATGCTTCGGGCTGCGCAGTAATGGTGAAAGACTATGGCCATTTATTGGCAGACGATCCTGCCTATTGCGAGAAGGCTGCCTATGTTGCCGAGCGCGCCCTTGATCCGGTTGTTTTTCTTCAACCCATGCTGCCCCGGCTTCAAGACATCTTAGGTCAGAACCCAGCCAGGCCTGCGGCCCCCAACGTAAGCTACCACGCGCCCTGCACCCAACAGCACGGCATGAAGTGCCGAGGCGAAGTCGAGGCGTTTTTAACCCAACTTAATGTGAAGGTCTTGCCTGTGGCCGACAGCCATTTGTGTTGCGGTTCGGCAGGCACCTATTCGGTCTTGCAGCCGGCCTTGGCCAAAACCCTTCGGGACAATAAAATTCAGGCCCTGTTCTGCCGCGGGCCCCGATCGTATTCTGTCTGCCAATGTGGGCTGCATTGGGCATCTTCAGTCGGGCAGCCATCTTACCGTTCAGCACTGGCTTGAATGGCTTGATGAGGCCTTGCACGGCAGCCCAGCTGAGACCTCTTAACGGTTTGCTGGGTCGGCCTGGGCTACACTTAAGTCTATGACTATCACATCTAATGTTCGTATTCGAGAAATCAAAGAGCTGATCACCCCCGATCAGCTTATGTCCGAAGTTCCTCTTAGTGCCTCGGCGGCACAGACCGTTCTTGGTTCACGCCAGGCCATTCACCGCATCCTCCACGAGATGGATGACCGGCTGCTTGTCATTATTGGGCCTTGCTCCATTCACGATCCAAAGGCGGCCATGGAATACGCCAACCGCCTTCTTGAGCAGCGTGAGCGTTTCTCGGCCGACCTTGAAGTTGTCATGCGTGTTTATTTCGAGAAGCCGCGAACCACGGTGGGCTGGAAGGGGCTTATTAACGACCCGCATCTCGAATAACAGTTTTGATATCAACACGGGCCTGCGTCATGGCCGACAGTTGTTGGCCCAAATTAATGAAATTGGAATGCCCGCCGGCGTTGAGTTTCTTGATGTCATCTCGCCTCAGTACATTGCCGATCTCGTTTCTTGGGGCGCCATTGGTGCGCGCACCACCGAGTCTCAGGTGCACCGAGAGCTTGCATCGGGGCTGTCTTGTCCCGTGGGCTTTAAGAACGGCACCGATGGAAACCTGAAGATTGCCTTTGATGCCATTAAATCGGCCTCGCACCCCCATCACTTTCTATCGGTCACCTCTGAAGGGCGCACAGCCATTGTGGCCACAACCGGCAACGAAGACTGCCATGTCATTCTTCGTGGAGGCAAGACGCCCAACTACGACAAGGCCAGCGTTGAAGCCGCCGCCCAAGAATCTGCAGCAGGCAATATGGCCTGCCGCCTCATGATCGACCTTAGCCACGGCAATTCCAGTAAGAAGGCTGAAAACCAACTGCCCGTCTCGCAGGCGGTGGCCGATCAGCTCGCAGAAGGCGATGGCCGTATTTTTGGTGTGATGGTTGAAAGCCACCTGGTTTTTGGTCGTCAAGACCTGCGTGTGGGCCAGACCCTTGCCGACCTAACCTATGGGCAAAGCATTACCGATGCCTGCATCGGCTGGGACGACAGTCCGTTAATTCTCGAGCGGCTTGCCGAAGGCGTTCGCTCGCGCAGGGTTCTTGCAGCCCGGGCCGCCTAGCCCTGGCTTGGCGTCTTCCAAGGCTGGGCGGGTCCGGTAATACTGCCAAGGCATCGCGGCCCAAGCGCACCTGTCACCTCGGGGCAGTTGCCCGGCCGATCGTTCATGCGTAAATAGGCAAGCCAGGCAAAGGCCGCTGCCTCAACCTCCTCCACAGCCCAGCCCAGTTTGTCCGTGGTCTGAACCTCGCAGGGGTCTCTGCGACCATCCTGCCCGAGGGCATGTTGCAGCCCTTGAACAAAGCTGGGGTTCTTTGCACCCCCACCACAAAGAAAAAGCTTTTGGGTGCCACTAGGAATAGCCTTTGCGATGGACTGACAGCTAAAGGCCAAAAGACTTGCCTGAACGTCGGCCACAGAAAGAGGCGCCTGAAACGCCTGGAGCTGCTGCCCAAGCCATCTGGCATTGAAGTCATCGCGCCCCGTGCTCTTGGGCGGGGCCTTGGCGAAAAACGGATGCTGCATCAGTAGGTCTACAAACCCCTGGTTGGCCTTGCCCGCACGGGCAAGTTCCCCATCTTTATCGAAGCGGCCTCGCCCATTTTCTTTGGCCCAAAGGTCCATCAGCATGTTGGCAGGGCCCGTGTCAAAGCCACGAATTCGGGTCCCTGCATGAGCGCCGCGCTCGCGGGTGAGAAGGGTGAGGTTGGCAATGCCCCCAAGGTTTAGAACCGCCAGCTCGCCCGACTCCTCGCCTTGGGCAATGGCCTGGTGAAAGAGTGGCACAAGCGGTGCCCCCTGGCCCTGGGCAGCAAGATCGGCAGTGCGAAAATCGCAGACCACCACCAGACCTGTCTGCTCGGCAATAACCGCAGGCGCATTAAGCTGCAGACTAATGCCAAGCTCGGGTCGATGAAGGATGGTCTGACCATGAACCCCTACGGCTTGAATAGGACCAAGGCTCTTGGTGTCTTTTTTGACAACATGCACAAGCTGGCTGACCTCGCCTGCAAACGCCAAGCCGGCCTGTTGGGCTTTAAGCAGTGCGGCTTCGCAAAGCGGGTCGTGCAACTGCAGGAAGGTCTCGCGAAGCCTCTCGGGCATGGGCCGGCTCCAGAACCCAAGCCGACTGGGGCCAGCCTTTTCAACCCGTATCAATACAGCATCAAGAGCGTCCAGACTGGTCCCGGACATGATGCCAAGAAAAAGCTGGCTGCCCCGGTCTGGCGTTGTAGGCGACGCCCCCGCCAGGTTATTGCCTTGCAAGCCTTGGGCTGGGATTGGAGTTTCGACCCGCGGTAGCGGGAATGCCTCCTGCCTCGGCTGTATTGACGCTATCAAGAAGGCTTAGGCGTTTGCGCAGATCGGCAGAAACCACGAGAAAGCGTTGCAGGTCTTGGCCTGCAAGGCTTGGCACCTGCGGGTTTTCGCGGGCAATTCGAATGGGGTCAATCGACCGACCTTGCACCCGAAACTCATAGTGAAGGTGCGGGCCTGTGGCCCAACCGGTGCTGCCAACAAAGCCAATGACTTCGCCCATTCGTACCTCTCGGCCCACCACCATGCCTGGCGCATAGCGCGAGAGGTGGGCGTAGTAGGTGGAGTAGCGGGCGTTGTGCTGGATTTCAACGGCATTGCCATAGCCGCCGTTCCAGCCCCTGGCAACAATCGTACCTTCTGCCACCGAACGCACAGGCGTTCCAATGGGAGCGGCATAGTCAACGCCCCGGTGGGCACGTGGATCACCAAACAAGGGATGAAGACGGAAACGTGAAAAGCTTGAGCTAATTCGGGTGTAACGCAAGGGTGCAGCAAGAAAGCCTCGCTTCACCGATTTACCTTCGGCATCGTAATAATTGCCCTTGCCGCCATTGCTGGAACTGAAAAACAAGGCCTCGTAAGAGGCCCCCGTGGCCTCAAACCGAACAGCAACGAGGCTGTAGTCGCCAATCTCGCGGCCTGCCACCTTCTTGTTTTCGTAAATAACCCGAACCTTGTCACCGGGCTGCACCTGGCGACGAAAATCGAGGTCCGACTCAAAAAGGCTGACAACGTCTTCTGTAATAGGGCTTGGAACGCCAGCCTGGTCCATGGCGTTAAAGAAGGACTTACCCACCATGACCGAGCGATGTTCAGTCACCGTTTCAACTCCCGCCTGGCCGATACGGGTTGCAAACCGACCTTCCCCGGTTCGCTCCACCACCCAGGCATCTTGGCCGTTCACAAGCTGAAGCCTTAGAAGGCTGCCGTTAATGTCGGTATGAACCAGGGCTGTCTTGCCCACATTGGTCTTGAGGACTGAGGCATTGGTCTTGTCTGCCGCAAGGTAGATAAGCGCCTCGGGGTCCTCGACACCCAGCCTCTCAAAGAGGCTGGCAATGGTGTCACTGGCAAGCACCTCGTCCTCGCGGGCGAGTTCCAGGCCGTGGGTCTCAAGCGCCTTAAGTTGCGATTCTAACGAGGGCGTCTCGAGCAGCTTGACCACAGGCTGGGCCAGCATTTTTGATTCGGCCTCGCTAATGGTGGAGATGCCAAGACTGGTGATGCTCGCCATTAAAATGCCAAAGGCTGCCGTGCCGTAGATCCAAAAGCGGAGCGTGCTTGTCTTCATAACCGTAGAATTGTAGTTCCTAAAGCCATTGTCAGCCATGCCCCCTTCCTTATCTCACCCCTCAAACCCGTCTCAGGGCCCAACCACTGCCGGCACGCAGGCCTGGCCGGATGCCCAGGCTCCAGACAGCCTGCCGGCCGAGGTCGAGCAGGCTATGGCAGTTATTGGCCGAGGCAGTGACGAAATTCTTGTTGAAAGCGAGCTTCGTGCCAAGCTTTTGCGCGCCCATAGCTCAAAGACCCCCTTCGAGTCAAGCTTGGGCTCGACCCAACAGCCCCCGACCTGCATCTGGGCCATACCGTTGTGCTCACCAAGCTTCGCCAGCTTCAAGACCTGGGCCACCAGGTGATTTTTCTTGTGGGTGATTTCACGGCGCTCATTGGAGACCCCACGGGTCGCAATGCCACACGCCCGCCTCTAACGGCGGAAGAAGTCGCAGTCAACGCCCAGACCTATTTTCATCAGGCAAGCCTTGTCCTTGACCCCAACAAGACCGAGGTACGCAAGAACTCGCAATGGTGCGAGGCCCTCGGTGCCCAGGGCATGATTCGGCTGGCCGCCCAGGCCACGGTGGCCCGCATGCTCGAGCGCGACGACTTCACCAAGCGCTACAAGGCCGGTGTCTCCATTGGTGTTCACGAGTTTCTCTATCCCCTTCTGCAGGGCTACGACTCGGTGGTTCTAAAGGCCGACCTTGAGCTTGGGGGTACCGATCAGAAGTTCAACCTATTAATGGGTCGCGAGCTTCAAAAAGATGCCGGCCAGAGTCCCCAGTGCATTCTCACCATGCCCTTGCTCGAAGGGCTCGATGGCGTTGAGAAGATGAGCAAGAGCAAAGGCAACTACGTGGGTATTGCAGAGCCCGCCTCGGAGATGTTTGGCAAGCTTATGTCGATCTCAGACGATCTCATGTGGCGCTACTTTATTTTGCTTTCGTCTCGCAGCATGGTGCAGATTGAGGCGTTGAAGGCTGAAGCCTTGGCGGGCCGAAACCCTCGGGACATTAAGGTTGACCTTGCCATGGAGCTTGTCGAGCGGTTTCACTCCAGGGCGGCTTCCGAAAAGGCCCTCACAGATTTTGAGGCGCGTTTTAAAAAGGGTGAATCTCCCACCGATCTGCCTTTAATTCTGCTGGGCCATGCTCCCCTTTCCGTAAGTCAGGCTTTAAAGCAGGCAGGTCTTGTAAGCTCGGGGTCCGAGGCGGTGCGCTCCATTGAGCAGGGTGGGGTTCGACTTAACGGTGAGCGCGTTGCCGATCGCATGCTTGAGCTTTCCGCCGGTCAGTATGTCTTGCAGGTGGGTAAGCGCAGGTTTGCTCGTATCGATCTTAAGGAGCCTTTGTCATGAGTAACCTTTCCATGCCATCTGCTGACGGTTCGGCCGTCGAACTGCCAGCCAGGTCTGGAGTCAAGCCTCATGAGCGGCGTCGTTTTATTTGGATGGTTCTCATCACTATTACGGCCGTCTACTTTCTTATTCTGGTGGGCGGAACGGTAAGGGCCACCGGCGCAGGCATGGGCTGCCCCGACTGGCCTTTGTGCTTTGGCCAGTTCGTGCCGCCCACCCAAGAAAGCCAACTGCCGCCCGACTGGCGGGTGCGCTATGCCGACCGTGGCTACGACACGGCCGATTTCGACCCGGTTAAAACCTGGACGGAATACCTAAACCGGCTTGTCGGCGCAACCATCGGCCTGCTGGCAATCCTTACCGTGCTGGCTGCCAGGCCATTTCGCCGCGAGCAGCCTGTGGTCTTTTGGTCAAGCCTGGGGGGGCTTTTGTTTATTGCCTTTAACGGCTGGCTTGGCTCCATGGTGGTGGCCTCCAACCTTCGCCCCGTCATGATTTCTGCCCACATGGTGGGCGCCTTTCTGGTTCAAATGTGTTTTATTTATGCTGTGGTGCGGGCCGCAGGACCTCAGGCCCTGCTCGCGCAGCGCATAACCTCGCCTCAGGCGGGGCAGACAACACAACAATCCCCAACACTTCGTGAGCTTCCAAGCTGGTTTCGGTCGCTTGTGCTTGCAACGCTTGCCGCCCTTACCCTGCAGATTTTTCTGGGCATTCAAATTCGAGAAAGCGTTGACCTCATCTCGCGAATTGCCACCGACCTCACACGCGACCAATGGATTGAGGCCATTCCATGGATTTTTGAGGTCCACCGGTCGTTTTCCTGGGTCCTTCTTGGGCTGTGCCTCTACCTTATGTTTCGCGTCTATCAAAGCCCTTTTAGGCGAACCCGCGCCGGACTTATGGCCGCACTTCTTGTTGGCTTTACGGCCTTTGAAATGGCCCTGGGTGGAGCTCTTAACCACCTAGGCTTCCCACTTATTGCGCAGCCCGTGCATCTTCTAACGGCCCACCTAATGTTCGGGCTGTTATGGTTTCTCTATGCCGTCGTCAGCCCTTCCTTTTCGAAGGCGCAATCCAAAAATTCAAAAACCATGGACCTTCAGCATGTTTAATCGCAGTCAGACCTTTGTACAAACCGACCCCGAAGTCGCCCAGGCCGTTGCGGCCGAAAACACCCGGCAGGAAGATCACATCGAGCTCATTGCCTCCGAGAACTATGCAAGCCCGGCGGTTCTTGCCGCCCAGGGTTCTCAGCTTACAAACAAGTACGCCGAGGGCTACCCCGGTCGTCGCTACTATGGCGGCTGCGAGCATGTGGATGTGGTTGAACAACTGGCCATCGACCGCTTAAAGAAGCTCTACGGGGCCGAGGCCGCAAACGTTCAGCCTCACTCTGGCGCGCAGGCCAACACCGCGGTCTTTCTTGCCTTCTTAAAGCCGGGCGACACCATCATGGGCCTGTCGCTTGCCGAAGGCGGACACCTTACCCATGGCATGCCTCTGAACCTCTCGGGCAAGTGGTTTCATGTTGTGCCCTACGGCCTCAATGCCAAAGAGGAAATCGACTACGACCGCATGGAAGCCTTGGCCCGTGAGCACAGGCCGAAGCTTCTTATTGCAGGCGCCTCGGCCTATTCTTTAAAGACCGACTGGGAGCGGTTTGCCAGAGTAGCCAAAGACATTGGCGCGCTTTTTCTGGTGGACATGGCCCACTACTCGGGCCTTATTGCTGCGGGGCTCTACCCCAACCCCGTGCCCCATGCCGATGTTATTACCTCCACCACCCACAAGAGCCTTCGTGGCCCTCGCGGTGGAATTATTCTTATGAAGTCCGAGCACGAAAAGGCCATTAACAGTGCGGTCTTCCCGGGCATTCAGGGCGGCCCCCTGATGCATGTCATTGCCGCAAAGGCCGTTGCCTTTCAAGAAGCCCTGCAGCCAAGCTTTAAGGTCTACGCCCAGGGCATTCTCGATAACGCCCAGGCGCTTGCCAAGGGTCTTGTCGAGCGTGGCCTGCGTATTGTCTCGGGCCGAACAGAAAGCCATGTCATGCTCGTTGACCTAAGGGCGAAAAACATCACGGGCAAGGCGGCCGAGGCTGCCCTTGGCCGAGCCCACATCACGGTGAATAAAAATGCCATACCGAACGATCCCGAAAAGCCAATGGTTACAAGCGGCATTCGACTCGGAACCCCTGCCTGCACGACCCGTGGTTTTGGCCCCCAAGAAATGACTCGGGTCGCCAACCTTATTGCTGACACCCTCGAGGCGCCCGAAGACGAGTCTGTGGCCGCTCGGGTTCGCAACGAGGTGCATCAACTCACTCAACAGTTTCCCGTCTATCGCTAAGCCATGCGCTGTCCCGCCTGCGGCTCGCCTGACACCCAGGTCACCGACACCCGTTTGTTTGACGATGGGCTTGAGATTCGCAGGCGACGGCGCTGCCTGGCCTGTGAGCGTCGGTTCAAGACGCTTGAGAAAATCGAGCTCTCGCTGCCTTCGGTTGTCAAGAAGGACGGCTCGCGTTGCGATTTCGATTCCGCAAAGCTGCGCGCAAGCATGGCCCTTGCCCTGCGCAAAAGGCCTGTGGCCTACGACATTGTTGAGCAGGCGGTGCGTTTAATTGAGGAGCAGCTTGCGGCCAGTGGCGAGCGCGAGGTAACAAGCCAGTTTCTTGGTGAGCTTGTCATGAAGGCTCTTAGGCGGCTCGACAAGGTGGCCTACGTCAGGTTTGCCTCGGTCTACCGAAGCTTCGAGGACGTCTCTGAGTTCCAGGCCATTCTTGCCGAGGTTGGCCCGCGCGTGCGGCGGCCGGCCGGCAGCCTGCGCACCAAGGCCTCTTCTGCGCCAAGCCCAAGCTCTGCCCCTGCGGGCAAGGCAAAGGCAGCCCAGGCAACCCCATCGAAGCGAATTCGCCGTGTTCAGTGAGACCGACGTCGACTTCATGCAAAAGGCCATCAGCCTTGCCGAGCATGGGCTCTTTACAACCACCCCCAACCCCCGCGTGGGCTGCCTTATGGTTCGTGATGGCAAGGTGGTGGGGCAGGGCTGGCATGAACGCGCGGGTGAGGCCCATGCCGAGGTGGTTGCTCTACGACAGGCTGGCAGCCGGGCGCGTGGGGCGACCGCCTTCATCACTCTTGAGCCCTGCAACCATATTGGAAAAACGGGCCCCTGCGCAGAGGCTCTTATTCAGGCAGGCGTGCGTGCCGTGGTTGCGGCCATGGAAGATCCCAACCCCATCGTTGCAGGCAAGGGCCTTGCCCGACTCCGAGAGGCGGGCCTTGATGTTCGTTGTGGCCTTTTGGCCGAGAAGGCGGCTGCCTTAAACCCCGGCTTTATTCTTCGCATGACAAAAGGCAGGCCCTGGGTGCGGGCAAAAATGGCCTGTTCCATGGATGGTCGTGTTGCCCTTGCCAACGGGGTAAGCCAGTGGATTACCTCCCCCGAGGCGCGGGCGGACGGGCATGCCTTTCGCGCCCGCTCCTGCCTTGTTGTCACTGGCGTGGGCACGGTTCTGCAGGACGATCCCCTTTTGAATGTGCGTTACGTGGACACCCCTCGGCAGCCTCATCGACTGGTGGTCGACCCAAGGCTCATGGCCGACCCCGATGCCCGATTCTTTCGTGAGCCCAAGGCCATGGTGGCGACCACCGCCGATCTTGATAATCCCATCCACCGAGAAGGCATCGATCGGCTTGCGGCAAGAGGCGTTGAACTTATTTCAGTGGCCTCGCAGTCCGGCAGACCCGGTGAACGCCTTGCCCTGCACGATTTGTTAAGGCAGCTTGCCGACCGTGGCATGAACGAGATTCATCTTGAGGCGGGTCCTGCCCTGGTGGGTGGCTTTTGGTCTGAAGGGGTCATCGACGAATGGCTGGTCTACATGGCCCCGGTTTTTCTGGGGCAGGGCATGCCACCTGTGAGCGGGATGCCCGAGCTTGGCTCAGTGGAGGCTGCGCCTCGATGGCGCCTTATTGGCCAAGACCTAGTGGGCGACGGGCTGCGTATTCGGCTTGTTAAGCCCCATCCGGTGGCGCCCCAATAACTCATTACACTCTAGGGCTATGTTTACTGGGATTGTTCAGGCCATTGGGCGCATTGAAGGGGTTATGTCTCAGTCCCGGGTCTTGTCGCAGCAGGCCAGTCCATACTCCGATGCGCAGGGCCTTCGTGTTCATCTTCTCTGGGGCGATCTTGATTCAAGCGACATTGCCGAAGGCGATTCCATTTCGGTCAACGGTGCCTGCATGACGGTTCTATCACCCACCGACCAGGGCTGCTTTTTTGACATCTCACGGGAGAGCCTTAACCGCACCGTGGGTCTTGATCAGCCCGGCCCCGTGCATCTTGAGAAGGCGCTCCGTGCCAACGACCGCCTCGGTGGGCACATTGTCTCAGGCCATGTCGATGGCACAGCGCGTGTCACTGGACTGCGTTCGCGCGACGAATCAAACGAGCTGCTGCTTGAGGTTCCCCCAAGCCTTGCCATGTTTATTACTGAAAAAGGCTCAGTCTCGGTCCATGGTGTGAGCCTTACGGTTAACGCGGTGACAGACCGCGATGGGCAGACCGAAATGAGCATCAACCTTATTCCGCATACATGGAAGAAGACCCTGTTTTCTCAGCTTGGGGTTGGCGATCGGCTTAACCTTGAGGTGGACCCCATCGCACGGCAGGTGGCTCGTGTGCTTGAGTCCATGGTTGCCGGTGGGCGTTGGCCGATGGCGCTCGGCCAAGCCGCGGGCCCTGCCGCAGCCCTTGGTTCCGACATGTCTGCACAAGGCCCTCGAGCATGACCGAGCACGATCTTCTAGAAATGGCCTCTTCCGAGCAGCTTATTGAGGCCATTGGTCAGGGCAAGATGGTTGTTCTTGTTGATGACGAAGACCGCGAGAACGAGGGCGACCTGGTGATGGCCGCCGATGCCGTGACACCGCAGGCCATCAACTTTATGGCGCGCTACGGCCGAGGGTTGATTTGCCTTACCCTCACCCAAGACCGTTGCCGTCAGCTGAATCTGCCGCTGATGGTGAACCAGAACAGGTCCTCGCACGGCACAGCCTTTACGCTTTCCATTGAGGCAGCCATAGGCGTGACCACGGGCATTAGTGCGGCCGACCGAGCGCGCACCATCCAGGCGGCCGTTGCCCCCGATGCCCGACCCGACGATCTGGTTCAGCCAGGCCATATTTTCCCCCTTATGGCCCAGGCCGGGGGCGTGCTGACTCGCGCTGGCCATACCGAGGCGGGCTGCGACCTGGCGGCACTGGCGGGCCGCAGTCCGTCGGCCGTCATCTGTGAAATTCTGAACGACGACGGCTCCATGGCACGACTGCCCGACCTGGTTCAGTTTGCAAAAACCCATCAGCTCATGCTGGGCTCCATTGCCAACCTCATTGAGCACCGCAGTTCCCACGAGAGCCTTGTGGAAGAAATTGCCGACCGTGCCATTACGCTTCAGGGCAAGCCCTGGCGACTGGTGGCCTTTACCGATAAGGCCAGTGGTCAGCCCCATATGGCCCTTATTTTTGGAAAGCCCGAACCAAACCACGAGACCCTGGCGCGGGTCCATGAACCGGCCAGTCTGCTTGACTGGATTGATAGCAAAAACCCAAATCACAGCTGGCCCATTCCTGCAGCGCTTGCGGCCATTGAGTCGGCAGGCTGCGGCGTTCTTGTTCTGCTGAACACGGCACCTTCGGTCCAGACCGTTCTTGCCCAGATGCATGGCCAGTCCATCTCGGCGGTGCCACCCTCGCCGGTCTCAAGTCAGTCCCTTCGAAGCTACGGCCTTGGTGCGGCCATACTTCGTCATGTTGGGGTTGGAAAAATGCGCCTGCTTGCCCGACCCCGTAAGATGCCAAGCATGGCAGGCTTCGGCCTCGAGGTAACGGGCTACCAGCCCGAGGCGGGCCTCAACGACTAATCGCGCATGCCTTTTCTCACTCTGCTTAACTTGAAAGACCTGCACTATGACAAGCGCCTATCGTATTGATCCCGAGCTCAATGGCGAAGGGCTGCGCATCGGGCTTGTCGTGGCTCGGTTCAATCCCTCCATTACCAAGACGCTCGAGACATCGTGCCTTCGCGGGCTTAACGAGGCGGGTGTTGCAGGCACTGACATCACCGTGGTCTCGGTTCCGGGAGCCCTTGAGATTCCCTTGGCCTTGGCTCAGCTTGCCGAGACGGGGCAGTTCGACGGGCTGGTTGCACTCGGTGCTGTCATTCGCGGAGAGACCTACCACTTTGAGCTTGTGAGTGATCAGTCGGCAGCCGGTATTCAAAGGGTCTCGCTCGACTTTCGTATTCCCATTGCCAATGGGGTTCTTACCACCAACACCGACGAGCAGGCCGAGGAACGCGCTGACATCAAAGGCCACGAGGCAGGCCTTGTTGCCGTTGAAATGGCCAACCTCATGCTTGCCATCGATGACGAGGTTGCTGCGGACGACGACGATGCGGCCTGACTCACGCAGTCGAAGTGCCCGCCGTCTCTCAAGGCTTTTATCGGTTCAGGCGCTCTACCAGTGGCTCCTAGCCCAGCAGCCGCTTGACGAAATTGAGGCCTTCGTTGTCACCGAGTCTGAAGAAGGCAAGGGGGCGGACATGGAGTACTTCAAGGACTGCTTTTTTGGTGCGGTAAGCCATGTTGAGTCCTTGCGCGAGTCCATAACAAAGGTCATGGACCGACCGCTTGTCGAGCTGTCGCCCGTTGAGCATGCCATTTTGCTGCTTAGCGTCTACGAGCTCTGCCATCACCCTGAGGTGCCCTACCGGGTTGTTATTAACGAGGCCATTGAGCTTGCCAAATCGCTTGGGGGCAATGAAGGCCATCGCTACATCAACGGCGTTCTCGATCGACTCGCACCCGAGCTTAGGCCTCATGGATGAATTCGGTCTTATACAAGTCTATTTCGCAGGCGCGCCTGCGGCCCAGCAGGGCTGTGGCCTAGACCATAGGCAGGCGCTTGGTATTGGGGATGATGCCGCGGTGCTTGCCCCAATACCGCAGGGCCAGCAGCTTGTCGTGACCACCGACTCCTTGGTTGAGAACCGGCACTACCTCGCTGATGTCGATCCAACGGCCCTTGGCCATAAGGCTTTAGCTGTCAGTCTTTCCGACCTTGCCGCTATGGGCGCAAAGCCCTGGGCCTTCACACTTAATCTCCACCTGCGCGGCATTCGCAAGCCTTGGCTTGAGGCCTTTTCCAAAGGCCTCAATGCACTTGCCCTTGAGCATGGCATGAGCCTTGTGGGGGGTGACACGGTGAGTGTTCAGGCCGAAGAGGCCGTGGTGGTAACTGCCATGGGCCTTGTGCCCCTGGGGCAGGCGCTTTTGCGCGATGGTCTGCAGCCCGGTGATGAACTCTGGGTATCGGGAAGCCTTGGGGATGGGGTGTATGCCCTCAAGCACAAGCCCCGCGCGAAGAAGCTTCTCTGGCCGCAGCCCAGACTGGCTCTGGGCCAAGCGCTTCGTGAACAGCAGCTTGCCCATGCGGCTATTGATATTTCCGATGGGCTTGCAAGCGAGCTTGGGCATCTGCTTGAGCGCTCTCAGGCTCGGGCCCGGGGCACCGGGCTGACAGCCCATGTCCATCTTCAATCCCTTAGCCAGTGCCTAGGCCCAGAACTGCAGGCGGCCGTCAACCGAAACGAGCTCGACCTTCAGCAGGCCTGCCTTTTGGCGGCGCGCAGCGGTGATGAATACGAACTTCTTTTTGCCGCGCCCCTTGCCGCAAGGCCCGCCATTGAGGCTCTTGCCTTGCAACTCGATCTTAGGCTCACCCCAATTGGCAGAGTGGACCTTACGAACGCCTGCCCGACGGGTCAGCCCGCGTCCAACGACATGGCCCAGAGTCGATGGTATGGGCTCGATGGCCACCCCCTTTCTTTGAGCCAGGATGCGCTTGCGGGGTTTAATCACTTTCAACCGCCAGCTGGCCAAGAGACCTAATGCAATTGGATCAACCAGAGACCGGGTCGTCATCGCCCCCCATGCCGCAGGCCATCTTCCTGCGGCATCCCGCCCACTTTCTTGCGCTTGGGGCAGGCTCTGGGCTCTCGCCCGTGGGCCCGGGAACCGCGGGCACCCTCTGGGCCTGGGGCAGTTTTTTGGTGCTCGAGCAGCTCTTTTCCACCACGGCGCTCTGGCTTTTGTTGCTCATCACCTTCCCGATTGCGGTCTGGGCCTGCACGCGCACAACCCAGGCGCTGGGAGCTGAGGACCATTCGAGTATCGTCATTGACGAGATCTGGGCCTTTTGGCTCGTTCTGCTTGTGCTTCCCCGCGACCTCGCAACGGACAGTGTCCTTGGCCCTTCAGGCCTTGCTGTTCCTCCCAACGATTGGGTTTTAACGGCGCTTGCCTTTTTTCTGTTCCGATTCTTTGACATTCTGAAGCCTCCTCCGGTGGGCTGGCTCGATCGCAGGCTAAAGGGCGGCTTGGGGGTCATGGCCGATGACCTTGCGGCCGCGGGTCTCACCCTGCTTGTGATTGCCATCCTGGTGCGCATCGGGGTTCTTGTGTGACTCAGCCCATGCCGCCCGTGCCGCCCATGCAGCCGATGCCCCCAGGCCTGCGCCATGGGCCTTTCACGAGGGCGCAGTGAATCTGCTTGGCCTGTCCTTGGGATGGGCGGCCCAGCGCTCAGGGGCTCGAATTGCCCTTGCGGAATCCTGCACCGGTGGGCTTGCATCAAGCTGGCTTACCCGCATTGCGGGCTCAAGCCAATGGTTTGAAGGTGGCGTGGTGAGCTATTCCAACGCCGTGAAGATGCATCAACTGCGGGTGCCTGCCGCGTTTCTACAGGCCCATGGGGCGGTGAGCGAGCCCGTGGCCCGCGCCATGGCCGAAGGCCTAGGCCAGCTGGCGGGCCCTTTGGCCAACGGGCTGTCTTTAAATGCCCCTTTTTCCTCGGGGCCCTTGCTAACCGCCGCAATTACCGGGGTTGCAGGGCCAACGGGGGGGTCCAAGGAAAAGCCTGTGGGCCTGGTCTGGTTTGCCTGGGCCGAGTTCGATAGGCAGCAGCCCCAAGGCCTGCCCAGGCAGACCTGGTCGAGCTGCCAGCGGTTTGCCGGTGGCCGAGAGGCCATTCAACAACAGGCCGCCTGGTATGCCCTGGCGGGCCTCCTCGGCCATTTTCTCGCAAGACCGGCGACGCCCTAAAAAATTACCATCAAAACCCACTTGAATACTGACTTTTTATACAGTATTGTACGTCTCAACCTGACTCGCTTTCTGAAAGGACACCATGGACGATCTTCAAACCAAAAACCGCGCTGAAAAAGCCAAGGCACTTGCTGCCGCCATTGCCCAAATTGAAAAACAGTTCGGCAAAGGCTCCATTATGAAAATGGGCGAAAACGAGGTCGCGCCCGACATTCAAACCGTCTCTACAGGCTCACTTGGTCTCGACATCGCCCTGGGCGTTGGGGGCCTGCCGCGCGGCCGTGTGGTTGAAATCTATGGGCCCGAGTCCTCCGGTAAAACCACGCTCACCCTTCAGGTCATTGCCGAAATGCAAAAGCTTGGCGGGGTCTGCGCCTTTGTCGATGCCGAGCATGCGCTCGACAGCCAGTACGCGCAAAAGCTGGGTGTCAACCTTACCGAGCTCCTCATTTCTCAGCCCGACACCGGCGAGCAGGCGCTCGAAATTGTAGATGCCTTGGTGCGTTCGGGTTCGGTCGAACTCGTGGTCATCGACTCGGTGGCAGCCCTTACCCCACGCGCCGAAATTGAGGGCGACATGGGCGACTCTCTGCCGGGCCTTCAGGCGCGTCTCATGTCTCAGGCGCTTCGCAAGCTCACGGGCACTATTAATCGCACCAACACCCTCGTTATTTTCATTAATCAAATTCGCATGAAAATCGGGGTCATGTTTGGCAGCCCCGAGACCACCACAGGGGGTAATGCCCTTAAGTTTTATTCCTCGGTTCGGCTCGATATCCGCCGGGTGGGTTCGCTGAAAAAAGGCGATGAAGTCATTGGCTCTGAAACACGCGTTAAGGTGGTTAAGAACAAGGTGGCGCCGCCCTTTAGGCAGGCCGAGTTCGATATTCTTTATGGCGAAGGCATCTCGCGCGAGGGTGAAATTGTCGATCTTGGCGTGGAGTGCAACCTGGTTGAAAAGTCGGGCGCTTGGTACAGCTACAACGGCGAAAAAATTGGCCAAGGAAAAGACAACTCGCGTGAGTTCCTTCGACAGAATCCGGCGATCGCCGTTGAAATCGAAAACAAGGTTCGCGCGCACTATGGGGTTGCAGAGCTTGCACCGCCAACGCTAAAAGTGGTCAGCGCAGCCACCGACGACCCCGCTGACATCACCCCGGCCACTGAAAAGCCGGCTCGTCGTGGCCGTGACACCTCCAAAGACGGCTCACGTGCCGAGGCCGCCTAGGTCTGCAGCACCCGTTTCTCTTAAGGCTAGGGCCATAGCGGCCCTAGCTCGTAGAGACTACAGCCGCAAAGAGCTTCACAAAAAACTTGTCGGCTTTGCGCAGTCCGAGCAGGCCCTTGAAGACGTTCTAAACCTGCTCGAGGCCAAAAACCTACTTTCCAATGCTCGCTTTGCCGATGCCTTCGTTCATCAGCGCCAGGCAAGGTTTGGGCATGCACGCCTTCTTTACGAGCTCGAGCAGCACGGCCTCGACCCCGAACTCATTCAAACGCAGAAGAAGCACCTGCATGAGACCGAGAATGAACGCGCCTTTGCAGTCTGGGCAAAGAAGTTTGGCACAGCCCCCATCAACACCTACGAGAAGGCCAAACAAATTCGGTTTCTTGTTGCCCGCGGCTTCTCCCCGAGGTCTATCGCTGGCTTGAGGCTCGGCATTTCGCGCCCGCTGACAGTCCGTCATCCTAAGCTCAGAGCCACTTCCCACATCACAGTTGGCCTACCCTGCGGGCAAAGCGGGTCGTTGAAGCCCGCGTGCTACCATTTTTAGGCTCGAGGGGAGTCAAACCAATGAAAATTCACGAATACCAGGGTAAAGATATCCTGCGCCGCTACGGTGTTGCAGTGCCGCGAGGCATAGCCTGTTTTAGTATTGACGAGGCCGTTGACGCCGCAAAAACCCTGGGGGGCCCTGTATGGGTCGTCAAGGCACAAATCCACGCGGGTGGTCGTGGCAAGGGGGGTGGGGTCAAGCTTGCCAGGTCTCTTGATGAAGTGCGTAGCCATGCCAGCCAAATTCTAGGCATGCAGCTTGTCACCCACCAGACGGGCCCTGAAGGTCAAAAGGTAAGGCGCCTGCTCATTGAAGAGGGGGCCGATATTCAAAAAGAGCTCTACCTTGCTGTGGTCACCGATCGCGTGACCCAGAAGGTCTGCATCATGGGGTCTTCTGAGGGCGGCATGGATATTGAGCATGTTGCCGAGACGCAGCCCGAGAAAATCCACAAGACCTTTGTTGACCCCTTAAAGGGCTGCACAGACGCCCAGGTTGACGAGCTCTCTGCGGCCATTGGCATTCCACCCGCATCCATTGCCCAGGCACGCCAGGCCATTCAAGGCCTCTACAAGGCCTTCTGGGAGACCGATGCCTCACTTGCAGAAATCAACCCACTCATTCTCACCGGCGATGGCAAGGTCATTGCGCTTGATGCGAAATGGAACTTTGATTCCAACGCCCTGTTTCGTCACCCGGACATTGTTGAACTTCGCGACCTCGATGAAGAGGACCCGGCAGAAATTGAAGCCAGCAAGTTTGACCTTGCCTACATTCAGCTTGACGGCAACATTGGCTGCCTTGTTAATGGCGCCGGCCTTGCCATGGCCACCATGGACACCATTAAGCTTTTTGGTGGCGAGCCAGCGAACTTTCTTGATGTTGGCGGTGGCGCCACCACCGAGAAGGTCACCGAGGCCTTCAAAATTATGCTTGGCAATCCCAAGGTCGAGGCCATTCTGGTGAACATCTTTGGCGGCATTATGCGTTGCGACGTCATCGCCGAGGGCGTGGTGTCGGCCTCCAAAGCCGTGGGTCTCAAGGTGCCTCTGGTGGTTCGCATGAAGGGCACCAACGAAGATCAGGGCAAGAAAATTCTGGCCGACTCAGGCCTACCCATTATTTCGGCCAACACCATGGGTGAGGCCGCCGAAAAAGTCGTGGCCGCGGCGCGCTGAAAAGGGACGAAACAACTATGTCAATTCTTATTAATAAAGACACCAAAGTCATTACCCAGGGCATTACTGGCAAGACAGGTCAGTTCCATACGCGCATGTGCCGCGACTATGCCAATGGCAAAAACTGTTTCGTCGCGGGTGTGAACCCCAAGCGTGCAGGCGAAGACTTCGAGGGCATCCCCATTTACGCCTCGGTGAAAGAGGCCAAGGCCCAGACAGGTGCAACCGTCTCGGTCATCTACGTACCGCCTGCCGGTGCGGCCGAGGCCATCTGGGAGGCCGTGCAGGCCGAGCTTGATCTGGTTATTTGCATTACCGAAGGCATTCCCGTTCGCGACATGATGCTGGTTCGCAATCAGATGAGGGCCGCCAACAGCAAAACCTTGTTGCTTGGGCCAAATTGTCCTGGCCTCATCACGCCAGAGGAAATTAAAATTGGGATCATGCCCGGCCACATTCACCGTAAGGGGCGCATTGGCATTGTCTCAAGGTCGGGCACCCTAACCTACGAGGCAGTTGGCCAGGTCACTGAACTTGGTCTTGGCCAGTCGTCTGCCGTGGGCATTGGCGGGGACCCTGTCAATGGCATTAAACATATTGATGTCTTAAAGATGTTTAACGACGACCCCGATACCGACGCCGTAATTATGATTGGCGAAATTGGCGGGCCTGACGAGGTGAACGCGGCTCAGTGGGCCAAAGACAACATGAAAAAGCCCATTGTTGGCTTCATTGCAGGCGTCACCGCGCCCCCCGGAAAGCGCATGGGTCATGCCGGCGCGCTTATCTCAGGGGGTGCCGATACGGCCCAGGCCAAGCTTGAAATCATGCAGGCCTGTGGAATTAAAACCACCAAAGACCCATCCGAGATGGGCAAACTTTTAAAGGGCGTTCTATGAACACCGATCAAGAAAAACCGCGTAAGCCTCTGCTTTTGGTGATGGGGATTGTCTTTCTGGCCAGCGTTCTTGTGGCGGCCTTCATTCGTTAATCAAGATCCACCTCCAGGTTGTCAATAAGCCGCGGCTGCCCCAGCTGGGCCGCGGCAAGCACAACCATTTGCGGTCGTTCGGCGCCTTGCGAACTCTTTAGAAGGTCAGCCTGCTCCAAGGGCTTTAAGTCGTTCTGCCTGCGTATTGCAAAGTAATCCGGTACCCATCCACGGGCTTTTAACTCGGCCCGAGCCTGACCTTCAAGCCTGGCGATACCCTCAAGGCTAAGCGACTGATCGGCCAGCATCTGGCGAAGCTGATCAGCGGTCTGGGTAAGACGCCGGTAAAGCCAGGGCGCCTCTTGCCGTTGCTCTGCCGAGAGATACTGGTTGCGAGACGAGAGGGCAAGGCCATCAAGGTCGCGAATGGTGGGTGCAGAGACAATGGTGGTGGGCAAGGCAAACTGCTGGCACATGCGCCGAATAATCATCTGTTGCTGATAATCCTTCTTGCCAAAGACCGCCACCTGGGGGCTTACGCACTGAAAGAGTTTCAGGACGACGGTTGTGACACCCACAAAAAACCCCGGACGAAACTCACCCTCAAGAATGTCCCCAAGGTCCTGCGGCGGATGGACGCGAAACTCTTGCGGCTCCGGATAAAGCTCCTTCTCATCGGGCGCAAAAAGAACATACACGCCCTCGGCCTCAAGCTTTTTCGCGTCTTCTTGAAGGGTGCGCGGGTAGCGGTCGAAGTCTTCATGGGGCGCGAACTGCAGTCGGTTAACAAAAACAGAGGCAACCACGGGGTCCCCGTTTTTGGCTGCAATTCGCATTAGCGACAAATGCCCCTCATGCAGATTGCCCATGGTGGGAACGAAGGCTGTGCGCAGCTGGCCTCGAAGCTGGGCTCGCAGCTCGGCGATGGTGTGAACAATCTTCATCTAGACATTCAAATTGAAATAGGTGCGACGCCCGCGCAGCTGAACAATCTGCTGCACCAGGGCCTCAAAGTCGTCCTCGCGGTCGATGGGGTTGAGTGCGGCTGTGTTCACGATAAGCAAGGGGGCATCCTCGTAGCGATGAAAGAAGTCGGTATAGGCCTCGGACAACGCCCGCAGATAGTCATGGGACATGCCCTGCTCCATGGCGATACCCCGCTGCGAAATGCGGGTCACCAACTGCTCGGCAGAGGCCTGCAGAACAATCACGAGATCGGGGGTGGGGGCCTGAGGCCTAAGCGACTCATAGATGGTCTGGTACAGGGCGAGCTCGTCGTCTGACAAAGTAAGGCGCGCAAAGAGAGGGTCCTTCTCAAGCATAAAGTCAGACACCATGAACTCATTGAAGAGGTCACGCTGCGAGACTTCGCGCAGCTGATCAATACGTTGGAATAAAAAAAACAACTGCGTCGGAAAGGCAAAGCGGGCGCTGTCTCGGTAAAACCGCGACAAAAAAGGGTTGGCCTCGGGGGCCTCAAGCAAGGCACGATAGCCAAACCGCTCTGCAAACTTCAGTGCCAGGCTGCTCTTGCCCACCCCAATGGGCCCTTCAAAGACAATCGAGCGAAAGCGTTGGCACCAGTCGGGTCTCATGCCGCCTTCTCCACGGAGTCGATGGGCTCAGCAATGGGCTGGCTATCGGCCCGCGCTGCCTCAGGCAGTTGCAGCCAGAGATCTTCAAGACAACAGGGCTCGCCCGTGAGGGGGTGGGGCAGTGTCAAACGCCCGCCAAGCCAGGGGTCAAGATCAAGAAGCGGCCCCAGCACGAAGCCGCGGCTGCAGGCACGGGGATGCGGCAGGCATAGCCTTGGGCTGTTCACAGCCGTACCCTCCATCCAAATTAGGTCGAGGTCAAGCGTACGCGCAGCGGCTCGCGTGTTGCTGGGCTTAGGCCCACGAACACGGCCCCACTTGTTCTCCAGGGCAAGAAGGCTCTCAAGCAGGTGCAGCGGTTCAAGATTGGTTTGAACCAGACTGCAGGCATTAAAGAACATTGGCCCCTCGGCCATGACCGGTGCCGAACGCCAAAGCCGTGAATGGGCAAGAACCCGGCTGCTCTCAAGCCCTTGAAGTTCCTTCATGACAAGTTGAAGAGTGGTCTGCGCCGGACGGTCTGCAAAAGGAAGGTTGGCCCCAAGGGCAAGAACAGCAAGCCTCATGACTGCGTGCCTCCGCCGCCTCCGTCTCCACCACCGCCGCCCTCAGCCCCGGCCTGCCCCTGGCCTGCAGGCTTTGATCGGCGTCGGCGCCGAGGACGTGCAGGCCTTGCCTGTTCCTCTGCAGTGGTAAGGCCGTTAAGCGCATCCGTCTGCTCGGGTGCGCCGGGCTCAGACCGAGACGCCCGCGTGCTCACACGGCGTGCACTGGTTTTGTGGACAAGCTCGGCACGGTGCTCTTCCCCTTCAGCCTCAAGAAACTCGGTCCACCATGCACCAAGGCCTTCGGGTGCCTGGCCCACGGCCTCGCGAAGCAGAAGGAAGTCGTAGCCCGCCCGAAAGCGAAGATGACTAAGTAGCCGAAAGGGCGCCTGGCCATTGCGTTTCTCGAACCGGGGCTGAAGCATCCAGATCTCTCGCAGGTCGGCAACCACTCGTTTTTGAATGGAGAGCCGATCAAGCTGTTGATCGATGACCTGGTCAATGGCCTCATGCAGGGCAGGAACGGCCTTCATGCCCTGGGCCTCAAGCTGCTTCCAGTGTCGGTAGACGGGGCACCAGAGAAGGCTTGCAAACAAAAAGCCCACCGAGATGGGCTTACCCTGCTGAACCCGTTGGTCGGTGCGCTCAAGGGCAAGCCTTACAAAAGAAAGGGCCTGATGCTTTTCCTTCTCACTGCCCTCGGGCTCAAGGACCATGTCCACAAGCGGCAGGCAGCCATGATGCAGGCCATAGCGGCGCAGCTGTTGCAGCCCTAAGAAGGCCTGACCCGACTGCAAGAGCTTAATCATTTCGTCAAAGAGCCTTGCCTGGGGGACATTCACAATAAGGTCGGCCAGGTCGGCAATGGGCTCGGTGGTCTTTGACTCGAGGTCAAACTGCAGCTTGGCAGCAAACCGCACGACACGAAGCATACGCACGGGGTCTTCCCTGTAGCGACGCTCGGGCTGACCAATAATTCGGATGCGACGCGCCTGCAGGTCTTCCACCCCATGGTGGTAGTCCAGAACCGTGTCGCTTAATGGGTCGTAGTAAAGGGCATTAATACTGAGGTCGCGACGGGCTGCATCCTCGTGCTGCTCGCCAAAGGTGTTGTCACGCAACACCCGGCCGTGGGCATCGGTCTCGTGGTCCTCGCCTGCAGCCGCCCGAAAGGTTGAGACCTCAATGGTCTCGGGCCCGAACAGAACATGCACCAGACGAAAACGTTTTCCAATCATTCGTGCACGGCGAAAAATATGCTGGACGTCTTCGGGTGTTGCATCGGTGGCCACGTCAAAGTCCTTCGGCCGAAGGCCAAGCATGAGGTCGCGCACAGCACCCCCCACAACAAAGGCCTTGTAGCCTGCCTGCTGCAGGCCCTCCACGGTGCGAATCGCCCCTGACGAGACCAGCCTGCGGTCAATGCCAACATGCGAGGCCTTATGAACTTTAGGATCGTGGCCGCCTGCATGGCCCCGACCGTGGGCATGCCCGGGGGCAAACCTTGCAAGGGAGCGGAGGAGTTTACGAATCACGAGGCTAAGAGTATCAAGCCTCTGGGGATTTGAAGAGATCAAGAATGGGCCAGCCCTGGGCCCTGGCATGGGCTCGAAGTCGGTCATCGGGGTTGGTTGCAACCGGATGGCTTACCCGGGCAAGTAAGGGCAGGTCGTTCATGGAGTCGCTGTAAAACCAGGAGACCTCAAAGTCCTCCAGCCCAAGGCCTTTCAACGCAAGCCACTGGGCCACTCGGGTCACCTTGCCCTCTCGAAAGCTTGGCAGGCCCTTGTGCCTGCCGGTGAACTCACCCTTGGCATCGGTCTCCACCTCTGTGGCAATGAGCTGATCAATACCAAAGGCCTGGGCGATGGGCCGGGTAATAAAGTCGTTGGTGGCCGTGACCACCGCGCAGAGGCTGCCCTCGTCCTGATGCCTGCGCACCAGTGCCCGCGCCGTATCAAGCACCTGGGGGAATATGACGCGTTGAAGGAAATCGTCGCGCCAGGCCTCAAGCTGATGCCGAGGATGCTCGCCAAATGGCCCAAGCTGAAAGGCTAAAAAGGCATCAATATCAAGAACACCCGCCTTGTACTGCTCATAGAACTCGTCGTTACGGCGCCTATGCCATTGCGGGTCAACCAGCCCTAGCCTGGCAAGCTCGTTGGCCCAGCTGACATCGCTGTCAATGGGCAAGAGCGTGTGATCAAGGTCGAAAAGGGCAAGCTGCAAAGGTGGCGATGAATCAGGCGGAGGCATTTTTAATGGGCCCTTCCATAAGGCTTCGAATAAGGTTAAGCCCAATTGGTTTTTTTAAAGCCAGGGCTCGGGAGTCGGCTGCATCCATTAAGGCTGTGAGGCGGTCAAGCCCTCGGGGAAGGCGCTCGAGCATGAATCGGAAAAGGCTGTCGTAGTCGGGCCGGCTGGGCTGGTTCATCCAGCCCAGCTCAAAGGCACGGTTGCGCAAGGCCTGTAGCTTTTCAGAGTCTGAGAGCTCTTGGAGTTCAAAAATAAGACCCTGGCCAAGCCGTGTTCGCAGGTCTTCACGCCTTAGAAGGCTCTGCAAGGGCGGACGGTCTGCGGTCACTACAAGCCTTTCATGGGTCTCTGCACTGCGAACAAAAAGCTTAAAGAGGGTCGCCTCGAGCCTTTCGCTCTCAACGGCCTTGTGCAGGTTATCAAGCAGCCAGGTCTTTGCCCGTGCCTGGTCAAAGAGCTGTATGAAGGCAAGCGCCTCGTCGCTGTCTTGAAGATCCACGTAATGGCAGGCCGCAGACGCTTGCGCCCAGGCCTGTGTCCAAAAGCTTTTCCCCGAACCCGGCGGCCCCCAGAGGTAAAGGCTTGCGGCCTCAAGACCCCCGCCCTGCCCAGGGCCCCCCTGCCGGGTCTTTGCAAAGGCCATGGGCTGCTCGGGCCGACAAAACCGTTCGAGCCAGAGCAAAGCCTCTGTGTTGGCTCCGATGACCCCGCGGTTAAGCGAGGGCCGTGGAGCCGTCATGAGCGCAAGGGGCTGCTGGGATAGAAGGTCGTCTGCCATAGAATGATCATTTTCGGGTGCATTGCTATGAACGCCAAATCAGCAGGTCTGAGCTACAAACAAGCCGGTGTCGACATCGAGGCGGGGGACGCCCTGGTTGACCGTATCAAGCCCTTGGCCAAGGCCACGCTACGGCCCGAGGTGCTTGCTGGCATTGGCGGCTTTGGCGCGCTTTTTGAAATGCCCAAGGGCTACAAGCAGCCTGTGCTTGTCTCGGGCACCGACGGGGTGGGCACCAAGCTTAAGCTTGCCTTTGCGCTGAATCGGCACGACACCATCGGCATTGACCTTGTGGGCATGAGCGTCAATGACATCTTGGTGCAGGGCGCTGAGCCACTTTTCTTTCTTGATTACTTTGCAACAGGCCGGCTCTCGGTCGAGACGGCGGCCTCGGTGGTGGCAGGGATTGCCAAGGGCTGCGAGATGGCGGGCTGCGCGCTTATTGGAGGCGAGACCGCCGAGATGCCCGGCATGTATGCCGAGGGCGAGTACGACCTTGCGGGCTTTGCAGTGGGCGTGGTTGAGAAGTCTCAGATGCTTACTGGCAAGCAGGTTCAGTCGGGCGACCGCGTGCTTGGCCTTGCCTCCAATGGCTTTCACAGCAATGGTTATTCCTTGGTTCGGGCAGTCTTGGAAAAGGCGCTTGGAGAGATTTCAGAAAAAAGCCTGGCGGCTGTTCAACTGCCTTGCGGCTGGTCGCTCGATGAAGCTCGGCCTCTTGCCGAGCTGCTCTTGGCGCCCACGCGTATCTATGTCAAGCCCGTGCTTGAAGCGCTGCGTACGCACCAGTCAGCCATTCACGCCATGGCCCACATCACGGGTGGCGGCCTGGTTGGTAATGTTCCGCGGGTTCTGCCCGAGGGCCTGAAGGCCGAGCTAAAGGCCGGATCGTGGCCGATGCCTTCGGTCATGCACTGGGTGCAAGACCAGGGCGGCATTGAGACCGATGAAATTCACAGGGTCTTTAATGCAGGCATTGGCATGGTGCTGGTGGTGGCAGCAGAGCAGGCTGAGGACATTGCGGCAACCCTTACCGCGGCCGGCGAGCGGGTCTATGCCATGGGTGAAATAACGCCGCAGTTGGCCGGCGAGCCTGCAACCATTATTCGTTAATTCGCGAGCTTGTATTAGCCTCGCGGATGATGCTGGGCATGCAAAACCTTCAGCCTTGCCTGAGCAACATGGGTGTAAATCTGCGTGGTTGAGATGTCGGCGTGGCCCAAGAGCATCTGCACCACCCGCAGGTCAGCACCATGGTTAAGCAGATGGCTTGCAAAGGCATGGCGCAGGGCATGGGGTGATAAGGCAATGCTAAGGCCTGCCTGCCGGGTGTAGCGTTTTATTAGCATCCAGAAATACTGGCGGCTCATGGCCTCGCCCCGCTCGGTCACAAACACCATCTCAGACATCCTGCCCTTTAGAATCAGGGCGCGCGGCCCCTTAAGATAGGTCGACAGCCAATGCCCTGCCTCATCCCCAAAGGGCACAAGCCGGTCTTTGTTTCCTTTCCCTGTGACTCGAAGGATGCCTTCGGTCAGGCTCAGCCGTGAAAGGCTCAGACCAATAAGCTCCGAGACACGCAGTCCGGTGGCATAAAGAAGTTCAAGCATGGCCTTATCACGAAGGGCCAGCACGGCCTCAGGATTCTTCTGAAGGGGCGCTGCTAAGAGCGCCTCGACCTGGTCTTCTGCGGCAGTCAGTGGCAGTCTGCGGGCCTGACGGGCGGCCTTTAGGCATGCCGTGGGGTCATCGGCACGTCGCCCTTCGCGAACCAGCCAGCCGTAAAACCGTCGAAAGCATGACAGTCTGCGATTGCTGGTGGCCGGCCGCACCTTACGAAAGCTTGCAGCAAGAAAGCTCTGCAGTGCGGCCTCGCTTAAGGCCTCAATGGCACGGCAGTCGTCTGCAAGGTCATGGGTCGAGTCGGCAGCCCATGCAGCAAGCTGATGAAGATCGCGCCGATAGGCCTGAAGGCTATTGGCCGAGAGCCCCTCTTCAAGCAAAAGGGCATGGCAGAAGGCCTCGATGGGCTCGATGGGCTCGATGGACGGCGTCATGAGCAAGCCCTCAATGAGCAAGCCCTCAAGCAACCTGGTGCGCAACCTGGTGCGCAACCTCGTGCGTAATTTCATGCCTAAGCTATTGCGCATGGGGCCTTAGCGGGCTTGGGTTGCCACCTTGCCCTGCCTTCTGGTCCTGGGCAAGGGCCCATTCAATATGGCGGTTCACCATGTCAGTGCAATGGCCACGGCGTGCTTGAAGGGCTTGAAGGATGGCCCTGCGATCGAGGTTTGAAAGCGGCTGACGCAGGGCGTTGCCCAGGCCAACGGCCAGGTTACGAAGCCATCGGGCATGACCGATGCGCCGAATGGCGCTGCCCTGATGCCGATCGTTGAATTCGTCTTCGGTCCAGCCAAAGAGGTCGGCAAGGTTTGCCGCATCAAGGCCATGGCGTGCCGCAAAGTCGGGCAGGGTTGCCTTCTGGGCGAATCGGTTCCAGGGGCAGACCCGCTGGCAGTCATCGCATCCGTACACCCGATTGCCCATCAGCGGTCGCAGCGACTCCTCAATGTCGCCCTCATGTTCAATGGTGAGGTAGGAAATGCAGCGCCTTGCATCGAGCTGGTAGGGACCAACAAAGGCCTGGGTGGGGCAGGCCGTTAGGCAGTCGGTGCAGCTTCCGCAGTGGCCAGCAGGGCTTTGCTCTGCATGAACGGGCTCCTTGCTTCGGCCCCCACGAAGCTGCTCGCCCGAGAGCCGGGTAAGAAGAACACCAAGAAAAATCATCGAGCCCTGCGCGCGCGTAAGCAGCAAGGTGTTCTTGCCCTGCCAGCCTCTTTGGGCCTTCGCGGCAAGCGCCACCTCCATAAGGGGCGCGGAGTCGACACAGGCACGAAAGTCAGTGACAGGCCGCTGCCAGGCCTTCGCCATGAATTCGGCAAGCCGCCCTAGGCGCGCTCGCAAGACCTTGTGATAGTCGCGGCCTCGGGCATAGACCGAGACCACAGCACGCCGGGGGTCTTCCAGGGCATGCTCTTCATCGGCACGCCACTGCGGACCGGCTTGAGGCAAATAAGGCAGGCCCACCACAAGGGCTGTCTGGGCGCCGTGCAGCAGGTGATTGGGGTCTGCGCGTTGATCGGGGGAGCGGGCCATGTAGCGCATGTCACCCTGCTTTTCTTGCCCAAGCCATTGGTAGAGCCTTTCTAATTCCGCATCCAAAAGACCCTCCTTAAGTGAAACAAGTCCGAGGTCGAGCAGTCCAAGCGCATGGAGCTGGTTCTGAACTTGCACCAGGCTCGGGTTAGCATGAGGGGTTGAAATGGACGATTTAACGTGGGACATGATGTGATTGTTGACCGGCCGGCCAGGGAGTTCAATGCCGTGGATGCACAAGGGCTGACCTTACTGGGTCAGGCCCTTGCACGTATGGTGCACCAAGGCGGCCTGCAGCGGGTCTACCTGCGTGGGGGGCTTGGTGTGGGCAAGACAAGCCTGGCGCGCGCTGTCCTTCAATCCCTTGGAGTAACCGGGCGTATTAAGAGCCCAAGCTTTTCAGTGGCCGAAACCTACGAGCTGAGCCCCAGCAGCTCGGCCGCGCACCTTGATTTTTACCGTCTTGACGATCCTACAGCCTGGCGCAGTGCGGGGCTGCGTGACTGCCTTGCGGAGGCCACGATCTGTCTTGTGGAGTGGCCAGAAAAGGCGCATGGGCTGCCTCTGGCCGACCTTGACATCGCAATGGACTGGGAGTCCATTGACGCGCCGCAGGGCCCGCGCCGTCTTCGGTTTCGTTTTGCGCAGGCCGATCACCAGCAACGGTTTGAGGCGGTCTTGCAGGGCCTTCAGCACGATCAAGACCTTCATCAAGACCAAGACCCTCAGCAAGACCGAGACCTCCAGAACGACACGGCGAGCCTTCGCTTGCTTCAGACACGGCGCAGGCTGCTGGCCCTGCCAGCGGCCTGCCTGCTTCCCCAGGTCGTCGTCACGGGCTCTTCGGCACTCGGCCCCACAGGGCTTTCTGCTGCAGCGCTTTTCCTGGGGCTCTCGGCATGGCCAGAGTCTGCCCGCGCGCTGGAGCTGGTTGCCGTGCGCATCTGGCCTGCCGAGGACTACACACGGGTGGCCATCGAGCACGACACCTCCAAGATTCGTTACGAGACCTTCAAGCTCACCCAACCCGATCGCCTGGTGGTGGACATTCAGGACATGGTGCTCGACCCACGGCTACGCGAGTTGCTGGCTGCTGTTCAGCCCAACGACCCTTACATTGAAGCGGTGCGCGTAGGCCAGTTCAGTAAGAGGGTCGTGCGCCTTGTCTTTGATCTCAAACAAGGCGGCATTCGCCCCAAGGTCTTTAGCCTTCCGCCTATTGCCCAGTACCGGCATCGCCTGGTCATCGATCTCTATCCCTTGGTTGAGCCGGACCCGCTTCTTGCCTTTTTAAAACAGTACGAGCAGATCGAGCAGGCCTCGCAGGTCGCGCAGTCGCCAAGAGATTCCGGGCCCCCCGGGACTCCTGGCCCGGCAGCCTCAACAGGCCCTTTGGCAATGCCCACCCCCGGGCCTGCAATGAAGGCCTTGCCTGCAGATCAGGCGGGCGCCATTGCCAGTGCCCCTGGCATCTCAGATCCCAAGGCCCCTGCTCAGGCACGTCGCCCCTCTTCACCCAGGGTCGTGACCATTGCCCTCGATGCTGGGCATGGCGGCGAGGATCCTGGTGCGGTGGGTCGTCGAGGCACTAAAGAAAAAGACGTGGTCTTGCGTATTGCCCGTGAGCTTAAACGCCGCGTTGATGCCACCCCCAATATGCGCGCCTTCTTAACGCGCGATGGCGATTACTTTGTTCCCCTGGCCCGACGTGTGCGTCGCGCCCGTCAGGTTCAGGCCGATCTATTCGTCTCGATTCATGCCGACGCCTGGGTCTCGCCAACAGCCAAAGGCGCTTCTGTTTTTGCCTTATCCGAACGCGGGGCCTCAAGCGCCGCCGCCCGTTACATGGCCAACAAAGAAAACGAGGCCGACCTTATTGGCGGAGTCGAGGTGGGCAATGCAGATGACCTTGTTGCACAGACCTTATTGAACATGTCAACGGCTGCGCAAATTAAAGACTCGCGTAAATTGGGTGAGGCGGTGCTCTCTCAGATAGGTCGCGTAAATCAGCTTCATAAGCCTCGGGTGGAGCAGGCCAACTTCGCCGTTCTTCGTGCGCCTGATATTCCCTCAATCCTCGTTGAAACAGCCTTCATAAGTAACCCCGAGGAAGAGAAGAAACTGCGTGATCCTCGTTACCAGCGCGATGTGGCTGAGGCGGTTTTCAAAGGCATTCAGGCCTACTTGGCACAGAACCCGCCCCTTGCTAAGCGTGGGCTGGCAAGCTAAGCCTAAGCCCAGCTCACCCACTCCAACCTTATGGCACGCATCGCGCTTCTTCCCGAGAACCTTGTAAGCCAAATTGCTGCAGGCGAAGTTGTTGAGCGGCCTGCCTCTGTGGTGAAAGAGCTTCTTGAAAATGCCCTCGATGCAAAGGCAAGCCAAATTGAGCTAAGCCTTGAAGATGGCGGTATTCGTGCAATACGTCTTCGTGACAATGGGCATGGCATTAATTGCGATGACCTTTTACTTGCCGTGCAGCAGCACGCCACAAGCAAAATTCGTAGCCTTGACGATCTTCTTGCCGTGCGCAGCCATGGCTTTCGTGGTGAAGCCTTGGCCTCGGTGGGTTCGGTTGCCGAGCTCACCATCACCAGCCGCACGCCAGAGGCCGAGCATGCCAGCAGCATCTCGAATCGAACGGGCCAATGGCAGTTGGCGCCGGCTGCCGGAGGCCAGGGGACCATGGTGGAGGTGCTTGGTCTTTTTCACACCATTCCAGCCCGCCGGCGTTTTTTGAAAACCCCCGCCACGGAACTCAACCACTGCCGTGAGGCCTTTCAACGCGCGGCCCTTGCCCATCCGCAGGTTCGCTGGCAGTTTCGCCATAACGACAAGCTCTTGCTCAGTCTTCCTGCGCAAGACCATGTCGAGCGGGTCGCTCGCCTGTTCGACATCGATCCTGCAACCATGGCCGTCTGCCGTCAGGCGCATGGGCCGATGACCATTCATGCCTTCTTGCAAAGGCCCACCGAGGCCTCCCATGCAGCCGACCGCCAGTATTTTTATGTGAACGGGCGACCCATTCGCGATCGGATGCTTGCCCATGCCATGCGATCGGTCTATGCCGATCTGCTGCATAGCGACCGGCAGCCAAGGTTTGCCCTGTTCATCGACATCGAAAGCGATCGGGTGGATGTCAATGTGCATCCGGCCAAGGCCGAGGTTCGCTTTCGCGAGTCGCAGGCGGTCTATCAGGCTGTTGTTCAGGCCTGCCGCCAAAGCCTTGCACTGGGGCAGGCGGGGGCTGTAAGCCCATCTGGCTATGCCACTGGCACAGCCACGGCGGTTAGCTCTATTGGCCCAGGCCAGCCCGTTGTAACGCCGGCCAATCTCACGCGGCCATACCCAAGCCAGTCGGCCCTTGGTCTTGTCTCATCGGGCCCTGGCTCTGCCGCATCCTTCTCCTCGTCGGTCTGGCGGGTGAATTCGCCCGCAGCTGCCTTCAGCATCGATGCCTCGATGCAGGGCGGTGTTGCTGCCGATGCCGATCATCCCTTGGGCTTTGCCCTTGCCCAGCTGCATGGCATTTTCATTCTTGCGCAGAACGCCAAGGGGCTTGTTCTGGTTGATATGCATGCCGCCCATGAGCGCATTGTTTACGAGCGTCTTAAGGCTATGCCATCGGGGTCCATGCAGCAGCTGCTTGAGCCGCTGGCCCTTCAGGCCTCTGCCCTTGAGCTTGAAACCTTGCAGGCTCAGCAAGGCCTCCTGCACGACCTTGGCTTTTCCTTGTCGGTCCTCTCCGAGCAGAGCATGGCGGTTCGGGGCCTGCCAGTGCTGCTTGCCCAGGCCCAGGTGGAACCCTTGGTACGTCAGACCCTGGCTGAGCTCGCCCAGCATGGTCTCTCAAGCCTTATGGAAGAAAAGCGCAATGCCCTGCTTGCCACCATGGCATGCCATGGTGCGGTTCGTGCGAATCGAAGGCTTGCCATTCCCGAGATGAATGCCCTCTTGCGCGATATGGAGCGAACCGAGCGTGCCGATCAGTGCAACCATGGCCGACCCACCTGGGTGCAGCTCGACCTGCAGACGCTTGATCGTTTCTTTCTGCGAGGGCAGTAGGCCAGTGGGTCAGCGCGCACCATGGTGAAGCCCGCCCTGGTGGACTGCCTTATTGGCCCGACCGCAAGCGGCAAGTCGGGTCTTGCCCTCTGGCTTGCACAGGCCGCAGGCCCAAGGGCTGGAGGCCAGGCCGTTGAGATCGTAAGCATGGATTCCGCGCTTATCTACAAGGCCATGGACATCGGTACTGCCAAGCCAACGTCTGCCGAGCGGGCCCAGACGCCACACCACCTC
The DNA here is from genome assembly GCA_018402635.1 of Burkholderiaceae bacterium. Taxonomy (GTDB): domain Bacteria; phylum Pseudomonadota; class Gammaproteobacteria; order Burkholderiales; family Burkholderiaceae_A; genus Hahnella. The sequence goes on from JAGYIP010000008.1 coordinate 427,648, forward strand.
ATTGACATTCTTGAGCCCGAGCAGGTCTTTTCTGTTGCCCAGTTTTTGGAGCAGGCCAAAGGCGCCATTCAGGCCATTCGTAGCCGTGGCAACCGCCCTTTGGTTGTGGGCGGCACCATGCTTTATTTCAAGGCGCTCTTAAAAGGGCTTGACGATCTTCCTTCCACTCCCGTTTCTCTGCGCCAGGCCATTGCCGCAAAGGCTAAAGCCCTGGGCTGGCCCGCCATGCATGCCGAGCTTCAAGGTCACGACCCATTAACAGCGCAGCGCCTGAACCCCAACGACGCGCAGCGTATTTCAAGGGCACTGGAAGTCTTCTTGCATACGGGCGTCAGCCTGAGCCACTGGATTGCCAAGAGCCAGTTGAAGGCTCAGTCTGGCGGGCAACACGCCGCCATGGCCGCCACTGACCTGCGTGTTCTGGCGCTGCAGCCCGAGGACCGGGCCTGGCTGCACCGCCGGATCGAGCAAAGGTTTATGGCCATGCTTGACCAGGGCTTTCTTATGGAGGTGAGCCAACTTCGTAAACGGCCCGGGCTTTCCGCCCTGCATCCGAGCATGCGCGCGGTGGGCTATCGACAGGCCTGGTCGCATCTGGCCGGGGAGCAAAGCGAACCGGCCTTCATTGAGGCAGGCATTGCGGCAAGCCGTCAGCTTGCAAAGCGTCAGATCACCTGGCTGCGCAGCTTTCATGGTCTTGATTGTCTTGACCCTTCGACCCTAAGCTCTGCCGCGCTTGAACAAAAGGCCTTGCAGTGGTGGCAGTCTGCAGACCAAGGGTAATGCTCTGGCGTGACACAGACCCGCTTTAAGCTGGCGCTACTATTACAGAACTCATGACCGGTCTTTCTGCAACCTTTCTCATTTCTTACCTCTTGGGCTCGGTCTCCTTTGCCATTTTGGTAAGTCGGCTTCGTGGCCTTGGCGACCCTCGAAGCTATGGCTCGGGCAACCCTGGGGCAACCAATATGTTGCGAACGGGGGACAAGCGCGCCGCCGCCCTAACCCTTATTGGTGATGCGGCCAAGGGCTGGTTGGCCATTTTGGTCTTTCATGCCCTTTTGCTGCCTGGTGCGGCCTCGGCGCAAGAGGCGAACCAATGGCTGGCCGTTGCCGCCATTGCAGTCTTTCTTGGCCACCTCTTTCCTGTTTTCTTTCAGTTCAAAGGCGGCAAGGGCGTGGCAACTGCCCTAGGCGTTTTGCTTGGCTTATCGCCTTTGCTTGGGCTTGCAAGCCTTGCCGTCTGGCTGGTGGTCTTTGGGGTAAGCAGAATCTCCTCGCTTTCGGCCCTCTCTGCCGCCTTGGCCGCACCCCTTCTGCCCTTGCTTGGTCTTGGCTATGGCTCGCTTAATCAGAACCCCGCCGATCAACCCGACCCGGCGCTTGTCGTTTTAGATCCGCTCTGGTGGGCCATTGTTGCCATGAGCCTGCTTCTTCTTGCTCGCCATCGACGCAACTTTCAAGACCTCTTTCAGGGCAAAGAAAAACCTGTTCTATTCGACAAAGACTCGAGCTAGGGCTTTTCGATCAAAGGTCTTCCAAGGGCCAGCGAGGCCGCACTTGCATGCCGACTAGACCGCGGGCGTTGTCATGGCCCCGTGCTTGGGCAGGCATCTCGGTCTGCGAATGATGCAGGCCAGAAAGAATACGTAGCCCTGCCGCCCAGGCAATCATGACGCCATTGTCGGTGCAGAGCGCAGGCGGTGGGAAGAAGACGCGCGCAGCGCGTTTTTCTGCTGCCTGAAAAAGCCTTTTGCGCATTTCTTTGTTTGCACTTACACCTCCCGACACCACCAACTGGGCATGCCCCGTCTGGTCAAGGGCGGCCATGGACTTCTCGCAAAGCAACTCAACAATGGCAGCCTGCACTTCGGCGGCCAGGTCGGCCCGTGTCTGGCGCGTCTGGGCATCGGTCTTCAGAAGGGCCTGGGTGCCTCCAAGCTTTTGAACCTGAGTAAGCACAGCAGTTTTCAGGCCAGCAAAACTCAGGTCAAGCCCCTGCCTTTTCAAAAGCGGCCGCGGCAGACGGAACCGTCCGGCAACGCCGCCCTCTGCAAGCCTGGCAATGGCGGGGCCTCCCGGGTAGCCAAGCCCAAGCAGCTGAGCTGATTTATCAAAGGCCTCACCGGCTGCGTCATCAATGGTTTCACCAAGAAGTTTGTACTTACCAATTCCCGTAACTTCAAGAAACTGAGAGTGGCCGCCAGAGACCAAAAGGGCAACAAAGGGGAAGGTGGGTGCTGCCTGCTCAGCCTGGGTTGGTCGCTGAGACTGCTCCCACTGCCCCGACTGCGACAACCCCTCGTCTTCGACCAAATGAAGCAGGGGCGATAACAAATGCCCCTCCAGATGATGGACGGGGTGAACGGGCTTACCTATTGCCAGGCCGAGCCCGTAAGCGAAGCTAGTGCCAACCCACAGGGCGCCGGCCAGGCCAGGGCCCTGGGTCACCCCAATGCAATCAATGTCGCCCAGATCAAACTGGGCCTGACGCAGACATTCCTCGAGCAGGGGAAGAATACGCACCATATGGTCGCGCGAGGCAAGTTCAGGCACCACCCCGCCGTAGCGCTCGTGCATCTCGGTCTGAGAGTGCAGGGTCTGGCCTAAGAGCCTGGCCTTACAACCTTGTCCAGGCGCCTTCGCCGGCCCGGCAATAAGCTCAAGCAGTGCAAGGCCCGTCTCATCGCAGGAGGTTTCTATGCCTAAAACGTGCATCTTTGCTTGCTTTGCTTCCAAGGCTTCGACATAATTGCCGATTCTACTTTTTTAACCGCTAACTTTATGCCAGTCGTCCGAGTCAAAGAAAACGAGCCCTTTGAGGCTGCCATGCGGCGCTTTAAGCGCACCATCGAAAAAATCGGCCTTCTTACCGATCTTCGTGCACGTGAGTTTTACGAAAAGCCAACGGCTGAGCGCAAGCGAAAAAAGGCTGCTGCCGTAAAACGCCACTACAAGCGCGTTCGCAGTCAAATGCTTCCTGCCCGCAAATACTAGCCTTTCAAGGGGGTCTGGGCCAAGGTTTGCCCAAGGGGCAAGCCAGACAGACCAGTCCAGCCCCCAGTTCATGGCTGGGCATGCCGCAGATTTAACCATCGGCATCGCATAATTTAGTCATGATTCCCTCGTCGTTTATTGACGACCTGCTTCAAAAGGTTGACGTGGCCGATGTCGTTGGTCAGTACGTTAGCCTTAAAAAGGCGGGTGCCAACTTCAGCGGGCTTTGCCCCTTTCATACCGAAAAATCGCCCTCTTTCACGGTAAGCCCAACCAAGCAGTTCTATCACTGCTTTGGCTGTGGAGCCCATGGCACAGCCCTGGGCTTTCTTATGGAGCATCTTGGCCTTGGATTTCCGCAGGCGGTTGAAGAGCTTGCCAGCCGTGTTGGGCTCGAGGTTCCTCAGGAAGTAAACACTGCCAACGCCCAGGCGGGCAGCACCGCCCGTCAGGCCCAGTCTGACCTGAAGTCTCGACTTCACTCGCATCTGCTCGAGGCCGCCCGTTACTACCAGCGACGTCTCAAAGACAGCCCCCAGGCCATCGATTACCTAAAGGGCCGCGGCATCTCCGGAGAAACGGCCAAACGCTTTCATATTGGCTACGCACCGCCCGGCTGGCAGGGGTTACAGGCTGTATTTGCCGACTACGGCAGCCCCGAGCTTGAACAGGCTGGGCTGGTCATTGCCGGGCAGGGCGAGCCCGCCGAGGGCCCCACGGCAGAGGCCAAGCGCTACGATCGATTTCGAAATCGAATTATGTTTCCCATCCTAAGCACCCGCGGCGAGGTCATTGGCTTTGGTGCGCGGGCAATGGGCGAGGACTTACCCAAGTATCTCAACTCCCCTGAAACCCCAGTCTTTTCAAAAGGCAGTGGCCTTTACGGGCTCTTTGAGGCGCGGGCTGCCATACGCGATGCGGGCGAGGTGTGGGTTGTTGAGGGCTATATGGATGTGGTCATGCTTGCGCAGTTCGGCCTTGGCCAGGCGGTGGCCACCCTAGGCACCGCAACCACCGAGGAGCACCTTCGGCTTTTGTCGCGCCAGTCCGGCAGGCTTGTCTTCATGTTCGACGGGGATGCAGCGGGCCGCAAGGCTGCTGCACGGGCCCTTGAGACAGGCCTTGCCTTTGCTAGTGAGACCTTTCAAATTCGCTTTGCATTCTTACCGCAGGGGCATGATCCCGACAGCCTTGTTCGGCAGAGGGGCAAAGAGGCTGTGGAGGAGACCGCCCGTTCTGCCCTTGCACTTTCGGAGTTCTTGCTGCAACACGCCGCAGAAAACCAAGACCTAAGGCTTGCGGAGGGCCGGGCTGCAGCCGCCGCGCAGGCCCGCCGCCTGCTAGCCATCATGCCGGCCTCCGAGCTAAAGCGGCAGATTCTATTGCAGGCCTCCCAGCGCTTTCAGGTGGACCCCTCAAGCCTTGGGGTTTCCGTGGCGCGGACAAATTCACCGACTCAGCGCTCAAAGCCTCGGCAAGGACGGCAGCCCTTTGGGGCATCGGCTGGAAAATCTCGGGGTTCGGCGACACTGGGCCTTGGAGATAGGCTTCTGCAGGTTCTTATCCGCTGCCCTGACTGGCTTGATGAGGTTCGTCAGCATCCCGACGCCCGTCGCATCCTCAGCTCTTTGGGCGAGGCGCAGCAGGCACTTTTCGGATTTATTGAAGACAATCGTTCAGGCGCAGGCTTTGCTGGTCTTTTTGAAGCGGCCACCCGTCAAATCGACTCGCCGGCGATGCGTCTTTTCAAAGTCCTTTCACGACCCGACCCCGGCATTGATGAGCTTTTCGACAATGCCGAACTGGTAGAGGCTCGCAACGAAGTCGAGCGACTGCAGAGCCGACTTTTACTTGCTGCCTTGCAACGGGAGTCCGATGAACTTACGGCAGTGGCAAGCCCCGACGCCCTGCAGAAACTTCGTCAACTTCACCAGCGAATGGTCGATTTAAAGCAAGGCTTGATTCAGTAGGCTAAAAAGCTTAAACTTGAAGGTTACGTCTGCGCAAGGAGTGATGGAAGCTATGTCGGGCAAATCAGGTAAATCCTCCGCACCTAAAATGGGTTCTAAATCTGCAAATTCAAAGGCATCGGCCTCAAAGTCTGCGGCGTCAAAGCCTGCAGCTTCAAAAGGTACGCTGAAGGCGTCTGCCGCAAAGACGCCTACTGGAAAGGTGTCTGCTGTGAAGACAAAGCCAGCCGACATAGCCAAAGCGACAGGCAAGGCGGGGGCATCGTCAAAGACGGCCAAACCAGTTAAAGCGGTTCAATCGGTTAAACCAGCCAAGCCAGCGACCAAGGCCAGCAGTTCAGCCCCGAAGCCGGCATCAAAGCCTGCAACAAAGCCTGCGTCCAAACAAGCCGCATCGAAGGCTCAGGCGAAGGCGCCTGCAAAACCAACGGCCACCAAAGCCGCGGCCCCAAAGACACCCCCCCAAAAAGCAACCACCGCAAAGGCTGCGACTCCAAAGGCAGCCGCAGCCAAGGCGGGCAGTCCCAGCTCCAAAGCAAAGCCTGCTGCCAAAGCAGCAGGCAAGTCTGGCTCCAAACCTCAGGCCTCCGAGCAAGCCCCTGGAGACAAAGCCCTTCAATCGGCCATTGCCAAGCTAAGGGCTGGTGCCAAACCGCCGGCCGCCGCGCCTTCAAGTACTGCGCCTGCCACAGTCAAGGCTGCAAAAGCCAAGGCCAGCTCAACGGCCGCCACCCAGACCGCATCCAAAGCAAGCCCAACAGGCCCCAAACAGGCCGAAAAGCCTGTTAAGGAAGCAAAGGCACCCAAGGCGCCCAAGGGCGCTGCCACTGCGGCGGGCAAAAAACCCGGAAGGCCTGCCAAGGCAGATGGCTCATCGAAGATCGACGAGGCCATTCCTGAGCCAGACGATGACGCCGAGGACACTGATGCTGTCGTTGAGGTTGAGGTGCCTGTGCCACGTAAGGGTGGCCGCCGCGCTCGCGATAAAAAATTATTAGAGTTCATGCCCTCAGGCCCCTTGTCAGCCGAAGAAATTGAGGCACGTAAGGCAAGGCTGAAGGCCCTTATATTGCTTGGTAAAGATCGCGGCTACCTGACCCACGCCGAAATCACCGACCACCTGCCCGACATTCAGCTCGACTCCGACCAAATGGAGTCCATCGTCTCCACCTTCCTCGAGTGGAATATCGCGGTCTACGAGACCACTCCCGACACCGAGACCCTCCTGCTTTCAAGCAACACCCCAGCGGGCGACAGCGATGATGCAGAAGAAGAGGCGGAGGCCGCCCTCTCAACGGTGGTCGATTCCGAGTTTGGACGCACCACCGACCCCGTTCGCATGTACATGCGTGAAATGGGCACGGTCGAGCTTCTCACCCGAGAGGGTGAAATTGTCATTGCCAAGCGTATTGAGGCAGGTCTTCGTGAAATGGTCCTGGCTATTGCCTCGTGCCCAACCACCATCAATGAAATCCTCGAGAACGCCGATCGCATCCGTGACACCACCCGGCGCATTGACGAGGTCGTCGATGGGCTGGTTGACCCCAATGCACCCGAAGAAGACCTTTTGTCGGCCTCCGATGCTGAAATTGCCATTGAAGAAGACGAGGGCGATAGCGAAGAGCAGGCCAACACCGCCCGTCTTGAAGAGCGCAAAACAGCCGCGCTCGAGAAGTTCGACACCATTCGTAAACAATTTGAGAAAATGCGCCGCGCCTTTGAAACCGACGGTTATAAATCGGTGCCCTACAACAAGGCGCAAGAGGCCATCATTAACGAGCTCATGGGCATACGCTTTACAGCCAAAATGGTTGAAAAGCTGGCAGACACCCTAAGGGCTCAGGTCGATGAAATCCGCCAGACCGAGCGTGCCATTCGTAACATTGCAGTCGATCGCGTTGGGCTTAGCCCCGACTGGTTTCTGAAGCACTTCCGTAGCAACGAGACCAACCTCGAGTTTTTCTCAAAGAAGGGTCTAGCCATTGCTGGCACCTCCTCCGACATTCTCGAGCGCAACCTTCCTGCCTTAAATGAGCTTCAGCAAAAGCTTATCGATATTCAAACCAAGGTGGTGCTACCGCTTTCCGATCTGCGCGACATTAACTCGCAAATGATTGCAGGCGAGAAGCGCGCCCGTGAGGCCAAGCGCGAAATGACCGAGGCCAACCTTCGACTGGTTATCTCCATTGCCAAGAAATACACCAACCGTGGCCTGCAGTTTCTCGACCTTATTCAAGAGGGCAATATTGGCCTTATGAAAGCGGTCGACAAGTTTGAATACCGTCGTGGCTACAAGTTTTCAACCTATGCAACCTGGTGGATTCGTCAGGCCATTACGCGTTCCATTGCCGATCAGGCCCGCACCATCCGTATCCCGGTTCACATGATTGAAACCATCAATAAGATGAACCGCATCTCTCGCCAGCTTCTTCAAGAAACCGGCCGTGAGCCAGACCCATCCGAGCTTGCCGTGAAAATGGAAATGCCGGAAGACAAGATTCGTAAGATTCTGAAAATTGCCAAAGAGCCCATCTCAATGGAGACGCCCATTGGTGATGACGACGATTCCCATCTTGGCGACTTCATTGAAGACTTAAATACCCTGCAGCCTCACGAGGCAGCCCTTCAAGACTCCATGCGTGATGTGGTGAAAGAGGTGCTTGACTCGCTGACACCCCGCGAGGCGAAGGTGCTGCGGATGCGCTTCGGTGTTGAAATGGCCACCGACCACACCCTTGAAGAGGTTGGCAAACAGTTTGACGTGACCCGAGAGCGTATTCGTCAAATTGAGGCCAAGGCCCTGCGTAAACTGCGGCACCCCAGCCGAAGCGACAAGCTGAAAAGTTTCCTCGATACGCTCTAGTTCAGTCTCGGCTTAAGGGGCCTGAAGCCCGGGCCTCCTTGCAGCCGGCAAGACGAAGCCCCTCAGGGCAAAAGAGTCCTTTCGGCTTCTTTTTTCTCGGCCCCAAGTTCCTTTAATTCAAGTGGCAGCCAGACCGAAAAACCTAGCGTTGGCCGGTCATGTCGAGGTGGGGTGTAGCGCACCCACCCACCAAGCCGTTCGCTGAGTTCTCTTATTAGAAAAAGCCCAAGCCCCGAGCCTGTGTCGCGTTGGGACGAGGCATGTCGATAGTATTTGTTAAACACCCGATCGGCGTCGGGAACTGCGCCCGGATTCGGTAGATTGCTTACCTCCAAGGCCACGCCGTCAAGGTCCTGCTGCACCTTCGGTTCAATTCTTAGCGTAATAGGGCTGCCTGCAGGCGAATAACGGTTGGCGTTATCAAGCAGGTTTGAAAGAATGACCTTAACGAGTGTTCGGTCGAGCCTGGTTGTTATTGGATGGGCGATTTCAAGTCTTACCCGCGAGGCCATTTCGCGCTCCTCAATCAGCTCGAGTGAGAGATCCCAAAGCTCAATGGGCTCGAACTTTGACGTCTGCAGATCCAGATCCTGCACCATCTCGGCCTGCCGGCATCGCTCAATCACATCCGACATGCTCCGAACGGCCCGGCCAGCAGCTTGACGCAGGGCGGACTCAATGCCTACCCCGCCTAGCACCATTCGAATAACCGACAGGGGCGTTTTGAGTTCATGAACCAGCATGGCCATGAAACGGCCCTGTTCCTGACGTTTTTCAGAAAGCAGGCGTACCTTCTGTTCCATCAGGCTCATTTGAGAGCGTGCCTCAAGACGGTTGCGCTCATGCTGCTTGGCCCGGGTCATGAGAAGCGCAAGCAAGAACAGGCTTGTAATAAAGCCGTGAACCAAAAAGGCATTCAGAGCAAGTTCCTGGCCTGCCCAAAGCCCAAGTGCGGGCAGCGTGGCAACCTGAAGGGATACAGCAAAGATGGTGTAGGTGAGGACCAATTGAAACTTCGAGATGCCTGGTGGCAGCGGTGACTTCTCTTTGCTCTTATATGCGCCTGCCGATAAGGCGCAGATGAGTGATACCAATGGAAACAGATTGGCAATGACTGTATTAATAATGAGTGCAAGCTGCAGTTCACCGACCGCATACAGAACGAGGCCAAGCGGCAATATAAAAATGCCAGACCATAGAATTCGAATAGCCCACTTGTAGGGGCGAAACTCGCCGAGCAGGCTTGCATGAAAAAAGCTCCCTGCTGCCACAACCACTAGAATTGAAAGGCTAAAGGCCAGGTCCGCCCAATGCCCAAGACCTGCACGGCTAAGCATCATACCCATGAGTCCCGTGAACCCACTGACATAAGCCAGGTCGGCAATTTGCTTAACAAGAAAGGCAGCAATGACCCTGTCGTAGCCCAGGTAAAGCTGAGCAAGGGCCCAGATAGCAAAGGTGAGTAGAAAGCCCAGGTAGAGCCCCAGTACCAGATGCTGGTTCTGCTCAAAGGCTGCGGCTTCACTAAGCGTCTGTACCTCCACAAAAAGAAGATGGCTGCTTACGCTTGTAAGACGCAGATAAAAGGTCTGCGGCTGATCTGAAGGTGGGATCTCAAAAAGACCGTTTAGCTTCGTCTTTGAAAAGACCTGGGTATTTAAGTGCTGGTCGCCGAGCCGAGCCAAGGGCGTTAAGGTTATGGAGCGACCATCTGCACGCTCTGCGTTTGGCCCCTCCGCTTTAGCTGCGTCTGAGCCTGGGGTAGGGGCAAAAATTTCCACCGAGTCAACAAAGGCAGGGCGCGTGCGCAGAACCAAGGGCTCAGCATGCGCAGCCACCCGAACCCGCAACCAATGAGCGCCTTGCCTGAACCCTCCGGTAAGCATGCCCTTAAGGGGCTGCCATTCTTGCTCTTCAATGCCCGCAGCGTCCAGCTGCCCAGAGGCATCAAAGAAAACATCCAGCCTCTCAATGAAACGCCCATTCATTGCACCAGGTTCTGCCCAGGCCTTCTGAAGGCCAGCCCCACAGAAAAGGACAACTGCGAAGACAAAAAGCGGCATGCGTTTCATGGTGTGGCTTTGGGCTTTGCTGTTAACGTAAAGAGCCTATTCCTAAACCCGGCAGGGCAGGCCCTTTTGGCAGAGAACGGATTAAACTTCACGCCTGACTTTTAAATTCATTCGAATGTCTCCATCCCCATCACTCAACATCGTTGTTGTCGAAGACCACGACCTTCTTCGCACAGTGACTCAGTCTGTTCTTACACAGGCAGGCCATAATGTTGTGGCCCTTAGTTGCGCCGAGGAGGTTGATGAGGCCTTATCTGGCATGAGTCCCGATCTCTATATTCTCGATCTTAACCTTCCGGGCGAGGATGGCATTAGTCTGGCAAGACGCATCCGGCATTCGCACCCACGCGTCGGCATTATTATGACCACGGTTCGCTCCGAGATTGCCGACCGGCTCGACGGCTACGAGAGTGGCGCAGACATTTACCTTCCAAAGCCAACAGACCCCACCGAACTTCTGGCTGCAGTGCTTGCCCTGGCTCGAAGGCTCGGACCAGAGCAAGGCGGTGAGATTTCTCTGGGTAATTCAGTCTTACTTCTATCCATTCAGACGATGCGGTTAGTGGGCGTGCGTCAACAGGTCTTGCTTACCTTTTCTGAGGTTCAACTTTTAAGCGGTCTGGCGCGGGCAGCTGGCGGTATGTTGGAACGATCCCAGATCGCGTCAATTCTTGAGATGGATATGGATGCGAAGTCCGCCGCAAGTCTAGAAATGCGAGTTGCACGTCTTCGTCGTAAGCTTACACAGGCCTCTGGCCATGACACACCTGTTCGTGCGGTTCGCGGCGTTGGCTACAAACTGTGCGTCCCCATTACTGTCATTTAAGGCTGGGTTCGTGTTGTTGGTTCGCCCCAGAAACCAATCCATTTAAGATCCGCCAGTGAAAACGTTTTGGCGTCACGAAGAGCTCGAGACCTGCCACTCCACCCAAAGCCTGGCCATTGAGAGGGTTCGGCAGGGGAGCTACCAAGGGCCCTTTTCTCTCTCAGCTTTACGGCAAACAGAGGGTGTCGGACAACGAGGTAATCCCTGGATCGACTCGGGAATGGCCGTTGCTTTAAGTCTTGCCTGGCAGGTGCAGGGGAGGAGACTAAGCCAGATGAGCGCTGGCCCTCCTGGATCAGCCTTTGGGTTCAGCAGGCACTTGTCGATTACGCGCCGGAACTCACACCCGTACTGAGGTTAAAGTGGCCGAACGATTTAATAATTAGCGACAAAAAACTTGGGGGTGTTCTTGTGTCTCAGTTTGCCCATGAGGGCCGAACCTTCCGCGTAGCGGGTATTGGCATTAACCTGGCATGGATCAACCCGCAGCCGGAAACCTTTCCGTCAACGGATCTTCAATCCGTTCTTTGTCGCCCTGTCGAGCGCTCTGAGGTTGTTCAGAGAATTCTTGAAGTGACTGCCCGTGGTATTCAGACTGAAAAAGACAGAAACCTATTGGACAAAGCCATACTCGATCTACGAGCAGCCCCCCAAACTCTGGGCAAGGCCATTGGGAAATAGACCAGAGATGGTTCTGCCTGAGCGCCGGAAGTGAAGAAGGCTACAATTCTTGTTGCGTGGGCCGTTAGCTCAGTTGGTTAGAGCAGAGGACTCATAATCCATTACATCGGATTGTCCAAAGCTCTGAAACGCAGTAAAATCAACGCTTGTAGCGTTTTTTGACCTGTAAAAACTGCTTACACACCACTTACACACTTTTGCTGCTTTTGTAGGGTTGGTTTTGTGGAGGGTGGTGGCAGCAGAGCAACGGAGGGACTGCGGCTGTGTATAAAGCACAATACAAAGCAAAGAACGCTTACGAGAGTTGGACGAACATCGGCACATACAGCAGCGAGAGTGAAGCACTGAATGTGGCGATAAAGAAAAAGAACAGTGGCGCACTGATGGTGCGGGTGGTGGATAAGAACGGCAGCGTTGTGTATTCGAGTTAAAAGTTTTTCGGGCCCATAGCTCAGCGGTTAGAGCAGAGAACTCATAATTCTTTGGCCGCAGGTTCAAATCCTGCTGGGCCCACCACATACATACAGAGCTGCTGCGAACGCAGCTCTTTTTTTGTCCAGCGTCCGTGTCGAATCATTGTCCGTTTGTGTTTGTGAAACTACAGTTGCGTTATGCCAGAGCCAAAAGAAACCACACACACACTGATTGAGCGAGCGCTGATCGTGTATCGGCGTGAGCGCAGTGGCATATGGCAGTGTCGATACAAGGTCGATGGCGTGTGGCAGCGAGCATCGACGAAACAGAGCGACTTAAAGAAAGCCCAAGCACGGGCATTTGAGATGCGTATGGAGGCAGAGATACGCAGGCGCTCGAATCTGCCAGTCATTACACGCAAGTTTAGGGATGTGGCACGGCTGGCAGTGGAGCGTTTAGAGCACGAGATTGCTGTAGGCAAAGGCAAGCGCAGCTACACGGACTACATACGGGTGATTAACGATTATCTGATTCCGATATTGGGTAAGCGCAGCATCACCAGCATCGACTACCAAGCGTTAGATGAACTGAACATCAAGCGTGCTGAACTGATGGAGAAAGTGCCCACGCAAAGCACGATGCTCACGCACAACGCAGCACTGAACCGTGTGTTTGACGAAGCGGTGATACGAGGCTTTTTAACAGAGGCGAACAAGCCGAAGTTAGAAGCGACAGGCAAAAAGAGTGAGCGCAGAGCAGCGTTTGATATGACCGAGCTGCGGGCACTGCTGGCGAACTTCGATGCGTGGATTGAAGCGGCACGCACAGAGCAGAGCAAAGAGATGCGGCAGCTGATGCGAGACTATGTGGATGTGCTGATAGATACAGGCGCACGACCAGGCTCGGAGCTGCTGAACTTACAGTGGCGACAGATTAAGTTTGCGATGAAGCCCACGCTTAAGCACACAGGCGAGATAGACAACACGGACAACACGGATGATGCGCACGAAGAGATTGTGCTGCCGAACTTAAACAGAAGCGTGGAGATGGTGGTCAGCGGCAAGACAGGCACACGCACGATTGTGGGGATGCTGCGCACAGTCAAAGCATTAGAGCGCATCGCAGAGCGCAACTACCAGCGTGAAGACGACGAAGAAGAACCCAGCATCACGGACCCGTTTAAGAAACTGACTGTGCCCACGAACACGGACTTTGTGTTTAGGACGAAGAACAAAGAAGAGCAGACGAGCTGGCAGAAGATGTTTGAGAGCTATTTGAAAGAACACAACTTACTGACTGACCCGATAACAGGCAACAAGCGTGTGTTTTACAGCCTGCGACACACTTATGCGACGCTGGCATTAACGAATGACAAAGTGCCCATACACACGCTGGCAAAGCAGATGGGCACGAGTGTGCTGATGATTGAAAAACACTACAGCCATCTTAAAGTCGTCCAAGCCATCGACCAGCTGCGTGGCGAAGAAACACGCAGGCTGATAGATGCGGGTGGTGTGGTGGATGAGATTTATACGAGCAAGCGCAAGCAGAAGAAGGGCGACACAGTGAAGGGCGCAGCATAGACGACAGGCATAGCACAGTATTTGCGCTATGCCTGTCATCCAGTGTCAGCGTCGATTATTTTTACGCTCTTCGAACCAGCAAAAACCAGCTCATACACGCCGTTTGAGGGGTTTGTGGTGTGCATTACTGGGTAGCGAGTTGGGATAACTGCTGCTGTGTTTTGCGCAGTTTGAGTTGAAGCGCAGCACGACGGGCAGATTTTGCGGCGGCTTTGGCAGCACTCTGTTGCGCTTTGACACGCTGCGTGTCTGCGCTAAATGTGCTGCTTTGACTGACCACTTCTGCGATGCGCACTGTGCTTCTCCTTAAACTGTGTAGCAGTATTTAACTGCTGGCAAAACCTTTGCGCAGCGCAGTGCTGGCAGCTTCGATCTGTGCGTCCAACTCACCATTGCTGACTGCTGTTTTGATAAGTTCAAGCGCAGGCACAACATCTTTGCTGCTGCCAAGTTCGATAGCACTCTTACCTTTTGCCAACTCCAGCACTCGTGCGCCGTAGCGTATATGGACGCAGAGTTTGCCGTTGTCTGCGATGAAAGTCCAAGCTTTGACTGTTTTGGCCACTTCGGCTGTTTTACGCAGTCCAGTGTCAGCATCCGTGTAGCTGCGCAGGCGTGTAGCGGTGTAGGCAGTGCCCGTTTGCTGTGCTGTAGCTAGAGCGATTTGCTCATCGAGTCTGCGCAGCAGTTTTAGGCGGCGGTGAAACGCAGGGCTGATGTGGGTGGGCTTTTTGGCTGCGGTAAGTTTTAACTGTGCGAGTGTCATCTGTAGCTCCTATCGTGTGTATGTGTCGTTGAAAACAACAAGCAGCACGATAGGGTCTGAAACGCAGGCTGGACAACGGTTTGTGGTGGGAAAAGAGCGGTTTGAGCAGAGATGGGAAAAATATTTAGGTTTTTCTGTTCAAAGCTAAATAACTGTATGAAAACACCATATCTACCAAACAGCACAGCACAGCCGAGCAGCAGCCGCAGCCTACGCCGCAGCGCAACACGACTACCTACAGCGTGTTGCCAAGCACTGCGACTATGCGATTACGCTACAGACCAGCTTACGGACCTGCGGCATTAAGGCACGCACGATGGAAGACAGGCTCTACAAAGCACAGGGCAGCTTAAGGCAGCTGCGCAACAAGTTGAACAGGCTACTGACAGGCAACGGCTACAAGCGCAACGACAGGTATTTGCCTGTGTTTGTGGCTGCGATAGAGGGCACGACAAACGACTACGACTTAAACAGGACGCTACACATACACATCGCATTAGGCAACACAGGGCACACGGCAACAGAGGCCACACGCAGGCTATTAGAAGACGGCATTAGGCAGATATGGGCAGCGACAGCAGTAGGCACAGCAGATGTGAGGGTGGATAGGCTGACGAGAGGCACAGAAGGTAGGTGGATGAGCTACATAGGCAAAGAGGCACAGGCAAGTAGAACAAGCAGCACAGGCAACACAGGCGTGTCATCGACTACAGCAACACGCAGATCCCAGCACATTTACTCGAAGACTGAACACAAGCAAAGACAGACAGGCAACAACACAGGCAAGCGTGTGATTTGACGCAGCGTTGGTCGCACGAAATATTTACACATTGATGAGAGCGATGCTGACACTGGCAACAGTGTTAGTTGGATATGCTTTGTCTAAACACAGTCAAACACTCATCGACAACATCAGACAACATCAGACACAGCAACACACGATGACGGACACAGCAGAACGAACAGTGGAACACGATGAACGACGAACGACGACGACGACGAACGAACGAACAGTGGATGACAACGGCGACACAGTGAGACAAACAGCAGAAACACAGAGAAACACAGAGCAGCAACACACAGCACAGTGGTCAAAAATCAGCACTGGGCTGAAAAATGGGCTATTGCTGAAAAACGCAGCACAGATTTTTAGGGCTACAGCTGAAAACTGGGCGAGCAACACACACAGCGACATAGAGCACAACGAACACAGCGCATAGCAAGCACTCAAAACGCTGCTATGCGCTGTTTTTACGCAGTGCGACGAGCAACACAGCAGCGCAGCACTACAAACAGCGTGTAGGGCGTTTTACAGCGTCGAGTTGATGCTGCTGTGCGTTGATTAGCGTTGCGTGCGTGTGGCGTATTGACTACGAGCAAACGCACAGCACCAGCACAGCAGCGGTAAATACATATGAACAGGAAATACGCAAAAACTGTTCAAACGCAGTAAGTCGTTGAATCGTGGAAGGCTTTTGCGTGGCAAAAAGAGGTAGGAAAAACTTTGAAAAGAAAACAAACTGTGTGTAGCGAAAGATGTTCAAAAACCGACGAGGGCTACACGATGACACAGGCGGATCGGCACCTGTGGGCAGGACGCATGTTCTGGCCTTCCTCGAAGGAAGGCCAAGGAGTGAATGTCTTGAAACCCAACCAACGCGCCACCGTCATCACACTGCTGGAGCGCAACACCCCACAGCGCGAGATTGCCCGCATCACGGGCATCGATCGCAAGACCGTTCGCAGCTACCACGCCCGCTGGCTGCTTGATCCGGCAAACTCCCCCGGGGTGGCCACCGGCCCTGAGGCCGTGGCCACTCAAATTCCCCCACCCTGGCCACCGGCTCTGGTTTGCACTACCTCCAGCCTGTGCGAGGTCCACCGCGAGTTCATCGAGGCTCAGTTGCTCTTGCGCCGCAACGCCATGGCCATCTACCAAGACTTGGCTGACTCCCACGGCTTTACTGGTGCTTACAACAGCGTCAAGCGCTTTGTGGGTGCCTTGCGCAGAAAGACGCCCGAGCAGTTTGACCGCCTGTCGTTCTTGCCCGGCGAGGAGATGCAGGTGGACTACGGCGAGGGTGCCCCCACGCGGGTGCCTGGCACCGATCGCTACAAGAAGCCGCGCTTGTTTGTCGCCACATTGCGCCACTCCCGGCGCAGTTTCCGGCGGGTGGTCTGGAAGTCTGGCCAAGAGGTTTGGGCCCAGTTGCACGAGCAGGCGTTTCGCTACTTCTGGCGGCTGTCCCCAGTACGTCGTTTTAGACAACCTCAAAGAGGGCGTGCAGAGGCCCGACCTCTACGAGCCTGAGTTAAACCCGGTGTATGCCGCCATGCTCGAGCACTACAGCGTGGTGGCCGACCCCGCCCGCGTGCGCGACCCCAACCGCAAGGGCACCGTTGAGCACGCCATTGGCCACACCCAGGCCACCGCCTTAAAGGGCAAGAGGTTTGAGACGCTGGAGGCCCAGAACGAGTTCTTGGAGCATTGGGAAACGAATTGGGCCGCCAAGCGCATCCACGGCAGCGAGCGCCAACAGGTGCAGGCCATGTTCGAGGCCGAACGCCCACACCTTAAGGCCTTACCCCTGCTGGGCATGCAGTACTTCACGCAAGGCGTGCGCACCGTGTGCGACGACAGCTGCGTGCGGGTGGACCACAGCAGCTACGCGGCCCGCCCTGCGGCCATTGGTTCGAAGGTGCTGGTGCGCATCTTTGATCGACGCATCGAGATCCGGGATCTGCAAGGCGCGTTGCTGCGCACACACGCCAAAGCCGAGCGGCCAGGCTCGGTGGTGTTGCCCGCAGATGAGCGGGTGTTCAATCCCTCGCGCGAGACGCGCCTGATATTGCGCCAGGCCAAAGCGATTGGCGAGCACGCCAGCCGACTGTGCGAGCTGATGTTTGCGGCCGAAGGCCGGGTGGGCCAGAGAAAGCTCTGGGGCATCGTGGGTTTGACCAAACGCTACCCTGCCCGGTGCATTGATGGCGCCTGCGCCCAGGCCTTGGCGCAAGGGGTCTACAGCTACAAGCACGTCCAGACCTTGGCTGAGCGTTTGTTTGCCGACGCCATGGTGGCCATGGAAGAGGGCGCAAACGATGGCCATGACGGTGGTGGTGACCTCGTTCACGCAGACCCGCTGGCCCAGCAGCATGCGCTCATTCGCCAGGGCGACGAGTATGCGGATTTGTTCACCCATGCGGCCATGGTGTCCAGTGCGGCCGTGAGCCGGGCCATGGATGAGGCCCAAGGCGGGCAAGGTGGGCAATCATGAACATGACCGAGATCGACAACGCTTTGCGCCAGTTGCGCTTGTCGGGCATGCAGCAAACGCTTTCCACCCGGGCGATGCAGGCCCAGGCCAGCCAGGAGCCGTTCCTGGAGACCTTTGCCGCCTTGCTGCAAGACGAGTTGGAGCGGCGCAGGTCGGTGCTGCTCGATCGCCGATACAAGCGCTCGGGGCTCGATGAGAAGACCTCATTGGCTGATTTGGACTGGCGCTTTAACCCCAAGATACCCCGGGCCGCTTGCTTTGAGTTGCACACCTTAAAGTTCATCGCGCAAGGGGCCAACGCCTTGATCGTGGGCAGACCGGGCACGGGCAAGAGCCATGTGGCCAAGGCGCTGGCGTACCAGGCCACGCTGCAGGGCTATGACGTGCGGTATCTGGAGGCAGACACCGAGTTTGCGCGGTATGCGCTGGCACCCAGCCAGGACAGGGCGAACATGCTGCGGGAGTGGGTCAAGCCAGATTTGCTGATCGTGGATGATTTGTTTCTGGCCAGGCGAATCACGGCCGAGGCGGCAGAGGTCTTGCAGGCCATCGTGCACCAGCGCTACAAGCTGCGCCGAGCTCTGGTGGTGACATCCAACAGGGTGGTGCAGGACTGGGGCAAGTATCTGGGGGATGCCACGATGGCCAGTACGATTCTTGACAGACTGATGCACCGCTGCACGATGCTGGAGTTTGAGGGCAAGAGCTACAGGCTCAAAGAGGCTGCGGCACGCTTGATCATCCATCCGGAAACATTAGACACGCAACAGCTACAGCGTGTGTTGGATTACTTAAAAACACGCAGGCACTATCGGCGCAACAGAGTGATGCTGCTGCTGACACACTGGTCGATGCTGCGTGTGGGCGAGGTGGCAGCACTGCGCTACTGTGATGTAGTGGATAGCGATGGTGGGATATTGGCAGAGACTGTGCTGGCAGCAGACGCAGACGAAGGGCGATAAGAGCAGGCGCATTTGGTTTAACGAGCGTATGCGTGCGGAGTTAGCAGCGTATGTGGCAGCACACAAGCCAAAACACAAGACACAGCGACTCTTTTACACGCAGCGCAGTGAGGGCTTTACGGCAAACACGCTCACACACATCATCAACAGCTTCTATCAAAAAGCGGGCATCGCAAACGCATCATCACATTCGGGCAGACGCAGTGGGCTTACGACGCTGGCAGATAAGGGAGTCAGTGTGCGTGTGCTGATGGCGTTGGCTGGGCACAGTCAAATCGCTACTACACAGCGATACATTGACCTACGGCCCAGCGTTGTTAGGGCTGCGGTGGAGCTGGTCTGCTAACTCCAGACGCAATAAGAGCTGTATGGTTGATAAGGTGTCTTGCGAAGCGCAACTTTGTTAATGCCTAATACATCGTTCAATGCTAGCGTTTCTCCAGGAAACTCTGGACAGTTTAGGCTCATCGAAAACTAGCAAAGAACCTTGAGTAAGTCTAGGAATAATCTTTTCTAGTACATCTTTAGTGGGCTGATAGATGTCCATATCAAATATCGCCATAGATATGATGGCGTAAGGGTTATTCTTCAGCCAGTTGTCTACAGTCTTGGTTGCATCGCCTCTTGATGAGCGAGGTGCGCTTTATTTGAGGTCTTGGCTGAAAGGACTCGTGGATGCTTACTATTTCTTCAGTACTGAAAATAGTTTGTTTCGGTTTTGTAGTCACCATCGGAGACAAGGTTGCCATCCGACTTGGTTACTCCTCGAAACCGTCAAATGTGCCGAATCCATAAATAACTCGACTCATATTGTGCGCTTCGTAGAGATTTCGAAGGTTCAACAGCTGAAAGTCCATGCGCCCCATTGAACCCCCAAATTCACAAATTACGCCTGGGACATCAAGTATCTTTCTATACAATTCGTTGTAGTAAAACAGCCTAGACAGGGATTGAATCGGCAAAGTACACAAGCTATGGTTCGTCCAATTGACGCCATACTTATCGCTATTGTCTTTCCCAGAACACGAAGCCGTCTCAAGTTTGTTGACTAACTCAGGGGCTTGTTGTGAAACTCTGAATTCGATTTGAATAACAAGCGGTTATTTACTAACTCATTTTGACTTCTGGTCCGAACTTTAAGGTCGTGTGTGTGTGTGTGTGTGTGTGTCATAATTTAAAGCTTCCGAAGTTGTTGTCCGATTTTAACAGCGCACAGCGCAGCGGCATAGAGTTTCGACTGTGCGCAGAGCATTACTTAAGTGATACATTGCGAGTTGTGCTGTGTGTTTCGTTGTGTAGCAGCGTAGCAGCTCATTTGCTTACACACTTTGCTACACACCGAAAATAATCACGCTGTAGGCCGCATAGATGCTGGGTTTATTTTGAGTGTCTTTTCTCATAATCCTTTGGTCGTAGGTTCAAGTCCTACACGGCCTACCAACCTACAAACGTCAGATGCCTCAAGCTTTTTAACAGCAAGCCGATTCAAAGATTGTGGCGAACTGTCGCCCTAGTTCTTTGGAGAGTTTGAGATGAATCGTCTCTTGTCGCTGGTATTGGGCCTGTTTGTTGCCACAATTGGGGTGAATGGCATTGCAACGGCTATTGATAAGATTGTGTATGAGTCGCAAGTGGTTACTTGGAGTGCCAGGAGCTATGGGGCTATCGAACCTAGTCCCCCACAATAACGCGAATCAGCCTTAACCCAATGGATTGATACTCTTCATCGAATGGGTCCACTAGGTCGTACCTGAGTATGCTTTCACCTACGAGAAAGATTACTAAAACACCGAGCACAAATCCCAATCCAAATCCTAGGGCTCTTCGATAGGGCTCCTCAATTTCCTTTCTCTCATAGAAGGTCGAGTGCAACCTTAAGGATGGATAAACGAGCAAAGCGGAAAATGTTACGAGCGTAATCAGTGAGGTCATTCCAGCAAGATCTGTTGGCACCCCTGACTCCGTGTAGATTTGCTCAATACCGTCGAAAAGAAGCAAAGCTCCGCTGATGTACAGCCCAAAAAGGGCGTACCAAAGTAACTGGTTGATCCATCCGACTCGCCAACCCACAAAACCAAATCCAGCGAGCACTGCGATGCAAAACAGACTAAAGGAGCTCATTGGTTTTATTTGCTGTAAACATGGTTTCTGAATTATCTTACTGGATCATACTAAGACTCGTTGCCTAAAGCGCCCCATTTTTGATGTCTTGGGTCAAAGCTCGAGATCATTTGGGAAGGTAATGCCCAATGAAGATTCTATTTATTCATCAGAATTTCCCCGCACAGTTTGTTCGCATCGCGCCGGAACTTGCGAAGATGGGCCACGAGGTTCATGCCTTTGTTATG
Source organism: Burkholderiaceae bacterium (assembly GCA_018402635.1). Classification (GTDB taxonomy): domain Bacteria; phylum Pseudomonadota; class Gammaproteobacteria; order Burkholderiales; family Burkholderiaceae_A; genus Hahnella. Next base: position 448,405 of record JAGYIP010000008.1, read on the forward strand.
AAGAAGGACGTTCCCGAAGAGTGGAATGGCGTCAAGATGCACGGCTACATGCCCATTAAGGGAACCGCATCAGGCGTGCATGCCTGGATTGCTGATCTTGAGACGAAGGTCATTCGGGCAGACTCCTTGTTTCGAAGGCTCCTGGTGCTTCGAGAAGAAGGTTTTGTCCCCGACATGGTGATTGCACACCCCGGCTGGGGTGAAAGCCTCTTTGTGAAAGATGTCTGGCCAGATACCCGTCTTGGTATTTACTGCGAGTTCAACTATCAGGAGAAAGGGCTGGACGTTGGGTTCGATCCAGAGTTCTTCACCGAAAACCCCGGCGAGCCTGCACGACTGCGATTAAAAAATCTTAACAATCGACTGCATTTCGATATTGCAGATGCAGCCATTTCACCTACCGAGTTTCAGGCCAGCACGTTTCCCCTGCCTTTTCGGAACAAAATTGAGGTAATTCACGATGGAATTGATACCCAGGCCATTGCACCCAACCCGGATGCTCAGCTTCGCGTGTCTGCCGAGAAGGTTCTAACACGCGCAGACGAGGTTATTACTTTTGCGAATCGTAATCTTGAGCCTTACCGCGGTTACCATGTTTTTATGCGGGCCTTGCCCAAACTTTTAAAAGCAAGACCGAAAGCGCAAGTCGTAATTGTTGGCGGTGATGGCGTAAGTTACGGTAGAAAGCCGAGCCAGGCGAATGAAACCTGGAAAACAATTTTTATAAACGAGGTCCGTCCACAGATTAGTGACAGTGACTGGCAGCGGGTTCACTTTCTTCCAATGCTATCGCGCCAAGAGTTCTTAAGTTTTCTTCAGGTCAGTCGCGCCCATGTCTATTTAACCTACCCCTTTGTCGCCGGATGGAGTTTGTTGGAAGCGATGAGTGCGGGGTGCGCCGTGGTTGGAAGTAGCACACAACCTGTAACGGAGTTTATTAAGAACAACCAGAACGGGCTTCTTTGTAATTTTTTTGATCAAGACCAGCTTGTCGAGAGTATTTGTAAGCTTCTTCATGATGAGAAGTTGCGAGAGAAACTCGGGAAAGCGGCACGCCGCAAAGTGCAGACTTACTACGACCTGAATGAAGTTTGCCTTCCGCAGATTATGAGCTGGGTCAATAAACTTGCCCGCCAAAAGCGAACAACTAAAAAATAAGACGCTAAGCGCTTTTTGCAATCCAGCGAGCAACCCGTTCTTTTCGTTCTAACTCCAGTTGGTCTTTTTTAGCCCAAAGGTCACGAAGGCAACGTTCACGGTCTTGAGTTACCTGGCTATAAAGCCGGTTGCCCTGAACATACTGAAGACCTAAAACTCGCCTCTTAAGAAGTTCGTCTGGTTTCGCTACAAGCATACGAAGCGCTTTTGCCCAGTCGGTAGCTTTGTTCGCCAAGACTCCAACGGAGGCATGGTGCGTATTCGCAGCATAGACCGTAGGTGAAAAAATGGGGACTGCGCCGCAGCCCGCGCTTTCAATTAACTTAAGGTCTGACTTCAGCCGATTAAAGGGTGTGTCACGCAAAGGCAGAAGGCTAATGTCGCACTCGCTTAAGACGGCCATGTACTGTGCATGGTTTAGCGTGGGATGAAAAGTTTTAATAAGCTCCTGTGGAAGGCTTTGGCAGACCTTCTGGTCGTGAACAACGACGAACTCCAGCCCTTTCGATAATGCCTTCGCAGCTTTGACGAGGTCTCCACAAATGGCCTGCCAATCGTCCCATCGATTCAAGGCCCCAAAGAAAACTCTGACTGGACGGCCTTGGGGGTAACTTGATTGAAGCTTATAAGCCGGAAGGCTGGGCATTGCCAGTAGCTGATTGGGAAAGACCAAAACATTGGGGTTCCACTGCCGCATCATGTCTGCTAATGGCTGCGTGCTAACGGTGACTGCGTGCACGCCAAGAAAGGCATAAAAGTCGCTTGAAACGTACTCGGGCCAATGGTGAGGGTCGTCATCCATGTCTGAGACTAACAGCCAGCCCTTTGAGGCAAACTTCTCCATCTGAGTCTGCGAGGCCCTGTCATTTAGAAATTGACGATGCAAAAGCAAAATGCCGGGCCCAAAGCCTGCGGGTAGTTGCAGGCTTTTCTCACCAAACACCACCTTCACATGGGGTTGCTGGCCAAGCGCGGTCAGCGGGTAGTCCACCCGAGCCTCAGTGACTCCTGCCTTCTTTGCTATACCAAGGCCTGCAATGCACAGTGTTGGAATGTCTACGGTTAATTGGCTCGATAAGCCAATGTTAGAGCCAAAGGATTCGGCGGCTTCACGAGGCTTAAGCCCCTCGTCAGTGACTCGTTGAAGAAGCCCAAGCTTAAGGAGCCAGCACAGGCTTCGGAGCGCAGCGTTGTGAAAGGGGGAGGTCTCTTGTGGGAGAGCAGCCAAGACGTCTTTCACATTTATAGGGCCTGAGGCATTAATGACCTCGAGAAGCCTTTGTAGCTCTGGTGTGGGTAGCATGAGCGCCTGGCTGTACTTCACCATGGCAAGACCAAGTCGTCGACCCAATGCCTCTGCAAGCCGCGCCGTTTCAATGTCTGGGTGAATAGCAAGCCGATCCTCAGCACCAAGAGCCACAGTTGCATAGTGAGAAAAATGCAGAAAGGGATCCGCGCGTGATGGCCAGGGAACCGGCAGTGCAGCAGGCTTTTCAGCAGCCCTGCGACGAGCGTCTTGCTCTGTCCATAGCGCCTCATACTCTTTCAAGACCACAGACCAGTCGTAAACATGTTGTGCCCGCTCTTGTCCACTGCGTCCCATTGACTTGCGTAAATCTTCTGACTGCAGGAGTTGCGTAAACTGCTGCGCCGCCGCCTCAATGTCCATCGCCACTAGTGAAGAGGAGTATCCGCAGTACATGTCGTAGTTATCAATTTCAAGCGCGTGACGTCGAGCGAGATCCTGACCCAGCCCGGCCGGCGCCGAGACCGTGGGCACACGGAAACCATCCACGCCATGTCTAATGGTTTCACGGTAGCCATCCCAGTCGGAGACAACCACAGGAATACCTCGGGCCATGGCCTCAATAGGGGTAATGCCGAACGTCTCTTGAATGTTGTCCGACAGGGAACAAAACACATCAGCGGCGGACCAGGCCAGTCGGCGCTTCGAAGGATCTCGTCCATCGAGAACGAGTCGATTCACCGAGGGGCATGCCTGGTGGGCAGCCTCATCAAAGGCCTTCTCGATGTAGTCGTTGGCAAACCATCCGCATTCGATGAGACGAACCTTCTTGCTGGTTCGTTCGCTTGCTTTTTGCAGGGCCTGGTACATGGCCAAGGGGTGTGCCTTGGCATGAAAAGAGAGTCGACCCACAAACAGAACCACCAACTCCGCCGCACCGACACCCAGTACTGATCGGGCCTGTCTCGCCGTATCGTCGTTGGTCGTGAAGTCGTCGCAATTCACGCCTAGCGGAATCACGGGCAGCATCGGCAGAGAAGGCTGTGAGAGGGGCGTTCGAAAGCGATGGGAAAAGTAGTCCAGTTGTTGTTGGATAAGACGCTCGACATGGGTCTTGACGGACTGACTCGTACAAATGAGTGCATCCCAGTTTTGAACGGGGTGCGAGACCAGTTGTGTGATCTCATCCATTGCACCTGCACTGGCTGTTGTGTGCGTAATCCCAGTAAGAGCCCAGGCCTTGTCATTGAAGAGTGTGCGCTGCAGAGCACTCTTTGCAATGCCTGGGCCAGGGAAGAAACAGGCCTTAAGACTATCAAGAACTGAAACAAGCCCAGGTGTTAGGTAATGAACTTTGCGACCCTTAATAAGCTGAGCGAAACGCTCTTCAAAGTCTCGGCCGTGGCTCTCCTGGCCAACTTGCACCCAGAGTTCTTCATTCGTGTTGTGACGCAAAAATGCGGTTAGGAATGACTCTCCGGCCGCGTGACGTCCCATTAGTTTGGGCGCCGAGGTTGTATAGGCTTCTGGGTGATAGTAAATGCTAACCTTCAAAATGCCGTCCTATTCGACTTTCGGGTTTACCCGAACTATAATGATGCAGAGCACCATCTTCGGTGCTCTTCTCATCAAACCCTTATTAGAAAGGAATTATCGTGGCAAAGGTTATACGCACCGTCGGAGGCATTTTTCAGTCCTGGGGTCGTGCACTAGCAGCAACAGAGTTCGCTCGCCAGGGTGATTTCGAACAGGCCAAGCGACTCATGCTTCGAGACTAAGCGTCTCTTTAAGGCGTCAAAGCCGCTGCAACTTCTTGCAGCCATCTAAAAAAGCCCGCGGCAAAACCGTGGGCTTTTTGTTTCTGAAACTACAATGCAGCCTAACTATTTAAAGAGGGTGCTGAAGTGACACTAACCGTATGGGGTCGGCCCGAGGCCGTTAATGTTCAAAAAGTTTTGTGGTGCGTTGAAGAACTGGGTCTTGACTACACCCGCATTGATGTGGGCGGGCATTTTGGTGGGCTCGACACGCCAGACTTTCTTGCCATGAACCCGTGGGGCCGAATACCGGTTATTCGTCACAATGACTTCACCCTTTGGGAATCAAACGCCTGTCTGCGTTATTTATGCAGAACCTTTAAGCAGGGACCGTTTGCGAACCTAACGGACCACGCTTTTGCCCAGGCCGACCAATGGGTTGATTGGCTTGTCACGACCCTTTATTACTCAGCCTTTCGGCAGTACTACATGTACCAAATAAAAGTCCCGGCAGCAGAAAAAGACGCCTCTAAGCTTGCAGCCTTCCGTGAAGAGGCGCTTATTCCACTTCGCTTTCTTAACGACCAACTGGCCAAGCGCAGTTATGTCGTCTCCGAGCAGTTCTCGATGGCCGACCTTTTAGCAGGTGTCTATGTAGATCGGTGGATGCGGCTTGATGCCGAGGCCTCAAGCCTTACCCATATTGCCCGCTATTTTGAACGGCTCTCGCAACGCGAGCCTTACAAGAAAACTATTCTGGCCTTTGAGGTGAAGCCGGCGTAGTGTTAACCCCGTTACTCGGTCTGCAGTGATGGTGTCGCCTTCAGTTACCTTGATCTGCGTGAGCTGGGCTTGGTTAGCCATTGGCTCACGTACTGTAACGTGGTTTCAGAAAGACCCTGGGCAAGGTCGAGCTTTAAATGCTCGGGGTAGAACCGCGTAAGGTCAACACCCACCCCAATACCACGCAGACGTATGCCGCCCGCCCTGCGAATCTGGGCGGCCACACTGGCCAGGTGGCTCTCCATAAAACCAGGGTCATTGGCGTTCTGGCTTGAGGACTCCATGGGGCAGCCATCAGAGATCACCAGAAGCTCTTTGCGACGGCTAGTCTGCACAGCAAGCCTGGAGGCCGCCCATTCCAGAGCCTCGCCGTCGATGCCTTCCTTAAAAAGATCAACCTTGCGCAGTCCGGCTAGGCTCATACGCGCATCGCGCCAACTGCGATCAAAGCTCTTAAACACAATATGACGGCGGTCGGCCAACCGCCCCGGCTTGGCTGGAGAGCCCTCTTGCTGCCAGAGCTTTTGTGATCGACCGCCATTCCATCGCACCGTGGTGTAGCCAAGCACCTCGGTCAGAAGTCCCGCGCGCTCAGCAGCCCGACACAAGAGGTCTATGAATATAGAAAGGTCGCTGGCAAGGCCCTTCATAGAGCCCGAGCAGTCAATTAATAGGGTGAAGCTTGTGTCGACCGTTGGGGTCTCGTGCACCGACTGAAAAAGCCGATGGTCGTTAAACTCTGTCACAAGCCTGTGGGCAAGCCGTGTATCAAGAATGCCCGATTCTTGAGCAGTCTCCCAGACAGGCTTTGCCGCAATCAATTGCCATTGTCGAAGCTGACGAATCAAGCGAGGCAGGTGAAACTGTTGCCCTCGAATCGAAGCATCCATATCGCTGCGCAGGCGTTGCAGTTCGTCGGTTCGCACAATGTCCAAGGGCCTCACCTCTTCGTCGTAGGCATGGGTAAACACCTTGTAGCGATCGGCATTTTTGTCGTGTCGGCCAGTTCCATTCGTGATGGCGCTTGAGCCCCCCAAAAAGGCAATGGGTGTTCCGCTCTGAGGAAGGCGAAAGGCAAGCCCGTTACGGCTTGCCAGCCGCTTCTTCTTATCTTTTGGAACTTCAGGAAGCTCTGCCAAGGCCTTGGCGACCCAGACCGCAATCGCCTGGTTCACAGGGGCATAAGCCTGCTGATTGGCCTGGGCTTTGCGCAGCTGATAGAGCCAGTCACCGAGCACCGGACCAAGATTGGCTCGCGTGGACTCAATCCAGTCGCCAATCTTGTCAGCAATGGGCTGGGAGTTCAGTCGAGTCCAGACCATGGTGGCCACAGTCAGAATCAACATACCCGCATCGGACTCCGCCAAACCCGAGTCAATCACCTGTTGCATCCAGTCTTCAAACTGGCTGTTCAAATTGGCTCGCATGCCTGGCCATTGCTCGGGAACAAGGCTTTCAACACGCAGCTGCTCCAGGCACTCGTAGACCAATTGAGCGGTCTCGGTGTCCGGCCAAAACTGCGCATGAAGACTGGGCTCGCTAAACCGAGCCCTTAGCGCAAAGCCGTCCACCTGCGCACGGGCAGAGACAAGGCTAGGGTTCACCGTCTGATGATGGGCGGCAGCCTCGGCAAGCGGAAGCTGCCCGAGGTAGAGAGTGAACGGGGCAAGCCGAAGCTCGGCATTGCCTGCCAGACTGCGAATGACCGCACCCCCAATCTCATCGTGCAGCAGCTCGTCAACGCAAGAGGTCATGGTTGCCAGGTGGGTTAAGTAAACGTGTGTGTATGACTGCAGTATTTTTTTTAGTGTTGCGCCGGCAAAGCGTCTACGAGGACTTCTCGTAAGCCAGCTCGCGGCCAAAACAACGCTGGAAATACTCGGCCACAATAATGCGCTCGGGCTCTTCGCAGCGGTTCAGAAAGCTCAAGGCAAAGGCAAGGTCAAGGCTATGAAAGACCAAGACATTCTCTGCCCAGCTAATGACCGTTCGCGGCGACATCAGGCTTGAGAGCTCGCCGGTTGCAAAACCCTCACGCGTTAGTTCTGCAAGGGCCACCATCTGACGCAGCAGGGACTGGCGGTCGGGGCTTGCGAACTCGGCAACGCGCGCAGTCACAATGGCCATTTCGTCATCGGCCTTCAGGTAATCAAGCGTTGCCATAATGTTCCAGCGGTCGAGCTGAGCATGGTTGAGAAGCTGGGTCCCGTGGTAGAGCCCCGATAAATTTCCAAGCCCAACCGTATTCATGGTGGCAAAGATACGAAAGAAGGGGTGGGGCGTAATAACCCGGTTCTGATCGGGCATAACCAGCTGGCCATCGCGTTCAAGCAGGCGTTGAATTACAAAAAGAATCTCGGGCCTTCCTGCATCGTATTCATCAAGAATAAGGGCCATGGGCTGTTGAATGGCCCAGGGAAGAAGACCCTCTTCGAAATCGGTAACCTGCTTTCCATCACGCAGGGTAATCACGTTTTTTCCGAGCAGGTCGGGCCGTGTAATGTGGCCATCGAGGTTAAGTCGCAGACAGGGCCAGTTAAGGCGCGCAGCCACCTGCTCAATATGAGTGGACTTTCCGCTGCCGTGTCGGCCCTGAATAGCGACGCGTCGATTATGAGCAAAGCCTGCAAGAATGGCCGCAGTCACCTGGGGGTTGAACTTGTATACCGAGTCGATTGCTGGCACATGCTCGCTTCGCTCCTTAAGAACAGCCACACGAATGGGAATGGGATGGCCAAAAATGGAAGCCGCCTCGGTAAGCTCGTGGGCGGGTAGGCCTGGGGTGATGGCCCGCTCCTTATTTAGGTTCTGTGGGTCAGCCAGGTTCATAACAGCTCGTCCTCGTTGTTGGAAGCAGATTGGTTGATACGCGAAAGCGCCTGTGCGGCGTTTTGCAAGAGGGGAAGGCACTGCATGGCACGCTCAAGGCTGAATCGAACCTTGGGGGCCTGCAGGGCAATGCCCATGTTGGTCTTGTTGTCTTTGCTATCCAGACTTGGAACAAGCACGCCGATGCAAAGCAGGCCGGGAAGAAACTCTTCGTCATCAATAGCAAAGCCTTGGACACGTACCTTGGTAATTTCCTCATCAAGTCGTTGAACATCGACAAGGGTGCGTTCGGTAAACCTTTCCAAAGGCCCAGCATCCCAGAGTTTTTGTCGCTGGCTCGGCGTCATCTGGCTAAGAAAGAGTTTGCCTGTGGCCGAGCAGTGTGCAGGAACCCGAGAGCCCGAGTGCAGATAAAACCGCAGTGGGGCAGCGGTTTCAACGCGGTCGAGGTAGAGCACCTCACCGGCTGAAAAACTTGTCAGATTGCAGCTCTCGCCCGCCTGATCAACAAGCAGCCGCAAGACCCGATGCCTTGCCGCACGGGTTGTACTGTTCAGCAGAACATTTTCGGCCAGTCGTGTAAGACGCTGGCCGGTGCTGTAGTGGCGGCCTTTAAGGTCGCGCTGCAAAAGTCCCGAGGCCTCGAGCTGGGCAAGCATGCGGTGAAGCGAGGGCTTAGGCCATTGGGTGTCTTGCACCAGGTTCTGCAAAGTAAACGGGGCGTCTTTGCGCGCAATAAGCTCAAGCAGCACAAGCAGACGAGCCATGGGTGTTTCTTTCAGGCTGTTCCCCAAGTCGGGCCCTGCGTCGGGCAGCTTACGCGTGCTTGGCTGGGCGGAGGATTGAAGGGCCGAAGTCATGGTGAGAGTCTATTTTGTTTCGTTTTTTTATTCAATTCGTTCCATTTTAAGAAATTTTTGACAAAACAAGCACCCCGGTCTTACACTTCTGCAAACGTTGTATTTCCTAAACTCGACTGCTTTGCAAGGAGCAAAACTGCTATGAACAGCCCCATGAATTTCCGAATGCCTGTGGAAGGCGTTCAAAAAATGACGCCATCCGAGGCCTTTGTTGAGACACTCGTCGCCAATGGGGTAAGCGAGATGTTTGGCATCATGGGCTCAGCCTTCATGGATGCCATGGATATCTTCGCGCCTGCGGGTATTCGTCTTATTCCCGTGGTGCATGAGCAGGGTGCAGCCCATATGGCAGATGGCTATGCGCGCGTCTCGGGCCGTCATGGTGTCGTGATTGGTCAAAACGGCCCCGGTATTAGTAACTGCGTGACAGCCATCGCGGCGGCCTACTGGGCGCACAGCCCCGTTGTCATCATCACGCCTGAAACCGGAACCATGGGCATGGGCCTTGGCGGTTTCCAAGAAGCAAATCAGCTTCCTATGTTCCAAGAGTTCACCAAGTATCAGGGCCATGTGATGAACCCCAAGCGCATGGCAGAAATTACAGCCCGTTGTTTTGACCGGGCCGTCTCTGAAATGGGCCCAACCCAGCTCAACATTCCTCGCGACTATTTCTATGGCGAAGTCACCTGCGAAATTCCCAAGCCCATGCGTGTTGATCGCGGCCCCGGCGGGCAAGACAGCCTAAATGCCGCCGCCGATCTTCTGGCAACCGCCAAGTTCCCCGTTATTCTTGCGGGCGGTGGTGTGGTTATGGGCGATGCGGTGGAAGAGTGCAAGGCATTGGCCGAACGCCTTCATGCCCCGGTGGTCACGGGCTACTTGCGTAACGACGCCTTTCCGGCAAGCCACCCCCTCTGGGCCGGCCCCTTGGGCTACCAGGGCTCAAAGGCTGCCATGAAGTTGATTGCGCAGGCCGACGTTGTCTTAGCGCTTGGCTCGCGCATGGGCCCCTTCGGAACTCTGCCTCAGCATGGCCTTGATTACTGGCCTAAGAACGCGAAGATTATTCAGGTTGAGGCCGATCACACCAACCTTGGTCTTGTGAAGAAAATTACGGTGGGCATTCATGGGGACGCCAAGGCCACAGCCAAGGCACTTACTGGTCTTGTTGCAGGCCGCACGCTTGCAAGCGATGCCAACAAAGCCGAGCGCGATGCAACCATCAAGGCCGAGAAGGCCGCCTGGGAAAAAGAGCTCGATGAATGGATTCACGAGCGCGACGACTACAGCCTTGACATGATTGAAGAGGCTAAGAAAGAGCGAACACCCAATGGCGGCACCTATCTTCACCCGCGCCAGGTGCTTCGCGAGCTTGAGAAGGCTATGCCCAAACGCGCCATGGTTTCCACCGACATTGGCAACATCAACTCGGTGGCCAACAGCTACCTTCGCTTTGAAGAGCCACGCAGCTTCTTTGCTCCCATGAGCTTTGGCAACTGTGGCTATGCGCTTCCCACCATTATTGGCGCCAAGGCTGCAGCCCCCGACCGCCCCGCCATCGCCTATGCAGGCGATGGGGCTTGGGCCATGAGCATGGTGGAAGTTATGACCGCGGTTCGTCACAACATTCCCGTAACAGCCGTTGTCTTCCATAACCGCCAATGGGGGGCCGAGAAAAAGAACCAGGTTGATTTCTACGGCCGACGTTTTGTGGCAGAAGAGCTCGAGAGCCCAAGCTTTGCCGGCATTGCCAAGGCAATGGGTGCCGAGGCGATTATGGTGGACAAGCTCGAAGACGTTGGCCCAGCCCTAGCAAAGGCAGTGGACATGCAGATGAACCAGCGTAAAACCTGTGTCGTTGAAATCTTCTGTACTCGCGAACTTGGCGACCCCTTCCGTCGCGATGCCCTAAGCAAGCCCGTGCGTTTCCTTGATAAGTACAAGGACTACGTCTAGGCCGACCCCCAGTCCCAATCCCACTCCCACTCCCAGTCCTACTCCTACTCTTCTAGGTGTTGCATATGATTTTTCTCCATAGCCCCCTATGGCTCATAGACGACTTAGTTGAGTAGGCGTCCTTGTTTGTCTGCACTTGCAAAAATGCTCGCGCATCCGCACCCCGCTGCACGCATTAACTTAGTAATGGTCAGATAACGACAATCCCTCTGGCCAGTTGTAATGCGCACGCCAGGGTGCTCCGTACTGCGTCGTAATTGCTTCAAGTGTGCTGATTCGGTGGGCACCAATGGCCTGTAAATTTTTTATGACCTCGGGTTGGTCGGGGTAGGGTTCAATGAGGTCGGCCCACAGCGCACGGCCTGCAAGAAAACCAGAGGCTCCTGCGCGGGCCGCAAATGTCATGGCCCGAGTAAATGCGTCAAAGCCTGCCCCAGCCGATAACAAGACCCAGGGTAGACCCTGGCAGGCTTTGCTAAGCGTATTAAAAGTAAGTTGAATCGCTTTAGCCTGCTCTGATTCTGGATCAGGCAGTAGCGTTGCGGGAATTGGGCTTTCTAGTTTTAACAAGTCCACCTGATAGACCGGCTTTGAGAATTCCCAAACGCTATTGAGAACATGGTCAGCCTGTTTATTCGGATCTTCAAGATAATCTTTGAAACTTCCGGACGTGGATGCAAAGGGATAGACCAGAAGTTCGAAAACAAATGCGATGTCGTGTTTTGCGCAATCTTCGCCAACACGGCGGACGAACTCGCGCTGGTGTGTCAGGCTATCGGCAGATGCGTCGGGCCGATACCAGGCCAAGAGCTTGACGGCATCAGCACCCATGCGCCGAATTTTTTCAACCGACCAGTTCGCGATAAGGCGGCTCTTGCGGCCGGTATCGGTCTCCTCAAACCGGTGGTCTTCCAGAGTAATTAAAAGCCCTCGATCGGGCCTTAGGAATTCGGCAGCCGCTGAATAACCATAGTTTGGATCGACCAGCAGTGCGCCAGCACTTGGGGCTAAGCCCTGTGCGAGCAGCCCCTTAATGGCCGAGATCTCCTGGTCAGAAACATCAGTCTCAGCAAGACCGCGTTTACGGGCAATAAATTTACTGATTGGTGGGCGCTGATCGATTGCGACCATTGTAAAAAACCCTTCTGGGGTTGCAAGGCGTCTTAAACCCCAGCGCTTCCCGGTCTGCTTCATGATGATCCGCTCCTTATTTGAGATGCGTTGAGTTGTTGAATTGCAGGCTGTACCTGCTGGGCATAGGGCGCCCCAAGGCTACCGAGGCCGGCACGAACCTTTTCGCCAGCAATTGCGTTTGCAAAACCTAACAGGGGCCTTGCAGAGCGAATCTCGCTCGCAGCAAGTGCGAATGCGAGCGCTCCATGAAACACATCTCCAGCGCCTGTGGTGTCGACCACGTCAACGGGCGCTGCAGCGATCTGCTGAAGTTGAAGATCTTCGAGCCATTGAACACCGGCTTTGCCACAGGTTACCGCGACATGCCGCGCACCGAGCGACTGAGCCTTCATTAAACGCGTTTCATCGGAGAGTCCTGGAAATAGATGGGCTAGGCCATGAGCTGAAAACACCGCCCAGTCCGTAAGGGGCATCAGTCGTGTAATAACCTCGCGCGGCGCAATATCTGCATCCAGTACCGAAGGAATGCCGTGCGAGTAAGCCCACTGCAATGCAGCGAAGCTGGCCTCGGGCCAGCGAGGATCGACGAGGAGTGCCTTAGCCAGAGGGAGTTGTCCGACATCAATTGGCTGGCCACGGTCAAAGGCCTCGGTAGGTGCATGAACCACCTGCCGCTCGCCACTTGGATCGATAGAAACTGCCGAGACCGCGGTTTGGCAACCCTCTACACGCTCAATAAATTGGGTATCAATACCTTCGTTGGCCAAGAATGTTAGAAGCGTGTCGGCGGTTGAATCACGGCCAACCTTGCTGGCCAGCACAACGCGCGCCCCGAGCCGCGCAGCGGCAATCGCAGCCCCAGCAGCCATACCACCGGGGAGCGCTTGAAAATTGCTTGCCTTATATTTTTCTGCCTGCGATGGTATCTGCGCCACCGTAAAGCGATAGTCCATGACCGTCTGGCCAATGCAGACAATGGTGGGGTTAGGGCAAAACATTTGAAAAAATTAGTTTGCCATCAGGGGCTTGATTAACTCACCACGTGAGAACTCTGCGAACCGCTGTGGTAGATCGTTTAAGCTAAATACCTGATCGACAATTTGTTCATAAAGCGCACGGTGGCGGCGTAGAAGTTCTAAATTTTTGGGTAATCCGATTTCGGGAAATAAAAAGACCGCATCATTGCGAAATCTTTACGGCGTATCGGCTTTGTTTCTTCAATGGTCCACGGGGCATCGTTTTCGCCAAGTAACAAGACAATGCCGTGGGGTCTGACGATCTTTAATCCGCGATTGCGTGCCGCATGGGCACCACTGCACTCCAATACGAAGGCAAAGCGGGTTGTATCGTCATCCATTGGATGGACTCTGGCGCCGAATCGTTGGGCAAGCACAAGCCTGTTCTCTTTTGGGTCGCTGACATAGATCTCATGAAACCCGCTGTCTTTCAGCGCGATGATTGCGCCAAGTCCAATTGGCCCTGACCCCATCACCAGCACTGGCCCTTTGACCACTTGTGGTCCGGCAACCCGAATGCCATGGGCTGCTGTGCCGATGGTGTCAAGTAGCAAGGGTGCGAGATTGTCGGGAACCCAGTCGGGAACTGGCAAGAGGCACTGCTCAGGAACACTTAGAGCCTGTCCATAACCCCCAGGCCGGTTCCATCCGATTAAAACCGATTCGGTCTCGCAGAGATGGGTATCGCCTGCAAGGCAACTATCACACTGGCCGCAATGGACTGGAATGTAGACAAGACAACGTTGTTGGTGAAGCGCATGACCAGGGGAGTCGACCAGACCAAAAATCTCGTGGCCGGGAACCCAGCTCGCTCCCTTATGCCAGAGTTTTATGTCGCTACCACACAGTGCGGTGCGTTGAACGTGAAGCAAGACTTCGCCAGGGCCTACTGAAGGCTGTGGCCAATCCTCAATCGTGACCCGTCCGTTGCCCAAAAAGCGCGCACCACGCATCACTGCTAGGCCGCTTCAGGAATGAGTAATAACTTGGCAGAGGCGGTCTTGCCTAAATGCAAATCTTGAAAAGCGGCTGCACCCTCATCAAGAGGGCGCTCTTCAACCCAACGGAGATCGCCAAAGGCCCCCTCAGCAAGCTTTTGTACGGTAGCCCGCAGATCGGCGGTAGAGTAGGTGTAGGTGCCCAATAACGTGATTTCGGACAGAGTGAGTTTTCGCATGTCAATCTCACTTTCCCAATCTTGTAAGCCAATGTGCATAATTACACCGCCCGGTTTAATGGCCTGGAAGGATGTTTTGCGTGTCACTTTCGAGCCCACTGCATCGATCACGTAATCGTAGTGGTTCTCGTCGATTGGTGTGGTCAGTGGGTTGACGGTTGTGCAGCCAACATGCGACTGAATTGAAGCAAGACGCAGTGCGTTGGCTTCGCTAACCGTGAGCTGATGAACGCCGTAGCTCTTTAATAGCAGGGCGGCCAGCATACCGATGGCACCCCCACCAATAATTAATGTCCGGCATTCGGGCAGTGGGCGCGCGAGGCTTTTAAGCGATAGGTTAATGGCGTGCACAGCCGTTGCAGCAGGTTCGGTGAGTGCAGCTACCCGAGCCGACATGTCTTGCGGAATATCAACCAGCGATGCCGCTGGAATGCTCATAAACTGCGCAAAGGCACCTGGCCGAGTCATACCCACCATCGTACGATTGCTACAGAGGTTGTTGCGGCCAGTGATGCAGTACTCGCAGGTGCCGCAGGTAATTAAAGGGTTGCCGGTCACACGTCGGCCTAAAGGATAGCCGCGGTCTTGCGACTCGATTACTTCGCCGCAAAATTCGTGGCCCAGCACAAGACCCGGCTTTCGACGCGGATCGTGGCCGTGGTAGGCATGCAGATCACTTCCACAGATGCCCACAGCCTCGATTTTCAGTACAACTTCGCCGTTGGCCGCTTTGGGCATGGGCCGCTCTTGAATCTGGACTTCATTGGGCTGGGTGTAGACCAAGGCTTTCATAGGAACACTTTCATGGAGTGACGACTGCTATTTGGCGGTGAACCCGCCATCAATCATCAGGGTCTGGCCGGTGATGTAGGCCGATGCATCGCTTGCGAAAAATACGGTGATCCCCGCGAGATCTGCGAGCTCACCGTTGCGACCAATACAGGTGTGGGCCGCATTCTTTGCGGCGAGCTCTGGGTTATCAAACACGGGGGCTGTCAGCGCAGTTTTAAAAAATCCAGGCCCAATTGCATTGCAGGTAATGCCGTGGGCTGACCACTCCTGGGCAATAGCACGGGTGAGTTGAGTAACACCACCCTTTGCAGCGCCGTAGGGTGTTCCATTGGCAAAGGCACGGGTGCTTTGTAACGATGCTAGGTTAATTATTCGGCCCCAGTTATTTTTCTTCATTGTGGGTGCGAGTGCCTGGGTCATGAAAAATGGCGCACCCAGATGCAGAGCCAGGTGAAGATTCCAATCTGCGGGACTGTTATCCATAAAGGGCTTGCGAAGATTAATTCCTGCGGCATTGATTAATACATCGGCGTGTCCGTGACGCTCTAGGCACAGGGCCCCGCAGGAGGCCACGGCCTCTGGGCTTGCAAGATCGCAGGCAATCCAATCGGCACGGATCTTGTCTTTGGCAAGCATGGCTGCTGCAGACTCCAGCTCCGCGGTGCGGCGGGCAACCAGGGTAACGCTCGCACCGGCATGGCCTAGGGCTTGCGCCATCGCCAAGCCAATGCCCGAGTTACCGCCAGTTACAAGTGCATGACGGCCCTTGAGCGTAAAAAGGGCATTAATATCCATACAGACATTGGCCTTCTTTAGATCTCGACCGGAGCACCGAGATCGAATCGCTCGTTTGGAAAGTATTTGGCTAGCCGATCATCGGCCGTTCGCGCATGGCCTTCCATGCCCTCAATACGGGAAATGCGGGCAGTAACCTGGCCAATTTCTTTACTGGCCTCGCGGCTCATTTTCTGCCAGGTGAGGGTTTTCATGAATTTATGAACCGATAAACCACCCGAGTATCGGGCAGCGCCTTTAGTAGGCAGCACATGGTTTGGTCCACTGGCCTTATCGCCAAAGGCAACGGTTGTCTCTTCACCTAAAAATAGAGAACCGTAGCAGGTGAGGTTGGCAAGCCACCAGTCGAGATCCTTGGTGTGAACTTCTAGGTGCTCGCTTGCGTATTGATCGGAGATTGCAGCAATCTCCTCGCGGGTCGAGCCCACGATAACCTCTCCGTAATCACGCCAGGCAGACCCAGCCGCATCCTTAGCAGTAGGTGGAAGTTGATCGATTAATTGAGGTACTAGTGCCATTACCTGTTTAGCTAGGGCTTCGGACGTGGTGAAGAGCCAGGCCGGGCTCTCGTGGCCGTGTTCGGCCTGCCCGACCAGGTCGCTTGCAACAATTGCGGGGTCTGCGGACTCATCGGCGATAACGGCAACTTCTGAGGGGCCGGCAAAGACATCGATGCCGACTTTTCCAAAAAGTGTGCGCTTGGCTTCGGCGACAAACTTATTGCCTGGGCCCACGACGACATCGGCAGCCTTGCCTGTAAATAGGCCATAGGCCATCGTGGCAATTGCCTGCACACCACCCAGTGTCATGATGGTGTCCGCGCCTGCCGCCTTAAATGCGTAAAGAACATAGGGGTGAATACCACCACCACGGTAGGGTGAGGAGCAGGCGATGATGTGTTTCACGCCCGCCGCCTTCGCTGTTGCGACTGTCATGTAGGCCGATGCAATGTGGGCATAGCGGCCCGCTGGGGCATAGCAGCCTACGACGTTAACGGGCAACACCTTTTGGCCTGCAATGACCCCCGAATGCAGCTCGGTTGAGAAATCTTGTATTGAGTGGCGCTGCGCAAGGGCAAAGTCATAGACCTGTTTCGCTGCGAATTCGATGTCGCGGCAAACCGATGCGGGCACATCCTTTATTGCTGACTGAATCTGTGCCGGGGTCATGAGAATGTCGCCCGACCAATGATCAAGTTTTTCCGAATATTCGCGAACTGCTGATTCGCCGCGGGCCTCGATATTAGCGAGCATCTCGGACACCACCTTTTGGGCCGTTGCGGTCTCGGTGTCTGGGGTTTTTGTGGCTTTCTTTAGGTAGTGAATCGTCATTGCAAACTTTCTGCTAATAAATAATCTCGGGTCGTGGTGCTAGCGGAGGGTGAAGAGCGATATTGAAGGAATAAAACCGATGGTGGCCGATGCGATGAGCATGGCGATTACAAAAGGAAATGCATGCTTTGCAATCTGAGACACGGGCGTTCGGGTAAGGCCGCTCATCACAAAAAGATTGAGGCCAAACGGTGGCGTGATGAAGCCTAGGCCCAGCGAGGTGACCATGAAGATACAGAAATGAATTGGATCCATACCAATTTCCTGCGCCAAGGGCATGAGCAAGGGGCCCAACACAACGATATTTGGACCGGTCTCCATCACGCAGCCAGCGATCACAAGAATCACCAGCATCAATAAGATGACCTCGGTTGGGCTATCGGCGAGCTCCATCACGCCAGCAACAAACTTCTGCGGCACATCCACGACGGTTAGAGCCTGAGCGAAGAGCAGCGCCACCGCAATAATGGGTAGAATCACCCCGCAGACGCGGGCGGAGGTGCCCAACATTGCGGGAAACTGAGTAATTTTTATCCGGCCTTGGACCAGACTAAATGTAACTGCCACGGCGACTGCGACGGCTGCAGATTCTGTGGGAGTGAAGACACCAGAGTAGATGCCCCCTAAAATAATAATAGGAATAGAGAGCGCATATTTCGCTCTGTTTAGTTCTGTAAGCCATACGCTAAATGAAAACTTTCTGAGTGAATTCTCATAGCCTTTGATTCGATTCACAATCACGTTGGTGATGATCACTGAAAGCAAAATCAGTACCCCGGGAACAAAGGCGGCTTGAAATAGCGTTGAAGACGATATGCCGAGCACCAAGCCAATGATGATGTAGGCAATTGATGGCGGAATGAGGATCCCGGTGCAGGCCCCAGAGGCAACAAGCGCACAGGCATAAGCTTTGGGGTAGCCCCGTTCTTGCAGCCTTGCCATGGTGATACGCCCGATCGCTGCGGCATCGGCAGCGTCACTGCCTGAAATACAGGCAAATAACCCACAACCCATAACAGTAGAGGTACCAAAGCCCGACTTTAGGCTTCCAAAGGTGGCCTCTGCAAACCCCAGTAGATCGTGGGCAAGCTTGGAGCGCACCATAACATCGCCCGTCAGAATAAAGAGCGGAATCGCAATAAGTGCAAAGGAGTCCACGCCCTCAAAAAGCGCCTCACCAATTAAGGTGAGTGGTAGAGCCGATGTTGTGGCCAGCATGACGGTTGTGCCCAGACCAAGGCTGACCCAAAAGGGTACGCCCACCACCAGCAAGGCGACAACGAGAAGAAGAGACAGCGTAATCGCCATGGTTGGGCCTTAGTAATCGAACAATGCTTTGCCCGAATTTGCGGGGCGGCCTGCACGCAGATCTGCAATATCGCCAATCATGGCTTGAATCGAACGCACAACAATTAATGAAAATCCGATAAATACTGCGGCCTCAAACCAGGCCTTGTTGATTCTTAGCACCGGTGTGGCGGCCTCGAAGTGAATCAACTGCTGCATTGTGTGGGTGCAGAAGTAAAGTGCAATGCAGGCAAAGATGAGTGTTGCCAACTCACCGAAAAGATAGAAGTAGCCTTGCAGTTTTTTGGGCAGGAACTGCAACAAGATGTCAAAGCGAATATGGGCGCGTGCCTTTACGGCATAGGCAGCACCAACCCAGCCTAAGTAGATAAATGCGTAGCGTGCAGTCTCCTCGGCCCAGCCCGAGGAGTAATTTAAAACGAAACGACGAAAGACCTCCTGAATAATTGCAAAGCAACAAAACGCGTAGGCAATCAGCATGAACCAACGCTCTGCATTCATATCGAGTTGCCTGAGTAGTTTTGAACTTGCCATTACCAGGAAGGCCTTTCTTTTTGAGCTGCGGATTCGATTACAGGTTGAACTCGGGCACCGTAATTGAACCCTTGGTGTTAGCTGCCTTCTTTAGCATGTCAAATTTATCGATAGAACCCGCAAAGGCAAGCTTGAACTCGTCGTATTCTTTTCGTTGCTCACCACACGCATCTAACCATTGCTTCATTTCAGCTGCGCTGGGGTTATAGAATTCGCAGCCACCGGCACGCATTAGTCGCATCGATTCTGTTCGAGCTGGTGCAATCTGTGCAAAGGTATCGATCTGCGTTTTGGTTGAGGCATCGTCAAAGACCTTGCGCAGATCGGAGGGCAGTGCGTTGTACCAGACTGCATTGGCCGCAAACAGTTGTGCGTCAGGAACTGAGCGGATGTAGCTAACATGGGCCAAGATATCCACAAAGCCAAATGTTGCTAGCGCTGCGATGGCGGGGTCAAGCGCGTCGGCCACACCTTGTTTGATTGCAGAGGCTGTCTCACCCCAGGCTACCACCGTTGGGTTTGCACCGGCCAAGCGATAGAAGGTCTGAAGCAGTTTGGATGGCGGAACGCGCATCTTTACGCCCTGCATATCTGATGGCGTTTTAATTAGCTTGAAGCCCTTGCGAGAGGCAATGACACGGGGATCAACCGTGTAATAAAACAGAGGCTGGTAGCCCTTGGCTGCAACCTTCGGGGTAATCTCGTCGTTCCATGCCTTGGAGGTGACTAGGTTTGCATAGCGCTGGTTATCACCGCACCAGTAGGGAATGTTTATAAGGTCGACTGCTGGTGCGTAAGGCGAGAAATTCGACAGGCTAACTGCGCCGCCGTTTACGGTGCCCCCCTGAATTTTTTGCGCTAAAGCGGCACCGACACCGAGCTGGCCTGCTGGAAAGAGTTTGCAGAAGATCTGGTTCTTTGACAGCGTCTCAAGGTTTTCTTTCCACTTTGCCTGCATGACGGGGTACTTCACATAGTCTTCAATTTTGTACTCGGTTGCAAAGTTCATCCGCACTTTGGCATTTTTCTCCTTGCGATCTTCATCGGCAGCCGTCTGGGCGACAGCACTGTCGCTCCAGAGCGTACCGCTCATTCCCGCAATTACGGCTGTGCCAAAACCATAGCGTCCGGCAACCTCTAGAAAGCGGCGACGCTCATGGGTGAGTTCAGTGGTGAGCTCGGTGATTTGTTTTTCATTCATTTTAAGTCTCCTGGAGTAATTAGAGTGACGTGTCTTGCTCGTCGCCCGGCTTTTCATTGATAAGCAAGGCGACCACAAAAAAACCGACTGAAATAAAGACCAGTAAGAATTCACCGAGATCACCCAATTGGAATGGCAGCTTTACGAACTTCGTGGTCACGGCATAAATGGCGTAGAACCCGATGCCGAGAGCAGACAGGCGATAGCAGAGTTTGGGGAACAAAACGGGCCTTTTTTGTAATCGGTTACAACCTGATTCTCAGTCATGAATAAGGTTAAGTCAATGAAACTAAGGGATTGTCCTAGTCTAAAAATATGATAACTTGTAAGCGAGTACATTTTTGCAGTGCGTCAATTGCGACCCAATATGGCGTCTGCTCTCCCAGGGTCTGTTCTGTGTGGTGCCTATGTTGAAACCAACACCAAAACTCATCGATGTGGCCCGCCGTGCAGAGGTCTCGACCGCGACGGTCTCGCGGGTCTTGAATCGACCGGACTCAGTCCGTGCGGAGCTGCGGGCTCGAGTCCTTCGGGTTATTGAAGAAATTGGTTTTGTACCCAATGCGGGAGCCCGCGCCCTGTCATTAAACCGGAGCGGTAATATTGGGCTACTCATTCCTACGGTCGATAACGCAATATTTGCCAATGGTATTCAGGCATTCCAAAAGAACCTGTCCGCCCACGGGTTTCAGATGCTTCTGGCCACCAGTGAATACGACATCGATAAAGAAATGCAGCAGGCCATGAATCTGGTCTCGCGCGGGGTGGAAGCCTTGGCAATTTTTGGCCGCAGTCAGCGGCCCGAGTCACTGCAGTTTTTAGTTCAGCGTCGTCTGCCTTATGTCCACGTGGGTGTCGATCATGCACCGCTTGAGGCCTACTGCATCGGGTTCGATAACCAAGCAGTCATGGATAAGGTCGTGCGTTACTTAGTGGATCTGCGGCACGCCCGCATTGCCATGATTGCAGGTATTACCGATCACAATGATCGGGCCCGTGATCGGGTGAAGGGGGTGCGCCGGGCGTTGAAGGCCTGCGGACTGAGTCTTCCTGCGCACTACTTGGTGGAGCAGCCCTATCAGCTTGAGCGTGCCCGCCAGGCCATGCGTCAACTAATGGCGTTGCCTAAGCCGCCTACAGCGGTGATTTGTGGCAATGATATTCTTGCACTCGGCGCATTAATCGAGTGTCAGCGCCTGGGTTTCAAAGTCCCAGGACAGATTTCGATTATTGGGTTCGATGATTTAGAAATCTCACGGCATTTTTCCCCGTCGCTCACCACGGTTCGTGTTCCTACCGATCTCATGTGGGAGCGCGCGGCAGACTATCTCGTCAGGCGGTTACGAGGAGAGACAATTGCTAAAAGCCTAAACATTGATGTAAGCCTAATTGTTCGAGAATCAACCGGGCCAGCCCGAAAGCTAGCGCCTTAGGAGAGCAAAATGGACATAATTGAAACGGACTACCTGGTGGTAGGCGCGGGAAGTTCTGGCTGCGTGGTTGCAAACCGTCTTTCGGAAGACGGACGAACGAATGTGGTTTTGCTAGAGGCAGGACCGCCCGACAACTACCTATGGATTCACATTCCTATTGGCTATGCCAAGACCATGTTCAACCCGGTTTACAACTGGATGTTTGAGACCGACCCCGAGCCGGAGATGAAGGGGCGCAAGGTCTATTGGCCTCGTGGTAAAACCCTTGGTGGGTCCTCCTCCATTAATGGACTTGTCTATGTGCGCGGGCAGCCACAAGACTACGATGACTGGCAGGCTCAGGGCTGCCCTGGCTGGTCTTGGTCGGACGTTCTTCCTTACTTCATGAAGTTTGAAAACAATTCGCGCGGCGCCTCGGAAACCCATGGCGGCAGTGGTCCCGTGCATTGCTCCGACATTGCCAACAAGCACGAGCTTATGGAGGCCATTATTTCGGGCGCAAACTCTTTAGGGGTTCCGCGCAATGTCGACTTCAATAATGGCCAACAAGAGGGCGTGGGCTACTACCAGCTCTTTACCAAACGCGGCTGGCGTTCAAGCACAGCGGTTGCCTACTTAAAGCCAGCACGCAGCCGAACCAACCTTCAGGTGCTTACCCATGCCATGGCCACTCGCGTATTGTTTGAAGGCAAGAAGGCCGTTGGTGTGGAGTTCGAACAAAAAGGTGTGCGCCGTCAGGTTCGTGTTCGTAAAGAAGTTATTCTTTCTGCCGGTGCCATTCAGAGCCCCCAGCTGCTTGAGTGCTCAGGCGTTGGCCAGGCCGATCGCCTGCAGGCCCTTGGCATTCCTGTTGTTCATCATCTACCGGGGGTTGGCGAAAACCTGCAAGACCATCTTCAGTTCCGTCTCTTGTTCCGCTGCAAAAACCCATCACAACCAATGACGATCTCCGCAGCCCGCTGCGCACCGTGAAGATGGGACTGCAGTGGCTTCTTACAGGCGGGGGGCCCCTTGGGGTTGGTATTAATCAAGGCGGGCTCTTCACCAAGGTCTTGCCAGGCGTTACCGACCCTTCGAACAGGCCTGATATTCAGTTTCACTTCGCAACCCTTTCGGCCGATATGGCTGGTGCAAAGCCGCATCCTTTCCCAGGCTTTACTTTTAGTGTCTGTCAGCTGCGGCCCTACTCAAGAGGCTCGGTTCATGCCGTCGCCCCGGATGCGCGGCAGCGTCCTAGCATGAAGGCTAACTACTTAACGCATCCCATCGATCGTCAATGCGCCATTGCCTCGGTGAGGTACGCGCGGCAGTTATCGCAGACTCAGCCCATGGCCAATTACACGCAAGAGGAGCTTAAGCCAGGAATTCAGAGGGCCTCGGACGATGACATTCTCGAGTTCTGCCGCGAAAGCGGCGCAACTATTTTTCACCCCTCGGGCACCTGCAAAATGGGCCAGGATGAGATGGCTGTGGTGGATCCAGAGTTAAAGGTTCGAGGACTTGAAGGTCTGCGGGTGGTGGACTGCTCGGTGATGCCAACTCTGGTCTCGGGAAACACCAATGCGGCCGCCATGATGATGGGTGAGAAGGCGGCCGACCTTATTCGGCAAGCCGCTTAGCTATTGAAGTAAGCATCCGGGTCCAGACCGAATGCTTACCTCTTGAATGCCTGGTCAGCCTGGGCATTCGGCTGAGGTCTTCTTCAATCCAGTGCTGCTAGCAGGGCTTTTAAACGACCAAGCCCATTAACCAACCCAATTACCCAAGAAAACTGTCGACCAGTTTAAGCCGCTGAACCTTACCCGACGGCCCACGCGGCAGGTCGGCCACAAGCCGAATTTGTGAAGGTGTTTTAAAAGGACCAAGCTGAGTCTTCACCCAGTCAATGAGCTCCTCGGCCTGGGCGGTCTGGCCTTCTTTTAAAATGACGCAGGCTGCAATGTCTTGTCCGTAATGCTTGTGCGGAATACCCACCGCCGCGGCATCAAGCACACTGGGATGCTGCAGCAAGATCTCATCAATTTCCCGCGGGGCAATGTTCTCGCCGCCTTTAATAATGAGCTCCTTAATACGGCCGGTGATGAAGAAGAAACCATCGGCATCCATCTGGCCCAAGTCGCCGGTGCGCAGCCAGCCGTCCGGAAAGAAGGCTGCAGCCGTTCCCTCCTCGTTCTTGAAGTAGCCCATGGTGACATTGGGGCCGCGAATAATGACCTCTCCGGTCTGCCCGCTGGGAAGCTCACCTCCGTGCTCGTCTGCAATAAAGGCTTCGCAGCCGGAGGGCCGGCCCACCGAGCCAATTTTTCGCCTTGCAGGGTCAAGGGGGTTTGAGAAGCTTGGTGCCACGGTCTCGGTAAGACCCATGGTCTCAATGACACCAATTCCAAACATCTCCTCAAAGGCCTTGTGGTGCTCGGGTGGCAAGGGGGCAGAGGCTGATCGACAGAACTTTAACTGCACCTGCCTGCTCTCCTTTGTGGGCCCCTGGTCAATAAGGTAACTAATGATGGTGGGCACCACGTTCATCCAGCTGCAGTCAAACTCTTTAACCTGGGCCCAGAACTGCGTGGCCGAAAACTTTGGCGGCATGGCCAGGCTTCCCGCGTGCCACAGGGTTGCCATCATGGTGACCCCGAAGGCATTGATGTGATAGAGCGGCAGCACCGCGTAGACCCGGTCAGCTTGGGTGAGCTGATGCTCAGCCGAAATGGATGCCGCATTGCTTAATAAATTACCGTGAGTCAGCATGACCCCCTTGGGCCTGCCAGTGGTGCCACTGGTGTACATCAGCAGGGCAAGCTCCTTGGGATGCGGACCCATGGTCAGGCTCTTGCCCGCTTTTTCAATAATGGGCATTGCCAGCTGGTGAGGGTCCATCACCAAAAGGGCCATGGCGGGCCTGTCCTTCAAAAGGGCACGCGCGCGCGCCTGCCATTCCTGCGAAACAATGAAGGCATGCGCCTCGGAATGCTCGATGATGTAGCGCATCTGGTCTTCGGTGCACAGAAGGTTCACCGGATTCACCGAGTAATCGTTTGCCATACAGCCAAGCAGGCTTGCCAGGGTTCCAATGCCATTGGGCATAAGTAAGGCAATGTGCATACCCGGGCTTAGACCCGCCTTTTGAAGAACATTCTTTAGCTCAAGCTCAAACTGCTCTAAGCCTTGAAAGCTAAGTTCCACCCGGGTCTCGGTATCAATGCCATAGACCTGCTCGCCGTGCGCCTTGGCCTGCTGGGCCACCAGTTCACCAACCCGCGATGGGTCCTGAAAAGCGAAGGGGGCTAGGGTGAACGAAGGGCATTGAAGCACTGGCGGGGTCGTTGGAATAACGGGCCTCTGCCATCTAAGAAATCCTTTGGTAATACAGGTTCTGCGGATGATTGGCCTGTGCAAAGAAAAGCCAGCGCTCGGCAACCATGCCCAGTAGGTGAACGAGCGCAATAAAGCCTGCAGTAAGGGGCGTTAAAGGAAGTACAAAGAGCATGACCATCGGAAGCACAAAGGCAAGCATGAGAACTGTGGGTCGCAACTGACGCATCAGGCCCAAGGAGACCCCATGAAAAAACTCACGTGTATTGAAACTTCCACCCATGATGCCCATGCTGACCTGCCGAACATTGCCGGGAATACCAGTGGCCGAACGCAGGGTCGACTTCGGTCGCAGGCCCGCATTGCGTTTAAAAATAAGTGCCTTGACTGCAAGACTGATTAGCAGCAGCAGACCAATAAGAGGCTTTGAAACAAGAAGGCCTTCAACAGGAAGAAGGGTGCGGCTTAGCCCAAAGAAAAGGGCTCCACCCGTTAGTCCAAAAAGAATGAAGGCCGCGGGTGTCCATGGGGTTGACCACTCCTGCAGAAACTTAAGGCAGCCGTAAATCATGGCCGTACAGATCCACATGGCAAGGCAGGCGACAAGGGCTAGGGGTGCAACCACCTTCCAAAGAGAGCCAAAGATTTCGGGCAGCCCCAGAACCCCCTGAAGTCCATGAACAAAGGTAAAGCCAAGCACCACTGGCATCACAATAATTTCTCTCGAGAGCCAAGAGGTTCGCCATTGGGAGGCCGAGCGCCAGGCGCGCGAGGGGCGGCCTAGGTGAAAGAAGGCGCTAATAAGACCCGCAAATAAAAGACCGAAGGCAAGCATGGAAGGCCCGAGAAATGCCAGGCTATCGGTGGCGGGGGCCTGGCTAGAAAAGCTTCCCCATTGCTCAAGAATAAGCATGACAAGCAGGCCTTGTCCCAGGCCTGCAAGCACAGTAAAAATAACCATAGACCACGGAGGACGCATCGCCTAGACCTCCTCTTTCTCGTTGGCCGTTGCTGTCATCGAGGCAAGCCAGCTCTGGTGGGGAAGGTATTGGTTGGCAGGCTGCGTCTGCCATTCGGGCATCAGTGCATAGCCCGCACGCTCGGCAATGGCTATGGACACCTCAGAGTCGGGATCGTGGACATCGCCAAACAGACGCGCACTGGTTGGGCAGGCCATGACGCAGACAGGTTTGCGCTGGTCCTCAGGAAGGTTTTCGTTGTAGATGCGGTCGACGCAGAGCGTGCACTTGGTCATCACCTTACGTTCTTCATCAAGCTCACGCGCACCATAAGGGCAGGCCCATGCGCAATAACTGCAGCCAATGCACTTGTCGTAATCAACAAGAACAATGCCATCTTCTTCGCGTTTGTAGGACGCACCCGTAGGGCAGACTGGCACGCAGGGAGGGTCCTCGCAGTGCAGGCAGCTTTTGGGAAAGTGCACGGTCATCGCATCGGGAAAACTGCCCGACTCGTAGGTCTGAACACGGTTAAAGAAGGTCCCCGATGGGTCTTCGTCGTAGGGGTTCTGGTCTGACAATGGACCCGCCGAATAGCTGTTGTTCCACTGCTTGCAGTTGGTGACGCAGGCCTGACAGCCCACGCAGACATTGAGGTCAATAACAAGTGCAAGTTGAGTCATACCTTGTGCTCCTTACGACGGCCTAGCATGCCAGGGGGTGCGGAAATGGATTTGAACTGAGGAAAAGATTGCTTGGGTTCGTGCTTGTCGGCCGGATAGATACGCACGCGAACGTCGTACCAGCCTGCCTGCCCAGTAACCGGGTCTGAGTTGCTAATGGTTGCGGCGCCAGGCTCCGGTCCAAGAGGAAGCTCTTCGGAGATGAGGTGGTTGAGAAGAAAGCCCTTCTGCGACTCATTGGCCTTCTCGCCAAGACCCCAGGCACCCTTTGATTTCCCAATGGCATTCCAGGTCCAGACCGTTCCCGGCTCCACAGCCTCTGACAGCCTTGCCTGGGCGCGAACTTTACCCCATGGGCTTTCGACCCAGATCCACTGGTCGTCTGCAATACCGGCAGCCGCCGCAGTGCCCGCATTTACGAAGAGAAAGTTGTGGGAATGAATCTGTCGAAGCCAGGCGTTCTGAGAATCCCAAGAGTGGTACATGGCCATGGGCCTTTGGGTAACTGCCGAGAGCGGATAGTCTTTCGACGAGACAAGAGCATGCTCAAGGGGCTCGCTCCAAAAAGGCAAGGGGCTAAAGTGGCGTTCAATACGCGCACGCAGGTGCTGGGGTGGCTGACGCCCTTTTCGTAAACCCTGGGCGGCCTGCCGAAAGCCCAACAAAAGCTCCGAGTAAAGATGAATCATGACCGGGGCATCCAGCTTGCGCAGTCCGTTGTCTTTCGCAAAGCCAAGGTAGCCCGCATTCCAGTTGCGCATAAACCGATGGCCTTCGGGCATCTCGTAATGAAAGACGCAGTTGTTTGCCTTGTAGGCTTCCCACTGTTTAGGGTTGGGTTCGCCCTTTAACGAGGCCTTGCCATCTTTGCCCCGCCAGCCCGCAAGAAAGCCAATGCCACTGCCCGGGGCTGTCTCGAAGTTCACAATAAAGTCTTCGTAGCCCGAGAATTTAGGGCTGCCGTCCTGCCTGGTGAAGGCGGGGAATTTAAGCCGCGAGGCCAGTTCCACAAGCACCTCCTGAAAGGGCTTGCAGTCGCCAAGAGGCTCGACCACAGGAACACGCACCGAGTCGCACGGCCCGTCGAACTCCGAGATCGGTCGATCAAGAAGACTCATGGCATCGTAGCGCTCAAGGTAGGTTGTATCGGGAAGCACCAGGTCGGCAAAGCCAGTCATCTCGCTATGAAAGGCATCACAGACCACGAGGAAAGGAATCTTGTAATTTCCATCGGGCGACTTGTCGTTCAGCATGTCGCGCACCTGATCGGTGTTCATGGTGGAGTTCCAGGCCATGTTCGCCATAAAGATCATGAGCGTGTCGATGGGGTAGGGGTCGGCCTTCCATGCATTGGTAATGACGTTGTGCATCAGGCCATGGGCAGACAAGGGATGCTCCCAAGAAAACCCCTTGTCGATTCGAATGGGCTCGCCCGATTCAGTTACACAAAGGTCTTCGGGGCAGGTGGGAAAGCCCAGCGGCGTGGTGGCAAGAGGCTCGCCTGGTTTAATTTGACTCTCGCCATTCGGTGGCCGAACCGAAGGAGGTATGGCACGAGGAAACGGTGCCTTGTGTAAAAAGCCGCCTGGCCGATCAATGGTGCCTAGAAGACTCATTAAGTTTGCCAAGGCTCGTACCGTTTGAAAACCATTGCTGTGAGCCGCAAGTCCACGCATGGCATGAAAGGCAACAGGCCGCCCAATCACCTTGTCGTACTGCTTACCAAAGGAGTCGGCCCAGGCAATAGGAAGTTCGAAGGACTGGTTCATGGCCACCTCGGCCATTTCTCTAGCAAGCTTTTCAATGCGTGCCGCAGAGACACCGGTAATGGCCTGCGCCCATTCGGGCGTGCAGTCTGCAAGGCTTTCTTTAAGTAGCTCAAAGGCGGGCCGAACGTCAAGACCATTGACGGTAAAGCGTCCAGTCAGTGCAGGCCGTGCAGGCCGCTCGCGCATGCAGACCGCCTTGTTTGCGTCTTGGTCCCAGACCATCTGGTCAAGCTGATCGTAGATGGGGGGCTTGTCGGCGACATCGGCACGAAGAAACTGGCCATGCTTTTCCGATCCCGGCGCGTCAATAACCAGCTGAGGACCATTGGTGAACTGCGCAACGAAATCGGTGTCGAAGGTCTCTGCATTGACAAGCACATGGCTAATTGCAAGCAGCAGCGCGCCATCGGTTCCAGGTCGAATGGGGATCCATTCATCGGCGATGGCGCTGTAGCCTGTGCGCACTGGGTTCACCGAAATAAACTTGCCGCCCTCACGCTTGAACTTCGAGATGGCCATTTTGAGCGGGTTGCTGTGATGGTCTTCTGCGGTGCCCATCATAATAAAGAGCTTGGCATTCTCAAGGTCGGGGCCGCCAAACTCCCAGAACGAACCACCAATGGAATAGATCATGCCTGCGGCCATGTTCACCGAGCAAAAGCCGCCATGGGCAGCGTAGTTCGGTGTGCCAAATTGGCGAGCAAAGAGACCGGTAAGGGCCTGCATCTGGTCGCGCCCAGTAAAGAGCGCAAATTTTTTCGGATCGGTCTGACGTATTGTTCCAAGCCGATCGCTAAGCATGTCAAAGGCCTGCTCCCATGAGATGGGATCGAACTGGCCATCACCACGATCGGTGCCCGGTCGACGCAACAAGGGTTTGGTTAGGCGCGCCGGTGAGTACTGCTTCATCACGCCCGAGCCGCCCTTGGCGCAGATGACACCCTTGTTGAGGGGATGGTTGGGGTTACCCTCAATAAACTTCACCTCCCCGTCTTTGACATGCACATTAATGCCACAACGGCATGCGCACATGTAGCAGGTGGTGCTCTTAATTTCAGTGCCCTCTTGCAGGGCCTGGGTGGTGGCAATGGGATTAAACGAGACCTTGCTCATAGCGTGAACACCTTGTAGCAGTAATTAAAAAATATCGGCCGTCTGAACCAAGGCGGCCGCCATGGCGCAGGAGGCCAGTCGACTGTAGGCAGAGTCGGAGCGACTGGTTAAGACAATGGGAACCTTCGCCCCAAGAATGACACCGGCGGCCTCCGCGCGCGCGGCATAGACCAGGCTTTTGAAAAGAATATTGCCGGCGTTGAGGTCGGGTGCCAGAAGAAGATCGACATCGCCACTAACCTGGCTTACATACCCCTTAATGTCTGCCGAGCGACGCGAAAGCGCAAGGTCAAGGCCCATGGGCCCCTCAACAACCGCATGGCCAAATGCACCGTTGGCAGCCATCTCACACAAGGCTTTGGCATCAAGGGTTGCCTTAATTTTTCGTTCACCGATTCCGTTGCCGAGATAATTGCGACCTTCGGACGTTTCACGCCGATCTGATGCATGGCCTCAATGGCATTGGTAAGAATGTCAACCTTTTCGTTAAGACCGGGTTCAATGTTCACAACCGCATCTGCTACAAAAAGGGGCTTCTCAAACCCGGGTACATCGAACTTAAAAATATGACTGATCCGGCGTGAGGTTCGCAGACCCGCAGACGATTTCAGGCAGGCCGAGAGCAGCTCGTCGGTGTGAAGGCTTCCCTTCATGAGCGCGTTAATGCGAGGATGCACACCTGCGCAGTCGGCAACAGCCTTTTGTGCCACTTCAATTGCGGACCCCTCCACGTTTTGGACCTCAAGTCCAAGGAGGCTAAGCCCAGACGATTGCGCCAGTGCCTGCATGTCCGTTTCGGGCCCGTAGATAACCACATGGGCAATGCCGTTGGAATGGCAGTCAATGGCAGCTTTTAGTGCATCAACCGACAAGGGGTGGACCACGCCAAGATTCAGTGAGTGACGCGCCTTACTCTTGTGAATAAGCGCGTCAAGAAAAGGGTAGTGAGTGGGCGCCTTGCTTGCCTGAATCATTGGCTAATTCCCTGGTTCTGAAGGGTTGCCGAAATAGCAGCGGCTGCCCATCGTAACCGGTCAATTTTCTTTAGCGCCTCATTCATACTCAGGCGTGCCATAGGCGCATGCACGGCAACGGCTGCAATGCACTGGCCGTTGTTATCAAGCACGGGTACAGAAAGGCAATTTAGGCCCGCCGCATACTCTTGCTGATCGATGCTGTAGCCTCGACGTGCGATGCGATCAAGCTCGGTCTGAAAGGCATTGGGGTCGGTAATGGTCTGGGGCGTGTAGGCCTGGTAGGGCAAAGCCTTAATAAGTGGGTCGCGAATGCTTGGGTTCATAAGCGCCAGAATCATCTTGCCACTGGCGCTGCAGTGGGCAGGTACTCGAGAGCCAGGCTTAAGGTCCATACGCAATGGCCAGTTGGCCTCGGCACGGTCAAGGTAGACAACTTCAATGCCATCAAGAATGGTCAGGTTGCAGGACTCATTGAAGTCTGAGACCAACCGCTTCAGTATGGAGTGTCGTTGCGCGCTTATATGACTGTGTCGAAGCGTGTCGATGGCCAGAGTATTTAACCGAGGCCCGGGCGCAAAGTGCCGCCCCCCGGGCATACGCTGAACAAACCGCATTTCTTCAAGGCCAAGCAAAAGCCTGTGCATGGTGGCCTTTGGCTCATCGAGCCGAACAACCAACTGGGCCAGGGTCTGGGGCTTTTCTGATTGAGCAATGGCCTCAAGCAGGGTTAAAAGACGAAGCGAGGGGCTGCCGATGTTGCTAAATGAATTTGCCATTGGCGCCACAGTGGGTGTTACCCGAAGCTCAGCAGTGAGCGCAGGCTTAGAGCCAGCCTTGACGACTGCTTTCGAGCGGGTTACGGCCCTAGCCTTTGGACTGGCCTTTAACTTGGCGCTTGACTCGGCGTTTAACTTAGCGTTTGACTGGTTTGCCCTCATTCGATAAATTATGGGTCAAAATGTTCCATTTTTCAAAGAGGTTATTCCTCTTCCCCCGTCGGTAATTCCGCCCAGCTCAACTGTGTGGCGCAGACTCTTCCCCTTTCTTAACTGGCTTCCTCAGTGGCCAAAGTCAGGCCATGTGCAGTCGGACTTCTGGGCTGGCCTTACGGGTGCAACAGTTGTTCTGCCCCAAGGGGTTGCCTTTGCCACCTTGGCGGGTATGCCCCCTCAGTACGGTCTTTACGCGGCGATGGTGCCCTGCGTTGTTGCTGCGCTGTGGGGCTCAAGCCGGGTCATGGTCACGGGTCCGGCCAATGCCATTTCGCTCACCACGCTTGCATTGGTTGCGCCACTGGCTATTCCGGGCAGCCCAGACTACGTGGCGCTGGTGCTTAGTCTTACGTTTATGGTGGGCGTCCTGCAGCTCACCATTGGCATCTCAGGCCTGGGTAGGCTCGTAGAAAAAGTTCCGCACGCAGTCATTCTGGGCTTTACCATTGGTGCGGCAGTGCTCATCGCAAACAGCCAGGTGGGCACCGCGCTTGGCCTGTCGCTTGAACGCACCACCTCCATCCTTAGTCACGGTAGGCCAAGTCCTCGAGCGACTCGATCAAATTAATTTTTTCCCATTGGCCATCGCGGTCATGACCATTGTCCTCATCCTGTTGTTTGAGAAGGTCTCACGACGACTGCCTGCCATGTTCTTCGGTCTTTTGCTTGCGTCGGCTCTTACCTGGCTGCTTACGCACTGGCTTGATCTGCCAAGCCTTCCTGCCGTCTCTGCTCTGCCCAGCGCACTGCCGTTGCTCTCCTGGCCCATTCCGCCGCTTGAGGTTTTGCCATCTCTTTTCGTGCCCTGCCTGGTCATGACCATGCTTGCGCTCGCAGAGGCCTCTGCCATTTCGCGTGCCATGGCCACGCGCCAAGGCATTGCCTTTAACGGCACGCAGGAGGTAATTGGGCAGGGTCTTGGAAACCTTGCAGGCTCTTTCTTTTCATCCTACCCAACCAGCGGTTCGTTTAATCGCTCTGGGGTCAACATGGCCAGTGGTGCGAAGACCCCCATGGCAGCGGTGATTGCTTCGCTACTTCTTGTTCTGATCCTTGCCTTCGGCCGTGAATTTGCCACGCTCTTGCCGCTTGCCTGCATTGCGGGCGTTTTGTGGGTGGTGGCCTGGCGTCTTATTGAAAGGCGCGACCTTCGTCACACCCTTGGGCTTGGCTGGAGCAATCGTCTAGCCTGCCTCTTTACCATGGGGGCAACCTTGTTTTGGTCGCTCGAGGCCGCCCTTATTGGTGGTGTTCTTCTGTTTTTCGTGGTGCAACGTATTTTAGGGCCCGATCAAAAAGGACCATCGAAAAGCTAGGCCTTGACGCCTTGTCATCGATGCCAGCCATGCTGCCCTCCGGCTTGCACTTGTTTTTATTCTTCTAAGCAGCGTCGTATTTCTTGTGCGGTTTCTGCCAAATTAATTTAACCTGCGTAGGACTCAACAAAAATAAAACAAGGAGACTGACATGAAAAAAAGAAAGCCTAATTTTTTGGTCATACTTATTGACGACCTTCGTTATGACGAGTTTGGGGCTGGGGGCCATCCTTATATGAAGACGCCCAATATCGACCGCATAGCATACGAAGGAGCGCTTTTTACGCGAGCCTTTCACACCACCCCAATTTGTTCCCCTAATAGGGCCTCTGTTATGTCGGGCCAGTATGCAAGCCGTCATGGTGTTATTGACAATGTCGCCCGCGACGCCATGAGCCATAGGCTACCGAACTACCACCTCGAGCTGCAGCAATTGGGTTATGAAACAGCTCATATTGGCAAGTGGCATATGGGCAATGACGGCAAGCCGCGACCGGGCTACGACCACTGGATTAGCTACGATGGTCATGGCCGGCTGAACGACCCTGTACTCAACAAGAACGGTCGCTACAGTGCGCACAAGGGCTACATCACCGACATCATGAATGACTATGCGGTGGATTATTTAAAACGCAAACGCACCAAACCCTTCTCTCTTTTCTATGCGCACAAGGCGGTGCATCCCGATGCGGACCAGGCGGCCGATGGCAAGCTCACCATTCTTCCTAATGGTGGTTACATTGTTCCCAAGCGTCACCAGGGGCTCTACAAGAACGATGTTTTTCCTCTAACGCCCAACATGCTCTCGGCCGAAGAGGTCGTTAAAAGTAAGCCCGCCTGGAAGGAATGCCTTGAGTTGAAGAAAAAGCCGGCAGCCAAGACGTTATTGAAGGCGCTGCAGGCAGGAACCCAGCAAGAGATTCGGCTTCGGGCCCAGATGATGGCCAGTGTGGATGAGGGTGTCGGCCGCATTCTGCAGACGCTAGACGAGCAGGGTGAGCTTGATAACACCTGCATTATTTTCTTTGGTGATAACGGGTATTTCTTCGGTGAGCATGGCCTTGGGCCAGAGCGTCGTTTTGCCTACGAGGAGGGTATTCGATCACCCTTTGCTGTGCGTTATCCGCCAATGATTCCATCGGGTTCGACCCGGTCTCAGCTCGTTATTTGTCAGGACATTGCTCCTACGCTTATTGAGCTTGCAGGGGGTCGGCCTGGTCAGCACATTCAAGGTCAGTCGATGGTCCCAGTCTTTCAGTCTGCAAAGGCCAAGCACCGAAAATCTTTTATGGTGGAGTATTGGGCAGAAAACGCCATGCCATGGTTGGTTGGAATGACCTACAAGGCCATACGAACCCAACGCTACAAATACATTCACTGGGTAAACCGGGGGCAGGCAGGTGAACTCGATGAGCTCTACGACCTTAAGGCGGACCCTTATGAGCTTAAGAACCTCTGCCAGGACCCCGTCTTTGCATCCCAGCGGCGTAAGCTTCAAAAGTCATTAAGAGGGCTGGTGAATCAGGCGCTCGGTTTGGCAGCGAAGTAGCCGCAGTATTTTGTGGCGGGCGATTCCTCTTAGAGATGCTGGCAAAGCCCTTCTAGGGTCAATCCGTAGGCCGAACTCGGACTGTTTTGTGACATAATGTAAGTCATTCATATGATACATATATCATGGTTATTCTAATCACTGAGTTCATGGACGAGCAGGCGGTCGTGCGGCTGCGGCAGAAGTTCCAGGTTATTCACAAGCCAGATGCCTTTGCCCAGCCCGAGCAGCTTGTTGATGAACTTGCGAATGCCGACGCCTTGATTGTTCGCAACCAGACCAAGGTGACCGAGAGCCTGCTTCGTTTGGCGCCTAGGCTCAAGCTTGTGGGTCGACTGGGTGTGGGCCTGGACAACATCAACCTTGATGCCTGCAAGGCGCGCGGCATTAAGGTTATTCCGGCAACAGGCGCTAATGCGCACTCGGTGGCGGAGTATGTTGTGGTGAGTGCGGTGGCCCTGCTTCGCAGGCTTCCCGCCGCCATGCAGGGCATGCAGGTCAAAGGCTGGTGTCGCGCCGAGTCGTCCGATGGTCGCGAGGCTCCAGGGCGCAGGCTTGGCATTGTGGGTCTTGGCGATATTGGCTGCAGAGTCGCGCGGCTTGCTCAGGGCCTGGGCTTTGAATGCACCGGCCACGACCCATTTCTAAAGCAGGCCCCCGCCAACATAGAGCTTCTGAGCTTCGAAGACCTCGTGCAGACCGCAGACGTCATCTCGATTCACGTTCCCTACTTGGCTTCAACGGCCTCTATGTTTAATGCAAAGGTTATTGCCTCTATGAAGCCGGGCAGTATTCTTATTAATACCTCGCGAGGTGGCATTGTTGATGAACAGGCCTTACTGAATGCATTAAAGTCGGGCCAGCTTGGTGGTGCTGCCATTGATGTCTTTGAGACGGAACCCTTACCTGCGCCAACCGAGCTAGCACGCCTTGCCAATGTCATCGTCACACCGCATATCTCTGGGGTGACGCAAGATAGCAATCAGCGGGTGAGTGGTCTTATTGCCGAGCGTGTTGCGAACGAGCTCCATCAACTCTCGAAAGGTTGAACTGCTTCATGAACCTCAGTCTTCTTGACGCTGAAAACCTTGCCGCCAAGGCCCTTGAGGCCTCAGGTGTGCAGGCAAGGGCTGCGCAAATCACCGCCAGTTCATTGGTTCGTGCCGATGCCGATGGCATGGCCTCGCATGGGCTGTCGCGGGTACCTCAGTATGCGGGTCATGTTCGTGTGGGGCGTGTGAATGCCCAGGCTGAGCCCTGCGTCGTTGCAAGCCGTCCCGCAGCAGCTGTCGTCGATGCCCAAGAGGGGTTTGCCTTTCCTGCCATGCAACTTGCCGTTGCCGAGGCGGCGGGGCGGGCAAAGACCCAGGGCGTGTCCTTCATTGCCGTTGCCAACAGCCACCATTTTGGAGTGGCGGGTCATTTCGCAGAAGACCTTGCTCGTCAGGGCCTTATTGGATTGGTGGTGGGTAACTCACCTGCGGCCATGCCCATGTGGGGAGGTCGTCGCGCTGTCTTTGGAACCAACCCTATTGCCGCAGCCTTTCCGCGGGTCAAGGCCGACCCTGTTCTCATTGACCTCTCTTTAAGCGCGGTGGCTCGCGGCAAGCTTATGGTTGCCGCGCAAAAAGGCGAGTCCATTCCCGAGGGCTGGGCCTTAAACTCCAAAGGTGAACCCACCACGGACCCCAAGGAAGGTCTCACAGGAATGATGGTGCCTGCAGGCGGGGCCAAGGGCGCCATGCTTGCCTTTATGGTTGAGGCGCTCTGCGTGGCTGTTTCCAATTCGGCCTATGGCTTTGAGGCCGATTCCTTTTTTGAGCTCGAAGGCAACCGACCTCGCATTGCCCAGGCCCTTCTTGCCATCGACATCGGGCTGAAGTCGCAAGAGGGTTATTTCCAGCGCATGGAAGACCTTATTACCTATATTAGTCAGGACCCCGAGGTGCGACTTCCTGGTGAGCGACGCTTTGGCCTTCGACGCCAAGCCGAGCGCAATGGCATTTCGATTTCGGATGATCTTTACAGACAGCTAAAGGAGCTTGCCCAATGATCCAGGCCATTGCAACAGAGGCATCGGTTGTCAAGGTTCGCGTCTGGCGCGGCAAGGAGCAGGGCGAGTATCAGGCCTACGAGGTTCCCCGTCAGCCAAGCCAGACCGTGCTTGATATCGTTACGTATATTCAGCGAGAGATTGACCCCAGCCTTTCTTATCGTTTTGCCTGTCGGGTAGGGGTCTGTGGGTCTTGTGCCATGGTGGTGAACGGTCAGGCACGCTGGACCTGCCGAACCCATGTCGATAAGGTCGCCCAAGACGGACAGCTTGAAATTGCGCCTCTGCGAAACCTGCCTGTTGTGAAAGACCTTGTCACCGATATGGCGCCCTTCTTTGACAAATGGGCCAAGGCCAAGGGCCAGTTTCAGGGTGAGACCACGCGGCATCATGAATTTGCTCGCGTGGAGCCAGAGTCCAAACAAAGGCAGGCCGTTGACCTTGCCATTGAATGCATTGGCTGTGGCGTCTGTTACTCAAGCTGCGATGTCGTAAGCTGGCGTCCCGACTACCTAGGCCCTGCGGCATTGAATCGTGCATGGACCCTTATGAACGATGTTCGTGATACCGGCAAAGAAGACAGGCTTGAAGCGGTGGGCAATGACGCGGGCTGCCTTGCCTGCCATACCCACACCAGCTGCACCGAGCTCTGCCCCAAGCAGCTCTCGCCAACAGCAAGCATTGCTGGCCTTAAAAGAATGGTGCGATGATGCCTGGAACCCCCACGCTCGAACGCAGACTTTTTCGTCTTCAGCGGCTCTCGGCCATGGTCTTGGCTGTATGCCTGGTGGTGCATTTAATTACCATGATTCTTGCCGTTCAGGGCGGGCTTACCGCTGCAGAAATTCTTGCCCGCACCCGCGACAACACCGCCTGGCTCGCCTTCTACCTTGCCTTTGTCCTGATGGTGACCCTTCATGTCCCCATCGGATTGCGCAACATTCTCCGCGAGCTCACAGGCTGGCCGACGTCCAGGGTAAACCTTGCCAGTCTGCTTGCTGGTTTTGTTCTTCTTACCTTTGGGCTTCGAGCGGCCTGGGCTGTGTTTCTGGCATAGCGCTTTTTTAAAAGGAACGTCAAGCGTCATGGCAAGTTTATCGATGGGTCTTAACAACGATTCGCGCAACCGCCGCACTACGGGCTATTGGGCTTTTCTTGGTCATCGCATTTCAGGTCTGGCGCTTGCCGCCTTTCTTCCTCTGCATTTCTTGGCCCTGGGCTCAGCATTGTCTGGCGAAGACGCCTTGCAAAAAGTCATTGGTTGGACCGACATGCCTTTTGTCAAACTTGCCGAGCTTGGCCTGGTTTTTAGCCTTGCCCTTCATCTTGGCCTTGGGCTGCGCATTCTTTACATTGAAAATGCGGCGAATATGAAGAGACATAAATTCTTCGCAGGCTTATCGTTTATTTTCGCCGGTACAGCCACGCTTGTTTTCTTGTTGTCCTTGTCGGTCTTGTAAGGGGGTTGGGTCTTATGTTTAAGCTTGATACAGCACAGGTTCAAGAGGCTGCCCGCGAACTCTATATTCGGGCCCTAAAAATTCTTCCAGATGATATTAAGCAGGGTTTTCAAACCCTGGCATCAAAAGAGACCAATGCAACCGCCCAGTCCATTTTAGGGACCATGATTAAAAATATCTCGGTGGCAGAAGACAACAACAATCTCTTGTGTCAGGACACAGGTATTCCAATTTACAACCTCATGGTTGGAACGCAGGTGGACTTCAATGGTGCACAGCTTATTAAGGCCATTGAACAGGGCTGCAGTCGCGCCACGGTGGAGCATCCCATTCGATCCTCGGTGGTGCACCCCATCACGCGCAAAAACAACCATACCTCCTGTGGGCATCGGGTTCCTGTTGTGAACATTTCCTTTGTCGATCGCCCAGGCTGGGTGCGGCTTGAAATGATTCCCAAGGGAAGTGGCTCAGAGAACAATTCTTGGCTCAAAATGGCAACCCCGGCAGAAGGCATTGCTGCGGTTAAAACCTTTGTTGTTGACTGCGTGCTTGAGGCCGGTGGAAAGACCTGCCCTCCCACCATCGTGGGTGTGGGCGTAGGAGGGACCTCTGATCTTTGCATTCATCTTGCAAAAGAGGCTGCCACCCGACCTTTGGGCTCAGTCTGTGCAGACCCCGAAGGCGCAGCTCTGGAAAAGGAACTAACCAAGGCGGTGAACGCCTTGGGCGTTGGCCCCCAAGGGCTTGGTGGCGATTCAACAAGTTTTGCAGTGCATATTGAGATGGCGGCAACACACATCACCATGAACCCAGTGGCTGTGAATATGCAATGCCACTCGGCACGACGCGCCAGCGCCGAGTTTTCCTCCAACGGACTTCTTTACGGATTCTAGCCATGGCTCATCACGACCTCCAGACCCCTGTCTCGGAAGAGGCAATACGCGCCCTTAAGGTAAACGACACGGTCAGCCTGCACGGTACGCTCTATGGCATTCGCGATGCCACACAAATTCACATGTTCGATCGTCAGCGCAAAACCCGTTTCGATCTCCATGGCCATGCCGTCATTCATACTGCGCCCAATGTGAAGAAGGTGGAGCCCTCCAGCGATTATCCAGCGGGTTATCAGCCCATATGCATTGGCACAACCACAAGCATGCGAATGGAGCGTTTTACTCAGCCCCTTATGCAGCAGTACGGTGTGCGCATGGTGGTGGGTAAAGGCGGCCTTGGCCCCGGTTCGCTCAATGCCTTTCAGGCAATGGGTGGTGTCTACCTTGCCATTGTGGGAGGCACCGCAGCCCTTGAGACAACCTGGGTGGAGCAGATTGAAGACGTGGATCTTGACGACCTCAACCCGGAGTCGCTTTGGAAATTTCGTGTAAAAGGGTTCGGGCCTTTGCTTGTTGCAATGGACAGCCACGGCCAAAGCCTTTATTCCGTGGTTACAGAAAATGCCCAGGCCCAGCGTGCCAAGGTGCTTGCTCAGATGGGCATTCCAACCTAGGGCCGCAGTCGACAACTTAAAGACCGTCCGTTCACCACAGGGGCTAAGCCAAAACCATGCAAGCGAAAACCATCGAAACCTTAAAGACGGATGTTCTTATTTTGGGCTCGGGCGGCGCAGGCCTCTTTGCAGCGCTGCATGCCCATCAGGCAGCGCCCGAGCTGTCCATTACGGTGGCTGTGAAGGGCTTGCTTGGAAAGTCAGGCTGCACCCGTATGGTTCAGGGCGGCTTTAACGTGGCCTTAGCCGAAGGTGATTCAGTGACACGTCACTTTATGGACACCATTGAGGGCGGCAAGTGGCTGCCCGACCAAGACCTTGCCTGGACACTCTGCGAAAAAGCAGTTGAACGCATTCATGAGCTAGAAAACGAACTGGGCTGTTTCTTCGACCGCAACCCCGACGGCACCATGCATCAGAAGGCCTTTGCGGGACAGAGCTTTGACCGCACGGTTCACAAGGGCGACCTGACAGGTATTGAAATTATTAGCCGTCTTGCCGAGCAGGTCTGGGCGCGTAATATTCAGCGCCTGGAAGAGCACCGCGCCATTGAACTCATCCCCGCAGACGACGGCTCTGGCCTAGCCGGTGTACTAATGATTGATGTGCGCACCGGCGCCTATCGACTCGTGCAGGCAAAGGCTGTTCTGCTTGCAACCGGCGGTGGGCCCACCATGTACAAATACCACACGCCCTCCGGCGATAAAAGCTGCGATGGACTTGCAATGGCACTGCGTGCAGGTCTTACGCTTCGAGACATGGAGATGGTTCAGTTCCACCCGACAGGTCTGCTTGCAGGAAGTCAGACGCGTATTACAGGAACCGTCATTGAAGAAGGCCTTCGCGGTGCGGGAGGCTGGTTGCTCAATGGCCAAGACGAGCGTTTTATGCAGCACTACGACGCAAAGCTCGAGCGCGCAACCCGCGATGTCGTCTCGCGTGCCATTTTTACCGAGATGCGTGAGGGCCGAGTGACCCCGCATGGTGGTGTCTACATAGCGATGTCGCACCTTGGCCCCGAGAAGGTGCGCAAACAGTTCAAAGGCATGGTTGAGCGTTGCGCGGACTGCGGCTTTGACCTTGCAGCAGGCAAAGTGGAAGTGGTCCCCACGGCCCACTACCTGATGGGGGGTCTTATTTTTAAGGCCGACTGCAGTACCGAGATGCAGGGGCTTTTCGCGGCAGGCGAAGATACGGGCGGCGTGCATGGAGCCAATCGCCTGGGTGGCAATGGTGTCGCCAATTCCACAGTCTACGGCGGCATTGCGGGCGACGCCATGGCGCAGTTTGCCCGCCAGCAGCGGCATTTTAAAGAGCCCCTTTGGTCGTTGGTTGAAGAGTCCATCGATCATCACAACCGTCCCATTGGGCGCCAAGGCAGCGAGCAGCTCTCAAATATTCGCGAGTCACTTTACGACCTTATGTGGGAAGACGCAGGTATTCTGCGAAGCCGCCAAAGCCTAGGTCGAGCTGAGATTAAACTTAAAGAGCTTGCCGAGCAGCTCAATCACGTTGCCGTACCGGATGCAGACCGAGCCTTTCTTATGGCCTGGCACGACCATTTGAACCTTGAGAATCTGGTGGCCATGAGCCAGGTAATTGTCACAGCCGCACAGGCCCGTGAAAACTCCCGCGGGGCCCACTACCGTGAGGACTTCCCCGATGCCGGCGATCTCATGGCATCCACCTACACCTGCGTTCAGCAGTCGTCTGCGGGTCGCTCGTCCGTTCAGGTCACCAACCGTCCGGTGCGTTTTAACCGTGTGAGCCCAGGAGAGACGCTTTTAGATCAAGACGAGAGTTTGCAAGGCCTTAAGGAAAACCTGGCTACCCCGTTGCAACACGACCATGCTACGGTGACCTCATGACCCTTGACGCCATTCTGGCCAGCATTGGCAACCTTGCGGCCATTGAGAATATCCTGGCGCTCATAGTGGGTCTTACCGTGGGTGTCATTGCCGGGGCCATTCCGGGAATGTCTGCCGCGATGGCGGTGGCCTTAACCCTGCCCTTCACATTTTCCTTAACACCTATAACGGGCATTTTGTTACTTCTTGGAGTCTACAAGGGCGGCATTTTTGGAGGCTCCATTCCTGCCATTTTAATTAAGACACCGGGCACACCTGCATCAAGCGCCACAGTGCTCGACGGCTACCCGTTGGCAGAGAAAGGTCAGGCAAGCAAGGCTTTAAGCATGGCCCTCTGGGCCTCGTGCACGGCCGACTTTATTTCAAACCTTGCGCTCATTTTCTTCGCGGCATGGCTTGCCTCGTTTGCCTTAAAGTTTGGTCCCCCGGAATTTTTCACTCTTATCTTTTTCTCGCTCACCATCATTGCAGGCGTATCGGGAGACAGCCTAAGCAAAGGCTTAGTCTCGGCGATTCTAGGTTTGCTCTTTGCCACCATTGGCCTTGACCTGGTTTACGGAACCGACCGTCTCACCTTCGGCAATCCCAACCTCATGAGTGGTTTGAACTTCATTCCCGTGCTTATTGGCCTTTTTGCCATCCCTGAAATTCTGGCCTTTGTGCTTAAGAAAGACATTTCGGTTGGACGAACACGAAGCCTTTCGGGGCAGGGTATTACCTTTGCCGAATACCGCAGATGCTTTAAGTCCATTTTCCGCGGAAGTGCAATTGGTGTGTTTCTTGGGGCAGTGCCAGGCATTGGCGCAGCACCCTCGGCTTTCCTGGCTTACAGCGAGGCACGTCGAACCTCACCGAACAAGGCCAACTTTGGCAAAGGCGAGCTCGAGGGGGTGGCGGCAGCAGAGGCCGGCAACAATGGCGTCGCCGGTGCAACGCTTATTCCCTTGCTTGCCCTTGGTATTCCGGGCGATGTCATTACCGCCATTATTATTGGCGCCTTCATGATTCACGGGCTTACGCCAGGCCCCATCATGTTCTTTCAGAACACCGACATTATTTACACCCTGTTTGCTGGGCTTTTATTAAGCTCCATTTTTCTTCTGTTTATTGGCGCAGGGGCCATCAAAATTTTTAAGTACATTGCCCACGTGC
The DNA here is from genome assembly GCA_018402635.1 of Burkholderiaceae bacterium. Lineage (GTDB taxonomy): Bacteria > Pseudomonadota > Gammaproteobacteria > Burkholderiales > Burkholderiaceae_A > Hahnella. The sequence goes on from JAGYIP010000008.1 coordinate 490,425, forward strand.
CCAAGACCATTCTTATGCCATCGGTCTTGGTGCTCTGTGTCTACGGGGGGTATGCCGTAAACAACTCGGTCTTTGATGTGGCCGTCATGTTTTTAATGGGGGGCCTTGGCTTTGCCATGTACAGGTTCAATGTGCCGCCTGCCCCGTTTGTTATTGCCTTTATTCTTGGGCCTCTTTTTGAGGATAACTTCCGTCAGGCCATGTTGATGTCGGGCGGAGATATGTCCATTCTTTTAAGAAGCCCCATTACCTGGTTTTTTTGGATTGCAACCATTCTTACGCTTTTGGCCCTCACCGGGGCCTGGGGTCGTATCGCCAGTCTTTTGCGTAAGGGTTAAGACATGTCAACACAAGTAACCGTGGCCCACGGTCTGGCTCGCCTTATTAAAGCCCAGGGTATAGACACCATTTTTTCCTTGTCGGGAAACCAGATCATGCCGGTCTACGATGGCTGCCTTGCCGAAGGCCTTGAGATTCTGCATTGTCGTCATGAGGGTGCTGCGGTTTTTATGGCCGATGGCTATTCGCAAATTGCAGGCCGACCGGGCATTGCGATGGTGACCGCGGGCTCAGGTTTTTTAAACAGCCTAGGCGCCTTGTTTGCGGCTCGACTTAATCAGTCCAACCTTATTCTTCTCACCGGAGACTCGGGTGTGGGCCAGGATGGCAAGGGCGCCTTCCAGGAATTAAACCAGTGCCTAAGTTCGGCGCCGGTCACCGCCTACTCGGTCCGACCAAAATCATCTGAGCAGCTTTTCGCAGCCCTTCATGAGGCATTTGAGTTCTATGCACAAGGCAACACCGGGCCTGTTCATATTGCCCTTGCAGCTGATGTCTTGGAACAGCCGCTTCAAGCCCATGCGCTTTCGTTGTTCTCCTCGGGTCTGGCGAAGACGGGTTATGAGACAGCCCTGCTAGCCAATGGGCGGCAGGCCCATGAGCAGACCCTGCTGGAGCAACTGGTTCAACGGCTTCAGGCTGCCACCTCGCCTGTTGTGCTTCTAGGGCCCTTTTTCAATCAGGCGCGTTACCCAGGACTAACAAACGTTCTTCAAAAAGCACTGGGTGTGGACTGCTTTTTTATGGAAAGCCCAAGGGGTATTGCAGACCCTCATTGGCCAGAGCTTGCCAAAAAGCTTGGGGAGGCAGACCTTGTTGTAGTGATTGGTAAGCCCGTTGATTTTTCGATGCAGTTTGGAACGTTTGACTCAACTCAACCCAATGGGCCGCAGTGGTTAATGGTGGATAACGACGCCCTTACCATCGAGCGCTTTCAGACAAACCTGCCTAAGCAGGCAGCCAACACACTTCGCATGGCGCCGCGTCGATGCATTGCCGGGTTACTCGAGAAAACCAAGCAGGCCTATGCACCCCAGGTTATTTCGAGCCAGGCGCTTAGTCCCGTTGACCCTCCCACAGGCTCAGCCCATGCCGAGTTTTTAAAGGCCATACAAAACGTAATTAATGGCCTGGCCGCAAGCCTGACGCTGGTGGTCGACGGAGGCGAGTTTGGCCAATGGGCCCAGGCAGGCTTGAGGGCCCACCGACGCATTATTAACGGGGTGTCGGGAACCATCGGTGGGGGGCTGTCCTACGGCATGGGCGCCTTGGCGGCAGACCCCGACAGCCATGTTCTGGTCATCATGGGCGATGGCACGGTGGGCTTTCATCTGGCTGAGTTTGAAACGGCAGCACGAGCGGGTCAGCGCATCGTAACCATTGTTGGCAACGACCGGCGTTGGAATGCGGAGTACCAAATTCAGATTCGTAAGTATGGTGAAGATCGAACCTTTGCCTGCGAACTCTCCGATGCCAACTATGCGCAGGCCTGCCTGGCACTTGGGGGATGGGGGGAGCGTGTGCAAACGCCAGCTGATTTAGAGTCGGCGCTGCGAAAGGCCTTTGCCTTCAACGGACCTTCCTGCATCGACCTTGCCATTGAGCCCGAGCCTTATAAGGCTGCAGCGAAGTAAAAGAAGGCCCCGCTAGCCTACTTAATCCCACCCAATCGACCCAGCAGTCTTACCCAATAATTTTGGGAACCAGGGCCAGTGCAGCTGCAATAAGCAGAATCCCAAAAATGGCTTTAAAGCCTTGTGGGGTGATGGTTTTCTGCATACGGCTTCCAAGTCGAAGGCCAACATAGCAGATGGGAATTAGGGCAAGGCTGCGGCCAATGTTTTCGCCGGTAAGTAAAAGACCCGCAATGGAAAGCAGTACAGCCCTTGAGAAGACATTGGTGAAGATAATGGCTGCAATGGTTGCCCGTACCTGCTTAAACGATTCAAGCCTGTGGGTAAGGTAGACCACAAAAATGGGGCCACCCGTGCCATAGAGCGCTGAAAAAACACCACCAGAGACGCCCAATGGCGCACCCCACCACCTGCTAAAGGGTTTGGGATGGCCTGCGTTTCGTTGCACCAGCATGGAAATGCCATTGAACAATACAAAAACAGCCAAGACTGCAAGCAGAGGTTTTTCAGGTGCCTTAATAAGAAGTGTGAGTCCAATAACAAGCCCAATGGCGTTAAAGATCAACAGCCAAGAAAACTCCTTCTTGTCAATGTCACTGAAGTTTTTTGTTCCTAAGTAAAGCGCGCCGAAAAGGTCGAGAAAGACCACCTGGGCAACAACCTCTTGAATGGGAAGAATCTGAACAAGGCAGGCCACAAGCACAAGGGAGGAGCCGAACCCTGTTACACCCAAGACAATGTAGGCAATGAGACAGGCAAGCAGCGCATAGGCAAACTCGGCTGGGCTTAGGCCCAGTTGAAGGCTAGAGAGAAATTCCATTACCTAACGGCTGCGTTGCTTACAAGGCCATCGAGAGCGCACAGGGCATCAAGGCATTGCTGACCTGCTGCTGCGGCAATGCGCCGAACGCCAGTGGAATTATTTCGATGAATACGAAGAGTGCGGTCTTGGTACTGGCCCCCTGCTTCGCGCACCAGCAGTGAGCCTGCCACAACATCCCAGGGGTCGAGGTCAAACCCAGCAAAGGCATCCATTCGGCCCGCAGCAAGCCAGGCAAGGTCAAGGGCCATTGCCCCTGAACGCCTTATCCCCCCAAAACTTCGAACAGCCCCAGGCAGCCATAACTGCAGTGCGTTGGCAATGGGGCTTGTCGGTTTGGGTGTTACCACGGCAAGAAGGCTTTCCATGGGCGGCCGGTCAATGGTCGCAGCAAGTGCACGCCCATTGAACCAGGCGCCTTGACCCTTCACAGCCCAGAAGGACTCCTCGCGGCAGGGGTCAACAATAAGCCCAATAACAGGCTCCTGATTCGCATCAACCAGGGCAACCACGCAGCAGAAATGGGCGATGCCACGAACAAAATTAGCTGTTCCATCAATAGGGTCCACCACCCAGGTTAGCGGAGCCGAGTCTTGGGCTGAACCCTGAGAAGTGGGAGCCGAACTAAGACCACCCTCTTCGCCAAGAAATTGCGCCTGTGGACACAGCTCAGACAACTCGTTTTTTAAAAAGGCTTCCACCTCGGCATCGGCTGTGCTTACCCAGTCGCCCTTTGCCTTTTCGTGGACTGCAAACTCACCTTGGTTAAACGTCTGCTTCGCGCGCGAGGCGGCCTCTTGAACAACCGCCAGTAGCCTGGGCAGATCGACGCTCATTAGGAGTTGAGTTCGCTGAAGTATTCGTGCTCCGAAGTATTGACGTACGAGACCCGCCACTCGATGGGGTCGTCTCGAAAGCCGTAGGCCACTCGACGAATCTGTAAAAGTGGGGAGTCTGACTCGATATCAAGTGGCCTGCTGTGCTCTTGCGAGGCCGAGCAGGCACGCAGGCGTTCACTGGCCCGAACAACGGTCTGGCCAAAGTCGGATTCGTAGAGCTGGTAGATCGAGCCGGGTCGTGCCTCAAACTGCCGAGCGTTCAGCCCCTCAAAGCGCATAGCGTCAACCACAATCTCATCGACAATAACCGGCTTTGATTCAATAAGAAGAAGGTTACGTATTTTAAAGACCCAGGACGAGACACCGACACCAAGACGTTGGGCAGCCTCATCGCCCGCCCGCCCGCGCTGGAAGCGCAGTAATTTGGTGGTTGGCCGAACCTTTTGCTGGCCCTGAGGAACAATATGAAAGTAGTAATACAGAAGGCGTTGGTTATCGTGCTGACTCACGAAGGTGCCCTTGCCTTGCTGCCGAATTAATAGACCCTCGGACACTAAAGAGTCAACGGCCTTACGCAGGGTTCCAATTGAAACGCCATGCTCTTCAGACAATAGTTTTTCGGCAGGAAGCGAGGAGCCAGCCGGGTAGTGACCCGAGGCAAGTGCCTGAATCAGTCGATCTTTAACCACCCGGTAGGCGGGCAATCCTCTTGCAAAATCCAATTGCCCGCCCACGGTTCTAAGGCTTTTTTTGGCCTGCAGAGTCCGCCTAGGCCGACTCGTAAAGGCGAGTCATTACAAACTCGTTATGGCCAAGAAGCTCGGCCGCAGTGACCTGGCCATTGGCGGTTCGCAGCATGCTGTCAATAAGCTTGTCACCAGCCTGGTCAAGGTTCTCTTCGCGCCGTAAAAGCCCAGAGACATCGATATCGATATGCTCGGACATAAGGCGAACGGTTCTTGGGTTTGCGCAGATCTTGATAACGGGAAGAATGGGGTTGCCTATAACGTTGCCCTGGCCCGTGGGAAAGAAGTGCACAACATAGCCCGAGGCTGCGCAGAGTGTGACCATTTCGGCTGCAGCCGAGGACGAGTCCATAAACCAGAGGCCAGGGCCCGTGGGCGTTTCTGCCTTGTCAAGAACACCATCAACCATGCACTTTTTACCAATCTTTTGGATGTTGCCAAGTGCCTTTTCTTCAATGGTGGTGAGCCCGCCGGCAATATTGCCTTTGGTGGGCTGGCTGTCGGAAAGGTCGCTGGTTTTGTGACGATTAATAACCTCTTGGTAGCGATCGAACATCGCCATAAACTCATCACGAATTTTAGGGGTACGGCAGCGCTCTGCAACCAGGTGTTCACCGCCCGTTAGCTCGGTGGTCTCGCCAAAGACAAGGGTTGAGCCAACTTCGTAAAGCTTATCAAAGGCATTGCCAACTGAAGGGTTCGAGCCACAGCCCGACGTGGTGTCTGACTCACCGCATTTGGTGGAGACCCAGAGCTCGCTAAGGGCCGCCTCGACACGACGCTGACCGGAGGCGCGCTTAACAAGTTTGTAGGCTGCCTTACTTGCATTATGAATGGTTGCCAGATCGCCATTGCCTTCAATCCAGAAGCCTTCGGCGGGCTTACCTGTTTTTGCAATGCCTTCGACCACACGGCCAGTCCATTGGGGCTCAATGCCTATAACGACGACACCTGACACATTGGGATTGCAGCCCGCACCAATGAGTGTGCGGAAGTGGAGTTCAAGGTCAGCACCAAATTGAAGCCGCCCATAGGGGTGACGAATGGCAATACAGCCCTTGATATTGTTGGCCACGGCCTCGGCAGCAGCATTTGAGAGGTCATCAAGAGGGAGAATGATGACGTGATTACGCACACCCACGCGGTTGTTTTCGCGTCGGTAACCCATAAAGGTTGTTTTCTTAAGGTCCATAGCCTGTCCTAGTAAGAACGAAAAATAATGAATGAAGGAAAGAGTGGTGGCTTACCAACGCTTGGTTTTTACGTTGTGCACGTGCAGGTGCTCACCCTTTTTAATGGGTGCCACCACCTTGCCAATGTCAACGCCATATTTCATAACCGTGTCACCGAGCGCAAAGTCTCTAAGCGCAATTTTGTGACCAATGGGAATGTCGCTAATGGCCTTGAAATTCAGGGTGCTGTCATCTTCCATGACCCAGCCGACGAGTTCGGCCCCCGAGTTAACGCCCTCAACCACCACAACCCCGACGCCGTCGTCAGGCTCATGAACCAAAAAATGAATCATTGATGTTCTCCTTGCGTGGATCAAAACCCTTTCCAGAACACCCTTTGTCTTCCGGGAAGAGGCCCCTGGCAGCGCGAAAATGTGCCTTGACGTGTACCCTGTCTCGTACCTGTCTTGGACCTTTTCTCGCGTTCCTGAGACAACATCATACAGATGATATAGATTATTTAGGTCTTGGCCCCCAAAAATCCGAGAAAACCCTAGCGTCGAGATGCCTCGGGCGTGGTAGGGTAAGCGTTGCAGGCGTTTCAAACCAGTGAGTCCCCAAGGGGCTCGTCGATATGTTTTTGTTTACGGAGACGACGAATGAAACAAGTCTTAAATGCAGCAGTGGTAGGCCTTGGCCTTGCCTTCGGTGGGCAGGCGGTTCTTGCCGATAAGTACCCATCAAGGCCAGTTAATATGGTTATTCCTTATGGCCCGGGCGGCGCAACCGATGTCTCGGCGCGTAACCTTGCAGCGCCACTTGGCAAGCAGTTTAATCAACCCCTTCTCATGGTGAACCGTGCCGGTGCAGGTGGTGTTCCAGGTGCCCTTTCGGTTGCTCAGGCTAAGCCCGATGGTTACAACATTCTTTTTGCTCGCGTTGGAACCCACTCGGTGAATCCTGCTTTCAAAGAGTCTGTTCCTTATAAGCTCGCAGACTTCGACTACATTGGCGTCTACGAGATCAACCCGGTGGCCTGCGTTGTACGTCCAGATTCTGGTTTCAACAATATTCAACAGGTTGCTGACGCGGTAAAGAAGAACCCAGGGAAAATCACCTTCTCGTCTTCGGGCGTTGGTAGCATGCCCATGCTTGCCTCCATTCTTGTGCTAAACGAGTTTGGTATTGAGGAGCCTACCAAGCAGGCCACCCACATTCCCATGAAGAGTGATGGCGAGGGCGCAACCGCTGTTCTAAATGGCACCGCAACCATGTTCTGCGGAAATACTTCGGGCTTTGCAGGCTTTGTGAAGAACAAGCAGCTTAAGGCGCTTCTCGTAACCACTGCAGAGCCTGTTGTAGGTTTTGATGCGCCCAATGCAACCGACCTGAAGAAGCCAAACCTTACCAAGCTGGTGGGGTGGACGGGTTTGGCAGGCCCGAAGGGTATGCCCAAAGAGGCTGTGGCCATGTGGCGTGATGCGCTTGGAAAAGCTGTGCAAGACCCTGGCTTTGTTAAGCAGATGGAATCCATTGGGTTCTGTCATTAAGATGATGGGCCCTGAAGAGTCGGAAGCCTTTATTAATGGCCAGTACGAGTCGTTCCGTGCCATCGTTGATAAGCTGGGTATTCGTATTAAGGGATAAATAGAGGTTGTGGCTTAGGTCATTTATTCACAGAAGGAGGCTAGGCTATGCGTCAGCAGTCGGTAATTGTCGGTTTGTTCTCGCTGGTGCTTGGCCTGCTTCTTCACTTCTGGCTTATTCCAAACTACATCTCTGTTCCTAGCAATATGGCGAGACTCGTGCTCTCGCCAGCCTTCTGGCCTGAAATTCTGGCTGCGATGATAGTGCTTGCCGGTGTCTTTGTTCTGGTGGGCGCCTTTGGAAAGTCTTCCAAACCCAATTCGCAAGACTTGGGCTCCGCGGCAAACCTCGCTGAAGATCAGCAGGCCAGCAACGTTTCTTCGCCGCTGCAAGAAGTATCTCAGCCAAGCCTGATTCGACTGCTGGCCTTTGTAATTGCGATGGCGCTTTATGCGAAATACCTTGATTACCTTGGTATGGCCTTGGCCTCCATCTTAATGCTGCTTGTCTCGTTCTACCTGCTTGGGGAAAAGCGTATTGGGCTTGTTCTAAGTGTGTCTATTGTTTTGCCCCTGGTGCTATACGCCTTTTTTCTTCATGTGGCAGGCGTCTCCATTCCGCAGGGCGAACTCATTCGTCTGCCGTAATTCGACCCGCTCTACAGGCGGTTATGCATGTAGGTCGTACATGGCCTTCGGCTCTCGGCCCTCGGCCCTCAGCCTTCTGCTAAGAGGCTTTAATTTTCTTTAAGTAGTCGCCCAACAACGACTCAACCGATGGAATGACCTCGGCGATGGGTTTGGCAATACGTGTGATGTTCATGTATTGAGCAACAGTCATGTTGTCTGAAAAATTATTTCCGCCCCAGGTGCCGCAACCCATTGACAGGCTAAAAGGCAGTCCGTTACTGAAGCTTCCCCCCGTGGCAAAGCAGTGGGCCTGGTTCACAATAACCCGACAGACCGGAAGCTTGAGGCCCATGGCCAAGATGCGCTCATCGTTACTTGAGTGCATGCTCACCGAATGCCCAGCGCCCTGGTAGTTGTAAATGGCGCTTACCAGGTCGCAGGCATGCTCGAAGTTGTCTGCCCTATACACAGCCAAGACGGGCGCCAGTTTCTCGCCTGAGAAGGGGTGCTGCGGGCCGGTACCTTCCTCCTCCACCATAAGAAACCTTGCGCTTAAGACCTCTGGCCTGGAAAGCCCAGCCATGGCAGCAATTTGGGCTGCCGATTGAGCCGTAGCCTTTCCCGAGAGCCTGCCCTGGGTGAACATGACAGCCTCAAGCCTGGCCTTTTCTTCGCTTGAAAGCATGACGCCCCCGCAACTGGAGAGCGCGGCAAGCCCTTGCGTGTAGATGGCACTGAATAAAACCAGGCTGTTTTCAGACGAGCAGCTGGTGGCGTTGTCGAAGGTTTTTGAAGCGGCAATTTTCTGGGCAGCCTCGGCAAGGCTGGCGGTCTCGTCAACCACAGAAACCACATTGCCCGCCCCAACGCCAAAGGCAGGCGTTCCGCAGGTGGACGCCGCACGAATATTGGCCTGCGAGCCCGTGGCGACAACTAGATCGGCCTGCTGCATAAGGGCCTGTGTGGCCTCTTTGGTAATGGGTGCAGGCAGAACCTGAACCAGGTTGGTGGGCGCCTCTATAAGACGAAGCTGCGCATGCACAAACTCAACAAAGCGAGCGCAGGTACTTAGGCCCTTGGGTGAGGGCGCCAAAATAACCGCATTACCCGCCTTTAAAGCGTTTATTACTTTATTTGCGGGTGTTGCTCCTGGATTAGTGGACGGTGTAATGGCGGCAACGACACCAACAGGGCGGGCGATTTCGGTAATGCCCATGCCAGCATCTTGATGAATAACCCCAACGGTTTTTCGCCCATACAGGTCGCGAAGAAGGCCAAGGGTTTTGTTGTGGTTTTTACGAATCTTGTCTTGCAACAACACCAAGCCCAGTGTCATGAACGGCAAGCTCGGCAAGCTCTTTGTTGCGACTTGGCTCAAGAATAGCCCAGCCCACCGCAGCAACGAGCTCATCGATTTGGTCTTGGCTGTAATTTGCAATGATTCGCTGGGCGGCGCGGGCTCGAGAGACTATTGAGGCCACGGCTTGTTGTGCCTCAGTCATTTCTGGGGCTTGAAGGTTCTCTGCTTTCACAAACGGGCTCCTTGCGTCGGACGGGAGGGTGGACATGTATTCATAATACTTGCACAAGCATCCCACATTTCACGACTTTGCGTTATTTCTTTGGTGAATAAATTCCATTTTCAACTTCCATTTGATGGATACCTGTTTAGCCGCGATACTAGTAAGCGAAAGCAGCCGCCCGGTAAACTAAGGCCAAATGCTAGAAACGTTCAATCGGAGAAAAAATGTCTGAACTAATGAATTCAATTCGCTGTGTCGGACTTGTGGGCGCGGGCACCATGGGTCGTGGTATTGCCCAGGTCTGCGCCCAGGCTGGTTTTGAGGTGAAGCTCTTCGATGCCCTACCGCAGGTCGCCCAGCAGTCAAAGGCGTCTATCGAGAAGGCGCTGCTTAAGCTTATTGAAAAGGGCAGGCTTACTGACGACGATCGGCAGGCCATTCTTAGCCGCATTCATCCCTGCGAGGCCCTGGACAATTTATTTCAATGCGACCTCGTCATTGAGGCGGCAATTGAGAACCTGGAGATCAAGCGCGAACTCTTTAAAAGCCTTGATGAGGGCTGCAAAGAGCAGACGATTCTGGTTAGCAATACCTCGGCCATTCCTATTTCTTCCATCGCTGCCCTGACCACCCATCGGCAGCGTATTGCCGGGCTGCATTTCATGAATCCGGTGCCCTTAATGAAATTGGTTGAAGTTATTCAGACCCCTGTCACCTCAGCCAGTGTTGTGCAAAGTCTTCTTGCGTTTTCTGCCGCAATTGGTAAGACGCCTATCCTTGTTAAAGATGGCCCGGGCTTTTTAGTTGGAAACTGTGCTCGGGCGTTTTACACCGAGGCCCTGCGCCTGCTGAAAGAATGCATTGCAAGCCCAGCGCTCATCGATCGTATTATTCGCGAGGCGGGTGGCTATCGCATGGGCCCATTTGAGGTAATTGATCTGGTGGGCCTTGATGTCAACTACCCCTCCTCCAAGGCGCTGTTTGAGGACAGCTTTTTTGAGCCGCGTTATCAACTTACGTCCGGCTACAAACTCTTGGTTGAGGCGGGTTTTCTTGGCCGCAAAACGGGTATGGGTTTTTATCGCTACGAAGACGGGCAAGCCGTGATTGAGCCTGTCTCTGTGCCCGAGGCACAGATGAATACGGGTCTGCCCCGGTCGGCCTGGCTCTGGGCTGAAAAGTCCTCAGGCCTTGAGATGCTGACAAGCCTAGCCAAGAAGGCCGGCGTGGTTGTTCTTAAAGAGCCAAGCCCAGGGGTGCTCTGCCTCGTTGCCCCCATTGGCCGTGACACGGTCTCGGTGGTTAAACAGCTTGGTATTGACCCAGGCAGTACGGTTGCAGTGGACACCTTGTATGGCTGGTCAAGCCATCGCACCTTTATGGCCTGCCCTGGTGTTCGCCCCGAGCCGCTTGCCCATGCGCGCACCCTGCTTGCAAGCGATGGCGTTGTCGCAAGCCAAATTAACGACAGCCCAGGCTTCATCATGCAGCGCTTTCAGGCGGTCATAACAAACCTTGCCTGCGATCTTATGCAACAAGGGCTTGCCTCAGCCGACGCATTAAACCAGGGCATGAAGCTTGGCTTTAACTTTCCCCAGGGTCCTCTTGAAGCCGGTGATGCACTGGGCAGTGAGACCGTTCTTACCATTGTTCAGGCGCTTTATGACTTTTATGAAGAGGACCGTTACCGGCCCTCGCCTTGGCTTAAGCGCCGTGGTCGCCTAGGGCTCTCGTTAACAACGCCCGATTAAAGAAAGACTGGCCATCACCATGACTATGCCGACGACTTCCTTAAACACACTTGTTTTACAAACACAGCCGTTGCCTGGCGTCTGCCTTTTGACTCTTAACCGGCCTGAGGCTCGCAACGCATTGAACGATGCCCTTCGCAAAGAGCTTAGTCAGGCAGTGGCACTTGCAGCGAACGACCCCGAGATGCGGGTAATTGTTATTACGGGCGAGGGCGAGTCGTTCGCAGCGGGCGCCGATCTTAAAGAAATTGCAGGCGATACCCCCGTGGCCATTCGCCGTCGCCGCGTGCTTTCGCTCTGGCAGCAGCTAACGAACTGCCCGCTTCCCATTATTGCGGCTGTTAGGGGCCATGCCCTGGGTGGGGGCTGCGAGCTTGCCCTGCATGCAGACATTATTGTCGTGGCCGAGGACGCAGTGATTGGTCAGCCCGAAGTGCGTGTGGGGGTCATGCCTGGCGGTGGCGCAACGCAGCGGCTTATGCGTGCCATTGGAAAGTACCGCGCCATGAAGCTGGTTCTTACGGGTGAGCCTATTACGGGTGCCCAGGCCGCGCAGTGGGGTTTGGCCAGTGAGGCCCTTGCCTCCAACAAGGTCTTGGAGCGAGCCTTAGAACTTGCGCAGCGCATTGCCAAGCTGCCGCCTCTTGCCGTTCAATCGGCAAAAGAGGCCATGCTGGCAGGCGCCGATGCGGCCTTGGCTACAGGTTTGTTGCTTGAGCGCCGTCTTTTCGAAGGGCTCTTTGCAACCGACGATCAGAAAGAGGGCATGACAGCCTTTGCCGAAAAGCGCGAGCCCAATTTCAAGGGCCAATAATTCCACCTAGGGGCACTTCCATTAAAACTCTTAGGTTAAGTCTTATAAGGTATAGGCTTTTTTATAGGCTACAGCCGCCGACAAAGTTGCAGCAGTGACTGGCGCAGCCAAGTGTGCCCTGGGTCTGCACCCACCGCGTCGCCCCAGACCATGTAGATGGGAATTTTTGGAAACCGAATGGGGGACTTCAACACCTTAAGACGAAAATGGTCTTGAAAGACCATGGCCATACGCCGCGGAAGCGTGCAAATAAAGTCGGTGCTTTTTACAATCAAGGGCATGGAAATAAAGTGAGGCACCTCAAGGGCGCGATGCCTTTTAAGGCCACGCTTACTCAGCAGCCGATCAACCATTGGTGACTTCTGGCCAAGCACCACATGAGGCAGTGTGGTGTACTGTTTTACGCTAAGGCTGTCGCCTACAAGAGGATGGTCGCTGCGCACCATTGAGACAAGCTCATCGGTCATAAGCAAGGAGCTTTGAAGCCCGCGACCCTCGAGCTTGAAGTAATCTACCGCAAGGTCCACCGTGCCATTACGTAGTTCATCTTGAATAGTCTGCGACCGGCCTGGCCAGATACGAGCCTGCACACGCGGTGCCGTTTTCAAAAGCCAGTCCATAAATGGCGGCGTTATCACGGCCTCGCCATAGTCTTCCACAGCAATGCTGAAGTCACGCTGTGTGGCCGAAAAATCGAAGTCCTCGGGCTGAAGGCCATTGCGAATAAGGGTCAAGGCTTGGCGAAAGTCGGAGGCCATACGCTGCGCCCTAGGGGTAGGCACCATGCCCTTGGCCGTGCGCAGAAAAAGCGGATCGCGGGCCTGCCTGCGAAGTCGTGCCAGGGCATTGCTCATGGCGGGCTGGCTCATGGCCATGCGTTCGGCCGCCCGGGTAAGATTGCCCTCGGTAAAGATGGCATCAAAGATGGGAATAAGGTTGAGGTCGACGGATCGAAGATTCATGGAATTAATGATACAGATAACCAAGTTCGATTAGACAAATAGCGCTCCTCCCACTAGGCTAAGCGATGTTGCCAAGGAAACCATAAGGTTCGCTGGTCTCAGACATTCTCTAGGAGTCGTGCAATGCTCAATGCGTTTTTATTCGATGGTCTTCGAACAGCCTTTGGTCGTCATGCAGGGGGCCTTGCGTCCGTTCGGCCCGACGAACTTCTGGCGGCAAGCTTTAAGGCCCTGGTTGATAAACATGGTATCGACCCCTTGGTCTTTGATGACGTTGTAGTGGGCTGTGCCAACCAGGCTGGGGAAGACAGCCGTTGTGTGGCTCGGCATGCAAGTCTTCTTGCGGGCTTTCCAGTAGAGCTTGGTGGTACGGTCTTGCAACGTAACTGCGGCAGTGGCCTTGGCGCGGCGGTGGCCGCCTCCCATGCCATTACGGCAGGTGAGGCCGAGGCCATACTTTCGGGTGGCGTTGAAAGCATGAGCCGTGCACCCTTTGTCATGGGAAAGGCCGAGTCGGCCTACAGCCGAGACCTTCGTATTTTTGATTCCGCTGTGGGCTCCCGGTTTCCGAACCCAAAAATTGAAGCCGAGCACGGGGATGACTCCATGCCGCAGACGGCAGATAACCTTGCAATTGAGCACGACATCAGCCGCAATGACGCCGATCAGTTCGCCCTGCAGTCTCAGCAGCGTTATGCGGCTGCTCTTGCCCGAGGCTTCTTTAACGACGAAATCGCAGGCGTTGACGTTCGTGTCTCAAAGACCGAGGTCAAGCTTATTAACAAAGACGAGCAGCCTCGCGCCGCCACAAACCTAGAGTCGCTTGGCAAACTAAGGGCGCTCAATGCAGGAGGTGTGACCACAGCGGGCAATGCATCAAGCATCAACGATGGCGCGGTGGCTTTAATTCTTGGAACCCAGGCCTTTGGCCAGGCCAAGGGCATTGCACCCATGGCAAGAATTCTTGCCTCGGCAACGGCCGGGGTTGCCCCTCGCATCATGGGCTATGGCCCCGTGCCTGCTGCCCAAAAGGCACTTGCTCGTGCAGGCCTCACCATGAAGGACATGGACGTTATTGAAATTAACGAAGCCTTTGCGGCACAGGTTATTGCCTGCGCAAAGGGGATGAAGATTGGTTTCAATGATGAGCGGTTGAACCCCAACGGAGGGGCCATTGCCTTGGGCCATCCCCTGGGTGCCTCGGGCCCTCGTCTTTTGTTAACGGCAGCGCGCGCATTAAAAGAGCGTTCGGGCCGCTATGCCCTGGTAAGCATGTGCATTGGTGTGGGTCAGGGCATTGCCATGATTATTGAACGCACAGGTGACTAACCATGCTGCAAAAGACAGCCCCTCAGGCTAAGCAAGACGAGGAGAACTTCAGCGAGCAGATTGCGCTTGCCAAAAACTTTCGTTGGGACGATCCATTATTAATTGATGCGCAGCTTACCGATGACGAGTGCATGATTCGTGACGCCGCGCGTGACTACGCCCAGTCGGCCCTAATGCCGCGTATCTTGCAGGCGCATCGCCATGAAACCTTTGACATTACCGTGATGAAGGAGCTTGGCGACATGGGTTTTCTTGGGGCACCCATTCATGGTTATGGCTGCGCCGGCGTAAGCTATGTTGCCTACGGGCTGGTCTGCCGAGAGCTTGAACGCGTGGACACGGCCTTTCGATCGGCCTGCGGTGTTCAGACAACGCTTTCAATGCTGCCCATTTTTGCCTACGGCTCCGAGGCCCAACGCCAGAAATACCTCCCGGCCATGGCCAAGGGCGAGCTGCTTGGCTGCTTCGGGCTCACCGAGCCCGACCATGGCTCCGACCCCGGAGCCATGACCAGCCGCGCCACGAAGGTTAAGGACGGCTGGCTGCTTAACGGCACCAAAATCTGGATTACCCATGCGCCCATTGCCGACCTTATGATCGTCTGGGCCAAGGATGATGAAGGCCAGATTCGCGGCTTCATACTCGAGCGTGGCATGCAGGGCGTAACAACCAGCAAGATCGAGGGAAAGTTTTCTGTTCGTGCCTCACCGACAGGCGAGATTGCCATGCAGGATGTCTTCGTTCCAGATGACCAATACCTGCCCTACGCCAAGGGCCTAGCAGCCCCCTTTGGCTGCCTGAACAACGCCAGGTTTGGTATCTGCTGGGGCGCCATGGGCTCAGCGGAGTTCTGTTGGCATGCGGCGCGTCAGTACGTGCTTGACCGCAAGCAGTTTGGCAGACCCTTGGCAGCGAACCAGTTGGTGCAGAAAAAACTTGCAGACATGCAGACCGACATTAGCCTTAGTCTTCTAGCCTGCCTGCATGTAAGCCGCCTTAAGGATGAAGACAGGGCAACCCCCGAGATGATCTCCATGCTTAAGCGCAACGCCGCGGGTACGGCCCTCGATGTTGCACGTACCGCCCGCGATATGCATGGTGGCAATGGCATTAGCGATGAGTACCACGTCATTCGCCACCTAATGAACATGGAAACGGTGAATACGCTTGAAGGCACACACGACATCCATGCGCTTGTTTTGGGGCGCGCCCAAACAGGTATTCAAGCCTTTAATTAATCAGTCCACAATTCAGCGGAGACCGATGTGACCCCAAGCATGCAAGACACGCCAGCAAATCAAGTCGACCAGCAAAGCAATGCCTTGCAGCGCATGCTGCAGCCCAACTCCATTGCCATTGTGGGCGCCTCCTCCGATTTAAATAAGGTCAGTGGTCGGCCGCTGAAATACCTGCTCGAAAAAGGCTATAAGGGCGCAATTTATCCAATCAACCCGAAGGCGACGGACATTGCTGGGGTTGCAGCAGTGCCCGACATCGCCTCGCTTCCCGACGGTGTTGACCTTGCCGTGGTGGTTCTCCCGGCCGAGCAAATTGAAGCCACAGTCATAGAGCTTGCCAAGAAAAAGGTGCCGGTTGCGGTTGTCTTTGCCTCGGGCTTTGGCGAGATGGGCGCTGAGGGTAAGACTATGGAGGCTTCACTGCAGCAGGCTGCACAGAAGGCCGGCATTCGCATTCTTGGACCAAACTGCCTGGGCCTCTTTAATGCTTTCAATCGGGCCATTGCCACCTTTAGTCAGTATGCCGACGGCGAAATGAATGCAGGCCCCGTAGGCTTTATCTCTCAGTCAGGTGCCTTTGGCACGGCAATCTGCGCCCTGTCACGTGCACGCCAGATGGGTTTTGGTTTTTTCGTGAATACGGGTAACGAGGTTGATATCTCGGTCATGGAGCTCATGCAAGAGATGCTTGCACTGCCTGCGCTTAAGGTCTGTTCAGGCTACCTTGAAGGCCTTAACAACGGCCATGCCCTTGCGGCGGTTGCCGAGCAGGCCATGCAGCTTGATAAGCCCATTGTTCTTACAAAGGTTGGGCGCTTCGGTGCGGGTGCCCGGGCCGCTGCCTCGCACACGGGTTCCTTGGCAGGCGAAGACCGTGTCTTTGACGGCCTGGTTCAACAAAAAGGCATTGTTCGTGCGCGCAATGAAGAGCACATGCTCGACATTGTTGAGGTTCTCCTTCATTGCGAGCGGCCAACCGGAAAGAACCTTGCCATCATTACCCAGTCGGGTGGTGCAGGCGTTTTGTTGGCCGACCGCGCCGAAGAGGTTGGCTTAAATGTTCCTGCGCTTGGCGAGACCACCCGCAAGGCCATCGCCCAGGTTATTCCCGGATTCGGGGCCACGGGCAACCCGGTGGATGTCACCGCACAGTTTGTTGCCCAGCCTTCGATACTTACCGAGAGCACCATCATCGCCCTTAACGACCCCGACATCGATGTTGGTGTAGTCTGGCTTCAGCTTATGCACGGCTTCACTGACAAACTGCTTGAGGTCTTTGCTGAAATTAAATCGCGTGCCAAAAAGCCATTCGTTGTGGTCTGGGTAAGCGCCTCTGAGAAGGCTATTGCAGGTCTTCGTGAGCGCGGCATTGTGGTTTTTCGAAACGGGGATGCTGCGGTGGATGCTTTGGCTGCCGTGGCGCAGTATGCCCAGGCACGCCGTCGCTGGCAGGCCGACTTCCACTCAAGTCAAAAGCAGGCGAACCTGGGCAGGCAGCAACGCCCCACTGGGGTTGAACAAGGCAAACCCGTTCCCACTGTCCAGGCCCTTGCGCTACTGAAGGCCTTTAATATTCACTCGGCCCAGGCCGAGCTTGTAACCTCCGCGGAGGCTGCGGTTGAGGCCGCAAAGCGCATTGCGCCCTCGGGCTCTGTGGCATTAAAAATTGAATCGATGGATGTTCTGCACAAGACCGACGTAGGCGGCGTTGCACTGAACCTGTCGTCAGACGATGCCGTTCGTCAGGCCTTCCTTGACATTACCCAGCGGGTAACAAAAGCCAAGCCCGAGGCCCGGCAAGACGGTATTTTAGTTCAGGCCATGTCTTCGGGGCGCGTGGAGTTTATTCTGGGCCTAAAGCGCGACCCCGTTTTTGGAATGGTCATTATGATGGGTCTAGGGGGTGTATGGATTGAAGTGCTGAAGGACGTGGTCTTCTGCCAATGCCCTGTAACGCCTGCCGAGGCAGCTGATGCACTAGGCAGGCTTAAAGGCGCAGCCTTGCTTGAGGCTTTTCGTGGGCAGCCCGCTGTTAACAAAGAGGCCCTTATTCAAACCATCGTTAGCCTCTCGCAGCTTGGTAAGGCCTGCGAAGACTGGCTCTCAGAGCTTGATCTCAACCCCATTTTATTGTCCGACAAGGGCCTGGTTGCGGTGGATGTGGCAATGGTGGCCTAGGCCGTAAAGCCCCGTATGATGCGTCGATGTTCCATGGTTTGATGAAGGGCTGCCTTGCAGCCCGATAGCCTTTGGCAGGCCTTCACGGCTTTAAGCCTCACCATTGCAATTATTGGCCTTTTTGCAGGCGGCCTTTGCAAGGGAGCGGTTGGCATCGGGCTACCCTTTATCTCGGTGCCCATTCTTGCCTTCTTTGTCTCGGTGCCCAAGGCGCTTGCTATTCTGGCTATTCCTATTTTTCTCACCAATGCCTTGCAGTTTTTTCAGGGTGGACTCATTAGGCCAGTCTTGAAGCGTTATGGCCTTACAACAGCTATGCTGGTTATAGGCATTGGATTGGGTACGCAGCTTCTTATTGCCATGCCCGTTCGCCTGAGCTACCTGCTGATGGGCCTGGTCATTCTTACCTACCCTGCGCTTCGACTTACCGGCCGATCGCAGCCTTTTTCTTTGTCACGTGAGACATGGCTTGCCCCATCGGCAGGGTTTCTATCAGGGTTACTTGGGGGCATAACAGGTTTTTTTGCCCCAGTTATTGTGGCCTTTCTTGCCATTCAGCGGCTCGATAAAAATCTGTTCTCGGCGTCGGTGGGCCTTATTCTGTTTTCCGGAACCATTGCGCTGTCGTCGTTCCTGGCAAGTTTTGGAGTGCTTGGGCGCGAGGAGCTTATTGCCTCGGCCCTTTCACTCATTCCCATTTTCATCGGCCTGCGCGCAGGCCAGAAAATTCGTCAGTACATCAGCCAGAAGTCGTTTGAACGAATTCTTACCGTTGTAATGACACTTCTTGGGATCACCATGATTTTGAGAGCGTTGTAAGCGTTGTGCGCATCTTGTTAATAATTTCGTCAATGTGAGACTTCTCGGCAATAAACGGAGGGCCCACAATTAAGTTGTCGCCCGTGGCCTTAAGATTCAGGTTGGCATCAAACAAGGCCTTCTGTGCCTCATGGCCACGTGCACCTGGGGTCGCACCGGCAGCAATTTCAACAGCCGCCATCATGCCCACACCACGAATATCAATAACACCCGGAATATCTCTTAGAGAGAAGACCCCATCAAGGAAGTAGTCGGACATCTCGGCGGCGCGCTCGATAAGACGCTCTTTGCGGAAGATCTCCATCATGGCAAGACCGGCCGCGCAGCTTGCGGGATGCGCCGAGTAGGTGTAACCGTGGAAGAACTCAATGCCTTTTTCAGGGCCCTTATTGGTAATGGTGTCGTAGATGTCTTGGCGTACGGCCACCGCACCTAAGGGCTGGGCTGCATTGGTAACAGCCTTGGCCATGGTGAGAAGGTCGGGGGTTACATTGAACTTCTGCGCACCAAAGGCCGCACCCATACGACCCCATCCCGTAATGACCTCGTCAAAGACAAGCAAGATGCCGTGCTGATCGCAGATGGCGCGCAGCCTGTCCAGGTAGCCTTTGGGTGGGGGAAGCACACCAAAGGAGCCTGCGGTGGGTTCAACAAAAACCGCGGCAATATTCTCACCGCCCACCATGGCGCAGATGCGGGTTAGGTCTTCGGCAAGGTCGACACCTTTTTCGGGCTGGCCTTTAATGAACTTGTTCTCGGGCAGTCCTGTGTGACGCATGTGGAAGACACCAGGCATCCCAACACCAAAGGCACGACGGTTGTTGATCATGCCCGAGAGCGCAACACCGCCCATATTGACACCGTGGTAGGCGCGCTCACGTGAGACAAAAAGCTGCCTGTGGCCCTCGCCACGCACCCGGTGATAGGCCAATGCAATTTTCATGGCCGAGTCAACGGACTCGGAACCCGAGCAACAAAAGAAGATTCGATTCAGGTCGCCCGGGGTGAACTGGGCGATTTCTTCGGCGAGCTCGAAGGCTTTGGGGTGGGCCCGTGTGAAGGGCATGGTGTAGTCGAGCGTTGAGAGCTGGTCGTAGACCGCCTGGGCAATTTCGGGGCGGCAATGGCCGGCAGCAACGCAGAAAAGGCCCGCGGAGGCATCAATGACCTTGTCGCCATTGGGCTTGTAAAGGTACATGCCTTCGCCGCGCACATACATACGGGGCTCTTCTTTAAATTCTTTGTTTGGTGAGAACGGCATCCAAAAGTTTTGCCGTGCTTGAACATTAATAACGGAATCGGAATGGCCCATGCTCGTCTCCTTGGTGCAGGTAAGGCGCTTTATAAACGTAACCCAGTGGCAAAGAAATACCTGTAAGCCGTAATTCTGCCTGAACTCAGGAAATTCAGGGGCCTTTCCAGGCCTACCCGGGTTTCCCCGGGGTTCGAGCATCTAGCCTTCCGGCCCATTTCCATCTAAGGTCTAGCTGCAGTGTTGCAGGGATCCGGGAAGTGAGTTTGCTCACTCTCCGGTGCACATCATTGTTTCGGCAGTCAGTTACAGAAAAATCAAACGATTTAAACCAAGGGGACAGGAATGAAAACTCAAATTGTGCGACGAATGGTTCTTGGTGGCATTGCCGCAGGACTCATGGTGGGCTTGCCCGCCCATGCCCAGAAGAAAGAGGTCACCATTGCCCACCAGGACATGCTCGTGCCCTGGCACCAGGCCATCGTTCGTGGTGAGGTTGAAAAAGCAACCGGTTATAAGGTGAATTACAAGATGTTTGGCGGCGGTGGAGATGTCATTCGCGCCATGGCCTCGGGGCAGGTGCAAATTGGTGAGGCAGGCTCCGCACCCATTGCCTCCGGAATTTCCCAGGGTCTTCCAGTGGAGCTTATTTGGATTCTTGATGACATTGCCTCGGCCGAGGCCCTGGTGGTTCGCAATGGCTCGGGTGTCAATACCCTTGCGGATCTAAAAGGCAAGCGTATTGGCGTGCCCTTTACCTCCACCACCCACTTTCACACCTTGGTGGCCTTGGAGTCGGCGGGTGTCGACCCCAACACAGTCAAGATTCTCAATATGCGCCCACCCGACATTGCCGCGGCCTGGAGTCGCGGAGACATTGATGCAACCTTCATTTGGAACCCCGTTCTTGACAAGGTGCAGTCAAACGGCAAAGTCCTGATCACCTCGGGCAAGATTTCCAAGGACACTGGCAAGGCTACGTTTGACGGCATTGTGGTGAACAAGGAATGGGCCAAAGACCACAAAGACTTCCTTGTGAAGTTTGTGAAGGTGGTGGCCGATGCCGACGAGCGTTACCGCAAGGCCAAGGCCACTTTCGATGCCAACCATGCCATGGCCAAAGACGTTGCCAAACTCTCGGGAGCCAAGCCTGAACTCGTTCCCACCACCATGGCACTGATGGGCTTTCCATCAGCCAAAGAGCAGGCAACCTCAACCTGGCTTGGCGGTGGCAAAAACGGTGCAGCAGCGAAGTCTTTGGCAGCAACTGCTGCCTTCTTAAAGGCCCAGGGCACTATTTCTGCAACCCTGCCTGACTACTCGGTGGCTGTGAACCCCTCGTATGCGCAGGCGGTTGCGAAGTAAGGGTGTCTCGATTCATTCACCTTAGTTCAACGAACACCTAAGCTCGCGTTTTGAGTCATTTAATCTGCCAGGGGGTCTCGGTTAGTTTCGAGACCCCGCAAGGCGGTTCGTTTCTTGCCCTGTCTGCTGTCGACCTCGAGATCGCCTCGGGCGACTTCGTCGTGGCCCTCGGCGCTTCGGGCTGTGGTAAGACTACGTTGCTTTCCTGCATAGCGGGTTTCCTAAGCCCTTCGTCGGGCGAGATTCTTCTTGATGGGAAACCGGTGCGTGGGCCAGGCGCTGACCGTGGGGTTGTCTTTCAAAAGCATGCCCTCATGCCCTGGCTCAGTGTGGTTGAGAATGTTGAGTTTGGATTAAAAATGAGGGGCATGGCCCGCAGTGAACGCCAAAGAATTGCCCATGAGAAACTCGAGGCCGTTGGGCTCTCGGGCTACGAGAACTCTCCTGTTTATCAGCTCTCGGGCGGCATGCAACAGAGGGTGGGTATTGCACGGTCTTTGGCATCGAACCCGGAAGTCTTACTTATGGATGAGCCCTTAGGCGCGCTTGATGCACTCACGCGCGAGTCTATTCAAGAAATTATTCTTAGGCTCTGGGCGCGCGAGAAAAAGATTGTGTTTTTTATCACGCACTCGGTGGAGGAGGCGCTCTTTCTTGCAACGAAGCTTGTTGTCATGTCGCCATCACCTGGTCGTATTGTGAAGACCTACAACCTTGGTTTTTGCAACGACTTTATTGCCTCGGGGGATGCACGCGCAGTGAAGTCAAAGCCCGAATTCATTGCGATGCGCGAAGAAATTCTAAACCTCATTCACTCCACGCACGCCGAGAGTATGCCGGCATGACCAAGCCTGTGCGTGGTTTCCAAACGCCTGGTGAGGGCCGTACCTTTGGTATTTCACTTGCAACCTCCATTGCTCTATTCGTAGGCTGGGAGCTAATAACGCGTTTTGGCATCTTGCCGCCGCTTATTCTTCCTTCGCCCACAGCCGTCTGGCAGGCCTTTATGGCTGGTGTGCGTGGGGAGTTGCAAGGTGGGGTAACCATCTTTGAACACTTTGCCTGGAGCGTGACACGGGTGTTCGGTGCCTTCTTCGCAGCCTGTCTTACGGCTGTTCCCATTGGCATTTTAATGGGCGTCTCGCGCATTGCGCGTGGTGTCTTTGACCCGCCCATTGAGTTTTACAGACCTCTTCCGCCTCTTGCCTACCTGCCACTGGTGATTATTTGGTTTGGCATTGACGAGGCTTCAAAGGTCATTCTTATCTACCTCGCCTGCTTTGCGCCCTTGGCGGTGGCAGCTCGTGCGGGGGTGCGGTCGGTGACCGTAGAGCAAATTAATGCGGCGCGCTCCTTAGGCGCCTCGCAGTTTCAGGTGGTCTGGCATGTCATTCTGCCCTCGGCCATGCCCGAGATTCTTACGGGCATGCGCATTGCTGTTGGCTTTGGCTGGACAACCTTAGTGGCTGCCGAAATGGTTGCAGCCACGGCAGGTCTTGGTCAGATGGTGCTCAATGCCTCGAATTTTCTTCGCACCGATGTGGTCATTATGGGCATCGTGGTCATTGGCATTATTGCCCTGTTGTTTGATGCGCTGATGCGCAAGGCTGAGGCGGTTATTGTTCCCTGGAAGGGTAAGATGTAATGGCAAACGGCAGGGCGTCAAGCTCTGCAAGCAGGCTTTCGGTTGTGGTCTTATCAATCGCCTGCAAAGGCGCAAGCAGTTCACACCACTGCGGGTCGTCAATGGCATGAGCCACGGCCGCCTTCATGGCAGCAATCATGGGCCGGGACTGAAACGCCTTGCGCACAGCATCAAGCCTTGCCTGCATGGCCTCAGCCTGGGGGGACTGCCATTGCTCGGCAAGCTGGGCAATGGCGCCAGGGTTGACATTGGCTGTAGCTGAAATGCAGCCTGCTCCGCCGGCTCGCAGGGTCTGCAGTAAAAAAGTTTCGCTGCCGGCGTAGACCCGAAAGCCTTAGTGGGCTTAACCGTGCAATGCACGATTCGGTGTAGGCCCAGTCGCCTGAACTGTCCTTCATGCCTACGATGGTTGCGGGGTAGGCCTTGACCAGACGCTCAAGAAGATCCACCGATAAGCCCACTTGGCTCACCTGCGGGATGTTGTAGAGATAGACCTGCAGCTGAGCATGGCCCACCGCCTGAATAACATCACTGAAAAACGCAAAGAGGCCGTCGTCTGAGACGTTCTTGTAGTAAAACGGTGGCAGCATAAGCACGCTTGTAACGTTGGTGTTTACGAAGCTACGCGTGAGTTCAATGGCATCGTCAAGGCTGCATGCGCCTGTGCCTGGCATGAACTGATCTGCGGGGAGACCTTTCAGTAGCAGGCCGTCAAGGCAGGCACGCTTTTGCCGAACGGACATGGAATTGCCTTCCGAGTTTGTTCCAAAAACGGCAAGGCCCACACCCTGGCCCAGTAGCCATTGGCAGTGCCTGGCGAGCCTTTCAATGCAGGGCTCATGGTTGCTTTGAAAGGGGGTAATAACAGGGGCTAAGACGGCGGGTAGGGTAGAGCTGTGCATAGAAGACGAGCGCTTTCTTTTCGTAATGGGCCTGAGATGGCTGGCCTGGGTACTTCACCTTGAACTTTAATGCCTCGGCCCGACATCTTGGCCTAACGTCCCGAGCAGTGACCACCGGAAGAGGCCTGACCACTTCCCATAATAAAGGCTGGAGGCTCTGGCCGGGGCTTGTTGTAGCTTGAGAAGTCAAGGCTTAGGCCCAGGAGCAAAAGAGCCCATAACAAAAGAATAGAGGAGACACGCTTCATCTACTTGACCCCTAAAGGTGTACGCAGTCGAACACCCAGAATCGACCCAAGGAAGGCCATGACAAACCAGGCCCAGCCATGAAGGCTTGCAGAGGCTGCTCCACCAAGAAAGGCGCCAATGTTGCAGCCAAAGGCAATGCGCGAACTGTACCCCAGTACAAGACCTGCAAGAAGCCCCACAACAAGCGTGCGCAGCCCCAGTGCAATGAACTCGTTGCTGCCTGCATTCCAACGGGCAGCAGCCATGGTTCCAAACAAAAGCCCCAGGTTGGTCAGGGTGGTGATGTCCCAAAGCACCGGCTCAACAATGCGTTCTGCATGCGGTGCAATACCCCAGAAGGCATCCTGGCTTAGGTCGGCACCAAGGCCCACCGCCAGTTTTGCGCCCCAAAGACCAAGCCCGTAAACAATACCCCAGGGCTGGCCTGCCACCACTAAATGCACGGCATAAAGAATGCCAATGACCACGGCGGCCTTCACCAAATTGGAGCTAAGCCAGGCCGCGTTAAACACGAGGCCTTGCCTGCTTGCCGCTTTCTTTGCCTGCCAACGACAAGCAAGGCTAACAAGCAGACAAAGCAAAAGGGTAAGAAGAAGGGCACCTGAAAGGCCAAGGCTACTTTGAAAATCAATGGGCTCACCACCCAAGGGCCCACCCAAAGCAAGCCAGGCCGGCTGGTGCGAGGCGCCCCAGAAACTGCCTGCAATAAAGCCCGGAAGCACCGCCCAGGAATAACTATTGCCTGCGCCCGCCTTGTGCAGAGAGCCCGAGCCACAGCCGTCTGCAAGCTGCATGGCGATGCCAAAGACAAAGGCACCAATAAGCAGACTCCAGCTTAAAGGTGCCACTGCGCCCACAAGTTCTTGGGGGTAAAGGGCAAGTAGCGGAAGGCTAAGCAGGCCGGCAAGCCCAACAAGCAGCATCTGCGAGACCAGACCCGAGGCGTCTTTTTGAAGAATAAACCTGCGCCAGCCGCCTGCAAATCCAAAGCCATAGCCCTGAAGTGCCAGGCCAAAGCCAATACCAATAAGAACCAAGAGACCGGCCTGCACACCGGCAAGCACGGTTACGGTAAGGATGCCTAA
Source organism: Burkholderiaceae bacterium (assembly GCA_018402635.1). GTDB lineage: Bacteria > Pseudomonadota > Gammaproteobacteria > Burkholderiales > Burkholderiaceae_A > Hahnella. The sequence goes on from JAGYIP010000008.1 coordinate 515,303, forward strand.
AAGGCCCAACAGGCTTAGGCTGGTTCGTTTAAGAGTCATGCGAATGCGACCTGCTTCAATAAATAGGCGGACCGCTTACTTCGGTAGGCCGGTGCCAAGCAACTGGCGGAAAAGTGCCGTGGCTCGACCAGGTTCGTTCTGCATGGGCAGGCCTGCGTTACTCCAGGCCACCATCGAGTCGGGGTAAAGCCGCGTACCCGATTGGCCAAGAATTTCTGAGAGCACAAACCAGTTTGTGGCAGCCCAGTGTCCCGTGTTGCAGAAGGAGACCTTGTCGTCAGAGGCCAGCAGGCCCTTGGCCTGAGCCACGCTTCGAATGGAGTCAAGCGGCTTTAAAAGCCCTGTCTTGGGTTGAAACCATTCCTCGGAGTCGAAGTGGTTGGAACCGGGAAGCGTTCCCCAGCGTGCCGCTGCAGGGTGACGAACATCGCCTTTATAAAAACTCTCGGGCCTTGCATCAAGCAGTCTGCTGTCTGAGGCGCCTGCCTGGGTAAGCGACTGAACCTGATCAACCGTAACCACTTGGCTGCGGTCAAAGCTTACAGAAATGGGCTTTGCTGCCAGGCTTGGCATACCGGTTGCCAAGGGCTTCTTCGCGGCAAGCCAGGCCCCAAGGCCACCATCAAGCACAGCCAAGTCTTCAAAGCCTGCAATTTTTAAAGTCCAATAAACCCGAGCGGCAGCGCCAAAGTCGGTGCCTGTCTTGCCCTCACTCACAATCACGATGGGCTGATTTTTCTGCAGACCCAGCCCACTTAAGAACGCACTGAACTCTTTCTCGTCGGGCAACTGGCCCGGGTTGGTCTTTGTGCCACGAAACTTGCCATAGGGCGCAGGCAGAGCCCCGGGTATATGACCCGCTGCAAAAATGGGCGTCTTTTTGTCTTCTTTAAAAAGGGGGCGCAGATCGAGCACGGCAACGGCCTGTTTGCTAAGAAGGCTTTCAAGCGCATCCACCGAGACCACAGGGCCAGGCAGTGTCTTTGAGGCGGCAAAGGCTAAGGTGCTAAACACAAGCCCAATAAGCAGCAGAAGGCTGCTGAGCGCCCATGAACGCAAGAGCGTAAGCCCGTGACGAGCGCCTGCTGGGCTACTCAAAAAAGTTGATGCATGGAAATCAGGCGCGCGGCCTTGGTGGGGCAAAAATAAAAGGCTGTTCATGATGTTGTCCTTAAGTGGTCGAGCCGATGAGAAGGTTGAATACGAAATGATAGCCAGCTTGCATAGAACGCCAGGGCATATGCTTACAACCGCTTACAAACCATTACAAACGATTACGACTCCCAATGCATGAAGCCGACTGGCCTCGAACGAAAATGCCTAGGTTGGCGCTGACGCTCGAAAGGCCAGAATTCGATCTTTAAGACCCGGCCTCATCGAGTCTTTTAAGGCCTGCATCGACATGGCTGCGCCACTGGCCCCATCTTCTATCCGAACACCCGATGTCTCGCCAAGCAAGGACTGCAGTGTTACGCGATCAAGGCTCTGAAGGCTTGTTGCCAGCAGGGTCACCTGGGCTTGCATTGCTGCGGCATCCGGAAAACAGTGGGTTAAAAGACCATCGTCTAGCGCTCGCTCTGCCATAACCGTCTCGTTCATTGCAAGAATTTCAATGGCGCGGTCGGCCCCCACACACTGCCCAAGTCGACGGCTGCCCAGCACAAGCCCAAACCGAGAACCCGGAAACTTAAACTTTGCACTTGCTGTGCCCATGCGCAGTCGGCAGGCAACCGCAAGATCGGCGCCCGCACCAAAGGCGGCCCCTTCAATGCAGGCAAGGGTGAGAAGGGGGGCGGTCGCCAAGGCCTGCAGCAGCTCTTCAATGGCAATAAAACGTTGGCGCAGGCTGTCGTCGGTCTGTTCTTGCAGGTCGTGAAAATTAAAGCCCGCGCAGAAGTGTCGCCCAAGCCCTTTTAAAACCAAAAGTTTCTGGCCCTGGGCAATGGCCTCGGTAAGGCCCTCATGAATGGCCTGGGCCAGTTCATGGTTCAGGGCGTTCGCGACGTCGGGTCGGTTCAGTTCAATCCAGCTTGTCTTGGGCGTAGCGGCTGTGGAATTGTCGTGCCGAATAAGGGCAGGGGGCTGCATGGTGGTGTCGTTCTTTGTTCGTCTAGCCAAGCCACTGTCGGCTTACTTCATCGTTATGCTCGCCCAGTGCCGGTGGCGTATTCACTTTTAGAAGGTCTACGCCTTCAATGCGCATAGGAAAGCCCAGTGTTTGTGTGGATGCGCCATTGGGAAGGTCTAAGGCCTGCACCCATTGCATGGCCATCACATGGGGGTCGTTCAGAATATCGGCGTAGTTATTAATGGGTGCACAAGGCACTCCCGCCTTATCTAACAACGCAAGCCATTGGCGCGCGCCTCGCTTGGCAAACACCGGGTCAAGATAGGTATTCATCTGCTCTTGGTTGCGGGCGCGATCCAGTTGAGTTTTAAATTCCGGTGCCTCAGCGAGTTCCGGCAGACCAACCAGTTCGCACACGGTCTGCCAGAGTTTGTCGTTGCCGGCTGCAATCACAAAATAGTCATCCGATGCCTTGAAGGCTTTGTAGGGTGCATTGCGTGGGTGGGCTGAGCCAAGACGCCTGGGTACCTGGCCGGTGCCAAAGAACTCGCTGGTCTGCAAAGCCGCCATGCCTAGAAGGCCACCCAGCATGGAGCAGTCGATGCGAGCACCAATGCCCGTGGCATGACGCTTGTGCACGGACGCAAGAATACAGACCACGGCATAAAGCCCCGCACCAAAATCACCCACGGGGACACCCGCCTTCACAGGAGGCGCACCCTGTTCACCGGTGACACTCATAAGCCCACTCATGGCCTGCACGGTGACATCGAAGGCACCCTTGTGGGCATAAGGCCCTTTTTGACCATACCCAGAAATGGAGCAGTAGATAAGACCTGGGTTAAGGGCAGCTAAAGTGTCATAGCCCAGACCAAGTCGGTCAAGAACCCCCGGGCGGAAATTCTCTAAAAGAATATCGGTCTTCGTGGCAAGTGCCTTTAAATGGGCAAGGTCTGCGGCCGATTTCATGTCCGCGGTGATGCTGCGCTTGTTGCGATTCACCGACGCAAAGTTTTCGCTGTAGCTTGCCTTGTCGGTCTGGTTGATAGGCGGCCAGACCCGCATGCCGTCTCCACCATCGGGCCGCTCCACCTTCACAACGTCGGCACCAAGATCAGCAAGCAACGACCCCGCAAAGGGGCCTGCAGCAATCTGACCAAATTCAAGAACGCGCAGCCCCTCCAAAGGGCGCGAGGAGCTGCTGGGTTTACTATTCATGGTTTCATCATACCCAGATGCAGGCATGGCGAGTTCGCGCCAGTGCGGCTGGGTTCATAAAGGCGTCGCCCTCGCATCATGGATCTTTTTTTCACCGAAAACACAAGCTGGCAGCTTGCCTGGGCCATTGCCGTCACGCTTATCTCGGCCTATGCCCATGGTGTGTTGGGCCTGGGCTTTGTCTCGGTGGCCATGCCGCTGCTTATTTTCTTCGTAAGCTTTCGAACGGCCATGATTATTACCGTGCCGGTTGCCTTCTTCTTAACAGCACGGCTTACGTTTTGGGGTCATCAGACTCGCGAGACGCTGGTGCGGTTTTGGTTCATGCCCGCCATGGCCGTGCTTGGCAGCCTGGTGGGGGCGTGGGTTTATCAAACCGTTTCTTCCCTGGTGCTTTTGTGGATTGTCTTTGGTGCGCTAACCCTGTTTCTGTCTGTTGATCTTCTGAAAGGCCGTGCGCCACGTATCCCTGAGAACTGGTATTTGCCCATTGGCGCGCTCTGCGGCTTTCTTGCAGGTATTACCGAGACCTCGGTGAACATGGGCGCTCCCTTCCTGCTGCTTTTCTTTTTGTTAACGGTGCTCTCAACCCATGTGATTGTTCAGGTTTGTAACCTCTGCTTTTTTGTGGGCAAGCTTGTGCACATTACAACGCTCTCAATTGGAGGCGCAGGAAGCCCGGGTGTAAGCCTTGAGGAATGGATACCGGGTTTTATTATTGCGCCGCTTTGTCTGCTTTTATGCAACCAGGGCGTGAAGCTGCGCGAGAAGGTTTCGGTTGAAACCTACAGGCGCTGGCTGAAAATTATTCTGTTTGTTATTGCCCTGATGCTGCTTGGGCGAATTGTTTCAATGACCGGTGACGACCGTGCAGAGCTGCCCGTAGAAGGTAAGAATACGGTGGTAGTAACGATCGACTGAAGAAACCGTTGTAATGCCAGCGCTTTGTTTGGCAGCCTCAATCGAGGCATCACCCAGTGTTGCCGCGCCAAGGTAATTCTGCGAGCAGCTTACCCCTCGCTTAGGGCCCGTGGGCAGTCCAGTGGCGGTCACTGCCTCGGCGTTTGATTGAAAGAAAAGCGCAGCACCCGTTTGGGACTGAACGCCCGTATTCGCGCAGCCCGAAAGGCCAACGGTACCGATGCAAAGGGCCAAAGCAGCAAAAGAGCGACGAAATGCCATGGTGAGACTCCCAAGAAGTGTTGCAATGAAAGTCGGACGAAAGGCAACATTCTTTAGGGTTGCCCTAAAAAGAGGCCCTCTAGGGCTTGACTAGAGCAAGTACCACCGCAGCGCCTTTAAGCCCGATGCTCAGGCGAAGAGGGTCTGGTCAGGCTCGTCGTCCCCAACCATGGCCTTGTAGGCCGCCCAGGTGGCATGGCCTACCCAAGGGGCTGTGATAATTAGCAGTGGCATAAAGACAAGCAGGCTTCCTCCAACCAGCACCACAATACAAAGGCCCCAGACCAGGCAGGCGCCTGGGTTTGCCAGGAGGGCTCGCACACTTGCAAAGACCGCCATCATGGTGTCGGCGTCTCGGTCGAGTAGCAAGGGCATGGAGACCACCGAAATGGCAAACACGATGCTTGCAAAGACAAAGCCAACACCCGCCCAGACCAGCAGAAACTCAAGGTTCTGCACCGACACAATTTGGCCGAGCATGGACTGAAGGCTTGGGTAGTCGTGGCTGGCAAAAAGGGCAAAGAGCACCACGGACACCCGCGCCCAGATCACCATAAAGAAGGTCAGCATGGCCGCAAAAAAGGCAATGGATTTCCAGTTGCGTGTCCAGCTAAACCAGCTTTTAACCAGGCTCTGGGGCTCGCCGCGGTCGCGCTGCCTAGAGAGGTCGTAGACCCCGCAGCAGATGAAGGGGCCCATTAAAAAAAAGCCTGCCGTAACACCCATGGTGGCCTGCCAGAAACTGCCGTAAATGTAACCAATGGCATAGCCCATGAGCGCAAAAAACGCACCGTAATAGGCGGCCCGCATGCCACTGCACATGAACTCGTTCCAGCCCTGCCTAAGCCAACGAAATGCCGAAGTGATGGGCAGGTTCGCGTGGATGGCAATCATTGGGACTTCTCTTTAGCAAGAGCCTCGCGTTCGGCATGCAGAAAGGCGCCATAGGCATTAATTCGGTTCGCGGCATCAAAGGCGGGCAGCTTTTTAAAACCCGACCAGTCTGCGCCTGCGTAGGCTTCGTCAAAACTCTGAAGGTTGGCCACAGCCTCGGTCATGACTTTCCATAAGTGGTCAAGGTAACGGCGCGTGAGCTCAAGATCGTTCTGGGGCGCAGTGGAAATTTTCCCGTGGCCCGGAATGGCCACCTTAGGAGGCTTCTCGGCCATGCGATTCAAAGCCTTAAGCCAGAGGCCAGGATGAGCACTGCCCACGAAGGGCACACGGCCTGTGAAAAACAAGTCGCCTGCAAAGACCAGCCCAAGCTCTTCAACCCGCATCATGAGGTCGTCGGGTGCATGGGCACCAAGCCCGTCAATAAGCGTGAAGGTGTAGCGGCCGAGCTTGAAGCTCTCGTTCTGTGTGGCAGATACCTTGGCCTTTCTTGGGGCAAGAATAAGCTTGGTCTCTTCGTTGACCCAAGGAAAGAGGTCGTTGCGTCGTTGCTCAAGACGCGCCTGGGTGTTGGGGTCGTTAAACACGCTCTTGGCCATGGGATGCGCAATGACCTGAACACTGGGCCCTACAAAGCTTTGAATGCCGTAAAAATGATCGGCATGGTAGTGCGAGACCACCACAACCTTCACCTTCTCGCCACTGGCCTCTTCAATAAGTTTTCGAAACTTCGCGCCCAGGGCCGGTGTGCCCAGGGTGTCAAAGACAACCAGGCCTTCGCCGGTGGCCACGGCTCCGGCATTGGAAATGAAGCCGGCATTGGCCGAGCTTGCCTGACCGGCCTGGCCTTGCACCACATAGACATGCTCGCCAAAGCGCTGCAACTCCATGGGAGGTAGGTCGTCGTTGGCACCGTAGGCGGGTGCGACCCCGACGGAGGCAAAAAGTGCAAGAAGACCAAGGGCGGACGACCTTACGAGACCCGACAAATTGTTCATACTGTGGCTTCTCCCTTGTTGATCAACCGCATATTGTTTTCTTACCTTGACCATTCTTAGAACGCTCTACTTTCGATGGCCTTAAGACTTCACTGGACCTCAAGAGCCTAAGCGCTTTATGACCCCTATTGTTCTCCTTTATGCGTTTAGTTGCATGTTGCAATGCAGAAGTCTCTAAAAGATCTCATTAATGAAGATGGCTTTCGTCATTGGTACGAGGGCGAACTTATTCGAGCCTTTGGCCTTATGGCCCTTGGCGTTCTGCTTCTCATCTTGGGCGTTAGTGCGCTAGAGGTGTTTTTCAACCTGGGCCCGGGATGGCCGCTTGATCGCCTGGCGGCTCTTGCCTCAAGCCTTATTGGTGTTTTTCTAGCAGGTCTTTGCTGGCTTAAGTTCTCTAGCCTTATTGGACGTGCAGAGCTTCTTGCTAATCAGGCCGTCTGCTCGAACTGCCAGGCCTATGGCCGCCTTCTGGTCGATGATGAGCGGCTCGATACCGAAAGCCTTGAGCGCGTGCTGAACTGCACCTGCCAGAAGTGCCAGCATCGTTTTGTGATGAGCTGTGATTAGTTCGACCACCTCCACTCGCGATGTTGTGAATGTGGCCTTGTTTGCCGCGCTGATTGCTTTGTTTGGCCTGGTGCCTCGTATTGACCTGCCCTTTTTGGCGGGCGTGCCCATTACGGTGCAAACCCTAGGCGTTATGCTTGCAGGGCTTCTGCTTGGGCCGCGGCTTGCAGCTTTATCGGTGCTGTTGTTCTTATTTATGGTGCTGCTTGGTGCGCCGTTTTTATCAGGCGGGCGCGGGGGTCTGGGTGTTCTGTTTGGCCCAACGGTAGGCTTCTTACTTGGCTGGATTCCAGGTGCCCTTGTGGTGGGGCTTGTTTATTTCGGTCTTACCCAGCCTGCCCAGAATTCTCGCAAGTACCGAGTGCCGCGTCGCGGCCTCTCAATCTTCTTTGCCGCTGCACTGGCAAGTTTTTTAGGTGGCGTTCTGGTTATCTACGCGCTTGGAATTCCCATGCTTGCCTGGCGCGCCAACATGACCCTTGAGCAGGCTGCCGCAGTAAGCCTTGGCTTTCTTCCTGGAGACATTCTTAAGCTGGTTATTGCAGCAAGCATCGCACGTGCCCTTCATCGTCAGCCAGTGTATGTGGACGAGGACAAGGATAAGGATAAGGATAAGGACAAGGACGGGTGAGGCTGCTTGTTGTGGCGGTTACAGCGCGGCAGCCCACCTGGCTTGAAGACGGTGTAGCCCAATACCTCCAAAGGCTTCCTAAAGACTGGGCGCTTGAACTGAAAACCGTGAAGCCCGAGTCTCGGCAGACCGGGAAAACCGTGGAGCAGATGATGGCCCTTGAGGCTCAGCGCATCGAGAACGCACTGCCTGCGGGGGCGTGGCGCGTGGTGCTTGATGAGAAAGGCCAGGGGCTGCGTACAACCCAGTTTGCCGAGAAGCTTCAGGCCTGGCAGCAGAGCCATGGCTGCATTGCTTTTATTATTGGAGGGCCCGACGGCCTTGCACCTTCCGTTAAAGAGGCTGCCCATACAACACTGCAGTTATCGGAGATGACCCTGCCCCATGGGCTTGCCAAGCTTCTACTGGCCGAGCAGCTTTATCGCGCGCATTCCTTGCTGGTGGGGCATCCGTACCATCGGGAGTAGGCGCATTAAAACGTTTGGGGCCAGGCACGTGCGGTGTGAAAGACGTGAAGAATTTCAAGCTCACCGCCCTTTACCCGGTAAGGGATGACGTATGGGTAATTCAAGAGTACTAATTCTCGGGTTCCAGGAACTCTTCCGGCGCGACCGAGTTCTGGGTGATGCACCAGCTGTTCAACGCTAGCAAGGGCATGCTGAAAAAACCGACGAGCGGCCTCAGGGTTATCCTTCGCTATGAGGTCATGGGCTGACATAAGTGCCTTTAATGCTCTGCGAAGCCACCTAACCCGCATACTTCTTTGTTATTTCCTTGAATTCGTCGTCACTAACAAAATCACCGATATCCGCCTCTTTGACTGCCTGCTTAATTTCCTTAATTTGCCAGGCTTCAACTTCCAAATAGCGTTCAATCGCCTCAGCCGCCAGATAAGATTTCGAGCGCTGAGTGGCTTCAGCAAGCTTGTTTAGCTTGGTTTTGGTTTTGTTGCTTACGCGAAGGGTAAGAACTGAGCTTTCCATCATTTTCTCTTTTTGTAGTTACCTGTATACATTGTAACAAGCCTTGACTAAACCGGTGCTTAACCTCGGTTAATGGCCGTGTGGCGCAGGCTATACAGCGCGCGTTTCTGGCCGCGTATTCCTTGCTGGTGGGGCATCCTTACCATCGGGAGTAGTTACTAGGCTTTGAAGAGCTTAGTGACTACTGCGTCAAGATCTTTTGTGAAGGCATCGTCCACGTTATGCAGTTTGCCTGCCAAGACGCCTTTGTTCCTAAGGCCAGGCATGCTGGTGCATGGAACAAGCCTAACCTGCGGCTCACCATTACTTGCGATGATCACCTCTTCTCCGGCGAGCGCGGACTTTACGAGCCGGGATAGCTGATTCTTTGCATCAAGCATATTTACTTGCATGGTGTTTGATTCCTAGATGGGGTTTCCTCGGAAAAACGCATAACCGCCGGCTTACGCTACACCTCTTGGCTAGGTTAGCCAAGAGCCTAGCCTCTTTCTATTACTGGTCGTGAGGGCTGGCCTTAAGACTGGTCCCCCCAGGGGTTGAGTATTTCTAAATTGTCTAGGCTAACCAAGGGCATGGGCACTGGGTTAGTACTGAGTGATTTCACAACATTTATTGAGTAAAATCACTCAATGTTCTATGAGTTGTCCTCATGCCACAAGTAAGCCCACCCAGTGGTCGAAGGAGGCCCTTTCACAGGCCGCAGGCCAGCCTATTGCTAAGTCGTCTTCAGGAGCCGCCGAAGTTTATTCAGATCCTGGCTGGACCCCGACAGGTTGGAAAAACCACGCTGGTGCAGCATGTGGCCGATATGCTGGGCGATCAGGTTTTGTATGCCGCAGCAGACCTGCCGACTGCCCCTACCACGCAGTGGATCACCCAGCAGTGGGCCCGCGCCATGGCGCGACTCGCGCCTGCACCTTCAGCCGTCGGCAGGGGCAAAGCGGCTGCAAGACCGCTGCAGCCATTTGTTTTGATTTTGGATGAGGTTCAGAAGGTGCCGCGCTGGTCGGAGGCTGTAAAGGCGTTATGGGATCAGAGGCCAAAGGGCAGAGATCAGCCCATACATCTGGTGTTGTTGGGTTCGTCACAATTTTTGGTGCAACACGGACTCACCGAAAGCTTGGCAGGGCGGTTTGAGTTAATTCGACTTCCGCATTGGTCGTTTTCTGAGATGCGCGAGGCCTTTGGCTTTCGCTTTGAAGATTACATTTGTTTTGGCGGCTACCCTGGTCCGGCGAGCCTCATTCAGTCCCCGGAGCGATGGATTCGCTACCTGCAGGATGCCATTGTGGAGCCGGCTGTCTCGCGTGATGTCATGAACCTTGCCCGAATAGACAAGCCCGCCCTCATGCGCAGTCTTATGCAACTGGGCTGCGCGTATTCAAGCCAGGTCTTGTCTTATCAAAAAGTCATGGGTCAGTTACAAGATGCGGGTAACACCACCACACTTGCCAACTACCTACATCTTCTCGCCTCGGCCTGGATGGTCACCGGCCTGCAAAAGTATGCTGGGGATCAGGCCAGAAGCCGCGCCTCGAGCCCGAAGTTTCAGGTATTCGACGTGGCGCTGCAGAGCAGTCAAATGCAAGATGCTTTGGGTTTGGCAGGCCCAAGCGCTGCCAGAGACCATCCCGAAACCTGGGGGCGTCTTGTGGAATCGGCCGTGGGGGCCCACCTGCTTAACACGGCAAGCCCAGGTATGCAGATCACCTATTGGCGCGAGGGCAACAAGGAGGTTGATTTTGTTGTGAGCATTCGAGACCGGTTACTTGCCATAGAGGTCAAGAGTGGTCGAAGAACCCGAGCCTTGTCAGGCTTGTTGGCATTTCAGCGTCAGTTTCCAAAGGCACAGACCATGGTGGTGGGTACAGGCGGCATACCCACCGAGGAATTCCTCAGCCGCTCGGCAGCAGACTGGTTTAGAGACATCACTGCCCTGCCTAGTTTGTAGCCTAGGCCAACCGCTTTCATCACTGGGAGTCTTGACCTAGGCAGCGAGCGCTTTGATCACAGCCTTGGGGTTATGCTTGATCACGTTGAGCAAGACTAATGCGGGACCGTGCGGTGACCGATCCCCCCTCTCCCAGTGCCGTAACGTGGCCGTGGACACCCCGAACTTGGCTGCAAACTGCTCTTGGGTCATGCCAATCCCCACACGTAATGCCTTGACATCCACAGGCTTGGGGTGATGCACGCGAGTCCCAGGCAAAGGACGGCCTTTGGCATGGGAGATAGCCTGCAACATCCCCTCTTTGATCTGCTCAAACTGTTCGCTCATCTCTTTTTCCTTATCCAGATACTAGTGAGTCTTTCAACAAGTGCAGCCAGTTGACTGCACTCTTCGGCCGTGAGATTGCTCTTGTCATTCTTTCCAAAAACAGTGACCAAGTACAAAGGCATCAGATCGCTGTGGAAGTAGTAAATCACCCGAACCCCCGAGCTCTTGCCTTGACCGCCCTTAGCCCATCGGACTTTACGGATACCACCTGTGCCCTGAATGAGAACACCAGCCTTGGGCCTGCGAGATAAAAATGTGATGACATCATCTCTCTCGTCTTTTGAGAGAAGTCGCTCTGCCTGCCTGATGAAGGACAGCGTTTCTACTACTGTGATCATTACTAAAACAGTAATCCATTGGGACGGTCTACGTCAACCGCCCTGGCCAAAATAAATTAGACCGCTACGAACCGCCGTCGGCTCTGCAGCATGGCCACGTTCATCTCGGGGTTGAGCTCCGAGGCATAGAACTTCTCAATCATTTCCACCGAGGTGCGTGCATTCTTGGCCAGGGTAAGAAGGTCGATGCCCTGGCCATACAGCAGCCGAAAGGTAATGGCGGTATGTCGCAGGCTATACAGCGTGCGGTTCTGACCCCGCGCGCCTTGGCGCAGGCCTGCTGCCTCAAGGATGCGACGAAACTGCACATCCATGAGCATCATGGCGGTTTTGCGGTTCGTGACCTCGGGGTAGAAAAGGTAGTCGTCTGGTGCGGAATGCCCGTGCCTCTGGGCATAGGCCAAGATCTGCTCATAGATGCGAACGGCGGGACGCAGGGTAATGATCTTCTCGGTGTGCTTTTTACTTTCGGGCAACACCAGGCGCAGGTAGGTGTGCCGGCCGCGCACCACCTGCACATGCTGATGTTGAATGTTGCGCAGATCGGTGGGGCGCACAAAGCTGTTCACCATGAAGGCAATCATCCAGCGAAACCACACGGGTGTGGGCATGTCTTTGGCGAACAGCCCGCCTTGGCGGTCGCGGTGCGAGGGGGTGTAGCCACCCTCGGGCCGCACCAGGGTGGACTGCTGCTTGGCGCAGTGCCAGAGCTTTAAGAGTTCGCAGGGCGTGAAGCCGCCGCGTGGCGTGCTTTCGCTGCGCACCTTGGGAAAGGCGGGCAGCCCTGCAATGTGTTCATGCACCAAGGCCCAGTTCAAGACCTTACGCACTGCAATAAGTAGCTGACGGATGGTGGCGTTATGCAGCTGCTGGCGTGAAAGCTCATCCACGAAACGCATGAGCTGTGGGTACTGAATGGCGTCAATGGCCATGCCACCAAAAAACGGCAACAAATGCTTCTCACAGCGCATCTCAAACATGCGCACTGTTTGCGCACTGACCTCGTGCCGAACCGCGCGGGCGTGCTCGGCGATGATGGTCTGCGAGACCACCCAATCGAACCCTGGTGTTTCAAGGGCCAGCGATGCCTGATTCATCTGTGTCTCCTACTGCCTAACGAGTTGAACATGAGCCACCAACAATGCCCACTCGAGTTTTATTCTTTATGAAATATTTCTTTAGGTTTCGCTTCATCAAACTGAAACAATTAGTAGAAAAAAACCCCGGCCTCGTGCCGGGGTTTTTCCTGCTTCTTCAGCTCGTTCTATTTAGAACTTATGAACAATACCGATGGCGGTTTGGGTAACCTTCTTGTTGGCGCCGTCTGCATCTGTTTGGCCAGCAATGAGATAAGCAGAGGTGCGCTTGCTCAGGCTGTAACGCGCCCCAACGTTAAAACCGTCTTCGTCAATGGAGGTAGCACCTGTTTTAACTTCGTTCTTGGCCATAGAGGCATGCAGTTTTACCGCGCCAAGCTTGGTTGAGACACCAACTTCGTAGCCTTCTTCGGTCTGCTTCGTGGCGCCTTCCTTTTCGAGGTCGGCATACATACCATGAAGTGTGACTGGGCCGAGGCTTAAGGCGATGGCGGCACCCATCCGCTTGGTATCGAACTCAGCGTCATTGGCCTCTTCGTCATAAGATGCGCGAACTTTTACGGGTCCGCCTGCGTAATTGGCTGCGACGCCATAGCCCGAACCCTTGTCGTTCTCACCAATCTCGCTCGCACGACCTTCGAGGTCGGCGCTGAAGCCAGCCATCTTAGGTGTGGAGTAGGTGATCTGATGATTGCGGCTGTCTTTATTGGCAAGAAGGCTGGGCAGCGTACCGATCACGTTGGTTGTGTCGTTCGCCGAACCAAAGCCCTCGAGGGTGCGCTTTCCTGTTGAGTTTGCATAACCAACAAGAATCTGGCCGAAACCGCCACTGAGGGTCAAATACTGGGCGCGGCCAAACGAGCCAAACGAGGTGGTCTGACCAAGATTGCCTTCCTTAGGGGGGCCACCAATTCCTGCCTCGAGAACAAGGGCAGCCTTCAGGCCGCCGCCAAGATCCTCGGACGCCTTGAAAGTTAAACGTGATGAGGTGTCGGCGCTGTAGCCAATACCTGTTGTGTCCTTGCTGTCGTCTTGGGCGTCGATTGCAGAGTAGCCAGCGTCAAGACGGCCCGAGATAGAAACCTGCGCCATTGCGGGAACAGCCAGGGCTCCGGCCACAGCAGCAGCAATAAGATGCTTTTTCATTCAGTATTCTCCTAAGGCGTTGAATATGAAATGAGCACCAAATAACGCTTGCCGCGTCCTTCGCTTAATTAACGAGGCATGAAGGCAAAGATCTTCTTAATACTCCTGAAACAAAACTGTGGGTTGAGGCCTATGAGTACCTTACTAGCACTCATTTCGGCCCTTATTTGTTGCCTGAGAGCGACAGCTTTGACATGGAACCGTCACCCAGAAGAAACAAATCAGGCCTGTGCAGCCTCATCAAGCGCGAGTTTCTGGGCCAGTCCAATGTAGGTTGAAGGCGTGAGCTTCAACAAAGATTCTTTCACGGGCTTGGGAAGCTTGAGCTTCGAGATAAAAGCCTTCAACGTTTCTTCGGTAATGCCCTTGCCTCGGGTAAGTGCCTTTAACTGCTCATAGGGTTCGGGCAGTCCGTAACGACGCATCACCGTTTGAATGGGCTCGGCCAGAACTTCCCAAGAGGCGTCAAGGTCTTGAGCCAACCGCGCCTCATTGACTTCAAGCTTACCCATTCCCTTTAGGCAGGAATCGAATGCCAGAAGGCTGTGGCCAAGACCAACCCCCATATTACGAAGCACGGTGGAGTCGGTCAGGTCGCGCTGCCAGCGGCTTACAGGAAGCTTCTCGGCAAGGTGGTTAAGCACCGCATTGGCAAGGCCTAAGTTGCCCTCGGCATTCTCGAAATCAATGGGGTTCACCTTGTGCGGCATGGTGGACGAGCCCACTTCACCCTCTTTAAGTTTTTGCTTGAAGTAGCCCAGGGAAATGTAGCCCCATACATCGCGGCAGAAATCAAGCAAGACCGTGTTGAACCGAGAAAGCGCATGGAAGTAGGCGGCCATATCGTCATGGGGCTCAATTTGCGTGGTGTGGCTGTTAAACCGCAGGCCAAGGCCTTCAACAATCGACTGCGAGAATACGGGCCACTGCACCTCGGGCACGCTTGCAAGATGCGCGTTGTAATTCCCTACAGCGCCATTCATTTTGGCGCGCAGTTCAACCGCTAAAAACTGGTCCCGCACCCCACGCAGGCGGGCTCGAACATTAGCAAGCTCTTTGCCAAGGGTTGTGGGCGAGGCTGTCTGACCATGGGTCCGCGAGAGCATGGGCAGGCCGGCATGGGTCTTTGCCAATTCGCCAAGCTTATGAATAAGGTTTTGCATCTGAGGAAGCAGAACCTTGCGCCTTGCCTCCTCGAGCATCAGGGCATGGGCAACGTTATTAATGTCTTCGCTGGTGCAGGCAAAGTGAATAAATTCAATGGCATTAAGAAGGCTTGGCTCAGTACTTTTTGCAGCCTTTTCTTTTAAGAAATACTCCACCGCTTTGACATCGTGGTTGGTGGTGGCCTCAATGTCTTTAATGCGCTGCGCATCTTTGGTGGAAAACTTTGCAACCCATTGGTCAAGCTGGCTCGTTGCTTTTCTAGAAAGGGGTGGAAGTTCGTTCAGGCCAAGACCTGCTAAACCCTTAAGCCAAGCCACTTCAGCCTGTACGCGGCAACGAATAAGCCCAAACTCCGAGAGGATTTCCCGAAGACCATCAACTTTGCTTGCATAGCGGCCGTCGAGCGGCGAGAGTGCGGTTAGTGAAGTACGCATCATGTTGGAATTGTGACATGTGACACGGTCGTGGATAAATCTTTCCTCTTGGCGCTATACTTCGTCGCCTCTAACCCGACTACCTTTCTATGAAAATCATTGGCTCCCACACCAGCCCTTACGCTCGTAAGGTTCGCATCGTTGCCGTTGAAAAGCGGCTTGAATACCAGTTCGTTACCGAAGATGTCTGGGCCGCAGGTTCAGGCATTGGCGCCCAAAACCCACTGGGCAAGGTGCCCGTGCTTCTTTTGGAAGATGGTTGCGTCTACGATTCTCGGGTTATCGCCGAGTACCTTGACTCCCGTGCACCCACGCAGAGGCTTATTCCCGAAGGTAACCGTGAACGCACCACCGTTAAAACGCTTGAGGCCCTGGCCGATGGCATCTGCGATGCGGCCATTACCATGGTGCTTGAGCGCAAATTTCACGACGAGAATGCTTTAAGTCGGGACTGGATGGCCCGTCAGGCCGAAAAGGTGGACCGTGCCCTGGCCGTAATGAGCCAGACCCTGGGCAAAGACCAGTTCATGAATGGCCGTGCTTTTTCTTTAGGTGATATTGCCTGCGGCGTTGCACTGGGCTACCTCGAGCTGCGCTTCCCTGAAAACACCTGGAAGCAGGCCTACCCGAACCTGCTTGATTTTTATGGCCGCATGATGGCGCGGGCGTCATTCCAAGAAACGGCTCCGCCTAAGCCATAGGCCTAAGCCACAGGCCTAGGCTTTGTCTGGGCAATAATTCCCCCGCCCAGGCAGACCTCGCCGTCGTAGACCACGGCCGACTGCCCTGGCGTAACCGCCCACTGGTCTTGCTGGAATTGCAGGGCAAAACCTTGGTCTTTGGTCAGCAATTCGGCAGCACCAAAGCTTCTTGAGGCGTCAATGTCCCTACGAGTGCCTGTTTCACCAGTCACCGGCGCAAGCCGTGCCGCGGCATCGGCCTGCCGGTAACGGGTTTTCACTCCGAAATGCCCAGCGCCACTGCCGTCGTCCTGGTTGGCCGAGGGCGTCAAGAGTGTCAGGGTGCCTCGCCACTGACCCAACAACTGTCCACAGTGGCAAGCCAGTCACTCATCAACCACGGGTGGTCATGGTCTTGCGACACGTAAAGCGTATTGGTCTCAAGATCCTTCTTCACAACGAACCAGCCCTTGCCTTCTTCACTGACGATGGGGCTGCGGTTTACAGAACGCTTAGATACCGCCTTGCGTACCCCGCCAATCCCCAGGCCTTTGCGCTGGCCAAGGGTGAAGAACGAAAGCCCCTGATGCCTGCCAACCTGAACGCCATCAGGGGTGCAGATGGGGCCGGGCTGAGTCTTTAAGTAGCGGCTTAGAAACTCGCGAAAGGGCCGCTCACCAATAAAACAAATACCGGTGGAATCTTTCTTCTTGGCGTTCGGCAGCCCCAAAGACTCTGCAATGGCCCGCACCTCGGTTTTGCGTAACTCGCCCACGGGAAAAAGAACACGGTCAAGCTGGTCTTGACGCAGGCGATACAGGAAGTAGCTCTGATCTTTGGTTTCATCAAGGCCACGAAGCAGCTCCACCTTGCCTTCAAGGTTGCGTCGAACCCGCGCGTAGTGCCCGGTGGCAATGAAGTCGGCGCCTTGCTGAAAGGCGTGGTCTAAAAAGGCCTTGAACTTAATTTCCGCGTTGCAAAGCACATCGGGGTTGGGGGTGCGACCCGCCTCGTACTCGCGCAGAAACTCGGCAAACACCCGGTCTTTGTAGTCTGCCGCAAAGTTCACCGATTGAAGCTCAATGCCCAGCCGGTCGGCGACCGCAGCGGCATCAAGAAAGTCTTGGCGGCTCGAGCAGTACTCGGAGTCGTCATCGTCCTCCCAGTTCTTCATGAAAATGCCAATGACCCGATGGCCCTGCTGCTTAAGCCTTGCGGCGGCCACGGCCGAGTCAACGCCGCCCGAAAGACCCACCACAACGACCTTTGGGGCGTTAATTTGCGCGGCTTTCAAGTCGGGACTTTGAACAAATCCAAGAGGATCTTTCACAAACGAAGGTTTCGGTGGACGAGGCTGGGCAGGTTTTGACGCAGTCATATACCATCGAAGTCTATCGAAACACTGGAGTTATGACGTGCAAATTGGGATTCCAAAAGAATCACTGGACGGTGAGGCGCGCGTGGCGGGTTCTCCCGAGACAGTCAAGAAATTAGTAGCGCTGGGTCACGAAGTGGCGGTGGCTCGTGACGCGGGCAAAGCCTCAAGCATGCTTAATGCCGCCTATGAGCAGGCAGGCGCCAAGCTGGTGGACCAGGCCCAGGCCCTGGCGGCCGACCTTGTGTTGAAGGTGCGTTTTCCATCGGATGACGAATTGAAGGCCATGAAAAAGGGCGCTGTGCTTGTCGGTATGCTCTCGCCGTTTGACCGTACAGGGCTGGAAAAACTGGCCGCGGCCGGGCTTACCGCCTTTGCCATGGAGGCTGCGCCTCGAACCACCCGTGCCCAGTCGCTTGATGTTCTGTCGTCCCAGGCCAACCTTGCGGGCTACAAGGCCGTCATACTTGCCGCCGAAGCCTATCCGCGCATCTTCCCCATGCTCATGACGGCGGCCGGAACCGTGAAGGCGGCCCGAGTCGTTATTCTTGGCGCGGGCGTGGCGGGACTTCAGGCCATTGCCACCGCCAAGCGGCTTGGCGGGGTGGTTGAGGCAAGCGATGTTCGGCCTGCCGTGAAAGAACAAATCGAATCGCTCGGGGCAAAGTTTATTGATGTGCCCTACGAGACCGAGGAAGAACGTGAAATTGCCCAGGGCGCTGGGGGTTATGCAAGGCCCATGCCCGAGGGCTGGATGAAGCGGCAGGCGGCCGAAGTTGCCAAGCGCATTGCCCAGGCCGACATCGTTATTTCCACAGCCCTTATTCCAGGCCGCAAGGCCCCTGTTCTTATTACCGAAGACATGGTGGCCAGCATGAAGCCAGGCTCGGTCATTGTGGACATGGCCGTTGAGCAGGGCGGAAACTGCCCGCTGTCGGTGCTGAATGAAACCATCACAACCAGTAACGGCGTTCGTATTGTGGGCCAGCCCAATCTGGCGGCTCTTGTTCCCACCGATGCCTCGGCGCTTTATGCCCGCAACCTCTTGGACTTCTTAAAGCTTGTCTTTACGAAAGAGGGGGCGTTTCAAGTGCCCATGGACGACGATATTGTGGCGGCAACCCTTGTGGCGCGCGACGGGCAGGTAACCCGGCCGGCATAGCGGGCGGTGAACGGACCCTTAAATTTAGACACCCCAAGCACGCGCACCGACTTAACGGAGAAGCACAGATGGACGTGATTAACCCCACCCTTACCAACCTTATTATTTTTGTGCTTGCCATCTACGTGGGCTACCACGTGGTCTGGAACGTTACGCCTGCACTGCACACTCCGCTTATGGCGGTCACCAATGCCATCTCAGCGATTGTGATTGTGGGCGCCATGCTTGCAGCGGCCTTAACCGAAACCGTGCTTGGCCAGACCATGGGCGTGCTTGCGGTGGCGCTTGCCGCGGTGAATGTCTTTGGTGGCTTCTTGGTCACCAAGCGCATGCTCGAGATGTTTAAGAAGAAAGAGAAAAAGCCTGCGGCAGGGGCCTCGGCCGAAAAGGAGGCTGCGTAAATGTTTAGCCTCTCTATGAACACTGTGACGCTGCTTTACCTGGTGGCGTCCGTCTGTTTTATTCAGGCGCTTAAAGGCCTAAGCCATCCCACCACATCCATTCGCGGCAATGTCTTTGGCATGACGGGCATGGCCATTGCCATTGTGACCACCGTGGGTCTTATTGGCACGATGGCTCAGTCCATGTCCGCCACAGCCTCGGTTGGCTCGGGCCTAGGGCTTCTTTTTGGTGGCTTGGTGGTGGGCGGCTTTATTGGTGCCACCATGGCCAAGCGCGTCGAGATGACAAAGATGCCCGAGCTTGTGGCCTTCATGCACTCCATGATTGGTCTGTCGGCTGTCTTTATTGCCATTGCCGCAGTGGCCGAGCCTTATGCATTGAACATTGCGGCCAAGGGTCAGCCCATTCCAGTGGGTAACCGGCTAGAACTGTTTCTGGGTGCTGCCATTGGCGCCATTACCTTCAGTGGTTCCGTAATTGCCTTTGGAAAGCTCTCGGGCAAGTACAAGTTTCGGCTCTTCCAAGGCGCCCCTGTGGTGTTTAGCGGCCAGCACATGCTGAACCTAATTCTTGGGCTTGCAACCCTTGGTCTTGGGCTGGTGTTTATGTTTACCGAAAGCTGGGAGGCCTTCCTTCTTATGCTGGCCCTAAGCTTTATTCTTGGCGTGCTTATTATTATTCCCATTGGCGGTGCGGACATGCCGGTGGTGGTGAGTATGCTTAATAGTTATTCAGGCTGGGCGGCCGCGGGCATTGGCTTTTCGCTGGGTAACTCCATGCTTATTATTGCGGGCTCGCTGGTGGGTTCCTCCGGCGCCATTCTGTCTTACATCATGTGCAAGGCCATGAATCGCAGTTTCTTTAATGTGATTCTGGGCGGCTTTGGTGGCGATGCGGGGACTG
>JAGYIP010000009.1 GCA_018402635.1 Burkholderiaceae bacterium
TGAAGAGTGGGCGGCGAGGTGAGGGCCAACGCAAGCGCATTAACGCTCATCTCGAGCGGAACCAGAAAATCTTCCCGTAAAACTTCCCCAAGATGAATTGGTCGCATACGGTTAAAACGACATTGGCTGGTTAGGGGCTCTTCAGGGGCCCCTTTTTTACCTACGCTCGCTGTTGTCGGGCCCATTTTGCTACTCGTCGGCCTAGAGCGTCGAGTGTCTTTGAGGCCTTTGCTGTGGGCGACACAATGCGCCTGCGCGCGTCTTCTGGGTCGACTTCAAAGCTTAGGAATCCTGTGCGCTCAAGGGTGGCTAGGCACTTGTGGATCGTGGCCGGGGAGGCGATCTTAGAATCCAGCACGATCGACTGGACGAAGAGATTGGATTTGGGGCTGTAGCGTGCGCACACCCATTCCAATACACGCTGACTGATCGAGTCCAATTGACCGTAATCGGTTTCGTCAGTGGTGAGATCTATGAAGTGTCTAAGGTTGAGCCAAGCGTGCATACAAAGCCTTTCTACGAATAGTTGGTTATCTTGATGATTAAATTCAGGCTTCCAGCGTATCACTTTGGTCAACACTGACTTGTCTCCTAGGCTAGGCAAGACTTTTTTGTTAGGGCAATCCCCGTGTTTTGTTGCGATGCGTTTAGGTCACAGTGGAGTTGTGATGTCGAAGCTTGTGCTGATAGGTGTAATAGCCCTAATGGTGATCGTGTCCTTATCGAGGATCGACCAGCAGGCACGAGCGACGACTGCGCCTGTAGCGCAGGCGGGTGGAGGGGGGAAATAATAATTAAGAGGTTGAAGGAGACCTTCAAAAGCGCCCGATGAGGCGCTTTTTTTTGGTACCTTGTAAGCCCCACCTCGCATCCTTTTTGAGTTTGTGTGGAAACAGCCAAGAATTGGTAGCAAGGCGAGGTGGGTTTCCCCGCTTTTCACGATGATTCCCAGGTCAAGGCATAAATACTTGCATGACCATAGAAGAAGTCGTTAGAAGATTACATACGGGAGACGGTGAAGCCGTTGACGCCGGATCAGGCGAGGATCAAAGCCCTGCAGGGCAATGTGGATCGGGCAAGGCTGGCACTGCAAACAGCGCGAGATCAGCAAAGGCAGCGTCGTGAATCAGAGCGCAGGGCCAAAGCCTCTCAGGCTCGGGCAGCGATTACGACATCGCTAAGGAGTTAGAAAAATGCCACAAGTTCTGCGTTTCGGTCGCCCAAGTGGGCTTCTGACATTAAGCTCAGAGCGTGCAAGCGGAACCAGAAAATCTTCCCCAGGATGAACTGGCCGCATACGATTCATATAATTTTATACTGGTAAAGCTGTGATAATTGTGTATAGTGTCTGGAAACTACGGTTAAGTCTAAGATTAAAAACGATTTTTATCCCTGACAAGTTTGAACGGTTTTCCTAGCCTATTGCAAAGGAGCGCTTTATATGAAGAAAAAGAACGAGGTTTACCGAATCAATTACGCGGGAGGTCTTTACGGACTCTTGTTTGGAAGCACTAAAGGCAAATTGCAGGCCAAGATAGAGGAATACAACAGTCGTGGTTGGAACTTGGCGACTCATATGGAAGACGACCCCAACCTAGTTCTAGTTGTCGTCAAGCTAATCATCCTTTTATTAACCTTTGGTATTTGGACTCTTGGAAGTAGCCAACTCCTGATATTCGAAAAGCAAGAGGATTGAGCCTCGTGTGAAGTGCAGCCTTCGTACTAAATCGCTCAACTTTTACGTCATTCGCTTTTGTTTAGAAGGCTTTCTAGATCGATACTTCGGATCTCGTCGACACGTTCTTCGCCTTTGTTTACTAGACGTTCTACCTCTGAATTTCGAGTTCCGTCAAAAGGGTTGTTAAATTCATTCAGGGGTAAGGGAGCCTTCAAGACAGTATCTTGCGACCTGACCCTTGTAGTTGTGCTTTCCGATTTAGGGTTTCCCCCATTACTTTCGTTATCGCCTGGCCTTATTGAATAGAGTTTTTGCTTTGGTTTGTGGTCAACATTAGTTGATACGTTAGCCGGTGAGTTTTCAACTCGAGGGATTGTTGTAGTAGAGCCTTCTTCGAATGAGGCTGCGGTTTGTCGTTTATCTTGTTGTGTCGGATTGTTTCCGTCGACAGATGATGTTTTTTGCTCTGGGCGATCATCTTGGCTTTGAATTTCTGCGGTAGGGTGATTGGGCGATTGTTGAGAATCTCTTGCACCAGATTTCTCAGTTGTTTTTAGCCTTTCATACACTTGATCGCAGCCTGACAGCATCACAATCAAAGCCAGACTCGCTGTTACGAACATCGCTCTTCTCGTAATGCTTGATTGCATTGCCAACTTAGACATGTTTAGATTTTAGTACGGTGAGCGTCAAGTTATGCATATGAGGAGATCCGAGTTTTCGCGGGTGCCGACTGGTTTCAATGATACAACTGCTGTGTATGTCGGCTGACAGTGTTTTATAGCGCAATAAAGACCGCGGCTAGATAAGCTAAGCTTTTGCCGTCTCGTCGAAAACGCTCTAACCCCCGTCTTGGCAATCCAGTTCCTCAGCGTCTGGGCCGTGCAGCCAATCTTCTGGGCCACCGACTCAATGGCCGCCCACTGAGACTCATGATGTTCACGCTGCTCGTAGACCATGCGAATCGCACGCTCTCGCAGCTCCGGGGGATACTTTGTTTGTCTGCTCATGGCTCCACCTTCTCAAAGGTAGGAGCCTCCGCAAATCCGGAATGTTGGCGTTTTGTTGAATTTAAGGTTATAGTCATTATATGAATAATTTTTACTTAAAGTGAAATATGAAACTTAATTTCCTCATCGCTATTTGGGCAACGCTGTTTTTAAGTGTAAGTACCCACGCCGCATCAGTTCGAGTCACTTTCGATATTGGCTACGAGAGTGGTCTCTTTTCCAGCAAACCGGACGCTGAGTTCAGGGCTAAAGCCCTAAAGCAGGCTGAGTTAGAGGTTTGGAAGGTGTACCAAGGACGGATGGATTCTAGCAAGATCAGTGATGTTGAAAGGCACAGAGCAGTCATAGAGAGTCGTCTCAATGATTTCATTACAAATCTGGAAATTATTGATGAATCAGTCGACGAATCGAATAAGCGGGTCAAATATACCGTTCGTGCACAGGTCAACGACACGCTGGTGGGATCGATCATCATGCAAGCATCGGGTGGAGCCAAACCATCTGGATCAGGCAGTGTGTTTGCATTTCTTTTCGTCCCACGTATGCAATCTGAGACCACTGAGTTCGATGCGTCGGTTAGCAAAACGGCCAAAGTCACGGCCGCCAAGCAAGTTAAGAGCGTTTCCAAAGATTCGGTGGCGGAAATCGAAGGCGGAGTGAGTGAAAAGAGCGTTGAGGGTCAGGAGGTGAAAGCAGGTGTTAACGCCAAAACTTCTGGAGATACAACACGCAAAGCTCAGGAAACTAGTTGGGTTATTGTTGAAGCCAAAGGAGTGAACGCCGAGGTTAACAAGGTACTCACAGAAAGCGGTTTTGAGTCCACATCTGCTGATGACATGTTTGCAGCAGATTGTGCTGAAGCCGAATCATCATCTCAAGAACTTGTAGACGACATGATGTCTCGCTCAAATCTTACTTTCACCAAAAAGACGAGTCGGATGCTGTCGCAAACTCTACGCAGTTGCGAGGCCAAGTTTTTTGGTGTTGGATATATGGATATCGACAGCATTCAAAAGGACGATCAGTCTGGTGGCTGGCGCGTCCGTGTCAGTGTAAATGTTGAGGTCAAGGACTATTCCTCAAAGCTTCCAAGAACAGTAGCTACAGTCCAAGAGGCATCCGCTAGCATTGGCGTTTCACAGGACTCTGCACGTGATAAGGCTCTGAAGGATGCGGGTCGCAGAGTGGCTGAAATAATCGTAAGCCAAATGCGAGCTAAGGGGTTGAATTGATGCCTAAGATAATGAGGCTCCCACCGAACAAGACTCTTCGCGGTTTGGCAGGGCTTATTTTTGTGTCATTCATGGGGAGTGTTGCAATTGCTAGTGTTGAAGAGGTGCCTGTCACCAGCGTGGGTTTTGGTGGCTCGCCTGCAGAAGCCGTCCAGGACGCTATTATTAATGCCGTCGCTCAAATCAACGGCGAAGCGGTGGCGTCTTCTATGAAGCTGAAAGAGGCTAGCAGGAGTTCAGTTTCCAGTGATGGAAAGGCGTCACGCGAGATGTCCCGTGAGATGGAGGAAACCATCAGTCGCAAGACCAAAGGCGTTGTGGCGTCTTGGAGCATTGTTTCTCAGGAAAAAACTGATTCAGGTGATTATTCAGCAAAGGTGTCTGCACGGATCGCTCGGTTGCAGCGCAGCGTACAACTTAATCGAATGAAGATTGCCGTTGTATGGTCACAGAAAGGCGACGAGGCGCTATCAGCTCAGCTTGAGGACTCGCTGGCCAGGCAGCTTACAACAAGCCGAAAATTTGCAGTCATCGATCGGAAAAATAATGCAGCGATTCAGGCGCAACTAAACCGAATTCGGCGCGGTGAAGGTCGGGTAGCCGATCAGGTCCGCTTGACCGGAGCCGAGGTTCCAGACTACCTAGCAGTGGTGAACGTGGAGTCTGAGCGCAAGTCAGGTTCAAAACTTTATGCCTTCGGAAACCTTCAGATTATTGATTATTCATCTAGGCAGATCAAATTCTCTGAACGTAAGACTATGATCATTGACACCGACAAGCCCGGCACCACGCCCATAAGACTTAATGTTTTGGCCAAGTCTTTGTCCAGAGCGGTCATTGAGTCGGTCTATCCACCAACCGTAGTGGCTGCAACTGATAAGAATGTAACCATTGGGCAAGGCAAAGATTTTTTCTCTAAAGGGGATGAGGTGTTAGTGATTGAGTTGGGTAAGGCCTTGAAAGATCCCGCGACAGGGGAATTCCTCTCTCGTGAGAGGAATGAAGTTGGCACGGCCGTGATTAGTTATGTCGACGCGCGAATCGCCAAAGCTAATCTGAATGAACCTATAAAGCTTAATCCGAGATTGATTTCTCAAAACAATTATGTCGTTACGCGTACTGGAAAGACCGCAGACGATGACGATAATGCTGCACCTGCTTCAAACTCAGGTTCAATAAAAAAGAAGTCAAATTCTGTCAGTAACTTACTTGATGATTAGGAATCCAAATGAAAATTAAATTAATAGTCAGCGCTCTTGCTTTGATCTTTAGCGGTCTCTCGCAAGCACAAAACCCGGACCAGCTGCCCGTGAACGACAACAGTGCGGTTGAGCTCGATGAATTTCCTGGATGTCAGGTTGCGCCTCCCAAAGATGGTTGTGCTGCAAGAATTTCTTGTGTAGGGGAGGCCAATATTTTGTTTGTAGACAGCGCTGGTGTGCGAGAAGCCACTAAAGCCGCAAGTCTGAACGCACGTAAGAAGTTAACCCAGTTCTTTGGCGACAAAGTCAAAGCCAAAGAGGCCATGATGGAGGCTACTAAAACGGTCGCGAAGTCGGGCCCGGAAGGTGATTCAGCTAGCCGCGAGATGGCCAGAGCCACAGCTGAGGTAACTGAGTCAAGTTCTGAGGCCCTGTTACAGGGAGTGGTGACATTGGGTCGAACGATTTCAAAGGAAGACAAAATTGTTCAAATCAAGATTGGTCAAAGTTGTAAGAGTAAACAGGCTGCTGCCAGTGCTGCAACGGTAGTGCCCTCTGGAAACAGCGGGGGTAACACGTCACCGGCAACGGGTGGCCCTAAAGTGTTCGGCGATGATGCTGTAAAAAGCCAACGTCAGCGTGCTAAGCGTGCAGACGATTTTTAAAGCCATATAACTGTTACCTTGAAGTTTTCTTGGTTCATCGCTGGACTTCTGTCCCTTCAATGCGGAGTCGTTGTGTCAGCCAACCTATGTGACGGACAGAATTCACGGGCAATCGGCAAATTTAAAGTTTATGACTCCGTTTTTGATCCCTTGATAATCGTGGCGCAAATCCCGCTTTCTTCGGGTATAGCTTTTCAAAGCAAGAAGCCCGGAGAGCGGGCCGAGATTTCTTTAGCTGCTCGTAAAGCCATTCTTAGGTTTTTGTACCCGGGCTCTGAAGATGTCGGTTACGAGTTTGCAGGCTTACAGACTCAGGTCATATTGTGCAAATCCCGAAAGGTTCTCTTGTTTACTCAACCGCGATCCGGACTTAAGAAGATCAGTGCATCAGGTAATTCTGGTGCTGATTCGAAGGGCCCAAACGCTGCAGAATTGTTTGACTCAACCAAGAACTTCAGCCCGGAGAGCGCATTGGGTAACACCCCTGACTTAGGACCTTCGCAATAATTGATTAAAGGAAAATATCTATGTTCAAGCGTATCTTTCTGACCATTTCAACCTTACTGGTTTTCGGAACAGCCCAAGCTGGTCTGTTCGATCAATTGCAAAAATTGGGCGACTCCTTACAGACGCAAAAGCCAGCCTCGGGAGGGGCTCAAGCGGAAGGGTCGAGAAAGAATGTAAGTGGCGAAAGCACCATGGATCAAATTTGTAATCGGCAGCTGGGTGCAGTCTATTCAGGTACCTTCCCAGATGGCAAATCTTCCGCAGACATGGTGGGTAAGTATTTCAAGGTGAGCCCTGATTTGTCGCAAAGACTAAGAGTAGGGTTAGCGACCATGCACAAAGGTTCCATGATCAACATGAGATACCTTGTGGAAGACCTGCAAGATAAAAAGGTTAAAAGCTTGGCACGAACCTTTCTTGACGACCCTAATCAGGAGAACTTGGGCCTCATTGTGACCTTGGCAGAGACGGGCGATGGCTATAAACCAGAAGATGGTCCCTCTGAACTCACTGAAGCCAGAACACTCCTCGCTCTGGCTATCCTGCAATATCCTGAGCTAGCTTTGGACAAGGGGCAGGCGGCATCGATCCTCAGAAAGAATTTTACAGCTGATTCAGGCTTAAGCATTGCCTTACTGGCTCGTTTTCATTTGTACGGCGATTACCTAAGCCGCGATATGAATTCGTTTGATGGCTATATCGGCCAGGCAAGCAGCAAATACCCCGTGAAATTAGCGGATCAAACAATTTTATATGCGCTCAAAAACATACCTGATTGGGCTCAGCGAGACCAGTACAACAGGCTGTTGCAGCAAAGTAAGGAGATGCAGGCCTCACTTGCCAAACAACAGGGCTCCGTGAAAGCTTCGGCTGACTTGCGAGATCGGATCCTTCGTCTAATGCAGGAAGGTGACCGTATCAATGCCATTACCCTTGAAGCACTGGGCGCGGGCCCGATGGTTGCGCAATATCGGGCCAAGGGTGAGCGGATGAAGGCAGAGGCTGGCGGTAACGCCAATCTAGTGGAGGTTTACGTGACCACCCAAGAGGCTTATTTGGAGGAAACCAATAAGTTGTTGGGTGCCGCGCCCCAACTCTCTGAAGATGCTAAAACTAAACTTAAGGAAGCTAGTGATCTGCGTGCAAATAATATTGCGGAGGCATACGCTGTCACCGGCCAGATCGCCATGCTAATGTTTTCAGGAAACTTTGGTGAAACAATCGAGTTAGGCGGGGCCTTCAATCGCTATTTTGCTGATTCTTGCAAGGCCACATTGCGTATGGCTAAGTTTGCTAAGCAATCTGGTGTGCCTGACTCGACAGCAAAGGTCGACCCCGCTACAGAACTATGAACATCGAAGGATCGCGTCGCGAGTTTTTGTTGACAGCCTCGTTCAGGTTATCGTCACTGTCTCTAGTCGGCTTACCTGCAAGTTTAGCAATTGCGGTGCCTAAGCCTAAGCTGGACCTGGTCTGGGGTGGTTTGGGGTTTTCCTCCAAGTCCAGTGAAGTTGGCGTCTTATTTCCTAACGTCAGTCAGTCTTTGCTGCACATCGGCGGTACGGCCATACTGGTAAAACGTCTGATTCAAGGGCTTGAGACTAATTATCAGCTTGGTCAAGGAAAAGTCAGGGACATTACCGAGTCTTACAACTCGGACGACGGGTTACTCATCATTTGCGTCGCATTCGACTATGAGCAGGTCCTTGCCACGCAGTCGGCATCCGACAAAGCCATAAACGATGTAGAGAGTTTTGTCTTTTGTCAGACGCAAGTGCTTTATTTGCAAACAAACTCGGCTGGAAGCCAAGATGGTGCAAGATTAAACGTGTTGTATAGCTACCCTTTCCGAGTTCAGTATAACTTTAGGGCCGAAGCCGCAAAAAAAGAGGTTACTTTAGAGGAGTTTTCAAAAAACCTTATTCATAACGACAACTCTTTGGTGAATATCTTCAACAGTAAAGTTGCTAGAAAGTCCTTTAGGGAGTTGAAGTTTCCCAGAGGGATTCGTGTTACGTCAGTGACGTTCAGTAATGACTTTAATAATGCTTTGGATTTTGTCGGTATCCGGGACCAATTTCAGGCGGATTTGATTGGAAATGCCCTATCCAGCTCCTTGGCTGAGAAAGGCGGGTTATCGGTTATTCCTTTTCGTTCCAATCAAATGTTGGGCGCCAGTCTTGCAGCTCGCTTCAAAGATGACACAAAAGTGTTGGAGCTAGCCAATAAAATGGGCGGCGAGGATATGCTGGACTATAAAATAAAGATCGAAATGTTTAAGATGGTTCGAAAGGTCTCTGGCGAAAATATTGCTAATGTCAGAATTGCTAGGGGTATGTCAGCATTTGTAACTGTCACGTCAACGATTACTGGCAATGAGGTTTTTAGGCAAAAAATTACACAGATTTCAGATTTGGTTATTGATCGCATTAGTATGGAGTCGAATTTAAAGGGTTTTGATTTGCGGTATCTAATTCAGATGGTTTTCAAAATGTTTGACGATTTCGTCATATCAGTAATGACCCAGGAAGTTAGTGCCATGGCGAGTACAGGCCTAACTCTTGAACGCGATAAAGACAAGCTAGACGCGCTCAAGAAGGTTTTTCTCTCCTGTAAATATGACGGTTGATTAGGAGAAAGTTATGTTTCGTTTGATAGGTCTTGCCGTTGTTGTTTTTTTAATAGTCGTCGGTTGGGATCAGATCAGCTCAGTTTATGAAGGAAGCACTAGCGCTAAGGACGCAGCCACCGAAATTCGAAGTAGATCTGCTGAAGCCTTACGACCTAAAGATGATTCGCGCTCAGGGCTACCTGGACCCAACAGTTCTGCCACACCTCCCCCTCCAGCTAATCAACCGGGAGATAAGGATCCTTTTGCAGAAGCGAATAAACTACTCGGAAAATGAGTCGGATTTAGACAATTTTCTGGCTATCGACTGTTTATGGGGTTGAATGCACGCTGTTCTATTCCCTTTGGGTAAAAGGATTGGCGACTGGTGGGGTTTAAGTTTAAAAGTTGTGTTGGGTGAATCGAGCTACGAAGTTAGTCATCCCCGGTTTGAGCCGGGGTGTGCGGGTCTCTGTAATTTGGTGGGCAGAGCGTGCCGCTCTAACGATGGGCCATCCCCCAGATCCCCACAGATGCAAGCCTTTTCAACATGATTTTTCTGGATATGTGAACGTGCTGCTGGCATGCGTGGTGTGTTGCACAATCAAGGCTTTCCCACTCGATTCACCGACCAGGAGCACCACATGTCCAGCATTTTTGATTCTCTTGCCTTGGCCGACCTTAGCCTGCCCAACCGCATGGTCATGGCCCCACTTACCCGCAGCCGCGCAGGCGCGGGCAATGTGCCAACACCACTAATGGCCACCTACTACGCACAGCGCGCCACGGCCGGCCTGATTATTTCCGAGGCTACTCAGGTCTGCCCCGAGGGTCAGGGTTACATCTGCACGCCGGGGATTCACTCGGCAGAGCAGGTCGAGGGCTGGCGGCTGGTGACCGACGCTGTGCATGCGGCGGGAGGCCGCATCTGCCTGCAGCTCTGGCATGTGGGTCGTATTTCACACACGAGCTTTCAGCCCGGTGGTGCTGCACCAGTGGCGCCCTCGGCTATCGCGGCCGATATGAAGGCCTACACGACCGAGGGCTTCGTGCCTTGCTCGATGCCACGGGCTCTGGAAACGATTGAATTGCCCGGGCTGATCGAGGCCTACCGTCAGGCAGCGCTCAATGCCAAGGCTGCGGGCTTTGACATGGTCGAGGTGCATGCAGCCAATGGCTATCTGCTCGACCAATTTCTGCGCGATAAGACTAATCAACGCACCGATACCTATGGTGGCACCGTGGAGAACCGCTCGCGCCTGCTTTTGGAGGTGGTGGATGCTGTGGCCTCGGTCTATCCGGCCGGCCGCGTGGGCTGCCGCATCTCGCCCGTGTCGGGCTTTAATGACATCGACGACACCAACCCCCTGCCGCTCTTTACGCACGTGGCCCAGGCTCTGGGCGGCTGCGGCCTGGGCTACCTGCACATCATTGAAGGGCAGACGGGTGGCCCGCGCGATGCCGACCAGCGGGTGGACTTCGCCGGCCTTCGGCGCAGCTTCAAGCAGGCGGGCGGTCAGTGCACCATGGTGAACAACGGCTACACCAAGGCTATGGCTGAGGCGACTGTGTCGTCGGGGGATGCCGACCTGGTGGCTTTTGGTGTGCCCTTTCTGGCCAACCCTGATCTTGTAGCTCGCTTCAAGCTCGATGCGCCACTCAATGCACCTGATGCATCCACCTTCTACGGGGGTGGCGCGAAGGGTTACACGGATTACCCCACCCGTACCCCATTTCACATGGAAGGTAAGCCAGCAGCTTGATGGCAGAGAGCCTTACTTTTACGAACAAGTAAGGCTTTCTGGAAGTCGGTGATCTGCACCAGCCTCCGCCGAAACGGCTAGTGGTGTGCAGAAGGAGTGGTGTTTAGGGTTCGCACTCCTTCACACCATGCCCGGGATGGCCGGGCTTATGTTCAATGCCTTCAGTCTCTAGTGACGCACCACTGCTCGACCCCAAGAACGACTACGTATTTAAGCGCCTCTTTGCCCAGCGCATCGATTTATTAACTGACCTTGTGAACCTGGTTCGGGGAGAGACCGAGCCCTTAAAGCTCACCGAGATTCTGAACCCCCACATCCTTCCCGAGGACATCACCGGCAAGCAGATTGTGCTTGATGTCCGCGCCCTTGATTCTCGAGGCCGCAGCATTGACGTAGAGGTTCAGGTGAGGGCCCAACGCGACTACTCCGCCCGGGCGCTTTACTACCTGGCCCGATCGTTGGTTGACCAAATTGGAGAGTCCGAGGCCTACGGCAGGCTGCGCTCGGTAATTGGGGTGAGTATCTTAGACTTTCAACTCTTTCGTGAGCCAGGCGATGAGGCTAACGGCCAGTGGCGCTTTGCCATGCGGGCCGACCCGCAGCCAGATCAGCCAGACCAACCACCCCGGCCACCCCGAGAGCTTGAGGTGCAGCTGGAACTGAACTTCCTAGAGCTGCCCAAGCTTGCTCGGCTAGGGCTAGAGAAAACCAACAAACCGCTTTACGATTGGTGTCTATTCTTTTCCAACCCCAACGGAGTCGATATGGAACAGATCACCCACCCGGATGTGAAAGAGGCCTTTGCGGTGCTGAAGTCGGTGAGTGCCACAGCGCAAGAGCGCGCCGATGCCGAGAAGCGCATTAAGTACGTGCGTGATCTAAACGCCATGATCGGCGCCGGCTGGGACGAGGGCAAGGCTGCGGGTATTGAGATTGGCCGTAGCGAGGGTATTGCGGAGGGTAAAGCCGTCGGAAAGGCTGAGGGTAAGGCTGAGCTCCTTGAACGCCAGCTCACGAGGAAGTTTGGCGCGCTTTCAGAGGCAAGCCGAAGCCGCCTTCTCTTGGCCACCGACGACGAGCTCAATGACTGGTCAGAGGCGCTGCTGGTGGCTACCACCCTTGAAGAGGTTTTTGGCACCTCCCGATAGCGATATTGACATCTTGGTGGAGTTTGAAGGATCGGGCAGCTCGAGGAGTTGCTTTGGTACTCAGTATCGTCTGGATGAGGTTCTTGTTTTGGCTCGCTTTGTCTGCTAATTGATGTGACGATTCACTCATGGTTCACGTCGTTATCTTCCAAAATACTCAGCAATTGGGCTGCGTTTATCGGCTTGTACGTGACTCGTTGGACACGACCCATCAGACGCCTCATGCGCTCATCAGTCAGGGCGGTGGAAGGTATGCAAGGCGTGAGGCCTACGACTGGAGCACACAAGGACAATTTGCCAGCGAGCTAGCGTTGGCAATAGATCACCAACCGTTCTTTTGGGAGTGTCGCCGCCGCCAGCTTGCCATACCTATCACGGCCATGTGTGGCACGGTCAATGCTGCTAATCCGACGAACACCACCCGCATGACCAGGGTATCGGCAGACACAGACGACCACAGCCAAGCCAAGCCAAGTAAACCCATTACAGCCGCAGCGGTGTAGAACCCCATCGTACGAACCAAGGCTGCATGCTCGCGGTGAGGGGCTTGCTCAAATACCTCGACCATGTGCCGCGGGCTGTGGAGCAGACAAAAGTACAAGGCGAAATACACCAGGGGCGGCACGGTGTAAGCCAACAGCAACAGCACCAGCAGCTCCATGGCAAGCGGCCACTGTCGGTTGACTGCCGCCACGCTCGCAAGGAGCGCCATCAAGAAGGCCAGAATCCAAATGGGCAAGGCCAAGGCGTGGGCCAGCGCTGCGCCCCCCTCGCCCGAAAGGTGTGCAAACAACACAGCCACCTCTTCGGTGTGAAAGCCGATGGGCATGAGCAACAACAATGCGCCCAAGCTTGCGCGCCATACCCATGTCAAGCGCTGCCTCCAGTCAGCTGAGAAATGCCAGGCGCTGATGGCTAAGAACACCAGCAAGCACGCCGTGGGGAACAACACCCAGGCCAGCACCACCAACAAGGACAGCAGCAAATACACCGCGTGAAAAACAAAGCGGCTCCCCAAACGGCCTTGCAACTTCGTGGATCGAGCCAGCCAAGGATCTAGCGCACCGTGCGGCAGCCCAAGCAGCAGCACCACCACCGCCAGAATCACCATCTGGACGGTGTGCGACACCAGATGCGGAAAGGCCCACACAAAGGCCACTGCCGTACCCGAAGCCAAGGGAAACACCCATCGCGAGACTGTCTTCAACACAGCCACCCCGTTCACGGTCGCCCCTTCATCAAACGCCTGCGCAGGGCCTGGAGAAATGGGGTTTTGGGTAAACAAGCCACGAGCGCCATCAAATCGATGCCGCTGGGCCTGTCCGTCATAAAGCGCACCAAGCGGCTGGGCTTTAGTTGCCCGAACAAGCGCCGGAAAAGGTCGGGACCCAGTGTTGGCTGGCGCACCAATACATCTAAAAACAGGTGGTCCATTTCGTACAGCATGCGCGAAGGTTCGGCGTGGCCGCACGGCCCGTGGCCCAGCACTAAGCGCTGTGCGCAAATGGCCGCCCAACGCTGAATGCGCAAAAACCCATAACCCGAAGAGGCCCGCAAAGCCCCCCCACCCATCCCAGCTTGCACCAGCCCAGCGTGGCTTGGCGTCTCGTTAAGCGGCATGCCCATGGGCAAAGCGCCTGACTCGCGTCGTATGTGCCGGGCGCTGGACCAGCCCCTTCGGCTCAACACATCGTCCAGCTCGCGTTGGATGTCGCTGGGGCTCACGCGGTGCCGAGCAAAATAGGTCACCTCCACCAAGGCAACCCGAGCGCTCAAGGGCAGGATGTAGGTGAAGCAAAACTCACCATCCACCAAGCGCATGTCGGTCATGAGCTCGGCTTGTTGGTCGTCCCACTGGTCAAATGCCAATTCAATTTCAATGCCCATGAAGCACTGGAACAGTTTGGATCGACTGCGCTGTGCCTCGGCTGGTGGACGGGTGTCGATGACGTGCTTGGCGTGCAAGGTATGCGAGGCGCCTGTGCCATCGTCTTGCACACCCAGACACCAGCCCACGCCGTCTTGGCTCAAAGACGTCAAGCGGTGGCCTGTGAGCAGAGTGGTATTCGGGCTCGCCTCGATCAGGGCCACACTGTTGGCATAAAAGTCTGACGAACGGATGTAACGATAAGCAAAGCCCGCGCTCGAACATGGGCTTGCTGGCTGTGCAGCCAGCCCAAACAGCCACTGCGGCCACGAATGGCAGACCAGACCTATGAGCGGGTGGTCGTCGCCGGCCCAAAAGCACCAGCTGCGATCGTCCTCGTAATGGTGGCGCGGCTCAAGCACCGTCACTGTGCCTTGAAAGCCCTGTTTGTAGATCTCTCGCGCCAAGGAAAGGCCCGCGCAACCGCCACCGACGATGACCATATCCACCACATCCGCAGCCACAGCTTTAGCGCCGGGGTTGTTCATGCCCGCGCTTGCTTCTGAGGCATCAAAATAATCCCGTATGGGCTGGTTCTGCGGCATCGGGCAGCAAACGTGCTACCACCTTGGCCGATGAGACAACACCCGGAAGCCCTGCCCCGGGATGTGTGCCAGCGCCGACCAAAAACAAGTTGCTCGGCCCCTCGCCTCGGTTGTGAAACCGAAACCAAGCCGACTGCCGAAATATGGGGGAGACTGAGAAACCCGCGCCATCTGGCGACAAATAGCGCTCTTCGAAATCGACTGGCGTCATGAAAAAAGAATCCACCACGTGCTGCTTCAAATGGGGCAAGGTTTTTTGGCCCAGCGCCGCGATCACGCGCTCAGCCAATTGCGGTCCCACCGTGGGCCAGTCCACCTGGCCTTGCAAGTTGGGCACCGGCACCAAGGCATAAAAGCTGTCGCAGCCAGCGGGGGCAAAACTGGGGTCGGTGGCTGTGGGGCGGTGCAGGTAAATGGAGAAATCGTCTGACATCACCTTTTTGTTGAAGATGTCGTCGAGCAAGGCCTCGTAGCGTGGCCCCATCCAAATGGTGTGGTGCGCCACGTCGACGTACTGGCAATCGGTACCGAAAAACAAAACAAACAAGCCCATGGACTTGCGCCAATGGTCCGACTTCAGATGCGCGGCACGGTTCACGCTCTTGGGTGGCAACAGCTTTTTGTACAGGTGCGCTGGATCGGTATTGGAGATCACCCAGTCGGTCGCCAAGCTGCCTTGGCTGCCGTCGGATTGGGTGACCTCTACCGTGGTGATGGTTTTGTCTTTCATCACCAAAGCCTTGACGGTGGTGTTGAGTCGAACCTCGATGCCCTGCCTGAGCATCAGCCCGTGCAGGGCATCGACCAAGGCACCGGTGCCTCCCATGGCAAAGTGCACGCCATGGGCTTGCTCCAAGAAATGAATCAGGCCGTAAATGCTGGTGGTGTCAAATGGGTTGCCCCCCACCAGCAAAGGCTGAATGGAAAACGCTTGCCGCAGGTAATCACTCTCGATGTAGCGACAGACCATTTGCCAAACCGAACGCCAAGCCCCCAGTCGCGCCAGCTGTGGGATTTGCGCAAGCATGAAGGGCATACTGTGAAATGGCTGGTCAGCTAGCTTGGAGAAGCCCACCGCGTAAAGCTTGCCCGATTGTTCGAGCAGGCGGCGGTAGCCCTCGACGTCGGCCGGGTTGATGCGGCGTATCTCGGCCAAGGTATCTTCCATCGCCCCGCCGTAGTCAAAGTGTTCGCCGTCGGCAAACTCAAAGCGGTACCAGGGCTTGAGCGGCACGAGCGTGACGTGCTCGCTCATGGTTTCACCAAACAGCGCAAATAGTTCTTCAAACAAAAATGGTGCCGTGAGCACGGTAGGCCCGGCATCGTATTTGAAGCCCGATCGCTCAAAAACCTGGGCGCGACCACCGAGGCGCGGACAGCGGTCCACCAGGAGCACTTGGTGGCCTTTGGCCCGGGCGCGCAGGGCCGCAGCCATGCCTCCAAAACCGCCACCGATAACAATTACTTGGGCCATATTTGCTCGCTATGTGCGGAGGTAAAAGCCATGAGCTGGAGAGGCCAACGTCTGCTGGACCGCGATCAGGCCTAACTCATCGATGCGCTTGTACTGATCTAAGTTCAACGGCGCGTTGCCGTCGGGCTGGTGGGTACTGCGCCTGATGTTGGCCCAAAAGATGGGTAGCAGTAGCAGCAGCAGGTGTAGCAGTAGCAGTGTCGTCTGCTCTACAGGGGTGCTTCTGAATGAGTTCATCAAGCCTGTTGCTCCGATAAAAATCCCTGGTCAGCTCATGTCCGACCAGGGATTAAAGGGGGACTACCGCTTTTTGCAGGCGGTGGTCAAACGCATTAGGCTCTTTCGGCTTCAGACTTGCGAACGGCAATCATGAAGATCATCACGCCAAAGACCGCCTTGGCTACGATGTCGGCGATGGTGTAGCCCAACTCAATTACGGTCGTTGCGGTACCGCCCTCTAGCGACATGATAAATGGAGCGAAGTAAACCACTGGGTAGAAAGACCACGACACGATCACCACCCAACGGGCAGCGCTGATCAAGCCACGGACATCTTCAGGCTGTTTGGCGATCGACGCCGACAAGCCAGAGAACAAGGTCACCACTATGTAGATAAACGGGATCATGGATAAAGCGCCCCACATCAGGCGGGTGCTGTCGATGCCGCCAGAGACTTCACCCGGGTAGCCCAACACCACCATCAGAGCAGCCGCACCACCCAATGTCACGCTTTTACGCACGGTTTCGGAACGGGTTAGGCTCATCACCAAAATCAACTCGATCAGCAACAGGGGAACCGTCAAGAGCCAATCAACGTAACGGTAGGCCACGTTGAACGCCACCCCCGTGGAGGTCACCACGCCATTGACGGCCGTGTAGGCCTCGGAAAAACTCGAGAAAATCCGTAAATAATGGTAGCCAGCAATGAATGTCACTAAACCGGTGATCACCAGGGCTGTTTTATATTTGTGACTGACTTGAGACAGTCCCAGCCAGAAGAAAAGTGTGGCTGCAAAAAACGCGGCTACACCAAATGAAAAAGCATTGTAAATAATCTCATATTGTCCAAAACTGAGTTCCATAAAACCTCCGAAAATAAAAACATTGATATGAATTACTCCGACTGCCCCATCCGGACAGCTTGTTCTGTGACGGTGAGAAAATAGGTGGACTGTTTATAGCATGTGAATAATATTATTGATGCTTTAACGTCGATTTTTATTTTTATTTATTTTTTGACATGGCGGTGTTGAAAGTTTGTGCTGAATAACCCTCTGAGCCGAATATTTAAGGAGATTCAAAGCTATTTGCAACGTATCAATAAATGCAGGCTTCTTGTATAATGTAAGCGTGTTCTTGCAAGCAGTCTGCACGAAATATCACTCAAAGCTGTATTAATATTATTTTCAAGATATTTTCTGCTGCGAATAAGTGGAGATTTCCGAAATAAAAACGGGTATTTTCTTGCAGATGTTGGCTGCGTTTTACGGGCGGCCTTACTTGTCTTAAGTTTTGCAGCAGGGCTTGGTCAGCTTGCAGCATCCGGGCATTTGCAGCAGGCTTTCGCAGGGGCCATCAGACAACGGCAACCATGGGCCTTATGGCTGGCTTTGCTACGATGATGGTCTTGGATGTAGCACTTGCTTAACAAAGGAGAAAGCAGATGAACGCACGACAAAAGCTTAGTAAGGCACCGTCGGTCAACATAGGGATCTCCACGGCCGATCGCGCCAAAATTGCCAAGGGCCTCTCAAAATTTCTTGCCGACAGTTACACCCTCTATCTGCAGACGCATAATTTTCACTGGAACGTTACAGGCCCCATGTTCAATACGCTGCACATCATGTTCATGACGCAGTACACCGAGCAATGGGCAGCGCTCGACCTTATTGCAGAGCGAATTCGTGCCCTGGGTCATCCGGCGCCCGGCACCTACGCAGAGTATGCAAAGCTTGCTAGCGTGAAGGAGGTCTCTGGAGTTCCTAAGGCCATGGAGATGGTGCGTCTTTTGGTGGATGCCCAGGAGGCAACGGCGCGCACCGCGCGCGGGCTCTTTCCTATTGTGGATAAGGCAAACGATCAGCCTACGGCCGACCTACTGACGCAACGCCTTGATGTTCACGAGAAGACCGCCTGGATGTTGCGCAGTCTACTTGAGCAGTAACCCGACACCTGAGCTAGAAGTGGGCCTGCAGACCAATGTGGTTCTCATTGTCATGATCTCAATCCTAGTCTGATCTGTTTTTCGATCTCGATCAGCCCGAAGAAGGCTATGCCAATGCCGACAATCAGTAGGCCATCCAACATGGGCACCGATGCGGTTCCTAGCAGAAACTGCAAAGGCGTAAGGTAAGTTACCGCTACTTGCGCGGCCGTGACCATGAGCACCACTGACCATATCGCGCGGGTGCCTTTCGCTGCTGCCCAGGTTAGCGACGTGCTATGAATATTACGGACGAAGAAGAGGTGGAAGATTTCGAGTACGACGAGGGTGTTCATGGCCATGGTCTGCGATAAGGCTAGCGGGTAGCCTTTATTGATGGCATAGGTGAAAACTCCGAACACCGCTGCCAGAAATAGGGTCGCGACCAAAACGACGTGCCAGATCAACTCGCCCGAAAGGATGGGCGCGTTTCGTGCGCGCGGCGGGCGAGCCATCGTGCCGGTCTCCGTCGGCTCGAAGGCAAGTGCAAGGCCCAGGGTGATTGCGGTGATTAGATTAATCCACAAGATCTGTACAGCTGTAATTGGAAGGGCAAGACCCAGAAGTAGGGCCAGCACGATAACCATCGATTCGCCCGCATTGGTGGGCAGGGTCCAAGTAATTACCTTCTTCAAGTTGTCATAGACCGTACGACCCTCGCGCACAGCGGCTGCGATCGAGGCGAAGTTGTCATCGGCCAAGACCAGATCGGCAGCCTCCTTCGCTGCCTCCGACCCCTTCATTCCCATAGCGATGCCAGCATCGGCGCGCTTTAGGGCAGGGGCATCGTTCACCCCGTCGCCGGTCATTGCCACCGACAGACCACTGGCCTGCAGGCCGGCCACAAGCCGTAGCTTATGTTCGGGGCTCGTTCGGGCGAAGACACTGGTATTTACCACTTCCATCGCCAGTTGTGCGTCGTCTAACTTATCAAGGTCATGACCAGTCAGTACACGGTCGGGGTTCTCCAGCCCAATCTGACGGGCGATTGCGGCGGCGGTGCCGGCATGATCGCCGGTAATCATCTTGACGCGAATGCCACCAGCGCGACATTCAGCAACCGAAACAATCGCTTCCGGGCGGGGTGGGTCGATCAGGCCGACGAGACCAAGAAAAGTGAGTTCGCTCTCCAGCACCTGCGGATCGATGCTGTCGCCCGGTTCGGTGCGCTTCGCAAGGGCAAGTACCCGAAGGCCTTGTTTTGCCAGCAGCTCGGCCCGCTCGTTCCAGTAGGCATGATCCAGTTCTGCGCACATTCGTAACACTCGCTCGGGCGCACCCTTGACATGGATAAGCCGCCCGAAGGCGCCCTCGGTCAGCACGGCCATGAATCTATGGCGACTGTCGAAGGCAATGGTGTCAAGCCGCCGTGCAGTTTTATCACCGCCGGTCTTACCCGCAAAGGCGAGCAGCGCCCCCTCCATGGGGTCGCCTTCGACCACCCAGGTTCCGTCCTTGCAATGCAAACGTGCATCGTTACAGAGGGCCGCTGCAAGGGCCAGCTCTGTTAGGTCACTGGTGGGCGTAATCGCCCCTTTGGGCTCATAGCCTTCGCCTGCAATAGTGAAAACGCCTTCGGCTGTCTCTGCGGCGGCAACCACCATCTGGTTGCGGGTTAAGGTTCCCGTCTTGTCGGTGCAGATCACCGAGACCGAGCCGATTGCCTCTATCGCTGGCAAGCGGCGGACAATTGCATTCCTGTTCGCCATAGCCCGTACGCCGATCGCCAGCGTAATTGTCATCACTGCAGGTAGACCCTCGGGGATTGCAGCTACCGCGACGCTGACCACCGCCATAAAAAGCTCTGCAAAAGGCATTTTCAGAACAAAATAGCCCCAGGCCAGAAGTAGCGCTGCAACCAGTAAAATTAGGAAAGAAAGCCAGCGTGCGAAATGATCAATTTGTGCAACAAGGGGTGTGGTCAGTTGCTCGACCCCAGCTAGCAGGCCCCCAATGCGTCCGATCTCTGTCTCCGCGCCAGTGCCCACCACCAACCCCCTTGCCGTGCCTTGGGTAACCAGCGTTCCCGACCACAGCATCGACTGGCGGTCGCCAAGGGCGGCGTCAGTGGCAACCAGTGTTTGACTCTTCTCCACTGGCACCGATTCGCCTGTCAGGATGGCCTCTTGGGCAGCCAGCCCGTGTGCCTCCAAGACCCGCAGGTCAGCAGGTACCTTGTCGCCCGGTTCCAGCAGGACGATATCGCCAGGTACGATTTCGGTTCCGTCTAGGGTTAGCCGGTTCCCATCTCGCAGCACTGCAGCCTTTGGTGCGAGCATGGTGCGGATTGCCGCCAATGCCGACTCTGCCTTACCTTCTTGGATGAAACCAATCACTGCATTGGCGAGCACGACTGCCAAGATAACCCCAGTGTCGACCCAGTGCTGCAACACGACGGTTACGACCGCTGCGCCCATAAGCACATAGATCAGCACGTTGTGGAAGTGCATAAGGAAACGTACCACCGGCCCCCGCCCATGCACCTCGGGCAGGCGGTTTGGACCATGCTTATTAAGTCGTCGCGCAGCCTCGACCGAGGTTAGGCCTTCTGGCGTGGCATCCAGCGCGGTAAGGCAGTCGTTGACGGAAGTTGAATGTGGGTTGGTCAAGGTCATGGATTCTGTCCGTTCTTTGTCGCGGGTCTGACTACCAGGTTCTTACTTTTTCATCTTAAGAAGCCTTCTGTTAGGGTTGCTATGCCGTACAAACGTTATTCACAAGGCACAATCACTATGGCATCAATTTCACATTAAAGGTCTTTTGATGAACCGTATTTTTCTTTTCCTGCTTACCAACCTTGCAATCATGCTGGTGCTCGGTCTAGTCATTAGTGTCTTTGGTCTCGGTCAGGTGCTCGATGAGCAGGGCGTTGATCTCGATCTACAAGCACTATTGGTACTCTCAACTGTCGTAGGCATGACAGGCTCATTCCTCTCGCTTGCAATGTCTAAATTCATGGCTAAACGCATGACCAATGCCCATGTCATCGAATCTCCACGCACCGAACAAGAGCAGTGGCTCTTTAGAACCGTGCAGGCTCAGGCCCAGGCTGCTGGCATTGGCATGCCTGAGGTTGCCATTTATGACGCCCCCGACATAAACGCTTTTGCAACAGGTATGTTTCGAGACAGCGCACTGGTTGCCGTTAGTACAGGCCTACTTGCGGCAATGAATCGCGATGAAGTCGAGGCAGTGTTAGCTCACGAGGTGAGCCACGTTGCCAACGGAGACATGATCACGCTTGCACTCATTCAGGGCGTAGTCAATACATTTGTCTTCTTCCTGTCCCGTGTGGTGGGTCATGTGGTTGATCGAGTCGTTTTCAAAACCGAGCGCGGACACGGTCCCGCCTACTGGATTACGGCCATAATTGCTCAGGTTGTTCTGGGCATTCTGGCCAGTGCAATTGTGATGTGGTTCAGTCGGCAGCGAGAGTTCCGAGCCGATGAAGGTGGTGCCCATCTTGCTGGTCGTCAAAAGATGGTGGCAGCCCTAAGGCGTCTTCAGCAATCGACGAACCAACCCCACCTTCCCGAGCAGCTCGAGGCCTTTGGAATTTCTGGCGGAATGGGTCACGGCCTGAAGCGCCTCTTCATGAGTCACCCGCCTCTTGAAGAGCGTATCCAGCGACTGCAAGAATTTTCTTAAGCACCGAGGTCTAGGCCCTGAGGTAAAAAACATTCAGGAAAAACTTTTAGTCATTGAGTCAGACTGTTAAGGCTGCTTTTGTCGGACTCTAGGAAGTACGACCCCTCTCGAGAACCAACCTTTCCTCATTTGCTTATTACAAAACTGGTGTACCGCGTTGAGAATTGGGCTGTATGCTCGCAGCTTGATAAACAGCGGGTGAGTTTATGTACCAGCCAGTCGAGAGAGATATACAGCTTCTGCGAGAACGAGCCGTTCAGTTGGCCGGTCAGGTTGCGCGCAATAAAGATGGCACCCTGAGCGACGACGAGCTGCGACCGCTGCGCCTTCAGAATGGTCTTTACATCCAGCGACATGCTCCAATGCTTCGTATCGCAATCGCCTATGGAATGCTCAATAGTCGACAGCTCAGGGCTTTGGCAGACGTCGCTCGCAGATTTGACAAGGGCTATGGGCATTTCACCACGCGACAGAACCTACAGCTGAACTGGATCTCTGTTGAGGACACGCCCCGAGCGCTGTCAGACTTGGCGGAGGTGGGTCTGCATGGAATACAGGCGAGTGGCAACTGCCTTCGAAACATTACCAGCGATGTCCTGGCAGGGATCGCCCCCGATGAGATTCTGGATCCCCGTCCCTATGCTGAGCTTTTGCGTCAGTGGAGCACCTTTCATCCCGAGCTGACATATCTGCCTCGTAAGTTTAAGGTCGCCCTTACCGGTACACCCGAGGATCGTGCCTTGGCGCAGGTGCACGACTTGGCGTTTGAGGTAGTACGTGCACAACCCTACGCTGTCTTTCGGGTTCGGGTCGGAGGAGGACTAGGGCGCACCCCTGTGCTCGGCCCTGTGATTCGCGAGGAGCTCGATTGGTTTGATCTGCTCACCTATACCCATGCAGTGATGCGGGTTTACAACGAGCTCGGTCGTCGAGATAACCTCACAAAGGCAAGGATCAAGATTCTTGTTCGTACCGTTGGTTTGGAAGTTTTCCGCGATCTTGTAGAGAAAGAGTGGGCACACCTTAGGGACGGCCCATCTCGGCTCATGGATGGCGATTTGCAGCGTGTAACAGCATCATTCGTGGAGCCCGATTGGACCGCTGGACAGATCGTGATTGACCCAACCAATACCCTCGCCGACAAGGCCCAGGCGGAGTGGCAACGCTGGCTAAACCGAAACATCCTACCCAACAAGCATAACGGCTATAAGGCGGTCTTGGTTCCTTTGAAGTCAGCTGGTCGCGCCCCGGGCGATATCAGCAGCGAGGAAATGGAGGATGTGGCCAGCCTTTCTGATCAGTTTAGCCAAGGGTTCATCCGGGTTTCACATTCCCAAGACCTGGTGTTGCCCGCAGTTTTTGAAGCCGATCTTCCAGCGCTCTACACGGCATTGAGAACCCGGGGACTGAGTCATGCCGTCGGCGGGTTGCTGGGCGACATGGTGAGTTGCCCAGGGGGAGACTATTGCTCCCTCGCGAACGCCAGATCCATTCCCATTGCGAATGACATCGCAGCGCGCTATGGCAATTTGGATGCGCAGGAGGACATTGGTTCACTCGATCTTCGCATCTCCGGTTGCATGAATAGCTGCGGTCATCACCATATTGGACACATAGGAATATTGGGAGTCGACAAGGACGGAGCAGCCTTCTACCAACTCTTACTCGGCGGCCACTCTGGCCATGGCGCGCCTGCGGCGCTCGGCACAGTCATTGGTAAGGCATTTGCCGAGGATGAGATAGCCGATGCCGTAGAAGAAATTTTGGACTTCTATCTTGAGGTTCGTGTGCCGGGTGAGATATTTCGAGAGGCGGTATTGCGGCTCGGAAAGGACGTGTTCGGCAAGGCTGCTGATCGAGCGAGAAGGCCCACGCAGGATGAGCCAGAGCAAGGGAGGGCGTCCTCATGAGAGATTGCAATGGACATCAGACCATTGCATTCATTGGTGCCGGACCGGGAGATCCTGATTTGCTCACACGCAAGGGCTGGAGGCTACTGGAACAGGCGGATGTTGTTATCCATGATGCGCTAATTGATGTCGATGGCTTTCGCCAAGCCGCACCATTAGCACGTTGGATTAACGTGGGGAAACGCCTTGGTCGCGTGTCGACAGCGCAGTCATTTATATCGAAGAGTCTTGTGAACCTAAGCATGCGAGGCTACAAGGTTGTTCGACTCAAAGGAGGAGATCCCACTATATTTGGTCGACTGACTGAGGAGATTGAAGCCTGTCGAGCCGCCCATATTGAGATCGAAATTGTTCCAGGAATTACCGCAGCGTGCGCAAGTGCTGCTGAGCTTGAAATTAGTTTGACCCAGCGCGATGTGTCTCGAAGTGTGACCTTTCTGACTCCGCGCATGAGCAATAGCGGAGGACTCTCAGGCAATTGGATTCCAGTGGCAGTAGCAAGTGATACGGTCGTTCTCTATATGGCGGGTGCTGAACTCTCCGCGATTGCTCGGACCTTGTTGGCTAATGGAAGACATCCTCAGACACCCGTGGCAGTCATTGAGTCCGCAAGCCGATTGGCAAGGAAGACACTGCTAACTCTGCAATGCTGTTTAGATACACCGCCTGTTATTTCAGGTGGTCCAGTAACCGTGGTGATCGGTGAGGTGGTGAAGTGTGCGATGGAGGTTCATCGTCTACCAGGCCCGTATCAATTTCAACCGCAAGCGAGGGCTCAATGATAAAGACCGGGCTTCTCCTAATTGCCCATGGATCAAAAGATCCTGAATGGATCAAGCCGTTTAAGGCAATCGAGAACGAGATTCGGAAGCATTTCTCAGGTCCGTTGATTCTGACGTACCTTGAGTCCACCACACCTCGTATTGAAGAAGGGTTGGCTCATCTTATTGACAACGGCGTGACCTACATTACTGTGGCCCCGCTATTTCTTGCGGCAGGGAGCCACGTGAGATCCGATATCCCCAATCTTATCGATGGCTTCAGGTCACGCAAAGCTGGGGTCTCATTTAGGATACTGCCTGCCATCGGCCACTTGCCAGCGATTCAGGAGCTAATTGCCAGTGAGGTGATTGCACAAATTGAGCTGCAGTCGGAGCACGTAGCGGCGAGGATCAAATGAGCGCTCAACTGGACAAGTTAGATGATCCCTGGCGCACCCCCCTTTGCCGAGTATTTAACGCGCAAGGGTTGGCCGTGTCGGGTTACCTCAACCCTTGTGTCACCATCGATCCCGAGCAATTCTA
Source organism: Burkholderiaceae bacterium (assembly GCA_018402635.1). GTDB lineage: Bacteria > Pseudomonadota > Gammaproteobacteria > Burkholderiales > Burkholderiaceae_A > Hahnella. The sequence goes on from JAGYIP010000009.1 coordinate 24,825, forward strand.
TGGATCCATCACCGGGGGGTACACCGCTAATATTCGATCAAAGATGGAGGACTTCTTGCTGAACCCTTCGATAGCGGTCTTGTTTAAGAAGATAACCGAGGGGCGGCCGTATTCAATTGCTCTACGCCTGAGAGAGATGGGCTATAGGGGTGAACTGCATGCTGTGGGGGCGGCTAATCGGGAGATCATGCATCACCTTGTCAGAGTTGGTTTCTCACATATTCACTTGGCTGACCAGGTGGACTCGATACCGAAGGAAGTCTGGTCGCCCTTCTCGTTTTCCTATCAAGCGGTCGGCGGGGCGGAAGCGATTGAATTTGGACGCCGAATGTGAGGGCTTTCTTAATATGTGCGCAATGGTGCGGAGTCTGTCGTGAGCTTAAGGATTCAATGCCACCTGGGTTTAGCCAGACTTTCACCTGGCTTGATCTAGACGACGATGAGGAACTATTGGGAAGTCTTGATATTGAGAATCTTCCCTCCTTAGCCGTCTATAGATCTGATTCTTGGGTATTCTGGGGCAGCGTTGAGCCCATCTGGCCATTAATTCAGACAACATCCTTGATGGCCTCTGCGTCACTAGATAAGGACGTTGAAGCTAACTTAACAAAACTCCTTGGGAGAGACGCATGAGAGGACTTGGTTTCTAATGCTTTTCGGACTCAGTAGATCGACTAAGCCAATCTCTTGGGCTGCAACCCACTCGCTTTGTAAATACGCGGGTAAGCGCTGCGGGGCTTGTGTAGCCTACCTGTCTCGCTGTGGTTTTAATCGAGAGGCCATCGGTAATTTTTGATTTGGCAAGGCAGATGCGCCAATCGGTTAGATATTCAACCGGGGTCGTCTTAGTTGCTTCTCGAAAGTGATTGGCAAAACTTGCCCTTGACATACCGGCAACCTCTGCAAGGCTCTCTAAGGTCCAAGGCTTTGAAGGCTCGGAATGCATCGATGTAATTGCCTTAAGAAGCTTCTCATCGGCAAGCGCCTTGGTAATGCCTGATGGAATTGCCTCAGTCCGAATGAGGTAGCGGAAGACAACTAAAACAAAGTACTGAAGAAGCTGATTTACGCCAAATGCCTTGCCGCACCGGTTCGAGAACGCTTCCTCCATAAGTAACTTATGAACGACCGCAATCTCAGGGGCATCCTCTACAGCAATTAAGACAATACTCGGCTTTATTGCTATTAGGGGGTTTTGAAACCGCTGCCCAAATTCGAACTCAGCACAAACAACTTCTGCCTCTGGTTTAGGAATAAGCGTGTGCGCTGCCCCAATGGGCGAGAAGATTACGCCGGGACCGGCGATCGTTCCTACAAAATTGCCTGCCGACCGAACCTCGATCTCCCCAGATCGAAGCCAATGAATATGACCCTTTCCATCTTCAAGGTCAGACTCAAAGTTTTTGCACAGAACATCAGAAAAGAAGACCCGGGCGGTCGGAGGAAAACGTTCAAGTAGAGGGCTTAACCTATCCATAGCTCATTAGCTCAATATTTATACGATATGCAACGTTTTTTGTACCCAAGTTGCTTTAAAGTCTATTACTCTAATGTTAACAAGTCAATCAAAAGGAGGTCTCAATGCTTATTCCTCGTGCTGCAGTGCCCGCGCTTCAGGTGGCTACCTTGTCTCACACAGACTTCGATCTAGCCAAAGAACCCGTGCAAACTTTTGCTCTGGCAGTTTTCTTTCGTGGGCTGCATTGCCCTCTATGCATCAAGTATCTAAAAGAGTTGGGCCTTCTTCTCCCCGAGTTTGAAAAACGGGGTGTCTCCGTTATTGCAATCTCAACAGACAACCAGGAGCGCGCTACAGAGATGGCTAACAAGGTTAGTGTTCCCGACCTGCGCTTTGGCTACGGGCTGTCTCTTGCGGTTGCCAAGCAATGGGGTCTTTACATCTCCGAGGGGATCGGTAAGACATCGACGGGTGTTGAAGAGCCAAAGCGGTTTGCGGAGCCAGGAGTGTTTCTCGTTAAGCCCGACCACACGCTTTACTACGGCGCGGTTCAGACAATGCCCTTTGCTCGCCCGTTGTTTGCTGACCTTTTGGGTGCAATCGATTATTCTATTTCAAAGAACTATCCCGCTCGCGGTGAGTATGTAGTTGCTCTCTAAATATCAAGGAGATTTCTAATGCTTAAGAAATTATTGGCGCTAACTGCCTTCTTATTGGCGATGCCATTTGCCGGCGCGGTCGTTGCTAGCGATCAGGTCGTTTATCACATAGATGACTCCAGCCTTCAGGCCACGAAGGCGATGCGAAGCATCCGCAATCATCTTGACACGGCGCCTCTAACAAAAGTTGTTGTTGTTACTCATGCCGATGGGGTCGACTTTCTTTTAGAAGACGCAAAAGATGCAAAGAATCCTAATGTCGACTACGGGTCTATGGTCTCGGCCTTAAAGGCGCGTGGAGTCCGATTTGAGGTCTGTGAAATTACCCTAACGAATCGTAATCTGAAGCGCGACCAATTTATCCTCGACGCGGAATTCACGCCATCAGGCGTTGTTCGACTTACAGAACTGCAGACAAAACAACGCTACGCCTACATTAAACCGTGAAAATTTTCGGACTGATCGCTGTTCTTTGACTTCCGGAAAAGCTAAGGGATTGCCTTTAAGTACGTATGCAGACCCGTCTGCAACAGCCAGCGCTCTGGGTCTGCCACGCGCCGACATCAACCTGGACAAAGCTCTTGCCTTGGCCGAACGATTGGACGACGTGGGGCTCGTCCACAAACTGGAAGCTCGCAAGCGAGGGCGTGGATAAACCTTAGGCTGTCACTGCTATGGTGGATAATGTCGTTCAGTGGAAACTTATGCGTCGCCGTCTATTCTTCATTCAAACTCTTAGCGTTCTAGCCGCTGCAAGCGGATCCATATTGACTGGGGCCGTGGGCCGATCATTTGCATCTTCTATTGAAGGCCATCGAGTTTTGGATTTCGATCTCCTCGATGCTGGCCGACAAAGACCTGTACCGACGCGTCTGTATCTTCCCCAAACGGCAAGCCAAACCCACCCGGTACCTTTGCTCACCTTCTCTCACGGTTTGGGTGGCTCGCGCTTCGGATACCGTTATCTCGGAAGTCACCTAGCTGACGCTGGGATTGCCAGTCTTCACCCGCAGCACATTGGTAGCGATAACGCCTTGTGGTGGGGCAACCCATTTGAGCTTGTGCAGCGCCTGCAGTCCGCTGTTGGAGACTCCGAGGCTCGGTCCCGTGTGTTGGATATTCGCTTTTCGCTGGATAAGATCCTCTCCTCAGAGGTTAGCCCACTTTTAGACCCATCAAAAATTGCAGTGGCTGGGCACTCCTACGGCGCGAACACGGCAATGCTTATTTCGGGCGCGCAAGTTAAAGAAACAGGGCTGAACGTAGGTAGCCTAAGAGATAAACGCATTCGGGCAGCTATTTTAATTTCCGCACCTCCCTTGGTGGGGCAGGGTTCAATGGAAGAGGTGTTAGGCGCTGTCAGCGTTCCTACTTTGCACATCACAAGCATTGACGACACCATTAACCTTCCGGGCTATCGCAGTACGGTCGAGGATCGGCTCGTTATTTTTAACGCCATGAGTGAATCTCAAAAGACCTTAGCGGTTTTTAATACCGGCGGCCACAGTATCTTTACTGATAGAACCACCCGAAGTGGCCCCGAAATTAGCGAGCGCATTAAAAAGGCTACGCGTGAACTTTGTACGATCTTTCTTCGCGAGTCTTTCTTTGAGGAGCTTGAAGAGACAAAAGAACAGGGCCTTGGGGAGCAGGTGCCTTTTGATCGAATGACATCATCTGAACAAAGCACGAAGGAATGGCTCGTTAAACATAACGACCTGGTATATCGTTTTGTTACGCCGTTCGAATCTCAGAAGTCAGGGTAGGGCCGAACAACAACATCATCATCATCCTCACCCGCCGGGATGGTCATGCGTGTCGCGCCGCACCTTAAAGATTTTTGCCTCTGAGGACATGAGTCGCAAGGTGCCATCCAGCATGAAACTTATACCAATGCCAAGGCCTATGCCCAGAAGATACCCCATCTCAAAAACCTTCCCACAAAGTAGTCCTAGCAGGGGGAAAAGGACCCAGACAAAGACTCGCAGTCTCTTTGCAGATTGCTGCATTCTTTGTTCACGATCGGTCATAGTCATGATTTAATACTACGCCGAGGTGAACAGCATGGGTAGCTTCTAGCCCATTGAAGCTGAGGGTTTTTTCAATGTTTATAAAAGGTGCGCAATAAATTGCAGCGACTTGCCCTCACGCTTCTGTGCCTTACGATCTTTCTCGGAGCATCCTTTCAGGTTCTTGGCTCCTCTCGGGACTATGAGGTTAGCAAGGAACGATCGAAGCTCAATTTTTCCTTCGCAGTCTTAGGTATGCCACTTATTGAGGCCACCTTTAACGACTTCAAAGGCACGATTGTCTTTGATTCAGCAGAGAAAACCGGTAATGCTCAATTCTCCATAGACCTACGATCTGTCGAGACGGGAATTACGGCGGTTAATGAACGTATGCAAGAGCCAGAGTTATTGTTTACCGAGAGCTTTCCTATTGCCGATTTTAAATCGTCAGCCCTTCAATTCGAGCAGGAACGCCTCGTGAAAATTGAAGGCGACCTAACAATAAAAGGTACAACGCGGAATGTTGAATTCAAAGTCCAATCATTTACGACGACGTCTCTAGACGATACGGGTCTTCGTACAATCTCGGCAGTGGCAACCGCAGTTATTCTGCGCAGCGACTTCGGGGCTGGTAAGTACGCCCCTTTTGTAGGCAACCAGGTTCGCATTCAGATTAACCTTGTTGCTGTATCGCCTTAAAACCTTTTACAACTATTAGCTCTAAATCGTCTTTGTAAGACAAAGCAACGTAAAAACCCGTTGCACGTTCCGCGGGCAGGCGACTATGCTGTCTCACTGAACGATCGCTTCTTTAATCTTTCCCCAAACCAGCTTTAACGCAGACTACCTTTCAAGGAGATTTCATCAATGTGGCGATTCTTCTACACCCCCAAGTGGTTTGCCTGGAGCATTCTAGGAACACTTACCATTGTGGGTTCAATCTGGTACAGCGTTCAGCTGGACGTACAAATTAACGAATGGTTCGGGCGTTTTTACGACATGCTGCAACAAGCCCTTAGCAAGCCTGGAAGTGTCTCTATTAATGACTTCTATGCGCAGCTTTTTGACTTTGCAAGCATCGCGGGAATCTACATTGCAGTCAATGTTGTGTTTAACGGCTTCTTAGTGAACCACTGGACATTTCGGTGGCGCCAAAGCATGGCTGAGTACTATCAAGACAACTGGGTCCATGCAAAAGGAATTGAGGGAGCGAGCCAACGACTTCAAGAAGACACTCTGAAGTTTGCACGACTTACAGAAAATCTTGGTGTGGGGCTGTTGGAGGCAGTCCTTATGCTCTTGGCGTTTCTTCCCATCCTGTACGGCTTAAGTAAGAATGTTACTGAGCTGCCATTTTTTGGCCCCGTGGACCATGCTCTACTTTGGGTGTCGCTTGCTACTGCGCTTGGTGGAACCGCAGTACTTGCACTGGTGGGGATAAAACTTCCTGGTATTGAATACGACATTCAAAAACGCGAGGCGGCCTATCGAAAGGAGCTTGTGCTGGGAGAGGATAAAGACGATCGAGCTCAGCCCGACAGTGTGGACTTCTTGTTTGCGGATGTTCGAAGAATTCACTTTAGAAGCTACTTACACTACTTCTACTTCAACCTTTCAAAATGGAGCTACCTGCAGGGCATGGTGATTGTTCCTTACATTGCGCTGGCCCCAACAATTATTGCTGGAGGCATTACGCTTGGCATCGTAAGTCAGACTGTCCGAGCCTTTGGAAAGGTTGCTGAAAGCATGCAATACATTGTGCGAAACTGGCTGGGTATTGTTGAGCTCATCAGCGTACATAAACGTCTGCGTGAGTTTGAAAGAGCCATTACCTACAATCAACAGGTGGGAAATAGCCCAGTAAGCCCTTGAAAGTAAGTGCCGAAAGGCCAAAGAGCGCAGGCAACTAACGCGTTAAGGCGTTGCGAAAAACATAAGAGACTGAGTCGACTAAAATCACCAGCAAAATGATTGCCATAAGAACGCTGCTTGTCTCTTCCATTTGAAAAAGACTCATATGAAATGAAAGCATTTGCCCAAGCCCACCTGCACCCACTACCCCAAGAACGGCTGCTGCCCGAATATTATTTTCCCAACGATAAAGGCTGTAGGAGACCAACTGGGGAAGGATGGAAGGCAGCGTTGAATAAAGAAAACACTGGCTCGGACTTGCACCAGTGATAAAGAGGGTGTGGCTTTCCTGAGCCGGAGCATTTTCTGCTGCCTCTGTAAACAGCCGGCCCAAAACCCCTGAGGTATGCAGCGCAAGAGCAAGCGTTCCTGCCATCGGGCCAAGACCGGCGCCTATGACAAGCAGTGCTGCCCACATCAGGTCGGGTACAGAGCGCAAAAAATTCAAAAGAAAGCGAGCCAATCGCATGGTCATTAACGATTGCTGCCCGTCATTGCGCTTTGCGCTAAAGTAGGCCAGTAGAATTCCTGCAAGAGCTGCAAGGAAGGTTCCTACAAAAGACATTGCAAGCGTTTCAAGCGATGCCTCACCCAGCCTAATTAGAAAATCGGGTGTTGTATTCGGCGTAAGAAGCTCACCAATAAATCGGCCCATTCGCTGCGCAGACTCCAAGCTGAACAGGCGGTAAAGCTGCAAATCGAGTGTCCAAAAACTAAGAACCACGACAACGCAGGCGGCTGCGATTCCCCAACAAACAGAGCATCTCCAGTGCATCAGTGGATTCGGATTTGTTGGCGCTGACCGCATCACGAAATAACCCGTCGAAGCCAGGAGCTCACCCGGTCTGCCAGTGCAACGAGAATCATTAAGACTATTAAGATCGTTGCGACCTCACCGCCATTGAACATCTTCATTGAGGCGTCCATTTGTTGACCCAAGCCGCCCGCGCCAACAAAACCCAGGACAGCGGAGGATCGAATTGCACATTCCCAGCGATAAACTGTGTAGCTTGCGAGCTCGGCGGCATTTTGTGGGAGCAGCGCGTAGAAGAAGGCCTGTATGCGCCCCGAACCGTTTTCCAAAAGAACACGACTGGCTTTCGTGTCGCCACTTTCTAGAATTTCCCGTAAATTTTGCCAAGCATGCCCGTGTAGGTAACTGCAATGGCCATTACGCCTGCAGCAGGCCCAAGGCCAACAACTCGAACAAAAATAAGCGCCCAAATGAGCTCGGGAATACTTCGCAGAAGGATAAGAAGCCAACGAATAAACTGTCGGACGACCAGACCGACCGGATGCATAGGACCTGTTAAAGACGATATCGATAAGGCTTTGCTTGCTGCGAGGGCCAAAGGAATCGACACAAAAAGCGCCAGAAACATGCCAGCCGTTGCAATAGCAATAGTGACCCACGATTCGTAGACGAGTAAGGCCAGAAAGTCTCTATTAAGTTCGGGCGGCAAAAAATCGCCAAGAAACCCCATTGTTACCTTAATATTTTCTTCTTCAAATAAAATCCAGGGCTTGAACTCAACCGCCACGAGTGCTGGAAACAATAAGACGACAAGCGCGACTATCCAGAACTGCCTTTCCTGCCAGGCTGGGTCTCGAATTTGTGGTTCATGCAAGGCTCTCAACGGCATGCAATAACAACGGGGCCGACAGTGGTTGCATTAATATCCTGCTCGCCATCCGACTCTGGCGGGTCGTTAAGCTCATGCTCAAAATTTTCATACAGACGTTTTAGGTCGGTTTCTGTCAGCGACTCGCGATCGAGATCAAAAACCAGTTGCCCATGTCGAAGGCCTGCAATTCTTGGAAACATTCGTCGAGCAATGTCCACCTGATGAAGGCTAACCACAAGGGTGACCTTACGACGCGTTGCCTCTCTAACTAGAGACTCGATTGCCTGATGACAACGTTTGGGGTCTAAAGCGGAGAGGGGCTCATCGATAAGCCATAACTCCGCAGAAGACATCAATGCTTTAGCCAGACCAACGCGTTGCCTTTCTCCCCCCGATAACCTGTCTACGCGCTGCCAAAGCTTGTCCTCAAGATCAAATGCCGAGAGCGCCTCATAGGCGGGCTGAGCAAAGCGGGGAACTAAAAGATTAAGGACAGAATCGTACAAAGATAAGTGAGGCAGCCTAGCGCTTGAAAGCGCGGTAACTACACGCTGGCGCGGTGGAAGGGGAGGGACTTGTGGGGCATAAAACAAGCGCGACCTAAGTTTCTTTAAGGCTCGCGCGCTTAATTTCCAGGGGTTAACGCCGCCAAGCTTAACCTCACCCTGAAACGGTTCAATGCCAGTGGCGATGGCCTGCAGCAATGTCGTCTTGCCAGAACCTGAGGGCCCAATAATTGCAATATGCTCGCCCCTGCTGAGCTTTAGCTGCAATGTATCAATGGCGTTGGGGGCCTGCTTTTCCGCTGCGCGATGACGAACTTGCACAGACTCTAGATAGACCTCCATTGAGACAGCTTCTTATTTGCTACTTAATAAGACCAGCGTTTCGGGCGGCCTTTTCCATACCCTTATAGTTCTCTGCCTTTGTTGGTATAAAGCGCGTAGCTCGTGCGAGTCCAAGTATTTCTTTGCCCTCGGGGTATCGGTGCTCAGCTCGAGAAAGGCTCGCTCAATTTTTGCCCGAAGCTCAGCTGGCATATCGACATGGATCGTCCAGTTGTAGTTGTAAAAGCTTGGTGTCTCGTAAAAAACATTCACTTGTGTGATGTCCACTCGCTTTGACTCAACGAACTTTCTCCATACAGTCATGTCAACTGCTGCAGCGTCGACCCTGCCGCTTACCACTGCAGCAATCGATGCATCGTGGGCGCCAGAGTAAGCGAGCTTTGCCAGGTCCTTCTCGGGGTCTATACCTGCCTCAAGTAAGTAGGAGCGCGGCATAAGGTGGCCTGAGGTGCTTGATGGTGAGCCAAAGGTAAGGGTCTTGCCTTTAAGGTGGCTAAGCTGCGTTATTCCGGACCCAGTCTTTGAAATAAAGACGGACCGAAACCGCGTGTCCTCTTCGCGTTGAAGGATTGGAATGACTTTACCGCCAGAGCGGATGTCTGCCTGAACAAAGGTGAGCCCGCCAAGCCATGCTAGCTCTATTTGTTTATTCACAAGTGCTTCAACCGCGGCGGGATAGTCAGATACCGCACGAAATACCACCTTCATACCAAGCCTGCGCTCAAGGTATTTCACTAAGGGCGTGAATTTACGAATTTGCTCGCTTGCAGCCTCCTCGGGGATTGTAGAAACCCGAAGAACATCTTGAGCACTTGCAGAAGCCACCGAGAGGCTAACAAGTAAAGAACCTATGAGAATGCGTAACATTGAATATCACCTAGTAAAAAGATTATTGTCGGGGGTTTTCTCAAGTGCAAGCAAGTAGGAGTTGACAGCCTCGGCATATCGCCCCTGTTTTCGATGTAAGAACCCAACATAGCCAAGACCTCGCTTTAGCTTTTGTCTGAAATGGCCTCCAAGACCATTTCAGCAGACCGATATCGACCTGCATACGCCAGTTCACGTAGCGCGACATACAGGAGCCATACAAAATTTACAGCAAAGTTCGAGTTCCCAATTATGGGAAGACCTTTTCGTCTTTGGGTTTGAGTGGAAACTTATGCGTCGCCGTCTATTCTTCATTCAAACTCTTAGCGTTCTAGCCGCTGCAAGCGGATCCATATTGACTGGGGCCGTGGGCCGATCATTTGCATCTTCTATTGAAGGCCATCGAGTTTTGGATTTCGATCTCCTCGATGCTGGCCGACAAAGACCTGTACCGACGCGTCTGTATCTTCCCCAAACGGCAAGCCAAACCCACCCGGTACCTTTGCTCACCTTCTCTCACGGTTTGGGTGGCTCGCGCTTCGGATACCGTTATCTCGGAAGTCATTTAGCTGACGCTGGGATTGCCAGTCTTCACCCGCAGCACATTGGTAGCGATAACGCCTTGTGGTGGGGCAACCCATTTGAGCTTGTGCAGCGCCTGCAGTCCGCTGTTGGAGACTCCGAGGCTCGGTCCCGTGTGTTGGATATTCGCTTTTCGCTGGATAAGATCCTCTCCTCAGAGGTTAGCCCACTTTTAGACCCATCAAAAATTGCAGTGGCTGGGCACTCCTACGGCGCGAACACGGCAATGCTTATTTCGGGCGCGCAAGTTAAAGAAACAGGGCTGAACGTAGGTAGCCTAAGAGATAAACGCATTCGGGCAGCTATTTTAATTTCCGCACCTCCCTTGGTGGGGCAGGGTTCAATGGAAGAGGTGTTAGGCGCTGTCAGCGTTCCTACTTTGCACATCACAAGCATTGACGACACCATTAACCTTCCGGGCTATCGCAGTACGGTCGAGGATCGGCTCGTTATTTTTAACGCCATGAGTGAATCTCAAAAGACCTTAGCGGTTTTTAATACCGGCGGCCACAGTATCTTTACTGATAGAACCACCCGAAGTGGCCCCGAAATTAGCGAGCGCATTAAAAAGGCTACGCGTGAACTTTGTACGATCTTTCTTCGCGAGTCTTTCTTTGAGGAGCTTGAAGAGACAAAAGAACAAGGCCTTGGGGAGCAGGTGCCTTTTGATCGAATGACATCATCTGAACAAAGCACAAAGGAATGGCTCGTTAAACATAACGACCTGGTATATCGTTTTGTTACGCCGTTCGAATCTCAGAAGTCAGGGTAGGGTCGAACAACATCATCATCATCATCCTCATCTGCCGGGATGGTCATGCGTGTCGCGCCGCACCTTAAAGATTTTTGCCTCTGAGGACATGAGTCGCAAGGTGCCATCCAGCATGAAACTTATACCAATGCCAAGGCCTATGCCCAGAAGATACCCCATCTCAAAGACCTTCCCACAAAGTAGTCCTAGCAGGGGGAAAAGGACCCAGACAAAGACTCGCAGTCTCTTTGCAGATTGATGCATTTTTTGTTCACGATCGGTCATAGTCATGATTTAATACTACGCCGAGGTGAACAGCATGGGTAGCTTCTAGCCCATTGAAGCTGAGGGTTTTTTCAATGTTTATAAAAGGTGCGCAATAAATTGCAGCGACTTGCCCTCACGCTTCTGTGCCTTACGATCTTTCTCGGAGCATCCTTTCAGGTTCTTGGCTCCTCTCGGGACTATGAGGTTAGCAAGGAACGATCGAAGCTCAATTTTTCCTTCGCAGTCTTAGGTATGCCACTTATTGAGGCCACCTTTAACGACTTCAAAGGCACGATTGTCTTTGATTCAGCAGAGAAAACCGGTAATGCTCAATTCTCCATAGACCTACGATCTGTCGAGACGGGAATTACGGCGGTTAATGAACGTATGCAAGAGCCAGAGTTATTGTTTACCGAGAGCTTTCCTATTGCCGATTTTAAATCGTCAGCCCTTCAATTCGAGCAGGAACGCCTCGTGAAAATTGAAGGCGACCTAACAATAAAAGGTACAACGCGGAATGTTGAATTCAAAGTCCAATCATTTACGACGACGTCTCTAGACGATACGGGTCTTCGTACAATCTCGGCAGTGGCAACCGCAGTTATTCTGCGCAGCGACTTCGGGGCTGGTAAGTACGCCCCTTTTGTAGGCAACCAGGTTCGCATTCAGATTAACCTTGTTGCTGTATCGCCTTAAAACCTTTTACAACCATTAGCTCTAAATTGTCTTTGTAAGACAAAGCAACGTAAAAACCCGCCGCACGTTCCGCGGGCAGGCGACTATGCTGTCTCACTGAACGATCGCTTCTTTAATCTTTCCCCAAACCAGCTTTAACGCAGACTACCTTTCAAGGAGATTTCATCAATGTGGCGATTCTTCTACACCCCCAAGTGGTTTGCCTGGAGCATTCTAGGAACACTTACCATTGTGGGTTCAATCTGGTACAGCGTTCAGCTGGACGTACAAATTAACGAATGGTTCGGGCGTTTTTACGACATGCTGCAACAAGCCCTTAGCAAGCCTGGAAGTGTCTCTATTAATGACTTCTATGCGCAGCTTTTTGACTTTGCAAGCATCGCGGGAATCTACATTGCAGTCAATGTTGTGTTTAACGGCTTCTTAGTGAACCACTGGACATTTCGGTGGCGCCAAAGCATGGCTGAGTACTATCAAGACAACTGGGTCCATGCAAAAGGAATTGAGGGAGCGAGCCAACGACTTCAAGAAGACACTCTGAAGTTTGCACGACTTACAGAAAATCTTGGTGTGGGGCTGTTGGAGGCAGTCCTTATGCTCTTGGCGTTTCTTCCCATCCTGTACGGCTTGAGTAAGAATGTTACTGAGCTGCCATTTTTTGGCCCCGTGGACCATGCTCTACTTTGGGTGTCGCTTGCTACTGCGCTTGGTGGAACCGCAGTACTTGCACTGGTGGGGATAAAACTTCCCGGCATTGAATACGACATTCAAAAACGCGAGGCGGCCTATCGAAAGGAGCTTGTGCTGGGAGAGGATAAAGACGATCGAGCTCAGCCCGACAGTGTGGACTTCTTGTTTGCGGATGTTCGAAGAATTCACTTTAGAAGCTACTTACACTACTTCTACTTCAACCTTTCAAAATGGAGCTACCTGCAGGGCATGGTGATTGTTCCTTACATTGCGCTGGCCCCAACAATTATTGCTGGAGGCATTACGCTTGGCATCGTAAGTCAGACTGTCCGAGCCTTTGGAAAGGTTGCTGAAAGCATGCAATACATTGTGCGAAACTGGCTGGGTATTGTTGAGCTCATCAGCGTACATAAACGTCTGCGTGAGTTTGAAAGAGCCATTACCTACAATCAACAGGTGGGAAATAGCCCAGTAAGCCCTTGAAAGTAAGTGCCGAAAGGCCAAAGAGCGCAGGCAACTAACGCGTTAAGGCGTTGCGAAAAACATAAGAGACTGAGTCGACTAAAATCACCAGCAAAATGATTGCCATAAGAACGCTGCTTGTCTCTTCCATTTGAAAAAGACTCATATGAAATGAAAGCATTTGCCCAAGCCCACCTGCACCCACTACCCCAAGAACGGCTGCTGCCCGAATATTATTCTCCCAACGATAAAGGCTGTAGGAGACCAACTGGGGAAGGATGGAAGGCAGAGTTGAATAAAGAAAACACTGGCTCGGACTTGCACCAGTGATAAAGAGGGTGTGGCTTTCCTGAGCCGGAGCATTTTCTGCTGCCTCTGTAAACAGCCGGCCCAAAACCCCTGAGGTATGCAGCGCAAGAGCAAGCGTTCCTGCCATCGGGCCAAGACCCGCGCCTATCACAAGCAGTGCTGCCCACATCAGGTCGGGTACGGAGCGCAAAAAATTCAGAAGAAAGCGAGCCAATCGCATGGCAATTAACGATTGCTGCCCGTCATTGCGCTTTGCGCTAAAGTAGGCCAGTAGAATTCCTGCAAGAGCTGCAAGGAAGGTTCCTACAAAAGACATTGCAAGCGTTTCAAGCGATGCCTCACCCAGCCTAATTAGAAAATCGGGTGTTGTATTCGGCGTAAGAAGCTCACCAATAAATCGGCCCATTCGCTGCGCAGACTCCAAGCTGAACAGGCGGTAAAGCTGCAAATCGAGTGTCCAAAAACTAAGAACCACGACAACGCAGGCGGCTGCGATTCCCCAACAAACAGAGCATCTCCAGTGCATCAGTGGATTCGGATTTGTTGGTGCTGACCGCATCATGAAATAACCTGTCGAAGCCAGGAACTCACCCGGTCTGCCAGTGCAACGAGAATCATTAAGACTATTAAGATCGTTGCGACCTCACCGCCATTGAACATCTTCATTGAGGCGTCCATTTGTTGACCCAAGCCGCCCGCGCCAACAAAACCCAGGACAGCGGAGGATCGAATTGCACATTCCCAGCGATAAACTGTGTAGCTTGCGAGCTCGGCGGCATTTTGTGGGAGCAGCGCGTAGAAGAAGGCCTGTATGCGCCCCGAACCGTTTTCCAAAAGAACACGACTGGCTTTCGTGTCGCCACTTTCTAGAATTTCCCCGTAAATTTTGCCAAGCATGCCCGTGTAGGTAACTGCAATGGCCATTACGCCTGCAGCAGGCCCAAGGCCAACAACTCGAACAAAAATAAGCGCCCAAATGAGCTCGGGAATACTTCGCAGAAGGATAAGAAGCCAACGAATAAACTGTCGGACGACCAGACCGACCGGATGCATAGGGCCTGTTAAAGACGATATCGATAAGGCTTTGCTTGCTGCGAGGGCCAAAGGAATCGACACAAAAAGCGCCAGAAACATGCCAGCCGTTGCAATAGCAATAGTGACCCACGATTCGTAGACGAGTAAGGCCAGAAAGTCTCTATTAAGTTCGGGCGGCAGAAAATCGCCAAGAAACCCCATTGTTACCTTAATATTTTCTTCTTCAAATAAAATCCAGGGCTTGAACTCAACCGCCACGAGTGCTGGAAACAATAAGACGACCAGCGCGACTATCCAGAACTGCCTTTCCTGCCAGGCTGGGTCTCGAATTTGTGGTTCATGCAAGGCTCTCAACGGCATGCAATAACAACGGGGCCGACAGTGGTTGCATTAATATCCTGCTCGCCATCTGGCTCTGGCGGGTCGTTAAGCTCATGCTCAAAATTTTCATACAGACGTTTTAGGTCGGTTTCTGTCAGCGACTCGCGATCGAGATCAAAAACCAGTTGCCCATGTCGAAGGCCTGCAATTCTTGGAAACATTCGTCGAGCAATGTCCACCTGATGAAGGCTAACCACAAGGGTGACCTTACGACGCGTTGCCTCTCTAACTAGAGACTCGATTGCCTGATGACAACGTTTGGGGTCTAAAGCGGAGAGGGGCTCATCGATAAGCCATAACTCCGCAGAAGACATCAATGCTTTAGCCAGACCAACGCGTTGCCTCTCTCCCCCCGATAACCTGTCTACGCGCTGCCAAAGCTTGTCCTCAAGATCAAATGCCGAGAGCGCCTCATAGGCGGGCTGAGCAAAGCGGGGAACTAAAAGATTAAGGACAGAATCGTACAAAGATAAGTGAGGCAGCCTAGCGCTTGAAAGCGCGGTAACTACACGCTGGCGCGGTGGAAGGGGAGGGACTTGTGGAGCATAAAACAAGCGCGACCTAAGTTTCTTTAAGGCTCGCGCGCTTAATTTCCAGGGGTTAACTCCGCCAAGCTTAACTTCACCCTGAAACGGTTCAATGCCAGTGGCGATGGCCTGCAGCAATGTCGTCTTGCCAGAACCCGAGGGCCCAATAATTGCAATATGCTCGCCCCTGCTGAGCTTTAGCTGCAATGTATCAATGGCGTTGGGGGCCTGCTTTTCCGCTGCGCGATGACGAACTTGCACAGACTCTAGATAGACCTCCATTGAGACAGCTTCTTATTTGCTACTTAATAAGACCAGCGTTTCGGGCGGCCTTTTCCATACCCTTATAGTTCTCTGCCTTTGTTGGTATAAAGCGCGTAGCTCGTGCGAGTCCAAGTATTTCTTTGCCCTCGGGGGTATCGGTGCTCAGCTCGAGAAAGGCTCGCTCAATTTTTGCCCGAAGCTCAGCTGGCATATCGACATGGATCGTCCAGTTGTAGTTGTAAAAGCTTGGTGTCTCGTAAAAAACATTCACTTGTGTGATGTCCACTCGCTTTGACTCAACAAACTTCCTCCATACAGTCATGTCAACTGCTGCAGCGTCGACCCTGCCGCTTACCACTGCAGCAATCGATGCATCGTGGGCGCCAGAGTAAGCGAGCTTTGCCAGGTCCTTCTCGGGGTCTATACCTGCCTCAAGTAAGTAGGAGCGCGGCATAAGGTGGCCTGAGGTGCTTGATGGTGAGCCAAAGGTAAGGGTCTTGCCTTTAAGGTGGCTAAGCTGCGTTATTCCGGACCCAGTCTTTGAAATAAAGACGGACCGAAACCGCGTGTCCTCTTCGCGTTGAAGGATTGGAATGACTTTACCGCCAGAGCGGATGTCTGCCTGAACAAAGGTGAGCCCGCCAAGCCATGCTAGCTCTATTTGTTTATTCACAAGTGCTTCAACCGCGGCGGGATAGTCAGATACCGCACGAAATACCACCTTCATACCAAGCCTGCGCTCAAGGTATTTCACTAAGGGCGTGAATTTACGAATTTGCTCGCTTGCAGCCTCCTCGGGGATTGTAGAAACCCGAAGAACATCTTGAGCACTTGCAGAAGCCACCGAGAGGCTAACAAGTAAAGAACCTATGAGAATGCGTAACATTGAATATCACCTAGTAAAAAGATTATTGTCGGGGGTTTTCTCAAGTGCAAGCAAGTAGGAGTTGACAGCCTCGGCATATCGCCCCTGTTTTCGATGTAAGAACCCAACATAGCCAAGACCTCGCTTTAGCTTTTGTCTGAAATGGCCTCTAAGACCATTTCAGCAGACCGATATCGACCTGCATACGCCAGTTCACGTAGCGCGACATAAAGCACAAAAGTTACAGCAAAGTTCGAATTCACAATCATGGGAAGACCTTTTTGTCTTTGGGTTTGTAATAAGCTTTGTTTAACTCACAAGGGCTTTGCTCTCGCCTTAACCTCTTTCGTCTGTGTGGTCTTTGTTCTTGGGCGGGTCTATAGTTCTTTTCAGCCTTTTTCGAGTTTAGCTAGAAAAATTTTCGCGCGAACTCATAGTCAGTTTTTGGTAAAAAATTTTCCCCTCGTATAAGTCCACCTTTTGATCGTATGGTCATCAATGAATCGAGCACACGATGCGACCCACCCTGCCTCTTCTTGTCAAGACTGACTTTCCTGCGCTGCGTCGCACGGCCCTGGAGACGCTTCAGGTCAACCTAGGCTACAAGTGCAATCAGTCCTGCCTGCACTGCCATGTTAACGCCGGGCCCAACCGCACGGAAATGATGGACCAAGACACGGTGCGATTGGTTCTGAATGTGCTTGAAGATCGTCAAATTAAGACGCTGGATCTAACAGGAGGGGCCCCCGAACTTAACGAGAACTTTCGTGCACTTGTGCAACAAGCGCGTCGTATGGGTGTACGTGTCATCGACCGCTGCAACCTGACCATCCTCTCAGAGCCTGGACAGGAGGGATTGGCCGAATTCTTGGCCGTGCAGGGCGTCGAAGTGACCGCCTCTCTGCCCTGCTATACGCCCTCGAATGTGGATCGCCAGCGCGGCGATGGAGTGTTCGAGCGCAGCATCGCGGGTTTGCAGATGCTCAATGCGCTTGGCTACGGGCGGCAGGGTTTCGGGCTGACCCTCAACCTCGTCTACAACCCGCAAGGCCCGGTGCTGCCGCCCGCGCAAGGGCCTCTTGAGGCCGATTACAAGCGAGAACTCTGGCAACACTTTGGTATTGAGTTCAACCAGTTGTTTGCCATCACGAACATGCCAGTGCAACGTTTTGGCAGCACCCTTGTGAGCAAGGGAAGTTTTGAGGGGTACATGCAGCTGCTCAAAGAGTCCTATCGGCCAGAAAACCTGCCGACGGTAATGTGCCGCAGCCTTCTGAGTGTGGACTGGCAGGGGTACCTCTACGACTGTGACTTCAACCAGATGCTGGGCATGCCCGCCGCACTTGGGTCTGCGGCAAGGCCGCACCTACGTGACCTGCTTACCGCCGACGCTCTTGGGACTGCAATCCGCGTGGCAAACCACTGCTACGGCTGCACCGCAGGGCAGGGCAGTAGCTGCGGCGGTGCCCTGGAGGCCGAACACAGCAGCAGCCCGAGCCTCCCGCACGCCACGGGGGACGCCTGATGAGTGCTTCCGGCAGCTGGGTGCGCTGGCTTGTTCTATTGCTGGCTCTGCTTGGTCTGTGGCTGGCTTATTGGCATTGGGACCTGGGCCAATGGCTTACCTTGGAACGGCTTAAGGCCGGCCGCGATACGCTTATTAGCCTCTACGCGGACCAACCGGTGCAGACTGCGCTGACCTTCTTTGGGGTCTATGTGCTGGCTGCGGCACTGTCCTTTCCCGGAGCGTCCATTTTGACCTTGGCTGCGGGGGCGATGTTTGGCTGGGCAATGGGGCTCTTGCTGGTGTCGTTTGCCTCAAGCCTCGGCGCCTTGCTGGCCTTTTGGGTATCTCGCTACATGCTGCGTGACGTTATCGAGCAGCGCTTTGGCAAGCTGCTTCAGCCTATCAATGAAGGGTTGGCGAAAGACGGTACTTTTTACCTGCTGACGCTGCGGCTCGTGCCCTTATTTCCGTTCTGGCTGATTAATCTGTTGATGGGGCTGACCACACTTGGAGCCCGTAGGTTTTATATCGTCAGCCAGATTGGCATGCTGGTTGGCACGGCGGTCTACGTTAATGCAGGCACTCAACTGGCTGCAATCGATACGGCTGCAGACGTGCTCTCGCCCGGGTTGTTAGCTAGCCTGGTGCTGCTTGGCGTGTTTCCTCTGCTGGCAAAGTTCATGGTGGACGCCCTGCAAAGACGCAAGCTCTACGCACGATGGCCACGGCCCGCACGTTTTGACCGCAACCTGGTGGTCATCGGCGCGGGGGCCGGTGGGCTGGTGTCGGCCTATATTGCAGCGGCTGTCAGGGCCAAGGTCACTCTTATCGAGGGCCACAAGATGGGCGGTGACTGTCTGAACTATGGGTGTGTTCCCAGTAAGGCATTGATTCGCTCGGCCAAGGCCATGAAGCAGCTGCGAAATGCCCATACG
Organism: Burkholderiaceae bacterium; assembly: GCA_018402635.1. Lineage (GTDB taxonomy): Bacteria > Pseudomonadota > Gammaproteobacteria > Burkholderiales > Burkholderiaceae_A > Hahnella. The sequence goes on from JAGYIP010000009.1 coordinate 43,474, forward strand.
CTTGGTATTCGAAACGTCCTCGGTGAGGTTGATTTTGCGGGCGTGATGCGCCGCGTGCATGAGGTCATTGAGGCGATCGAACCCCACGACTCGGTTGAGCGTTACACCTTGCTGGGCGTGGAGGTGCTTGAAGGTCATGCGCGCATCACCTCGCCCTGGTCGGTGGAGGTTCGCCAAGCCGATGGTTCGGCCCAGACACTGACCACCCGCAGCATCGTTATTGCGGCGGGTGCCAGTCCTTTTGTTCCGCCCATTGCAGGGCTAAAGGAGGCGGGCTTTCTCACCAGTGACACGATCTGGGGCCTCACTGAATTACCCAAGCGCTTGGTTGTGCTGGGGGGAGGCCCAATTGGCTGCGAACTCGCGCAGAGTTTTGCTCGCCTGGGCAGCACAGTGACCCAGGTAGAGATGGCGCCGCGCCTTATGTTAAGGGAGGATCCCGATGCAAGCGACCTGGTGGCCGCTTCGCTGCGGGTTGATGGGGTCAATGTGCTCACCGGTCATCAGGCGATTCGAGTGGAGGTCTGCGAGGGTGAGAAACGCCTCATCGTGCGGCACGGCGATGAGGAGCTGCCGATTGCTTTCGATCAGTTGTTGTGCGCAGTGGGTCGCAGTCCCCGTGTCACGGGCTACGGGCTTGAGGAGCTTGGCATTACCCTCACGCCGCAAAAGACGATCCAAACCAACGCCTTCCTGCAGACCCTCTACCCCAATATTTACGCCGTCGGCGATGTGGCAGGACCATTTCAGTTCACCCACACGGCCTCGCACCAAGCCTGGTATGCCGCAGTCAACGCGCTATTTGGACGTTTCAAAAGGTTTAAGGCGGACTACACCGTTATTCCCTGGGCGACCTTCACCGACCCGGAAGTTGCGCGCGTGGGGCTCTCCGAGACCGAGGCTCGCGAGCAAGGTGTGGCCCATGAGGTTACCCGCTATGGCATGGACGACCTGGATCGCGCTATTGCCGACGGTACGGCTCACGGTTTTGTTAAGGTACTGACCGTACCTGGCAAGGACAAGATCTTGGGTGTCACGATCGTTGGCGAACATGCGGGCGACCTCTTAGCTGAATATGTGCTTGCCATGAAATACGGCTTAGGTTTGAACAAGATTCTCGGCACCATCCACACCTATCCCACGCTGTCTGAGGCAAACAAGTATGCGGCCGGCCAATGGAAGCGGGCTCATGCGCCGCATCGTCTATTGGGCTGGCTGGCGCGCTTTCACGCCTGGGAGCGGACATGACCCTCAACCAATGAAATGGGTTCATGACACTTCCGCCTATCTCAATTGTGATGCCCGTCCTCAATGAGGCTCAAGACATCGAGGCTACATTGACCCATCTCGCGCCATTGCGTCAGCGTGGAGTCGAGGTGGTTGTTGTTGACGGCGGCAGCCACGACGACACCGTGGCTCGCGCCACTCCCCTGGCCGATCTGGTTGTTCATGCGCCATGCGGTCGGGCCCGTCAGATGAATGCTGGGGCAGCCATCGCGCAGGGAAAGCTCTTATTGTTCTTGCATGCCGACACCTCCTTGCCGCCCGATGCCGATGGTCTGATTCAGCAGGCCTTAACTAGTGGGCTGTGGGGGCGGTTTGACGTTCGCATCCTGGGTCGGCACCCGATGCTAAAGGTTATTGCCGTGCTTATGAACTGGCGGTCGCGGCTGACAGGCATTGCCACGGGTGATCAGGCCCTCTTCATGAGGCGTGAGGCGTTTGAACGCGTGAATGGATTTCCGGACCAGCCCCTCATGGAGGACATTGAACTATCTCGTCGTCTGCGAAGCCTGGCTGCGCCCATCTGCCTAGCCCAATCTGCAACCACCTCGGGCCGGCGCTGGGAATCACGCGGGCTCTGGCGAACCATCATTCTTATGTGGTGGTTGCGTTGGCGCTATTGGCGAGGCGACTCCGCCCAACAATTGGCGAAGGCCTATCGATGAGCACGGCCATCGTCGTGATGGCCAAGGCGCCGATTGCGGGCCTGGTAAAGACGCGGCTTATTCACGCCCTGGGTGCGGACGGGGCGGCACGTCTGGCGCATCGCCTGCTGGTACACAGCCTTGATGCTGTGCTTGAATTTAAGGCTGATCATTGGGAGTTGTGCGTGTCACCTTCCACTCAGCACCCGGCCTTCAAGCAGGCGACTATGAACGCCGGAGAACGTCTTCAACTGACGCTTCAAGGTGAGGGTGATCTGGGCGAGCGGATGCACCGCGCCTTTGAGCGCCTGCTGCAGACCCATGACAAGGCCTTGCTTATCGGCACCGATGCGCCGGCACTCAACACCCATCGTTTGCAACTAGCCGAGGCAGCCCTGGATGATCATGACGCGGTCTTCGTGCCGGCGATGGATGGCGGCTATGCGCTGGTGGGCCTCACCAGGCCCTTACCCTTGCTCTTTGAGGCAATGACATGGAGCACGCCTCAGGTGATGGCTGAAACCCGCAGTCGCGCGCGACAGGCCCAAGTGAAATGGGTAGAGCTGGCCCCTGTTCATGATATTGACGAACCGGCAGACCTTATACATCTGCCAGGAGACTGGCGATGATTCGGCGTGTGGTACTGGCTGGTGCGGGCCATGCCCACGCCCATGTACTTAAGGCCTGGGCCAGTGCGCCCGTTGCCGGGGTTGAACTGGTGGTGGTGTCGCCTTATGCGCTGGCCCCTTACTCGGGGATGGTACCCAGCTGGCTAAGCGGTACCTACCGGTTTGAAGACATCGTTATCGACTTCCCCCGCCTCTGCGAGCAGGCGGGTGCGCGCTGGATTAAGGCCGAAGTTGCAGGTCTGGATCCTCAGCACCAGACCCTTATCCTAAGCAACGGGGCGTGCCTGCAATACGACTATCTGTCACTGAACGTGGGCTCGACTCTGGTGCCGCCCAGCGGTGCTTTTCGAGCGCAGATTCTTCCTATGCGCCCACTGGCGGACCTTCACGACCGCTACGAGGCACTGCTCTTGCAGTGGCGCCTCGATGCGGGCGACCAGCCCTTGCGGGTGGCTGCGGTGGGAGGTGGCGCTGCCGGTTTTGAGTCGCTGTTGGCGGTTCTGCGGCGCCTGCGACTGGAGCGTCCCGACCGTGTCGTGCACGGCGCCCTAATGACCCGCAGTCAAACTATTCTGCCGGGCTACCCGCCGGGGGCGCAGCGCGCGGCCCTGCGATGCCTGCGGGAGGCCGGTGTCGATCTGCAATTGGGAACCGCCTGGTGCGACAGCATCGGTGACTGCAGTGATTGGGTGCTTTGGGCCACTGGGGCACAGCCACACGCTTGGCAGCGCGACCCTGTGTTGATGGGGGGCCTTACCGTGAGTGAACAGGGCTTTGTGCAGGTGGACTCACACCTGCAGTCGGTCTCGCATCCAAACGTATTCGCCTCAGGCGATTGCGCGCAGTGGGTTTCGCCACTGCCTAAGGCCGGGGTGTATGCAGTGCGCATGGGAATGGTCCTGGCCCACAACCTGCAGGCTGCCCTTACGGATCAACCCTTAAAAGCCTACGAACCTCAGTCCGAGTTCCTTTCGTTGTTGGCAACTGCCGACGGCAAGGCCATTGCCTCGCGGGGGCGATGGAGCCTGTCGGGTCGCTGGGCTTTTTGGCTTAAGGATTACATTGACCAGGAATTCATACGCCGCTTTTCATCGCTTCAATTGCCATCCGCGCAAGCTCAAGGAAACATTCGATGAATTCCACCCGATGCGGCGAGGCCAAGAGCGCCTTGACTGCCTCAGGCTAGAGGATTCGTCGCCGCTTGCTACCGGGCTTTCAGTCTTCGGTTTGTGCAGGCCGACCTTCTGAGCTACTCTTTTGTTATGTTTGATTACAACATCAGCCAATACGAAAGCATGCTTACCATCCGCCTCCACAATGCGGTGACCGAGGCCGATATTTTGTTGCTTATTCCCAAGGTTGATGAGTATCTTGAGCATCACAAAAGGTTGGCTGGAGTCATGTTAATTTCCAAGGACTGGGCGGGCTGGGAAAGTTTTGCGGCGCTTCGGGCAACCATGACCTTTCTAAGGGGCCACCATCACAAGATTAGTCGAATAGCCTTGGTAACGAACTCTGTGCTGGCCGATCTCATACCCCTATTCGCCGGGCGCTTGGTAAATACCACCATTCGGCATTTTCGCTATGAAGATGAGGCGAGTGCCAAGATCTGGCTAACAGGTTAATCCTCACTTCCAATGTAGCGTTTCACCCCACTCGTCCTCGAGCAATTCCATCTCGCGATCAGCCAAGGCTGCTATCGCAAAACACAAACATTGGCGCTCACCCTCACCATATGTGCGCTCTGCGTAATCGACTTTAAGTGATCTCCCTTATGATTCGTAGCTGGTAAAGACTGAAGCTACCTCAGCCCAGCATTAGCATAAAGTAGTCGCAAGTAGCTGGGGTTCTAAGCTAGTGAGGTAAGACGAAATGAAGGGAGTTCTTGGGGTGCTTGGACCACTTGGGAGAGGTTTAATTATTGGAGCTGGCCTACTGGTCATCTCTTTTTATGTTTATCCCGACTACCCATTGCTTTCATTGGGCTTGGTATTGCTTGCCATGGCCGTGGGGTTTTGGCTACGAAAGCCATTGCTGCAAGAGCAGTTTTTAAGGCGTGGCATTCCTTATTACCTGCAGCAAATCGTTGTGGCTGATGCCAGCCTTCATCAAAGGCTTATGATGGCCGCAGGCCGCAGCTTTACAACCACGCTTGATCGTTTCGAGCTGAAGTTTTCTTATGCCTCCCGTCTGTCGGAGCAGACTCTCCTTCAAGACAAAACGCTTTCTCTTATGATGCTTGATGTCATCGATCGTCGTACGGGGTTTAACCTTTGTAGCTTCCAGCCTTCGCCAAACCCCGTTGAAAAAGACGGCGACTTCCATCCCAAAACCTTCGGGGATGACTCCGTCTTAGCCATACTTGAAGCAGAGCTTGTGGCTCATTTGTCTGTGCTGCAGAACCCGGCCCAGAGCTCTTAGAGCGTCGGCTCTGTGAACGAAAAGGTGTGAGGCAAGAGAACCTCCCCGTTTGACGCTGGCTAAAGCTTCTGTTTCAATCGTGTAGCCTCTTAAAGGGAGTAGCTGACTTCGCCCGAGGTTTTCGGGCTTAGCGGAGCTGTCGTCAATACGTTTTCGTGAACCTGGCAGGCCACGAAAACCGGCAGTTCTAACCAGGGTTTGCATTCACCAATGCATGCGCTGGGCGGCAAGACTGACGGGGATCCTTCTACATCACTCAAAGCTTTGCCAGCCTTGAGATAGAGGTTCCTAATTTATGATCTCAATCGGTACACCACTGCTTTGGCTGTTGTTTAGCCTGTTTGTACTCGTTGCGCTTGCTATTGATTTTCTTGCGCTTAACCGCCAAGGTGCTCATACCGTCAGTATTAAAGAGGCAACCATCTGGTCGCTTATCTGGGTGGCCGTCTCCTTTGTTTTTGTTGCCTGGCTCTGGTGGTACCTTGGGGGTCTTGATGAGGACCCTGCAGCGCAGACGCTTGCCAATGCAAAGGCGCTTGAGTTCGTTACGGGGTACCTCATTGAGAAGGCACTGGCAGTAGACAATATTTTTGTCTTTTTAATGCTTTTCACCTATTTTGCGGTGCCCCCCGAGTTTCAAAAGCGTGTGCTCATGATCGGAATTCTTGGGGCGCTGGTTCTGCGCGCCGTCATGATTCTTTTGGGCGCCTGGCTTATTTCTCAGTTTCATTGGGTGATGTACGTTTTCGGCGCCTTCCTTGTTTACACGGGTGTGAAGATGTGGTGGGCCGCAGGCCAGGAACCCGATCTTGACAACAACCCAGCCCTTTTATGGGTGAAGCGCCGCATGAAAATTTCACCGCATTACGACGGTGAACGTTTTTTCACCGTGGTGGATGGCGTAAAAATGGCCACCCCTTTGTTTGTTGTAATTGCACTCATTGGCATTGTTGACGTTATTTTTGCGGTGGACTCCATACCTGCTATTTTCGCAATTACGACCGACCCCTTTATTGTTCTCACGTCAAATGTTTTTGCCATTCTTGGGCTGCGGGCCCTGTACTTTGTGCTTGCGGGCATGCATGAGCGTTTTCATTTGCTGTCTTATGGGCTTGCCATTGTTCTGGTCTTCATTGGCGTGAAGATGCTGCTCATCGACATTTATAAAATTCCAATTGCCTGGTCCTTGGGTTTTACTGTGACGACTCTTGCCCTCACTATGTTGCTTTCTCTGCGAATTCCGGCCAAGCCTGGTGAGGCTGGCTCGGCCTTTCCTTTTGAGCCCAAGGTGAAGCCAGACCCAGACACGAAGTCGCAGTCTGAAAGGGGTTAGGGGGTTTGTAGTAAAGTCTGGTCAGAAGCGGTTCAAATGTTCTTTAGAAGAAGGTGATAGGTCTTATGCCAAGCGCGTACTTTATTAATCCAGAACAGGCCTCTGTTGAAGAGATCGATCTTGACAACGGTCTTGATTCCATAAAGAAGTGGATTGGCCAAGACAGCATCGACAGTGATGAGGTGGGTCGCGATGGCGATCTTCTCTTCTTTGATGAGGCCTGTTTTATTCGGGCAAAGCCCGATTCTAAAAGGTTCAAACTCGACACACTTGCACCGGTAGCTGGAAAGGGTGTTTTCGTGGGCTCTGCCGGTGGGCCGGAAAGCCTCAAAGACCCCTCGGTTTCGCTCGAGGCGCTCAAAGCGCGAGTGGTGTTTTCCTAGCTTTTTATCGCGCGTCTAGCCGTTAACTTCTAAGAGCGGTCTTTTTCTTTCGCTTGGGTTGGCCCGTTGAACACCGAACCCGTCACAAGCATTTTTCGCCCGGCGTCGCGCACCGTATTCAATACTCCAGTGGTAACGCCGCTTCTGCGGTTTGGCTCAAAGCTCTGCCTTCGTATGCTTGGCTGGCGTTTTCATGGCTCAATTCCAGAGCATATGCAAAAGGCTGTTGTTATTGCGGCTCCGCACACCAGTAACTGGGATCTCCCTTACAGCCTTATGGCGGGTTTCGGCCTGGGCCTGCAGCTGCATTGGCTTGGGAAGGTAAGCCTGTTTGGGTTTCCGTTTAAAGGCCTTATGCGTTGGCTGGGTGGCATTGGGGTTGACCGAAGCCGACCCGGGCAGTTGGTGTTGGCGGCTGTTGACTGCTTTAAAAATACCCAGAGGCCTTTGTTTCTTATGATTCCCCCCGAAGGCACACGAAGCAAAGTTCGCGAATGGAAAACGGGGTTTTACTACATCGCCCAGGGTGCTCAGGTGCCTATCATCATGGCCTATATGGACCATGCAAAAAAAGAAGCGGGCCTTGGCCCATGCCTTGAGGTTACTGGTGATATCGATGTTGACATGGCAGCGGTGAAGGCCTTTTACGCGCCCATTCAAGGGCTCAGGCCAAACCAGTTCGATGCCCGTTAAGACGATATTGTTCGTTTGGGTCTGACACTCGAAAAGGCCACGGGGCCACGCAGCGGGTCTTTGTAGGAAGACGGGTTAGAGGCCGTGCCGAATGCTTGGGCTGCGCATGGTGACAAGTTCTTCGGCGGCGGTTGGGTGGACTGCCAGTGTTGCATCAAAGGCTGCCTTGGTTGCCTTCATCTGCAGGGCAATGCCAATAAGCTGTGACATCTCGCCTGTGTCTGGGCCAATGCTATGAAAACCCACAATTTCATCGTTGTCCCGATTCACCAGCAGCTTGAAGAAGGTGCGCGAGGCATGGCCTGAGACGGTTGCCTTAAGCGGCCGAAAGCTGGATTTATAGACATCAAGTCTTGGGTAGCTTACAAGAGCCTGCTCCTCGGTAAGGCCCACAGTGCCAAGCTCAGGGGTTGTAAATACGGCGGTTGGGACAAGGCTATGGTTAACGGTAATGGCCTTGCCCCCAAAGACATTATCGGCAAAAGCATGGCCCTCGCGAATCGCCATGGGCGTAAGGTTCACCCGGTTGGTGACATCGCCGACTGCGTAAACGCAAGGCAGGTTGGTCTGAGACCATTCATTTACGGCAACTGCTCCCTGGTCGTTTAGTTCAATACCTGCCTCTTGAAGACCAAGGTTTTCGGTATTGGGTTGACGACCAATTGCCTTAAGCACAATGTCTGCATGTAGGCTCACTCCATTTCCAAGGCTGACCTCAAGGCCTTCAGGTTTTTTAATCACCTTGGTGATGACCTGGCCATGGTGGAGATTCATGCCTGAAAGCTTAAGCTCTTCAACAAGCTGATGTCTCAGTTCGTCATCAAACCCACGCAAGACCAGATCGCTTCGGTAGACCAGGTGCACCTCGGACCCAAGGTGTTGCAAAACGCAGGCAAGCTCCAATGCAATGTAGCCCGCGCCCTGCACGACAACACGCTTAGGCTGGCGGGTAAGCTTAAAGAAGTCATTGGAGTCAATGCAGAGCTCATGACCGGGGATGCGGGTATCTGAGACGGGCCGCGCTCCTGTAGCAATAAGGAGCGTCTTTGCAGAAATTTTTTCTTGCTCGTTAATAACAATTGTATTGGCGTCGACCAGGCGGGCATGGCCTTCATAAATTTGCACGCCGGACTTCTCAAGGTTACCCCGGTAGACTTGTTCGAGTCGATCGACCTCTTGGTCACGATTCTTTACAAGGGTCTCCCAATTAAACCTGGGTGCGTCCACACTCCAGCCATAGCCGCGTGCTTCATCAAACTCAATTGCAAAACGGCTTGCATAGACCATGAGCTTTTTGGGAACGCAGCCTCGAATGACGCAGGTTCCACCCAGCCGGTATTCCTCAACCAGCGCAACTCTGGCGCCGTAGCCTGCAGCAATACGGGCTGCGCGCACTCCCCCCGAGCCACCTCCAATTACAACCAGGTCGTAGGTCAAACGTATTTCCTCTCAAAGCAATTCGGGCCGAAGCCAATGTCAATGCCAATGTCAATGTCAGCCTCAACGCTAACGTTAATTTGAAACAGGCAGGCTATTGACGCTTTTTTTGGCGAATCTGTGTCAGGCCTAAGCCTAAGAATACCAAGATGATTCCAGGCCATGCGGTTGGGCTTATGGCCTCGTCGAGCAGTAGGGCTGCTGAGCCCATTCCAAAGACAGGAACGAGGAGTGTAAAGGGGGCCACCACAGGTGCAGGATGACGACGCAGCAGCCAGGCCCAGCCACCGTAGCCAAGCAGACTTGCACCGATGGCATTGAACAAAAGACTTCCCCAAAACACGGTGTCCCCCGCCAAAAGTAGGTCTGCCGCTCGCTGCCACGGGGCGATGCCCTCGATAAGAAAAGAAAAGGGCAAAAGAGAAAGTGCTGAAACAAGAGATGCCCAGATCACCAAAGGAATGGCTGAGACCGGCCCCATGGACTTAATAAAGGTGTTGCCAATACTCCAGCCAAGGGCGGCGAGAAGGCTTGCACCAAAGGCAATAAGCGGCATGCTCTGACCAAGGTCAAGCCCTACCCAGGCAATGCCGCTGGCCCCAAGGCTCACCCCCACCACCTGGCCCACCGTGGGCCGCACCTGATGAATAAGAAGGGCAAGAAGAAGGGTGAAGAAGACCTGGCTTTGCACAACCAGTGAGACCAGACCCACAGGCATACCAAGCCAGACGGCAAGAAAGATAAAACCAAACTGCATGCTAAAGGCCGTAAGCCCATAGCCAATAAGAAGTCGTAAGGGTATGGCAGGCCGGGGGATAAAGAAAATGAGGGGCAGTGAGACAAGGAAAAAACGCAGCGATGCAAAGGTGAGGGGTGTGACTTCATCGAGCACCCATCGCATGGTGACAAAGTTTGTTCCCCAAATCGCCATCACGCCAAGGGCAAGAAAAAGATGAGCAATGGGCATGAGGAAGAGGCGCTTCGCAGACTGAAAGCGGAATTATGCAGGGTCTTCGAGCAAGACCTTGCGGTAGTGATCAATAAGACGCTGGCTGCCGATGCTTGGCGTGAGATCTTCGCGATAGCTTTGTGTTCTTGCGTCCCAGGTAAGCATGGACTCGGTGGCGTAGTAAAGCCCAATGCGGGCGTAGTCAGCCTTTTTCGCCAGACCCGAGTGGAAGCGTCCAAGCAGGCTTAACGTGGCAATAACCGCCTTAAGCAGGCCAATGGGTACATGGCGCACTTTGACTGGACGGCTTAGAAGCGCTTGCATCATGGCGGCCTGGTCCATAGGGCACAGGGCAGGGCCAGGGCCGCCAACAAGCAGTGTTGCGTTAGATCGTTCAGGTTGATTCAGGCAGTCCACTAAAAACTCGGCCAGATCGTCGTCCGAGATGGGCTTGCAATAGGTCAGGCGCCCATCTCCAAAAACATAAAAAGGCCCTCCTTTTTTCACCCGCGCCAGCTGGCCGCTTAAAGACTTAAAAAAGGCCGTGGGTCGGACAATGCTGTAATCAAGCCCCGAGGCCTGCAGCTCTTCTTCAAACTTAAGTTTGGCATGCTGAAAGGCAAGCTGCGGTTTCTGAACGCAGATGGCGGAAAGAAGAACAAACTTGCTCGCCTGGTGTTCCTTGGCGGCCAAGAGAAGGTTGGCGTTTGCCTGGTAGTCAACCGCCCATGCATCCTCGGCCTGGCCTGTTCGTGAGGCCATGCAAGAAATCACGGCCTTCACAGGGCCACTTGCCTTTTGGGCTTCTAAGCCGAGGGCTTGGCTGCAGGCCTGGGCGCTGGCAAGCTCTTGCCGCGAAAGCGGCCTGACTGTGTAGCCAAGCTGAATGAGCCTTTTTAGGGTGGCCTTGCCAATGGTTCCCGTGGCGCCCGCAAGTGCAATTACCATAGTGGCGACAAGCATAGCGGAGATACCGAATGAATCGAATGTTGCGCCAGGTGGGCCAGAGGCTTGCAGCGTTTCTGGTTAAGCCGGTTGACCACAGCCAGGCCTCTCCGCCTTCAACCAGCCTTCATCTGCGGGCGGCCCTGCAGCCGGGCGATGTTCTTTTGGTGGAAGGCTCCTCGCGAATCAGCATCGCTATTAAGTACCTAACCCAGTCCACCTGGTCGCATGCAGCCCTTTACGTGGGCGAGGAGGCTTTAAGCGGCCGTGCCCCGGGTGGGCATTGTTTTGTTGAGGCCGATGTCGAGGAGGGCGTGCGGACCGTAGGCTTTGAAGAGTTTGACAGCTGTCACACCCGCATCTGTCGGGCCAAGGGGCTCTCAACGCAAGAGCGTGAGGCGCTGGTTTCTTTCATAACCCATCGAATTGGCGATCAGTACGACCTTCGAAACATTGTTGATCTTGCCCGCTATCTTTTCCCGACTCCGCCTGTGCCAACCCGGTTTCGGCGTCAGCTTCTAAGTCTGGGAAGCGGGGAGCCTACCAAGGCCATCTGCTCGTCTTTAATTGCAGAGGCCTTTGAGTCGGTTCGTTTTCCCGTTATTCCCAACGCCTACGGACCGGCGGTGTCGGCAACCGAGCAAAAAGTGGCCTCAAGCCTGGGTCTGCAGCTCTACAAGCCTGCGCATTCAAGCCTGGTGACCCCACGTGACTTTGATGTCTCACCCTATTTTGAAGTGATTAAACCAACACTTGTTTCCCAGTTTAATCACCGGGACCTTGAGTGGGTCTCTCAGGACGACTCCGTCTGAATGACGCATACAATGCCAGGCATGAGACCAGAGACGCCCTGTATTGCCATTTGTTCAACCGCCCAAGGCGATGATATCTGCCGCGGTTGCGGACGCACCTTCGATGAAATTAGTCGATGGATTTTTATGGATCAGGCCGAGCGCGACAAGGTCTGGGACCGCATTGAAGCTGAAGGCACGGCCCTTCGTTTCACAACTTACAAAGAAAGAGCGTAAAAAAAGGCCTCCTTTTTTAAGGGAGGCCTTCTTAAGTTCAATGACTTCAGCGGGCTGTTGCTTGAATGCCTTCTCGCACCCGAAGCAAGATCCCTGAGGCTATTTAGGCCTGCAGGTCAAACCGGTCAGCGTTCATCACCTTCACCCAGGCGGCAACAAAGTCGTGCACGAACTTCTCTTTGTTGTCGTCCTGTGCATAGACTTCGGCGTAGGAACGAAGAATGGAGTTCGAACCAAACACAAGGTCCACCCGTGTTGCTGTCCAACGTGCCTTGCCACTTGAGCGCTCGACAATGTCATAACTGTTGCGCCCCGTAGGCTTCCAGTTGTAGGCCATATCGGTCAGGTTCACGAAGAAGTCGTTGGTCAAAGCCCCAACACGGTCGGTGAATACTCCGTGCGAGCTGCCTCCATGGTTTGTACCCAAGACACGCATGCCGCCTACAAGCACTGTCATCTCGGTAGCCGTTAAGCCCATAAGCTGCGCCCGATCCAAGAGCATTTCCTCAGCCGAGACCACGTAATGCTTTTTGAGCCAGTTACGAAAGCCATCGGCAAGAGGCTCCAAGACCTCAAAGGACTCAGCATCGGTCTGCGCCTGGCTTGCGTCGCCACGGCCGGGGGCAAAGGGCACTTCCACCGGAACGCCCGCCGCCTTTGCTGCCTGCTCAATGCCAAGGCTGCCGGCAAGAACAATAAGGTCGGCCATGCTTGCACCTGTCTCCTTTGCAATGGGCTCAAGCGCCTTTAAGACCTTGGCAAGGCGTGCGGGCTCATTGCCTTCCCAGTCTTTCTGAGGGGCTAGGCGAATACGGGCACCGTTGGCACCGCCTCGGAAGTCTGAGCCTCGGAAGGTGCGTGCACTATCCCAGGCTGTGGCCACCATCTCTGAAACCGAAAGCCCCGCGGCAGCAATCTTCGCTTTTGCCGCCTTGATGTCATAGCGGTTTGAACCCACGGGAACAGGGTCTTGCCAAATGAGCTCTTCCTTAGGAACTTCCGGCCCGATGTAGCGGGTCTTTGGACCCAAGTCACGGTGGGTCAGCTTGAACCAGGCCCGAGCAAAGACGTCCGAGAAATAGGCGGGGTCCTTGTAGAACCGCTCGGAGATTTTTCGGTACTCAGGGTCCATCTTCATGGCCATATCGGCATCGGTCATGATGGGGTTGAGGCGAATCGAGGGGTCCTCAACGTCAACGGGCTTGTCGTCTTCTTTGATGTTGATGGGCTCCCACTGCCATGCACCGGCAGGGCTCTTCTTAAGTTCCCATTCGTAATTAAGAAGAAGGTAGAAGTAGCCGTTATCCCATTGTGTGGGATGTGTGGTCCATGCGCCCTCAATACCGCTTGTGACGGTATTGCGACCAATGCCACGGCCTTTTTTGTTTAACCAGCCAAGCCCTTGGGCTTCAAGTTCTTCGCCTTCAGGACTTGGCCCTAGGTCCTTGACGTTACCGTTGCCATGGCACTTGCCAACCGTGTGGCCACCCGCGGTAAGCGCAACGGTCTCTTCATCATTCATGGCCATACGGGCAAAGGTTAGGCGGACATCTTGCGCCGTGCGTAGGGGGTCGGGTTCACCATTAACTCCCTCGGGGTTTACGTAAATGAGGCCCATCTGAACCGCTGCCAATGGGTTCTCAAGCGTCTCGCGGTTCTCGCCGTCGTAACGGGTCGAGGCGAGCCATTCCTTTTCAGAGCCCCAGTAGACATCCTTCTCGGGGTGCCAGATGTCGTCGCGACCAAAGCTAAAGCCAAAGGTCTTTAGACCCATCGACTCATAGGCAACATTGCCTGCAAGAATAATCAGGTCAGCCCAGGACAACTTGTTGCCGTACTTTTTCTTAATGGGCCAGAGCAGACGACGTGCCTTGTCGAGGTTGGCGTTATCGGGCCAGGAGTTAATGGGGGCAAACCGTTGGTTACCCGTTCCTGCGCCACCCCGGCCGTCGGCTACCCGGTAGGAGCCTGCAGCGTGCCATGCCATACGAATCATGAGGCCACCGTAATGACCCCAGTCGGCGGGCCACCAGTCCTGGCTGTCGGTCATAAGCGCCCGAAGATCCTTCTTAAGGGCATCGACATCCAGGCCCTTCACAGCCTTGCGGTAGTTAAAGTCCTTAAGCGGGTTGGTCTTGGTGTCGTGCTGGTGAAGAAGGTCCAGGTTCAAGGCATTGGGCCACCAGGCCATGGTTGCGCTGGTTTGGTTGGTGTTGCCGCCGTGCATCACGGGGCATTGTCCGGTTGCGTTTGTCATTTGTTTATCCTTTCAATGAGGGTGCATTGATAGATTAGATTAATTAATTCAGGCTGGCTAATCGTTTGTTACTAAGAGCCTCATTGCCAAAAGCTTGCGGTCACGGGGAGTGGTAAATTATGCGCATCGTTAATGCGCATGGAGTGCAAGATGCCTGGTAGCCCTGTTGTGCAAACTGCCCGAAGAGGGTCAGCCATGAAGCGAGCAACGAACCTTAGTTTAAGTGGCGATGTTTTAGAGGCAGCCAAGAAACTCGACATTAATATTTCCGAAGTCTGTGACTCGCATCTTCGTGAAGTCGTGCGACAGGCTCAGGAGCGTCAATGGCGTGAGGACTACGCCGAGTTTGTTGCGGCCTACAACGCCACCATGGAGTCCGAGGGTCTTGCGCTTGATGAATGGAAAAGTTTCTAGTGGCGCGGTTCGACGTCTATTTGAATCCGAGCGCTCTAGCAGAGATCACCCCTTACCTTGTCGACGTTCAAAGCGATCTGCTTGACGGCCTAGAAAGCCGAACGGTCATTCCCTTGAGGGCTTTGAAGCATTTCCCCAAGGTGAAGCTATCAACGCGCCTAACGCCTTTGTTCGTCATTAACGGGCAAGAGTGCTTACTTGAAACCCCCAAGCTTGCAGCCGTTCCTATCCGAGTCTTGAAGTTACCTGTGGCTTCATTAAGAAGCGAGCAAGACCAGATCGTTGCGGCGTTAGATTTTTTGTTCCAAGGGTATTAGTTCTTTGCCCCTACTAGGGCCGCAGGCCAACTGCCTCCGGGTTAAGCGGCATGTCAGAGCTACACCCGGCCATACGTGCGACGGGCGTTGGAAGGGCAATGGCAAGCCAGGCACCTTCTTGCCGGATGCGGGCGCGTTGACTTGGGTTGGCCTCTATCCACCACCAGCCCCCTGGCTTGCGGTCGAGCACAGGCATCGGCAGGCTCAGTATTTTCTCGGCGGGCAGTTCAGGCGCCCAGACGAGGCTTGGCAAGGGGTCGGCTCGACTGCCTTGAACAATCAGCCAGGCCGCAGTCAGGCCAATGCCAAGCAGAAGGAGGAAAGAAACGGCGGCGCGATGCGGCATTGCCTTAGGCAGGCTGTTGAGCAGGCGGCTGCCTAAAAAGTGTCTCTTGAATGGGCAGATGGACTGCTGCGGCAAAAAAAGCCAGGGCCACACTCATCCACCAGACAATGTCGTACTGACCGGTGGCAGAGTACAAAAAGCCTCCAAGCAAGACACCCACAAACCCACCAATTTGATGCGAAAGAAAGACAAATCCGAAGAGGGTGGATAGGTACCTATTTCCAAACATAACGCCCACAAGCTGCACCGTGGGTGGCACCGTTGAAAGCCAAAGCAGGCCCATTACGGCGCCATAACCCAGGGCCGTGACTGGGCTAATGGGAAGAAGCAGGAAGGCGATGGTGGCAAGACCTCGCAAAAAATAGATCCACGAGAGCAAAAGTTTTCGTGAGTAACGTCCGCAGGCAATGCTTGCAGAGTAGCCTCCAATAATATTGAAGAGCCCCACCATCGCAATGGCCCAACCGGCTGTACTGGCAGAGAGCCCTAGATCAGTTAGGTAGGGTGGAAGATGCACCGTAATAAAAGCAAGGTGAAAGCCACAGACAAAAAAGCCTAGCAGCAGCAGCCAAAAGCTACGGTAGCCGAAGGCCTGGTGAATGGCCTGCTTTGCTGACTGTGCCGTGGATGTCAGGCTTGGCATTGCAGTTATGGACGGCGCCTGCGCGGCACTGGGACCTCGGGGGCGCAGTGCAAGGGCAAGAATAGGTGTTGTTGCAAGCGCACAGGCCATGATAATTATGGCTGTTGTCCAGCCATAGGCCTCGATAAAGGCCTGGCCTAGAGGCACGACAAGGAACTGCCCAAGACTTGCCGAAGCGGTGCCCAAGCCCATGGCCCAGGCGCGGCGGTTCTCTGGCATAAGCTGGCCAAAGGCCGCAAGCACAGTGTTGTGTCCCGCCCCGCTCATACCCAAGCCCACCATAAGACCCGCTGTTAGCGAGTAACTGGTGGGATCGGTTGAAAAAATAGAAAGTGCGAGCCCTGCCGAAAAAAGTAGGCCGCCACCGGCAATAACCCGCCAAGGGCCGAACCGGTCGGCAAGCGCGCCGGCAATGGGCTGGCCGATTCCCCAGGCCAGGTTCTGTATGGCCATTGCAATGGCAAAGGCCTCACGACCAAAGCCAAAGCCTCCCTGATTGATAGGGCCTGCAACGGGATTAACAAATAAGCCGAAACTTGCTCGTGTCCCGAAGGAAATAAGACCAATAAGGCAGCCCGCCACCACCAAGACCCAAAGGGTGATGGATAGGGGGGAGGGCCGGCCAGTCATGGCCTGAACTATAGCGAACGGGCTGCTGGCCTTGGCTTAGCAGGGCTACGAGGACGCCCAACTGCGGCGGGTCGAGCCTGACCTACGTTGAAACGGGGCTTTGCGCGACGAGGCTGCTCATCGCGTCGCAACGAACCGCCAGGCAATAAGCTTAGGTTGGTAAGCCTCTCAATGTCGCGAACCAGGCCGCGTTCGGAATGGTCGCAAAACGAAATGGCCACACCACTTTTACCTGCCCGGCCTGTACGACCGATGCGGTGAACGTATGACTCTGCAACCGTAGGCATATCGTAGTTCACGACATGGGACACCTCGTCAACATCCAGGCCACGGGCTGCCACGTCGGTGGCAACAAGAATTTTTCTTGCCCCAGACTTAAACTGAGCCAGTGCCTTATTACGCTGACCTTGTGTCTTATCGCCATGCAGACCAACGGACTGAAGGCCAGCGAGGTTAAGGGCCTTCTCAAGCTTGTCAGTCCCGCGTTTGGTACGTGTAAAGACAATTGCGCGCTCAACTTCTCGCTGGGCAAGCAGTTCAATAAGCCGCTCGCTCTTATCAGCCTGATTAATAAGAATGACTTCCTGACGAATGTTGTCGGCGGGCTTGGCAACCGATGAGACCGAAATCTGCTCGGGGGTCACCATAAAGGCCTGGGCCAGCGTTCGAATGGGTTTGGGCATGGTGGCGGAAAGCAAAAGGGTCTGCCTTTTTGCCGACGTCTTTCGCATAATTTCTTCAATGGCAGGAATAAAGCCCATGTCGAGCATCTGGTCGGCCTCATCAAGGACGATCTGGCTGGTCTGGTCAAGCCGCGCGCGGCCTGAGCGCATGTGGTCAAGCAGTCGGCCGGGCGTGGCCACAACAATATCAACGCCTGTAGCAAGGGCGCGAATTTGAGGTGTGGGGTTGGCTCCGCCAACCACAAGACCGACGCGGGGCTTCATGAACTTTCCATACTCACGAATGCTGTCGGCAATTTGTTGAGCCAGTTCGCGTGTTGGCGCAAGAATGAGGGTTGTGAAGGCGCGACTGCCCGGCTTGGGGCCCTCAACATGACCAAGCTTCTGGTTGGCAAGCCTGTTGAGAATGGGCAGCACAAAGGCTGCGGTCTTTCCCGTGCCTGTTTGGGCGATGCCAATGATGTCAAGACCGGCAATCATTTTCGGAATGACTTGGGCCTGAATGGGGGTAGGCTTTTCATAGCCTAGACTTGAAACAGCACGCAACAATGGTTCGGCAAGGCCGAGTTCGGTAAACGAAGACATAAGATCTTTCATTAGTGCAACCGTACAGGCACGCACAAAAAGCAGGCGCACATGAAAAGGCTACGGGTTGTGATGGCGCAGAGAAACACCGCGACGATTGCGGTCGGCCAGGCAACAATGAAAGACTATGGGATCTCTGTCAGAGAAGGGTATGGCTAAACGCAACCTGCACTATACGGGAAATTCCTTAGTTATGCCAGGCTCTTGTTCTGAGCGGTCTTGTTCACTGCTCGCGACTGGGCTAACCTGCATGGAGTCTTCCTGCTGTTGTTGAGCCCTAATTCTTGCCTCTTTAGCCTGCTTATGGCGTTCTTTCTTGTCTTCCTCAAAAGCCTTGCGCTTAGCACTTAGCTCGAAGTCCCGTCTAAGCTTAAGCAGAAAAAAGCTTAGGAGCGCCAGGTTGGCAAGCCAGAAAAAAGGAATCAGCCAGTTCATGGTGTGGCGAGAAAAATTTAAACAAGATGGTGAAATTATGCCCTGTGAATTTGATGCCTTTGTTTTTGATGCCTATGGCACCTTGTTTGATGTTTACTCGGTGAAGGCTAGCGCCGAGCGGCTCTACCCCGGCCAAGGTGAGGCCCTTGCCAAGCTGTGGCGCGATAAACAAGTGGAGTACACCCGGCTCATATCGTTGGCCGACCCATCAGCTTCTAATGGCAGTCGCCACTACATGCCTTTTTGGGAGGTGACCCGGCGGGCTTTGCATTTCAGCCTAAGTGCGCTTGGCCTTGATGCATCCGAGGCGAACCAGAATCAGCTGATGGCCGAGTACGAAAGGCTTTCTGCCTTTCCTGAAGTCCTTCCTGTTTTATCGCAGCTCAAGCAAGAAGGCCACCAGATTGCCATTCTTTCAAACGGCAACCAGAGCATGCTGGGTAAGGCGGTTGAGTCGGCTGGGCTTACCGCCCTTATTCATCGCGTGCTTGGGGTCGATGCCTTGCGACAATTCAAAATTATGCCCGGGGTTTATGACCTTATTTTTCAAGACACTGACCTTCCTAAAGAGAAGGTTCTGTTTGTCTCAAGCAACGGCTGGGATGTTCTTGGTGCCAACTGGTATGGCCTAAGCACCTTTTGGGTGAATCGTCAGGGCCTGCCTTTTGAGTCCCTGGGTCCGCCTCCACGCTTTCAGGGAAACAATTTAAACGGTCTGTTGGCCTTAAGCCAACCCTCTTAGCCAGCGGTCTCGAGGAACTGATGCGCCGATAGCTCCTGATAGAGCGGACTTGTCTGTAGAAGACGTTCATGGCTGTCAATGGCCAGGCACTCCCCTTTATCAAGCACTGCAATTTGTGTGGCACGGCGAACGGTCGCCAGCCGGTGTGCAACAACCAGGCCTGCACGAGACGGTAGCCACTGGGCGAGCGCTGCCTGCACGGCTCGTTCTGAAAGGCTATCGAGTGCGGAGGTGGCCTCATCAAGAAGAAGAATGGGGGGGTTGCGCAAAATAGCCCGAGCAATCGCAATACGCTGACGCTGCCCTCCCGAAAGCCGAACCCCTCGCTCGCCAAGAAAGCTCTCATAGCCCTGTGGAAGCGCCAAGATAAAGTCGTGGGCATGGGCCGCCCGGGCAGCTTCTTCAACCTGCGTATCGCTTGCCTCAAGCAACCCATAGCGAATGTTTTCTCGAGCATTGGCTGAAAAGACCACGGGGTCTTGTGCTACAAGACCCATGGAGGCGCGCACTGCGGGAAGGCCCCAGTAAGAAAGCGGCCTGCCATTGATACGGATGGTTCCGCGCTGCGGGTTATAAAACCCAAGCATCAGCGCAAGGAGGGTGGACTTACCTGCGCCGGATGGGCCCACCAGAGCCAGAGTCTGGCCCGAGCGCAGCTGAAACGACACGCCCTTAACAGCCCAGTGGTCTGGCCGCGAAGGGTAGGCAAACCAGACATCATCGAACTCGATTGTGACTGGGGCCTCAATGGCCGCCAATACAGTGGTTTTTGCGGGTGAAGGGTTTGGCTCACCGTGAGCGTCCTCGTCTTGCATAAGGTCAAGAAGACGCTCCGTAGCGCCTGCAGCGCGTTGCAGGTCGCCAAAGACTTCAGCAAGCGCTGCAATCGCCCCTGCGGTAAGAACAGCATACAAAACAAACTGGGCAAGCTGACCGGCGGACATGCTACCTGCCACTACCTGACCGGCTCCAAGCCAAAGGACAAAGACAATAACTGCAAAGGCAAGAACAATGGCAACTGCCGTAAGCCATGACCGCATTTGATTGCGACGCCTTGCAACCGCAAAGGCTTGCTCCACGGTATTGGTGTAGCGCCCCGATTCATAGTCTTCACGGCCAAGCGCCTGCACGGTGGTCATGGCGTTAAGCACCTCACCGGCAAGTGCACTGGTGTCTGCGACCTTGTCTTGGCTGTCCTTTGAGGCCTTACGCACGGTTCGGCCCAGGGCTAGGATGGGAAAGATCACCATAATTAGTAGGCCCAGCATAAGCCCCGCAAGCCAGGCACTTGTCAGCAGCATCATGATCATGCCCCCCACGAAAAGCACCAGGCTTCGTAATGAAAGCGAAATACTTGTACCTACAAGGGTCTGAACCAAGGTGGTGTCTGCCGTTAGCCGAGAGAGCACCTCACCGGTTTGAAGCGTCTCGAAGTACTGCGGTGGACGTTTTAAAACGTGTTGGTAAACCTCGGAACGTAGATCGGCCACCACCCGCTCGCCAAGCCAGGACATGAAGTAGAACCTTAGTGCTGTGGCGGTGGCCAGAACAACGGAGACCCCCAATAAAAGCCCAAAGACCTGGCCCAGGTCGTGCCCAGACAGAAGAGATTGGTCAATAAGCTGCCGAAAGACCAAGGGGACTGAGAGCGTTGCGGCTGCGGAGAGCAAAAGGAAGGCAAAGGCGGCAATCCAGCGGCCCTTGTAGCTTGCAGCCATTCGAAGAATAGGCCCAAGCTGCTTAAATGCAGAGGCATTGCGTCGTGGAGGGGAAACCGGTGTCTGGGAGGGCATAATGAACTAGTCTTAATTAAAAAGGAGTGGCGTGTGGCTGAGCTAATTCTGGGTCTTGTTCTGTTTCTAGGAGTGCATGCCCTACGCGTCTTTGCAGGGGGCACTCGCGAGAAACTTATTGGAGCCATGGGCCCATTCGTGTTCAAGGCTTTCTACAGCATTGTCTCGATTATTGGGCTTTTGCTTATTGTCTCAGGCTATGTCGCTGCGCGCATTGAGCCTATTGTTTTGTACACACCACCCATGGGCATGGCTCATGCAGCATCCTTGCTTACGCTTGTTGCTTTTATTTTCCTTGCTGCTGCCTATATCCCAGGAAACATTATTCTTAGAAAGCTCAAACATCCCATGACCTTGGCGGTCAAGGTCTGGGCCGTTGCCCATCTACTGTCCAACGGTACGCTTGCCGATGTTCTCTTGTTTGGTGGTTTCCTTGTCTGGTCGGTGCTCGTCTACCGGTCAGCCCGCCGCCGTCAGCCCGTGGAAAACCCGGGTCTTAGCAACCTGCCGGCGCTTATTGCCTCACGGCCACCCTCCATGCTGGCGAACCTTCTGACCCTTGTCATTGGAATGGGTGCCTGGGCGTGGTTTGCCTTCCAAGGTCACGCCCTACTTATTGGGGTAGCCCCGTTTGGAGTGATGTAAACTAGTCACGCGTGGCGAATTAGCTCAGTTGGTTAGAGCGACGGAATCATAATCCGCAGGTCCGGGGTTCGAGTCCCTGATTCGCCACCATTTCCATTTTCTACAACTTCCCGCAGAAGAACCCGGGCTCCGAAGAGTGGCCTGTCAGGCTCGCGTTTTCTGCAGTAAAAAGTCCGTTGGTCATTGAATAGCTGGTCGACGCAACAAGCCTGCCTGACTTGCGGGTCGATTTTTTTCCGCAGCCCCAACTTTCTTTTGAATTGACCGAGCAGTCGAGAAGAATTTGGTTCGCCCCCGCTCGTCCATGTTCGAAGACTGTCAGGGCGACGAGCTGTCGCGCCGGGTCCACCTCAAAGCCAAACCGAAGCGCTGGCAGCTGCCGGCAAGTCTGGCATTTATAGGCCTCGTAACTTGAGCCACACTGAAATACTCGGTACTTCGACCAGAAGGCCTGTGCGGGCAATGGGGCGAGCAGGCCAAGCGCGAGGACGTAAACCGCAAGGAGGCTGAAGGCCTTGATTCGAGTCATCGCGAACCGAGTTAGTCTGCCGACCGCAGCCCGCAGACCTTGCGAAGAAAAGGGCCAGGCCGTTTTGTGGAGGCTAGACCTTAAGTGCCGCAATACCTGCACGCCCAATCTGCGAATCCTCAAATGACTTCACCCCCGAGACACCAATTGCACCGACGCAATGGCCGTCAACCAGAATGGGGAGCCCTCCTTCAAGCATGCCCTTGAGCTCAGGGGCCGATAAAAACGAGGTTCGCCCTTCGTTAATGACATCCTCGTAAACCTTACTTTCTCGCTTTCCCATGGCCGCCGTTCGCGCCTTCTGTGGAGCAATATACGAGGATATGGGTGCAGCACCTTCGAGGCGACGCAGCCACATCAGGTGACCACCTTCGTCACAAATGGCAATGGCCACCTTCCAGTCATTCGCAAGCGCCTCTGTGGTTGCCGCGGCCCCCATTGCATCGACATCGTCCATGGTTAGTGCAGGTTTTGTAATCACAGCTGATTCCTTCCCGGGTAAAAAATTCAATTCAAACCAACAGATTGAAAGCTTAACAAGCCTTTGGGTTCACCGGCGTCTTAACACGGTCTAGGCCATATCCGTGCCTGTATCTATATCTATATCTACTGCCGAATACGCCAGCCAATGGCAATAAGCCGGTGCGTCAACACAAGAACCAAGCCTGTGGCAGCCAGGCTAAAAAGAAGACTTACAAGCGGAGGAACATCGCTGACGCCAAAGGCGCCGTAGCGAAAGCCATCGATTAAATAGAAAAAAGGGTTGAAATGGGTAAGGGTCTGCCAGACGGGCGGCAGCAGGTGTGTGGAGTAGAAAACGCCGGCCAGAAAGGTAAGTGGATTAATTAGAAAATTCTGGAAGCCCGCAACATGGTCCCATTTCTCGGCATAAAGGGCTGCGATGATGCCTAGACTTCCCATGAATAGACAGGCCACCACCGCAAAGCCAAGTAGCCAGAAAGGATAGGCAATAGGCACATGAATGAAGGGCAGGCTGGCAAGCCAGACGCTTAGGCCGCATAACAGCCCGCGCGCTACCGCTCCGCCAAGGTAGCCTGCAAGCCATTCCCAGGGGCGCATGGGCGAGAGCATTAAGAAAATAAGTGTCCCCGTAATTTTGCTTTGGGTGAGGCTTGAGCTTGTATTGGCAAAGGCGTTTTGTTGCAGCGTCATCATGACCAGCCCGGGCACAAGAAAAGCCGTGTAGCTAACACCTGGAAGCGGCTCGAGCCGGCCTTCAAGTAACAGGGCAAAGATAACGAGGAACAAAAGCGAGGAGACCATGGGGGCAAGCACAGTCTGTATAAAGACTTTGGTGAATCGGCGGATCTCCTTCTTAAGTAGCGCTAGGACACCCAGACCGGTAGTGACCGAAATTTCAGGAAGGCTGGCAGGTTCGCCTAAGGAGGGGCGCAGGTCTGCACTTGAACTCATTGGGCTCGTGCCTCTTCGATAGCTGTTTGCAGGGTCTGTGCCTCGCGCGCGGCCGCCTGCTGCCAGTCAGACTTCGCACTTGCATAAAGAATAGAGCGTGAGGCGTTAATAAGGAAGTTTGTCTGCGCAGCCTTCACGGTGGCAAGAAGGTCACCGCCCTGCGCGCCGATGCCCGGAATAAGCAGGGGTAGGCTGGGTGCCAGTCTGCGGATACTTGCGATCTCATTTGGGTAGGTGGCGCCTGCCACCAGCCCAATTTGTCCTGTGCTGTTCCACTGCTGCTCGGCTGTCAAAGCCACGTGCTCAAAGAGCCGAAGCCCGTGGTTAAGCATTTGCATTTGAAGGTCGTCCCCCCCTTTGTTTGAGGTTCGACACAGAAGAAAAACCCCCTTGCCCTCGCGGTTCAAAAAAGGGGTGAGGCTATCGAGACCCATATAGGGACTCAGGGTGACGGCATCGGCTTGGTAGCGGTCGAAGGCTTCTGTCGCATACTGTTCGGCGGTTGCGCCAATGTCGCCTCGTTTGGCATCGAGCAGCCAAAGATGATTGGGGTAATGCGTCTTAACCCAGCGGCCAAGGTCTTCAAGCACGGGCTCGGCTGCGAGGCCGGCGAAGTAGGCAATTTGTGGCTTGAAGGCGCATGCGTAGGAGGCTGTGGCTTCAATAATGCCCTTGCAAAATCGCTCGACGCAGGCAAGCGCGTTGTCGTGCCTTAGTGGTTCGGGAAGTCGCGCCAGATCGGGGTCCAGGCCAACACACAGGCCTGATTGGTTTTGAAGCTGAAGGTCAAGGCAGTGCTGGTTGAAGTTCATACCATTCATTGTGTCACGGGTAGAAAAAAGGCCAGGCGATAAGCCTGGCCTTTTTAGAGCTGCGGGAGCATCAAAGGCCTTGTAAGTCGTTCGGCCTTCGAGTCTGCAGGCATACCGGCAATTACATTCCCATGCCGTCCATGCCGCCCATGCCACCCATGCCGCCCATACCGCCGCCGCCCATGCCACCGCCAGAGGACTTGTCTTCAACAAGCTCGGCAACCATGGCGTCGGTCGTTAGCATCAGGCTTGCAATCGAGGCCGCGTTCTGAAGCGCCATGCGCGTTACTTTGGTGGGGTCCACCACGCCCATGTCAACAAGATCACCGTACTCGCTGCTTGCTGCGTTATAGCCCTGATTGCCCTTCATCTCAAGCACCTTGGCAACAACAACACTTGGCTCATCACCGCAGTTCGCAACGATCTGGCGCAGAGGCTCTTCTACAGCGCGCATCACAATCTTGATGCCAGCCTCTTGGTCAGAGTTATCGCCCTTGGCTTTGGCTGTGGAGCGGGCACGAAGCAGGGCAACACCACCGCCGGCCACAATACCTTCCTCAACGGCAGCGCGGGTTGCATGAAGAGCATCTTCCACCCGGGCTTTTTTCTCTTTCATTTCAACCTCGGTTGCAGCACCAACACGAATTACAGCAACCCCGCCTGCGAGCTTGGCAACACGCTCTTGGAGTTTCTCTTTATCGTAGTCGCTGGTGGCCTCTTCGATCTGAACACGAATCTGCTTAACGCGAGCTTCAATGTTCTTGGAGTCACCCGCACCGTCGATGATGGTGGTGTTCTCTTTAGCGATCTCAATGGTCTTGGCCTGGCCAAGTTCTTGGAGGGTGGACTTCTCAAGCGACATACCCGTCTCTTCTGAGATTACGGTTCCGCCGGTAAGAATTGCCATATCTTCAAGCATGGCTTTACGTCGATCGCCAAAGCCAGGAGCCTTCACGGCCACTGTTTTGAGAATGCCGCGAATGTTGTTCACCACCAGCGTGGCAAGGGCCTCGCCTTCGACGTCTTCTGCAACGATAAGAAGAGGACGGCCGGCCTTGGCCACCTGCTCAAGCAGAGGAAGAAGCTCACGAATATTAGAGATCTTCTTGTCGTGCAAGAGAATAAAGGGGTTCTCAAGCATGGCAACCTGCTTGTCGGGGTTGTTAATAAAGTAAGGAGATAAATAGCCACGGTCAAATTGCATGCCTTCAACGACGTCGAGTTCGTTGTTCAGCGACTTGCCGTCTTCGACCGTAATGACGCCCTCTTTGCCAACCTTCTCCATGGCCTGAGAAATAATTTCGCCGATCTCGCTGTCGGAGTTGGCTGAAATGGAGCCCACCTGGGCAATCTCTTTGGCGGTGGTGCATGGCTTGGAAATCTTCTTGAGTTCTTCGGTAATAGAAATCACGGCCCTGTCGATGCCGCGCTTGAGGTCCATGGGGTTCATGCCAGCGGCAACATACTTCATGCCTTCACGAACGATGGCCTGGGCCAACACGGTGGCTGTTGTTGTGCCATCGCCGGCATTGTCGGAAGTTTTAGAGGCAACTTCCTTCAGCATCTGGGCGCCCATGTTTTCAAACTTGTCTTTCAGTTCGATTTCTTTGGCAACCGATACACCGTCCTTAGTGACCGTGGGTGAACCGAAGGAGCGCTCAAGCACGACATTGCGTCCTTTGGGCCCGAGGGTTACTTTGACAGCGTTGGCTAAAATATTAACGCCGTTTACCATTTTTGCACGACCGTCGTCGCCAAATACAACTTGCTTTGCAGCCATAAATTACTCCTAGGAATTTGACAAAAGTTGAGGGAATGCGATGAGCATTCGGGTCATTAGCCTTCGATCACTGCCATGACGTCGTCTTCGCGAAGAACAAGCAGCTCGTCGCCATCGACCTTGACGGTCTGGCCGGAGTACTTGCCAAAAAGAATCTTGTCGCCAACTTTAATGTCGAGCGCTCTTTGCTTGCCGTCGTCTTGAATTTTTCCGTTGCCCACGGCCATCACTTCACCCTGATCTGGCTTTTCGGCAGCATTTTCAGGAATTACGATTCCGGAGGCGGTTTTTCGCTCATTGTCCAGGCGCTTGACCACAAGCCGGTCATGTAAGGGACGCAGTTTCATTCAGTTCACTCCATTTAAGAAAGTTAAGGTCGAGGAGAAGGCTTTCGCTCACCGTGACTCGAAGGCCAACAGGGCGAATTGTTAGCACTCAGTGCCAACGAGTGCTAATAGTAGGGGCATTTCATTCCTTTTTCAAGGTGGACCCGAAGAAATCTGGGGTTTACCCTAAATGAACCTGCGCCAGACGATTACTGGGCAAAGAACCGGTTTTGCTTCTCCAGGATGGTCTGGCAGTCGATGCAGCGGATTTTCCCAAGCTTGAGTCGCGCCGCCACAATGGACTCCCCGCAATCGATGCAATGCACGCCGTCGAAGTCGGGGCTTGTCTCGGGAGCTGTCTTTCGCCGGGCCTGTTCAAGCGCGTCCTCGTTGAACTGCGTCTCGATGGCCGACGCACGATCGTTCTCGTCGGTCAGTTCAAAATAATTTTCATTTTTCTCAAGCGTCATACAACTCTCCTAGACCAAAAAGGCGATAGCAGGCCGGCACCTTACCACTAAAGAGGTTTAAACCGCTACCCTTCTATCTATGGACAATCTAACCCCGCAGCCTGTTCCGCCCCCTGTTGAAAATATTAGCCGTTCTCTGGTGGTTGTTGTTGTCGTTGTCCTTATTGCGCTCTCTACCGTGCTCACACAAGCGGGCAGGGTGCGCTTGTTTGCATGGGCAGCCATGGTTCAGTCGGCCTTTCAGACGCCCCCCGTTGACTCCTTGTTTGTCTCCCGTCCTTCGGGTCTTACGCCTGAGCAGGCTCGGGCAGCCCACTGGATTGCCAAGCGCTACCGGGTTGCCCAAGGTGCTGTGGAACAGATTGTTGGCCATGCCTTTGAGGCTGCGGAGTTATTTCGGCTTGATCCTTATTTAGTGCTTGCTGTTATTGCCATCGAGTCCCGATTCAACCCCTTAGCAGAAAGCTCTGCAGGGGCGAAAGGTCTTATGCAGATCATGGCTAAGGTCCACATGGAAAAATTCCAGGCCTTGGGCGGCGGCGACCTTGTGCTTACGCCTTGGGCCAATATTCGGGTTGGAGCAACCATTCTGCGCGAATACCTCGACCGCTATCGCAACCTCGATTCTGCACTTCGCGCCTACGTGGGGGTTGGGCCGAGCGGGGTTACCGAGTATCCCGAAAAGGTTCTGCGCGAGCGCAGCCGTATTGTTGCTGCAGCGCAAGGCAGGGTGCTGAACGCGTCGGGCGACTAGCCCGCTTTTGCCTGTGAACAGGGCCATAATCGTGTTTTCATTTTAATTTTAAAAGGCGTCCCGCATGGATCCTCATTTCCGTCAACAGGCTCTTGACTACCACGAGCGCGGACGTCCGGGAAAGATCTCGGTTACACCCACCAAGCAGCTTGTGAATCAGCGAGACTTGGCACTTGCCTACTCCCCGGGGGTGGCAGCAGCCTGCGAAGAAATTGTTGCAGACCCACTGAACGTCTTTCGCTACACCGCCCGTGGCAACCTTGTTGCTGTTATTACCAACGGCTCAGCAGTTCTTGGCCTCGGCGATATAGGCCCGCTAGCCGCAAAGCCGGTCATGGAAGGTAAGGGTGTCTTGTTCAAGAAGTTTGCCGGTATTGATGTCTTTGATATTGAGGTTGATGAGCGCGATCTTGACAAGCTGGTGGACATCGTCGCAGCCCTTGAGCCCACCTTTGGTGGAATTAACCTGGAAGACATTAAAGCGCCCGATTGTTTTTATGTAGAACGCAAACTACGCGAGCGCATGAAGATACCGGTTTTTCACGACGACCAACATGGCACAGCCATCGTGGTCGGCGCGGCGGTTGTCAATGGTCTAAAGGTTGTTCAAAAGGATATTGGCGCGGTAAAGGTCGTGGTCTCGGGTGCGGGCGCTGCAGCCCTAGCCTGTCTTGACCTGCTTCTCGATCTTGGTCTGCTCAAAGAGCATATCTGGGTCACCGACATCAAAGGGGTGGTCTACGAAGGGCGCACCGAGCTTATGGACCCAGAGAAGGCAAGGTTCGCGCAGCCCACCAACGCGCGCAGCCTAATCGAGGTTATTGAGGATGCAGACATCTTTCTTGGTCTTTCCGCCGGTGGTGTGTTGAAGCCCGAGATGGTCAAGAAAATGGCGGCAAGCCCCCTTATTTTTGCCCTGGCCAATCCCAATCCAGAAATCCTTCCGGATGATGCGAAGTCTGTTCGGCCCGACGCCATCATTGCAACCGGCCGTACCGACTATCCCAATCAGGTGAACAATGTTTTGTGCTTTCCCTTTATTTTTAGAGGCGCGCTCGACGTAGGGGCAACCACTATTACTCGCAACATGGAGCTTGCGGCGGTGTATGCCATTGCTGAGCTTGCAAGGGCTGAGCAGTCCGACATCGTGACCGCAGCCTACGGGACGGACGGCCTTAGCTTTGGTCCCGATTACCTTATTCCTAAGCCTTTTGACCCAAGGCTCATTGTAAAAATTGCGCCCGCGGTGGCCAAGGCCGCTATGGCAGACGGGGTGGCCACACGACCCATCGATGATTTCGTGGCCTACAGCGATAGGCTGCAAGAGTTTGTCTACCTCTCGGGTAACTTCATGAAGCCCATCATGGCGCTTGCCAAGTCGGCCGAGCGACGCCGAGTGGTCTATGCCGAGGGCGAGGACGAGCGCGTGCTGCGGGCCATTCAGGTGGTTGTTGATGAGAAGATTGCGGCGCCTATTCTTATCGGGCGCCCGCAGGTGGTTGAGAAACGCATCGCCCAGTTTGGTCTTCGCATTCGAATCGGTGTCGATGTCGAGATTGTTAACCCCGAGCAAGACGACCGTTATCGCGATTACTGGGAGACCTATCATCTGCTCACCGAACGCAAGGGCGTAACGGCCCAATACGCACAAATCGAGATGCGACGACGCAACACCCTTATTGGTTCGATGATGCTTCACAAGGGCGAGGCCGATGCGCTTATTTGCGGAACCTTCGGCACCTTTGGGCTTCATCTGCATTACGTTGACCAGGTGCTTGGCAGGGCGCCGGGTGCGACGGTTTATGGCGCCTTAAACATCGTCATGCTTCCGAATCGAACCATCGGAATTGTCGATACCCATGTCAACCAAGATCCCACCGCCGAGCAGATCTGCGAACTTACCTTAGGCGCTGCCGAGGCCATGCGAGGAATTGGCCTAGAGCCCAGAGTGGCGCTGTTATCGGCCTCAAATTTCGGAACTGTTATGTCGGCGAGTTCCGAAAAGATGGTGAAGGCACTCTCGCTTATTCGCCAGCTCGATCCCAATTTAAATGTCGATGGTGAGATGCAGGGCGATGCTGCGCTTGACCCCGATATGCGGGCCCGCATTATGCCGCGCTCGACCCTGCAGGGCAGTGCCAACCTACTGGTAATGCCCAACTTAGAGACAGCAAATATCTCCTATAACCTCTTAAAAACAGCCGCTGGCAACAACATTGCCATTGGGCCATTTCTTCTTGGTTGCGCTGCACCTGTTCTTATTCTTACCCCCTCGGCTACCGTAAGACGCCTGGTGAACACCACTGCCGTTACCGTCGTTGGAGCCAATCGGCCGGGCTATGCACCTATCTAATACGAGCTGCGGGGGCTTTCTGGTTTAGACCTCACCGCAACGGCAGTCTAGGCCTGGCTAGAACTCACCGCAACGGTAGGCGAGGCTGGCTAGAACCGCCGCTGCTGCGGTTTCTGTTCGCAGAATGCGTGGCCCCGATCGAACACCTTCAAAGCCATGCGCTCGCGCGAGCGTCTCTTCCTCGTCCGAAAACCCCGCCTCGGGTCCAATAAGAATGCCCATATGCGGGCTTAAGCTTGCAGACGAAAGGCTCTGGGCCGCAAAGGGGTCTAAGAGCCATGCCGACTTCGCTTGCGGCCTGGCCTCGAATTGAAGGACAGCCTCTTGGAACGTTTTGATGGGCTCAAGCTTAGGCAGCCTGTTTCGGCCGCACTGCGACGCAGCGGACTCTGCAACCTTCCTCCAGTGCTCAAGACGGGTCGCTGCCCTTGACCCCGTTAGACGCAGCACCGAACGTTCAGCCTGAATGGGCCAGATTTCGCTTGCACCAAGCTCGCTTGACTTCTGAACAACCCAGTCCATTTTGTCACCCGTGCAAAGGGCCTGCAGGACTACGGTGTGCAAGGGAGACTCGCGGTTGATGGTCTGCGGTGGCTCTGCTTCAAGTAGGCAAGCCTGGGCATCGGCCACAAGCAGTTGCATGCTGGCCTCTTGACCCTGGCCGTTAAAGCCAACCACTAAGGCGCCTGATGGGAGGCGAAGCACACGAACCAAATAATGACTCTGTTCTTTGTCCAGTGTGATGCGTCCGGCTTGAAGCTCTGGCAGGTAGAGTCGGGGTGTCATGGGCTCAACCGGGGCTTGCGTGTGTGGGCAAGTGGATTCTTAACAGTTTGAGTAAGAATCTCTTCAGGATTGGAAGGGGGTCTCGAGGGTACACTTAGGGGTTTCCAGTAGGCTTTCGGTACAGTAACACCCCTCGGCGGGCCTGTGCAGGCTCGTGGTGGCCTCTCAAAGAAGGGGCTCGGTCATTTTTGGAGACGAATTTTGGCAACGACGCAAACTCAAACAACAGCTGCCGTTAAAACCACGCAACCCCGTTCCGAACAGAGCCAGCAAATGGCCAATGCCATTCGGGCCCTTGCCATGGACGCGGTTCAGCAGGCCAACTCCGGCCACCCCGGTATGCCCATGGGCATGGCGGAAATGGCGGTTGCGCTCTGGCATGGCCAGCTTCGCCACAGCCCATTAAATCCTACCTGGGCAAACCGTGACCGGTTTGTCTTAAGCAACGGCCATGGGTCCATGCTCATCTACGCGCTTTTGCATCTTACTGGGTACGACCTTCCCATGAAGGAGCTGAAGAACTTTCGTCAGCTTCATTCCAAAACACCCGGACACCCTGAAGTTGGAATGACCCCCGGTATTGAGACCACAACAGGGCCACTCGGGCAGGGCGTTTCCAATGCCGTGGGCATGGCCCTGGCCGAGCGGCTTCTTGCAGCCGAATTCAATGAACCAGGGTACAACCTCGTTGACCATTGCACCTACGTATTTCTTAGGCGATGGCTGCCTTATGGAAGGCATTAGTCACGAAACCTGCGCGCTTGCAGGGGTCTGGGGTCTGTCGAAACTTATTGCCCTGTACGACGACAATTCCATTTCGATTGATGGCAATGTTGAAGGCTGGTTTCGCGACGACACCAAGAAGCGTTTTGAGGCCTATGGCTGGAATGTTATTGGACCTATCGACGGCCATGACGTTGCCCAG
This sequence comes from Burkholderiaceae bacterium, assembly GCA_018402635.1. GTDB lineage: Bacteria > Pseudomonadota > Gammaproteobacteria > Burkholderiales > Burkholderiaceae_A > Hahnella. Next base: position 74,879 of record JAGYIP010000009.1, read on the forward strand.
GTTTCGGCCGCTCTCGAACAGGCGCGCGACTGGGCAGCCAACGGCTGCAAGGGCCGGCTTGCGCCTACTCTTATTATTTGTAAAACCGTTATTGGTCAGGGTTCGCCTAACCGAGCAGGCACGGCAAAGGCCCATGGCGAGGCCCTTGGTGCTGAAGAAATTACCCTCACGCGAAAGGCCATTGGCTGGCCCCATGCACCCTTCGAACTGCCCGATGAAGTTGTTAAGGCCTGGGACGCGCGCCAGTCTGGCCAGGCGCACGAGGCGGCCTGGAATAAGCTTTTCGAGGCCTACAGCATGGCTCACTCAGGCAAAGCGGCGGAGTTTAAACGCCGTATGTCGGGTGGCTTGCCCAAAGACTTCGCGGCCACTATGCAGGCCTACATCGACAAGCTCTGTAAAGAGGCGCCAAGCGTTGCGAGCCGAAAGGCCTCGCAGATGGCACTCGATGAGATCGGTCCAAAGCTTGCCGGGTTGCTTGGTGGCTCAGCCGATCTGACGGGCAGCAACCTTACGAACTGGAAGGGGGTTGCCAGCCTGTCGGTTAACCGTGCAGGTGAGTTAAGCCCCGGCCAGCATATTAGCTATGGGGTTCGCGAGTTTGGGATGGCAGCCATCTGCAATGGCATTACCTTGCATGGCGGCTTTATTCCCTATTGCGGCACCTTTCTTACCTTCTCCGACTACAGCCGCAATGCCATACGTATGGCCGCACTCATGCACCAGCGGGTGATTCATGTCTTTACCCATGACTCCATTGGGCTTGGTGAAGACGGTCCCACCCATCAGCCGGTTGAGCAGCCGTCCTCGTTGCGTCTCATTCCTTTCCTTCATGTCTGGCGTCCGGCCGATGCGGTAGAGACGGCTGTAGCCTGGAAGGCTGCCCTTGAGCGGCACGATGGCCCAACCGCTCTTCTGCTGTCCAGGCAGGCCCTGCCAGCCCAGGTCACCTCAAGCGCGACCGCCGCCAATGTGGCGAAAGGCGCCTATGTGCTCTCATCCGATCCTAAGCCCCAGCTGGTTCTTATGGCCACAGGCTCTGAAGTTAGCCTGGCGGTAGAGGCTGCGAAAATGCTTCGGTCTGAGAATCGGCTCAAGGTGCGTGTGGTTTCAGTGCCGTCAACAACGGTCTTTGATCAGCAGTCCGAAGACTACAAGGCCTCTGTCCTTCCCGCCGGCGTGCCTCGTATTGTCGTTGAGGCCGGTGTCACCGACTTCTGGTGGAAGTACCAGCCTGCAGCTGTTGTCGGTCTTGACCGTTTCGGTGAATCCGCGCCCGCGCCCGATGTTTACAAGCACTTCGACATTACTGCAACAGCGGTTGCGAATACGGCGCGTCGTGCGCTGGCATTAAAAAATTCAAAATAATAAGGAGAAGCAATATGACTATCAAGGTTGCTATTAATGGCTACGGCCGTATTGGACGTAATGTTTTGCGGGCTCACTACGAAGGTGGTAAGCGTCACGCCATTGAAATTGTTGCCATTAACGACCTCGGAAAACCCGAGACCAACGCCCACCTTACCCAATACGACACGGCCCACGGCAGGTTTCCGGGCACGGTCTCGGTGGACGGCGACTGCATGGTGGTCAATGGCGATCGCATTAAGGTGCTGGCCAACCGTAACCCTGCCGACCTTCCATGGAAGGACCTTGGCGTCGATGTGGTTCTTGAGTGCACAGGCTTCTTCACCACAAAAGAAAAGGCCAATGCCCACCTGGCGGGGGGTGCCAAGAAGGTGGTTATCTCAGCCCCAGGCGGCAAGGATGTGGATGCCACGGTGGTCTTTGGTGTGAACCAGGGTGTTCTTAAGGCAAGCGATACGGTTATTTCGAATGCCTCCTGCACAACCAACTGCCTTGCGCCTATGGCGAAGGTTCTGCATGAGTCTTTGGGCATTGAGTCGGGCCTTATGACAACCATTCATGCCTACACCAACGACCAGGTTCTTACCGACGTCTATCACGAAGACCTCCGGCGCGCGCGCTCGGCAACCATGAGCATGATTCCCACCAAGACCGGTGCGGCAGCAGCAGTGGGTCTGGTTCTGCCAGAGCTTAACGGAAAGCTTGATGGCTTTGCCATGCGTGTTCCCACCATTAATGTGTCCGTTGTCGACCTCACCTTTATGGCGAAAAAGGTCACCACGGCCGATGAGGTTAACGCCCTTCTTAAGGCAGCCTCCGAGGGCCCCCTAAAAGGTGTTCTTGGCTACAACACAGCACCCCTAGTCTCGGTGGACTTTAATCATGATGCGCACTCCAGTATTTTTGATGCCACTCAGACCCGCGTGTCTGCCGATGGGCGCCTTGTGAAGGTGCTTTCCTGGTACGACAACGAATGGGGTTTTTCAAACCGAATGCTTGACACCACGGTTGCCCTTATGTCGGCGAAGTAAAAACGCGGAGCTGTCCTATGAAATTCAAACGCCTCTCTGATATTGAGCTCAAAGGCAAGCGTGTTTTTATTCGCGCCGACCTCAACGTTCCACAAGACGACTCCGGTCGAATAACCGATGACACGCGCATTCGTGCATCTCTTCCTGCCATAGAGCAGGCCTTGGCCGCGGGTGCAGCCGTTATGGTGACTTCGCACCTTGGGCGACCCACCGAGGGCGAACTCAAGCCCGAAGACTCCCTGGCGCCAGTTGCCAGTCGCATGGCCGAGCTTCTAGGGCGCAAGGTTGCCTTAATAAGCAACTGGGTGGAAGAGGGAGTGACGGTTGCAGTCGGTGACCTTGTGGTGCTTGAAAATTGCAGGGGCAACAAGGGCGAGAAAAAGGACGATGAGCAGCTCGCCAAAAAAATGGCGGCCCTTTGCGATGTCTATGTGAACGATGCCTTCGGTACAGCACATCGTGCCGAGGCAACGACCCATGGTATGGCCCGATTCGCCACCGAGGCCTGCGCAGGCCCTTTAATGGCTGCAGAACTTGACGCCCTGGGTAAAGCCCTGCAGGCGCCGCGCCGACCCCTGGTTGCCATTGTTGCGGGCTCTAAGGTTTCAACCAAGCTCACTATTTTGAAGTCGCTTGCCCAGAAGGTGGACCAGCTTATTGTGGGTGGCGGTATTGCCAACACCTTCATGGCAGCCAAAGGGCTTCCTATTGGGAAGTCGCTTGCCGAGAAAGACCTTATTGAAGAGGCTAAGGCCATCATGGACCTTATGCAGGCGCGTGGAGCCTCGGTGCCCATCCCGGTTGATATTGTTACGGCCAATGAATTTTCATCCCAGGCAAGGGCCAATAAGGTGCCCGCAACCGACTGCGCCTCTGACGACATGATTCTCGATATCGGTCCACAGACGGCGGCCGAGCTTGCCGGCATTGTGGCTAAGGCCGGAACGATTGTCTGGAATGGTCCGGTGGGGGTCTTTGAAATTGAACAGTTTTCAGGCGGTACCCGAACCCTGGCCTCTGCCATTGCCCACTCACCCGGCTTTTCCATTGCCGGTGGCGGTGACACGCTGGCGGCAATTGCCAAATACAACATCGGCAACCAAATCGATTACATCTCCACCGGTGGTGGCGCCTTTCTTGAGTTTTTAGAAGGTAAAACCTTGCCGGCCGTCGCGGCGCTTGAGGCGCGTGCCTAATTCGTTTTCTATCTGGAACCCAGCGTAGTTATTTCTTTTAAGGGGTCAATGGGGTGAGCAGTAACCTTGGACCGGCTCGAGCAACCAAAATTGTTGCCACCCTCGGGCCCGCAAGCAGCAGCGCCGAGCAAATTAAGGCCCTGGTTGAGGCGGGCGTGGATGTCTTTCGCCTGAACTTCTCCCATGGCACTGCCGATGAGCATCGCGCCCGTGCAGCAAGTGTTCGGCAGGCGGCTGCCGACTGCGGACGCGACATTGCCATTCTTGCCGACCTTCAGGGCCCTAAGATTCGGGTGGGGAAGTTTAAAAATGGCAAAGAGATGCTGCAGTCGGGCCAGGCCTTTCGTCTTATGGTCCACTGCCCCGAGGGCGATGCAACACAGGTGGGCCTTGACTACCCCGAGCTTGTGAACGACGTGAAGGCGGGCGACACACTTTTGCTCAACGATGGCCTTATTTCCATGCGGGTCGAGTCGGTCCATTCCGAGGCCATTGATTGCATCGTTATTGAGGGGGGCATTCTTTCGGATCGCAAGGGTATCAATCGACAGGGCGGCGGGCTTTCAGCGCCGGCGCTTACCGATAAAGACAAGGCTGATATGCAGGTTGCAGCGGCCATTGAGGCCGATTACCTGGCGGTGTCTTTCCCCAAGTCTGCTGCGGATATGCGCGAGGCGCAACGGCTACTTGATGCCTTGGGCTCTAAGGCCCAGACCATTGCCAAGATTGAACGTGTTGAGGCCATCGAGAATCTTGAAGAAATTATTCAGGCATCCAAGGGCCTTATGGTGGCAAGGGGTGACTTGGCTGTGGAGGTTGGCGATGCAGCGGTGCCAAGCCTTCAGAAGAAAATGATTCGTATGGCGCGTGAAGCCAACAGGCTCACCATTACGGCCACCCAAATGATGGAGTCCATGATTAGCTCACCTGTGCCTACGCGCGCCGAGGTCTCCGATGTGGCTAACGCCGTACTCGACGGCACCGACGCCGTTATGCTTAGCGCAGAGACCGCGGCAGGGGCCTACCCGGTTCGCACCGTGCAGTCGATGGTGCGTATTTGCATCGAGGCCGAGAAGTTCGCCGAGCGAACCTTGGACACCGAGTTTCTCAACCGTACCTTTAAGCGAATCGATCAGTCCATTGCCATGGCAAGCCTTTTTACGGCGCGCCATTTAAACGTAAAGGCCCTGGTCGCCCTTACGCAGTCGGGATCCACTGCACTGTGGATGTCTCGATTAAATGCGGGCGTACCCATTTATGCCCTAACGCCCGAGGAGACGAGCAGGCGGCGTATGGCGCTTTACCGGGACGTTGAGCCCTTGATGTTTGATTTTCAGGCCTCCGACCGGGAGGCCTTGCTTGCGGCCGCAGAGCAAAGGCTGGTGGATGCGGGGGTTGTGCAGCCAGGCGACCTGGTGATTATTACCATGGGAGACCCCATAGGTCAGTCCGGGGGCACCAATTCATTGAAGATTGTTCAAGTTAGCGCGCAACCGTCCTCGCGCTTTTCCAAGCATAATCATTAGTCCGTTTTAAATGAGGTCCGTGCCATGCCTTTAATCTCACTTCGCCAAGTCTTGGATCATGCCGCGGAGAACCAGTATGGGGTTCCCGCTTTTAATGTTAATAATCTTGAGCAGGTCCAGGCTATTATGGCGGCCGCTCACGAGCTGGATTCGCCGGTCATCATGCAGGCAAGCGCCGGTGCCCGCCGGTATGCTGGTGAAGACTTTCTAAAGCACCTTATTCTTGCGGCATTCGAGGCCTACCCCAAGGTTCCCGTTGTCATGCATCAAGACCATGGTCAAAGCCCCGAGGTCTGCCAAGGCGCAATTGCTCTTGGGTTCTCAAGCGTCATGATGGATGGCTCGCTTGAAGCCGATGGCAAGACCATCGCAAGCTACGACTACAACGTTCAGGTCACCTCTCAGGTGGTTGCAATGGCCCATAAGCTTGGCGTCTCTGTGGAGGGCGAACTTGGCTGCCTTGGCTCTCTTGAGACCATGCAGGGCGACAAAGAGGACGGCCATGGCACCGATGCCACCATGACCCGTGAGCAGCTTCTTACCGACCCCGAGCAGGCTGCCGATTTTGTAAAGCGCACCCAGCTCGATGCCCTGGCCATTGCCATTGGAACCAGTCATGGCGCCTATAAGTTTTCGCGCAAGCCCACGGGCGATATTCTGGCCATCAATCGCATTAAGGAAATTAACCAGCGCATTCCAACCACACATCTGGTGATGCACGGATCATCCTCGGTCCCTCAAGATCTTCTAGAGGAAATCCGCCAATTCGGCGGCGACATGAAGGAAACCTACGGCGTGCCCGTTGAGGAAATTCAAGAGGCCATCAAGCATGGCGTACGTAAAATTAATATCGATACCGATATTCGCCTTGCCATGACGGCTGCCGTGCGTCGCTTTATGGCCGAGAACCCCTCGCACTTTGATCCTAGAGATTTTTTAAAGCCAGCCCGAGAGGCTGCCAAGAAGATATGCAAGGCTCGCTATCAAGAATTTGGCTGTGCCGGGCAGGGCAGTAAAATTCGCCCGGTTGACCTGTCGGTTATGGCAGGTCATTACGCTGAGGGCGCTTTAAGCCAGCGTATTCAGTAGTGCTACAAAGTCATATTCAGTCTCTTCCCCTGCTTGGGCGGGGGAAGGTGCGCGACCTCTATGCCGTAGGTGACGACCAACTGCTCATGGTGGCAACCGATCGTCTTTCGGCCTTCGATGTTGTACTGGGCCAGCCCATTCCCGATAAGGGCGTCATTCTGAACCGGCTCTCAGAGTTTTGGTTTGCTCGGCTCGGTGCAGTCGTCCCCAACCATTTAACAGGTGTCGACCCCGAGACGGTGGTAGCAGGTAACGAGGTCGATCAGGTTCGGGGCAGGGCGGTTGTTGCCAAACGCCTAAAGCCCATTCTGGTTGAGGCAGTTGTTCGTGGCTATTTAATTGGTGGAGGCTGGAAAGATTACCAGGCAAGCGGCAGTGTCTGTGGAATTGAGCTTCCGAAAGGTTTAAAGCAGGCAAGTAAGCTGCCTGAGCCTATCTTCACACCAGCGCGCAAGGCCGAGATGGGCGAGCACGACGAGAACATTAGCTTTGAGCAAATGGCGGGTCAAATTGGTAAGCCGCTTGCGGAAAGAATTCGTTCAATAAGCCTGCAGCTCTACCAAGAGGCGGCTGGCTACGCTTTATCTCAGGGTGTTCTTATTGCAGACACCAAGTTTGAGTTTGGCCTGGATGCCAAGGGTGAACTGCATCTTATGGACGAGCTGCTCACCGCAGACTCCTCACGATTTTGGCCTGCTGATGCCTACGCCGAGGGCCTGAGCCCACCAAGTTTTGACAAGCAGTACGTGCGCGATTACTTAGAGACACTCGACTGGAACAAGCAGGCTCCTGCCCCATGGCTTCCCGATAGTGTTATTGAACAGACCGCGCAGAAATACCGTGAGGCGCTCCTTCGGCTTGCCGGGGTGCGCATGCCTGTTATTGGCGTTGTCATGGGCTCGCAGTCCGACTGGGAGGTCATGCGCCATGCCGTTGAGATACTCGATCAGTTCGGCCTGCCTCATGAGGCCCGTGTGGTCTCGGCCCACAGAATGCCCGATGAACTCTACCGTTATGCGGAATTCGCGCGGGCACGTGGCCTGGTAGGCCTTATTGCAGGCGCAGGTGGGGCCGCACACCTGCCCGGAATGCTTGCGGCTAAAACCACTGTGCCAGTGTTTGGGGTTCCTGTTCCCTCGAAGTACCTTCGCGGAGAAGACTCGCTTCATTCCATTGTGCAAATGCCCAAGGGCATTCCAGTGGCAACCTTCGCAATCGGTGAGGCGGGTGCAGCCAATGCAGCCCTGCACCTTATTGCGGGCCTAACCCGTGACGACCCTGTGCTTCACCAACGCCTCCAAGAGTTTCGGGCGCGCCAGACCCAAGAGGCCCAGTCCATGAATGCAAACCTTGGACGCTCGTAGGCCAAGTCCCGGTTCTAGGGCCCGTCTTTCATGGTGTCTGTAAGTCCGGTTATTGGTCTGCTTGGTGGAGGCCAGCTTGGCCGCATGATGATTCAGGCCGCGCACCGGCTGGGTCTTCAGGTGGTGGTGCTTGACCCCGACCCCAAGGGGCCTGCGGCTCAAATTGCCGATGATGTTGTGGTGGGCCATTACGCAGACCAGGCAGCGCTAACTGCCCTTGCCGAGCGCGCCCAGGTCTTTACAACCGAATTTGAAAACATTCCATCGGCAAGTCTTCGCTTCTTAGCCCAGCATGGGCCAACCTATCCCGATGCCGCCTCGGTTGAACTTGCACAAGACCGGCGTAAAGAGAAGACCCTCTTTGCCAAGGCGGGTATACCTGTGGGCCCCTACATTACTCTTAACTCACCGAGCGACTTCGAGATCGTCAAGCGTTCGCATTTTCCAGCCATTCTTAAGACAGCGGAGCTTGGATACGACGGCAAGGGGCAGCTAACCGTGACCAGTCTTGACGAGCTGAGCCACGCCTTTCAAGAGCTTGGGTCGGTACCATGTGTGCTGGAGAAAAAACTTTCGCTCAAGGCAGAGATTTCTGTTGTTATCGCCCGCAATGCACAGGGCCATGTGGCTGTCTTTCCCGCTGCGCAGAACAAGCACCGTAACGGCATTCTTCATACCAGCGACGTTCCTGTGACTCTGCCCCAGCAGGTTGTTCAGCAGGCCGAACATTACGTGAAGACTCTTGCACTGAAGCTTGGTTACGTGGGTGTGCTTGCGCTTGAGTTTTTCTGGGTTGAGGACCTAGGCCTACTTGCCAATGAGATGGCGCCAAGACCTCACAACAGTGGGCACTACACCATGGACGCCTGTCCAACCAGCCAGTTCGAGCAGCAGGCCCGCATCTGCGCCCACATTCCCTTAGGCCCAACGCGCCTGCAGTTTGCATGCCGCATGACCAATCTTCTTGGTGACCTCTGGTTTCCTGATGGACCTAACAAACCCATGCGTGAGCCCGACTGGACCAAGCTTGTTCCACCAAGCAATGCCTGGCTGCATCTTTATGGGAAAACAGAGCCAAGACCGGGACGAAAAATGGGCCACATCACCCAAAAGCTTGGTGATGCGTGAGCTTGACTGCAGCCCCGCGCCTGAGCCTTTCGATGCTCATGGCCATCCGAACCCCGCGGCCTGGACGGGCGCGTTAACGGCAAGTGCTGTTCAGGAGGCGGCGAAGGCCCTAAGCCAAGGCTTTCTTGTTGCCTTCCCAACGGAGACCGTTTACGGGCTTGGTGCTGATGGGTTAAGTTGCGCTGCGGTGGCTCGAATCTTTCAAGCCAAGGGCCGTCCCTTGGGGCATCCACTGATTCTTCACGCAGCCAATCTTGAGACCGCCTTAAAGGTATCAACCCAATGGAGCCCTTTGGCCTTGGGCCTTGCGAATGCCTTTTGGCCAGGCCCGCTTACGCTCATACTAAAGAAGTCAGACCTTGTTCCATCGGAAGTGACTGGCGGTCAGGATTCTGTCGGAATTCGAGTGCCCGATCAGGAGATTGCACGACGCATGCTGCTTGCTTTTGCAGCGCAAGGCTCTGGCCTTGTTGCCGCACCTTCGGCCAATCGCTTTGGCGGTGTCAGTCCCACCCGAGCAAGCGACGTGCTTAAGGGCCTTGGCCCCTTTCTGCGGGCCGAAGACTGTCTTTTGAAGGCAGGTGACTGCCCGCTTGGCCTTGAGAGCACCATTGTGGACTGCCGTGACTCGGTGCCTCGGCTGCTGCGACCGGGGGGCTTATCGCGCGAAAGGCTTAACGCATGGCTTAAAGCCAATGCATTTTCTCTGCTTCAAACACCATCGGCGCGGGGAGAAGAGCTGCGTGTCTCGGGAAGCCTTGACTCCCACTACGCACCTCGGTGTCCCTTGCTTGTCTGGCCTCGTGCGCAAATTGAGGCTTTCGTTCAGTCAGACAAGGCATTGGAAGACCGTGGCCTGGCTGAATTAACGGCACTGAACCTGCCTAACCTGCCTAACCGGGCTGAGGGGTTGAAGCTTGGCCTTCTTCTTCTTGAGGCTCGAGAGCCTTGGGCTTTCGTTTCTGCATCGTCAGACGCCTTAAGGCCCCCCATGTTCAACATCGATTTGCAGGTTCTAGCCTCAGAACCCGAAGGCTATGCCAGGCAGTTTTATCGGTGTCTAAACGACTGGGACGGCAAGGGGGCAGAGCTGATTCTGGTTGAAAGCCCGCCGCAGACTGCTGCCTGGGAGGCGATTTGGGATAGGCTTCGAAGGGCTTCTTCTAAAAGGTAAGGCTCATGCGGCGGTGGGCTATTTCGCACTCCATAAACTCCTCGCCTTCGGCCATCAACCCAAGCTGCTCATAAAAGCCAAGGGCGTGAAGCTGTGCGTGAAGGTAGATAGAGGGAAAGCTAAGCCTCTGCGCCTCGTTAAGTAGGGCACGAACAAGAAAACGGCCCAGGCCTTTTTGGCGGTGGCCCTTTGCAACTGAGATGCGCCCGAGACGCCCATCGGGTGCGAGCCTGCCAGTTCCTAGTGCCAAATTATTTGCTGCAATAACAACATGCCTACTTATGCCATCGAAGCTATCGAACTCTTCGTCTTCCGCAACCGATTGTTCCTCCACAAAAACCGCGCGTCGCAGCGGGGCCGCCAAGTCTTTAAGTTGGGTCCAGTCTGAGACGGTCAAAAGGGCGGGCTCAGACTCGGAAAGTTGAACCGCTGCCTCAGCAAAGCCCGTGGCAGAAATACCTTGCCACTGCACGGGAGGGCGCTCGGACCATGTTGATTCAGGCCACCAGGGGTCTGTCTTCCAGCGGGTAATGAAGTGGAAATGAAGGTGTGGAACCTTGTTACCGAAACTTGCAATGTTTATTTTGTGAGGCTTATGCAGGGTGCGAATGCGAAGGTCGGTCTCGTGCAGCGCCTGAATGAGAAGAAGCCGTTGCGTCTCGTTAAGTTCAGAAAGCTCTGCCACATGGTGATTCCAAATAACGCGCGCGCATCCGGGCAGCTCAATGTCGTCAATGGCAACCACCCGAAAGTCCTCGTGGTGTTGCAGCAGCCGACCCCCACTTCCTCGCAGAAAACACAGCCTTTGACAGGCTTAATTGGAACCTGTTGAAGCTGGCTTACATTCAGAAAGCCGGGACGACTCGAGGGAGCAGGCATGATGTCATTCTACTGCACACCCTTGCCCTGTGCCTGCCTAAGTAGGGCTACAGCCCGGCTTGGCTCGTTGTCCATCGGCAGTCCAGCCTGGCTCCAGGCAATGGCCGACTCCGTGTAAAGACGAACCTGCGACTGGCCGAGAAGCTCAGAGACAATAAACCAGTGGGTGGCAGCCCAGTGGCCTGTGTTGCAGAAGGCAACCTGAGCCTTGGGCTGCAAGAAACCCTCGGCCTGCGCGATAGCACGAAGCTCTTTAACGTTGGGCAGACGCCCTGTGTTGGGCGTGAACCATTCTTCGCTATCGAAGTGCAGGGCATTGGGAAGCGTTCCCCAACGGGCGGCTGCGCCATGTCGAAGCTGGCCAAGGTAGAAGTCTTCAGGTCTTGCATCAACAAAAAGCGCAGGCTCTAGGGCGAGCCGCAGTTCATTCAAAGCCTGCGTGGTGATGCCAAGGGCCTCATTGGGCTTCAGTTGCAGTGCAGCGTTTGCCACAGTTGCGCCCAGCACACCCGTTTCCACGGGATACTTGCTTGCAAGCCATGCGCCAAAGCCCCCGTTTAAAATGGCCAGCCGAGTAAAGCCCACCGACTTTAACGTCCAGTAGGTTCGGGCGACAGCGCCGAATTCAGTAGGGTCTGAGCCGCTTCCCGTAAGAACGATGGGCGAGTTCAGATGAAGGCCTAGAGGTTGAAGAAGGCTAGTGAGCTTTTCAAGGTCGGGGCCGCGGCCGGGGTTTTCTTTGGGTCCGCGCAGCAACGAGTAGGGCAGTGGCAAAGCCCCTGGAATACGGCCCGCCTCAAAGTTGGGTGTTTTATTGTCTGCCTGAAGAAGTTCGCGCGTATCGAGCACCCTAACTACTTGCTCGGACGAGGATTTGCTTGACGAAGCAAGCAGGGTGCGTAGCTCTGATGCACTGATAAGGGCTGAGGAGAAGCCGATAGTTGCTCTCTGGTTGGCTGCAGTTGCGGTGGAGGCCATGGTTATTGCCACTGCGGCGCAGGCAATGAGGCCGATAAAGCTAAAGCTAGAGCTAAACCTAAAGCTAGAGCTAAAGCCTGCAAGGCGGTGAATGGTATTCATCGATCCGAGTCCTTTGAAAAAGTCTTCAAACAATGTCAGAAAGTGTAGAAGGCCTTAGGCCCTTGCATTTCTGTCATAGGAATAAACTTCTGATCTGAGCTCATATCGTTGAAGGGATCGTGTCGATGGTTGAAACAACTTTTCTTGCCGGTGGCTGCTTCTGGTGCCTTGAGGCGGTCTTTCAGCGGGTGCGTGGTGTCTCGCGTGTCCAGTCGGGGTATATGGGGGGCGAGCTCGCGCAACCAAGCTATGAAAAGGTCTGCTCGGGTCGCACAGGCCATGCTGAGGTTGTCCGTATTCACTTTGACCCCGACCAGGTAGGCTTTGAAAGCCTGCTTGAGATTTTTTTTGCCATTCACGACCCAACAACCTTGAACCGGCAAGGCCACGACGTTGGTAGCCAGTATCGATCAGCTGTTTTTGCCGTGGGTAACCAGCAGCTTGAAAAAGCCCAGGCTTTTCTTCAGCGTCTTGGTCAGTCGGGGCATTACAAAGACCCCATCGTGACCCAGCTGCAGCTTGTTACAGAGCCCGAGTCTGGAGGCCAGGCGGGCATCACTTCAAAGACCTTCTGGCCTGCTGAGGCTGACCACGACAGTTATTTTGAACGTAATCCCTATCAGGGCTACTGCATGGCTGTTGTACGTCCAAAGGTGGAGAAGGCAGCCAGCCTGTTCGCTGACAGACTTACCTAGGCTAGGACTCGAATTGAAGGGCGTGGTATTCGAGGTCGGCCAGGGCAATGACCTCAAGAGCCCGCTCATGGGTTGAGGCCAGAACAACAGGTGGGGCAACACCATGCTCGGCAGCCTCACGCCAGCGACCTGCACAGACGCACCAACGGTCTCCCGGCTTGAGCCCCGGAAATTTGTATTCGGGGCGGGCGGTCGAGAGGTCGTTGCCCCTCTCCATTGAGAAATGAAGAAAGGCCTGTGTCATTTGCGCGCAGACCGTGTGGCTTCCAAAATCGTCGGCGCTCGAATTGCAGCAACCGTCACGAAAAAATCCCGTGAGAGGCTCGAGGCTGCAGGGTTCAAGCGCCGTGCCGAGTACGTTTTTTGCCTTAAGAGTGGTCATGCCTTTCAGTGTAGCGTTTTACGCATTAAAACGCCGACAGACTAAGCAAGGTCTTTGACCAGAGACGCTCGGATTTCAGCCGGCACCGGGTCAAGCTTAAAGCTGCAGGCGGGATGCTCCACACCGATGGTTAAGGCAACACCATATTTCAGAGCGGCAGCCATATCTTCGTCAAGCTCAAAGCGCATGAAATGCACCGAGGATGTCTTCTCGTCATTTTCACGCTCAAGGTCTTCATCGGCAATCGCCCAGACCTTTTCCCGACCTTCAACCTGAATAAAGACCTTGGTCTCTACACCCTTAAGCTTACGCAATTCAACCTTACGAATTTCAGGGTCCGGGTACTCGAGCATCATGGTGCACTTGAAGTTGCGACCATCAGGAATAAGGGGGTTGTAGGCATCGAGCTCGTCTTGAATGCCTTCTTCCTCGAAGGTTTTTTCAATTCGAAGTATTTCCTGAATCTGATAACGGATGGTTTTCTCATCTTCAAAAATAAGCATTAGGTTCTCGCCGAGTGCGACACGACGAAGTTTCTTGTGAGCCATGACTTCGGCACGAAACTGGTTACGAATACGCGCGTAGTGCTCAAGGCTCCACAACGATTCACGACTAATCTTGTCCATCTGTGTATCTCCGTTCATACGATTTCCTTTGCGTTGAGAAGATTAACTTTTATAACGATAAGCTTTTAAAGCCCGTAGGCACGGGCAAGAAGGCTTAGTGGATGCTCGACTTTGCCGTCGGCCTTGCCCGCCATGCCTTGCTCGATGTGGTGGCCTGCCAACTGGCAGTCTGAGGCAATGACGTCGGGGTCTCCGCCTTGCCCACCGTTGGCCTTGGGATGCTCGGCCATCTGGCGAAAAACGGGGCGGCCTATTTTCATTGCCATTTCGTGAAACTCTTTTTTGACGCCCCAGGTACCGGCATGGCCTGAGCAGCGCTCGACCGTGTTCACCGCGGTACCAGGAATCATTTCAAGGGTTTCTCGGGTCTTCTGCCCCACGTTCTGAACCCGAAGATGACAGGAAATATGGTAGGAAACATTGCCCAGCTCTTCTTTGAAATCTGTTTTTAGCAGGCCGTCTTTACGGCGAAGCTGGAAGTACTCAAAAGGGTCGACCATGGCGGCCTTGACGGCCTGCGCATCGGGGTCGTTGGGGAACATTAGGGGGATTTCTTGCTTAAACATAAGCGTGCAAGAGGGAATGGGCGTCATGATGGAGTAGCCCTCGCGTGCCAGGGCGGCGAGTCGGGGGAGGTTCTCCTTTGCGAGGCTTGCAACGGAATCAAGGTCGCCAAGCTCAAGCTTGGGCATGCCGCAGCAGGCCTGCTTTTCAACCACCACGTAAGGTATCTCGTTGTGCTGAAGCACCTTCACAAGATCGTGGCCAATGCCCGGTTCGTTCCAGTTTACGTAGCAGGTGGTGTAGATGGCCACCTTGCCTTTTGAGCGATCTCCGTTTTTTACCGGAAAGCCCGCTGAGACCTTTGCATTTTTCTCAAACACCTTGGTTGTGAACTCGGGAACCCAGGCGTCTTTGTGCACGCCCATTACTTTTTCACCAATGGCGCGAGCGGCCTTCACCTTACTTAGGGCATTGACGGTTTGAGCAACAACCGGAATGGACGCGAGCTTACCGTTGGCGGCGGTATTTGAAAGCGTTGTGTCGCGAAACTTTGTGGGCGATCCGTGCTTGAACTGAATAGCCTTCGCCCGCAGCATGGTGTGTGGGAAGTCGAGGTTCCAGGGGTGGGGTGGCACATAGGGGCATTTGGTTAGGTAGCAGACATCGCACAGGTAGCACTGGTCAACCACCTTCCAGTAGTCCTTCTTGTCGACACCGTCAATTTCGCCACTTTCGCCTGCATCGAGAAGGTCGAAGAGCGTAGGAAACGAGCCGCAAAGGCTCACGCAACGGCGACAGCCGTGGCAAATATCAAAGATTCGCTCAAGCTCATCGAAACAGGCTTCTTCGTTATAGAACTCGGGGTTTTGCCAGTCGATAGGATGCCGGGTGGGCGCCTCTAATGATCCTTCACGCGCAGTCATGATCGTCCTCTTTTACTTTGGTTTTTCGTTCAAACGTTTTATAAATCATTGCAAATCACCAGCAGGAAAACATAAGCCCGGTGTTTGTCTGGTTCGCTGGGAGGGGCAGGTGGCGGCCCAAGATAAGCTCAAGGACCGCGCACCTGGGTCAAACAGACAGCTTAAGCATCGAGTGTGTCGAGCGCCTTTTGGAACTTGTTGGCGTGCGAACGCTCAGCCTTCGCCAAGGTCTCAAACCAGTCGGCGATCTCTTCAAAGCCCTCATCGCGCGCGTCTTTGGACATCCCAGGGTACATATCGGTGTACTCATGGGTCTCACCGGCCACGGCAGACTTCAGGTTTGCGGCAGAGTCGCCAATAGGAAGATCGGTTGCAGGGTCACCCACCTGAGCCAGGTAATCGAGGTGCCCGTGGGCGTGACCTGTCTCGCCTTCGGCTGTCGAGCGGAACAAAGCGGCGACTTCGGGGTAGCCCTCAACGTCAGCTTTGTTTGCGAAGTAGAGGTAACGACGGTTGGCCTGGCTCTCGCCAGAAAACGCATCCTTCAGATGCTGGTGCGTCCTGCTTCCTTTAAGTTGGGGCATGACTATCTCCTAAGTGGTTAAACAGAAAAAAGCAGGCTTTTCAGCCTGGGAAACAACGATGTCTAGAACAAAATTGCATTCTATCCACTGGGTGATTGTGCTCCCCGTTTGTTAGTCGCGTCCAATTGAAGCTTTCAAAGTCATTGATAAGAATAATCAATGACCCCCGGCCAAGTGACCTAGCTTGCCAACCTTTCTGGGCGCGCGTTTTGAGTCTAACTTTTTGTAAAGAAGTATTTTTTTACTTTAAAATGCTTTAAATAGAGCTAACTTTAACCAAATTTTCATAATGAAAGGTCTCACATGAACCAACTCGCCGACCTGCGCAAGGACTATTCTCAGGCCAGTCTTGATGAGCTAAGCGTTCGTAAAGACCCTTTTCAGCAGTTTGAGGTCTGGCTGAACGAGGCACTGAAAGCGCAACTTCCCGAGCCCAATGCCATGGTCTTGTCGACCGTAGGGTCCGATGGCAGCCCAAGCAGTCGTGTGGTCCTCATTAAGGGTCTGAATTCCCAGGGTCATTGTCTTTTATACCAACTATCAGTCCGAAAAGGGCCGGCAGATCGCCGAGAATCCCAGGGCTAGCCTGCTGTTCTTCTGGCCGGAGCTTGAACGTCAGGTTCGTATCGAGGGCCTTTTAGAGAAGGTCTCCCCAGAAGAGTCTGACGCCTATTTCCATAGCCGACCGCTTGAGAGTCGAATCGGAGCCTGGGCCTCGTCGCAGAGCCAGCCCATTGACTCGCGAGAGGCTTTGGCTGAAGCCTTTGACGACTTTCGCAATAAGCTTGGCTCAGAGCCGCCAAGGCCCGAGCACTGGGGGGGCTATCGGCTTAGCCCGCATCGGTTTGAGTTTTGGCAGGGGCGGCCTTCACGGCTGCACGACCGCATCGAGTTCCGGCTCAAGGCTGCCGAGGGCTCGGACGCGCAGAAGCACTGGCAGGTGCGCAGGCTCTCCCCGTAAAAACCCTTAGGCCAGCTACACTCTGGTCTATGGAAATTGAAATTATTCCGGTTACCGCCTTTGAGCAGAACTGCTCCTTCGTTGTCTGCCCCGTGACTCAGAAAGCTGCACTCATCGACCCCGGAGGCGATATCGATCGGCTTGAAGCCGTGGTTGCCCAGTCGGGTGCGCATCTTGAAAAAATTCTTCTCACCCATGGGCATATCGATCACTGCGGGGAGGCTGGCTTATTGGCGAGTCGGCTCGGTGTTCCCATTGAGGGACCCCATCCAGACGACGCCTTTTGGATCGACCAACTGCCTACGCAGTCAAAGATGTTTGGCTTTCCTGAGCTTCAGGCTTTCAGGCCCGACCGGTGGCTGTTTGATGGGGAGACGGTTATGGTGGGCGAGCAGGCGCTTGAAGTTATTCACTGCCCCGGCCACACTCCGGGCCACCTGGTCTTCGTGCACCTTGCCAGCCGTATTGCCTTTGTGGGGGACGTCTTGTTTGCCGGCTCCATTGGCCGAACCGACTTCCCAAGGGGCAATCATGACGATCTTCTGCGATCGATCAGGCAAAGGCTCTTTCCTTTGGGTGACGATATTGAGTTTATTCCCGGTCATGGGCCCATGAGCAGCTTTGGCCAGGAACGCCTTACCAACCCCTACGTTGGCACCGATAACAACGATTAAGGAAATCCCCCTTCATGGCTTCAAACAGCACTGAGACTGTGACCAGTGTGACCCACTGGAACGACACGCTTTTTTCCTTTACAACCACCCGAGAGTCAAGCTTTCGTTTTCGTAATGGGCATTTCGTGATGATTGGCCTCGAGGTGGAAGGTAAGCCGCTTATGCGTGCCTACAGTGTGGTGAGCCCCAATTACGAAGAGCACCTGGAGTTCCTCTCAATCAAGGTGCCCGATGGGCCCTTAACCTCGCGCCTGCAGCACATTCAAAAGGGTGACAGCCTGTTGGTTGGTCAGAAGGCAACAGGCACGCTGGTGCTCGATGACCTGCGCCCTGGTCGCAACCTTTATCTTTTCTCGACAGGCACGGGGCTTGCGCCGTTCATGAGCATTGTTCGCGACCCCGAGACCTACGAGCGTTTTGAAAAGCTTGTGCTTATTCACGGAGTGCGGCTGGTTAGTGAACTTGCCTACTCCGACTACCTCACCAAAGAATTGCCTCAGCATGAGTTTCTTGGGGATATGGTTCGAGATCAGCTTATTTACTACCCCACAGTGACACGAGAGGCCTTTACCCATACGGGTCGGCTCACAACAGCCATGGAATCGGGCAAGCTCTTTGCTGATATTGGGCTTGCACCTCTTGACTCGGCCGTTGATCGCGCCATGATCTGCGGCAGCCCCTCGATGTTGAAAGAAACCGCCCAGATGCTTGACCAGAGAGGCTTTGAAGTCTCTCCGGGGCTTGGACAGCCTGGTGACTACCTTATTGAACGGGCCTTTGTTGAGCGATAAGCCGGTCTCTTCAAACGATACGCAACCGGTCCTTGAACAGGCTGGCACAGGTCCTGTGGGACCTGATAAGACATCCCCCTGGCTTATTTTTCTTGTTTTCCTCAGGCTTGGCCTAACCTCTTTTGGTGGGCCGGTTGCCCACATTGGCTACTTCCGTGACGAGTTCGTTGCTCGCCGTAAATGGTTTAGCGATCAGGCCTATGCCCAGCTGGTTGCCTTATGTCAGTTTTTGCCAGGCCCTTCAAGCAGCCAGGTGGGAATGGGCATTGGACTGCTTCGGGCGGGCTATCCGGGCTGTCTGGCGGCCTGGCTTGGCTTCACCCTGCCGTCTGCCTTTGTCATGATCCTTATTGGCCTGGGCCACGGCCTTTTAAGTGAGGGCCTTGCCTACGGGCTGCTATCGGGCATTAAGCTGGTGGTGGTTGCTGTGGTGGCCCATGCCTTGTGGGGCATGGCAAGGTCCTTGTGCCCAGACAACGCACGAGCAACGCTCGCAGCCCTGGTGGCGGCCTTTATGCTGGGCATCGGTGGTGGTCTTGGGGTCTGGGGTCAGCTGCTTGCAGTGATTGCGGCAGGACTTGCGGGCTGGGGGTTTAAGCTGGGTCTTGCTGCACCCTCTGCCGCGACCGCCGCCCCAGATCTCAATTCCATATCTACAGGTTCAAGCCCGTCTTGCCCTGACGATGACGGCGGGCCCCACGACCGCCGTTCCGCGCAATCACGCCGTTATGCCGGCTTTTTCTGGCTTGGCTTGTTTACCCTGCTTCTTTTGGGTCTGCCCTTGTTGAACGGGTGGATGGAGGGCGAGTTCCTTGTGGGGCTCGCAGACGCATACTTTCGAGCCGGTGCCATGGTTTTTGGTGGCGGCCATGTGGTGCTGCCTGTGTTGCAGTCCCAGGTTGTAGAGCCTGGCTGGGTCTCAAACGAAACGTTTCTTCTTGGCTACGGTGCGGCACAAGCCATGCCTGGGCCGCTGTTTACCTTTGCGGGGTTTCTTGGCGCAGCAACCTCCGTGCCCTCAGTGCTGCTTGATGCCTTTGCCTCGCCATGGACGATGGTGTTTTTGGGGCTCTTCACCCTTTTCTTTATCTTCTTGCCGTCTTTTCTATTACTGGCCGGGGCCTTACCCTTCTGGCAGACGCTTCAGCAGCAGCCCACCCTGCAGTCGGCCTTTCATGGGGTCAATGCCGCCGTTGTTGGGCTTTTGTTTGCGGCCTTCTACGACCCCGTTTTTGTTACTGCAGTGACATGGTCGCTGGATCTCGCAATTGCAGCTATGTTTTTTGTTGCCTTGGTCTATTGGCGTTGGCCTGTCTGGCTTATTGTTGTTGCTGGCGGTCTGGTGGGGGTTGTTCTACTTTAGGAAGAAAGCCCCGCGCCTTGCGGCTCGGGGCTTTTGCCTACCTTACTTATTTCTTCATGCAGACGCCTAACTACATCACACCGGTCGGTTATCGCAGACTCCTGTCTGAGATGCAGCACCTTATTAAGGTGGAAAGGCCTGCTGTCACGGAGACGGTTCGCTGGGCAGCCTCCAATGGCGATCGATCCGAGAATGGCGATTACATCTATGGCAAGCGGCGGCTGCGTGAGATTGATCGACGAATTCGGTTTCTAACCAAGCGGCTTGAACAGGCCCAAGTTGTGAACCCCAGCGTGCATCAAGGTGGGGATCAGGTGTTCTTCGGCGCGACGGTTGTCTACCTTCGTAATGACTCGACCGAGGAGACGATTCGGATTGTTGGGCAGGATGAGGTTGACCCGGCACAGCGCTGGGTCAGCTGGGTCTCACCCATTGCAAGGGCGCTGCTGAAGGCTCGCGAGGGCGACCGCCTTCAGCTTAAGACGCCCGCGGGGTCTGACTCGATTGAGGTGATATCGGTGTCTTATTGCGACCAATAACCTCTTCGGTTGTTGGATAGCGCAGCTGGGCTCGTAGTTCTGTTGCAAGGCGTGTTGACTCAACCTGGCGTGAATCGCGCATGAAACTGGCCATCATTAAACTGATGGATCCTTTAGCAATCTCAGCCTGAAGTTCTTCGCGTGAAATACGGCGGGGTAAGGCAAGCCCCTTGGCCTTTGCCACCAGATCAAAATAATCGGCCATTTTCAGGCGCGAGTTATTCACCGCATTAAAGACTCGGCCTGGGCGCCCTCGAAAGAGACCAAGCCAAGAAAGATAAGCCAGGTCTTCGGCATGAATGTGATTGACCCAGACATCGTCCTGCGCGCGCAAGGCAGGCGAGGCCTGCTTAAGTCGTTCGATGGGCAGGCGGTCTTCTGCAATAATGCCCGGGGCTCGAAGCACAGAAAAGCCAAGCCCGCGCCAATAGCCTTCTGCGGAAAGCCGCCGAAGGGAGCGCGGCTCGGTGGCCAGGCAGGCAGATGTTTCAACCACATTCTGCCCCTGATGGTTGCCATAAACTCCCGTGGTGCTAATGTAGACGCCCCTCGAGTTCTTCGGAGCCGTCAGGTGAGCGGTACCTCGCGCGCGCTGCCCATGAACGTATCGTATTTGAAGGCTGAGCCTTTTCGAGCGGCAGTCTGTGGTTACCTTGTGGCCAGCGGCAGATGCCCCTTCAGACGGGGGCATTAAAACAATCCAGTGCGTGATGACTTTTGCCAGGCGTCTTTGGTCTTCCGGGCGGTCGAGGTCCCAGCCAAGAATCGGGCAATGACGTGCGGCAAGCCCCTTACGCGCCTTGCGGTCGCGACTGGCTAGAAAGGGGTCGTCGGTTGCTGGGGCAAATCGCCTTGCCACACCAATGAGCCGATAGGCAAGCTGACCCGAGCTCGCCGATGAAGACTCAAGCTGCTGACGAACCAGCCGTTTGCCAACATCGCCAAGCCCAACAATGCCAATTCTTGGCATACGAAATCGACGGGGGAGTGCGCGCATGACGCAGAGTATGTGCGAAATACGGACGGCTCTGGGCTGTCGGACAGGTAGGAATAAAAAAACCCCCTGGTGGACTGCACTCAGAGGGCTTTCACGGGCCCCCGTGGAACAGGGGGCCGTGCACTAAAAATAGGACGAGCCTACTTAATGGTGAGAATGTATTTCGCCATGATTAGGGCATCGGCGTCGGAGACCTGAGGATGCGCAGGCATGGGAATGGGACCCCAGACACCGGCACCACCTGCCTTAATTTTTTTGGCAAGTTTCTCGGCGGCACCACCGTCGGCGCCGTATTTGCCTGCGACAGCTTTGTACGAAGGGCCCACCATTTTACGGGCGTCCGCGTGGCAGGCTACGCAGTTGTATTTTTTAACAAGATCGGCACTGGCATGGGCTGCGCCGGTAAGGGCAAACATTGAAACGGCTAGAACGACTGAACGCATGGAATTCTCCTCCGTTAAAAAATATTCTTAATAAACCTACTATATTCAAAGACACGCATATTGTAGACCAAGAAAGCCCCTTGAAGTTCAGCCGAATTTAGATCGCAGAGGCATCCGGGTCGGTTACGGCCCCGCGGCTGGCGGTGGAAGCCAGGGCAGCAAACTTTGCCAGCACACCCCGGCTGTAGCGCGGCGCAGGCTTTGTCCAGGCCGCGCGCCTGCGGGCCAGCTCGTCCTCAGAGACGTTAAGCTGAATAAGAAGTTCATGAGCATCAATGGTGATGCTGTCACCTTCTTCAATCAGCGCAATGGGCCCACCGACATAGGCCTCAGGAGCAACGTGCCCCACAACCATCCCCCAGGTCCCGCCTGAAAAGCGCCCATCGGTAATAAGCCCGACCGACTCGCCAAGGCCTTGGCCGATAAGTGCCGAGGTGGGCGCCAGCATCTCACGCATACCCGGGCCACCGCGTGGCCCTTCGTAGCGAATAACCATGACATCGCCAGCTCTGATGGACTGCTTCATGATTGCGGCCATGGCCTCGTCTTCTGAGTTAAATACACGGGCGGGCCCTGTAATGACCGGGTTCTTTAGGCCCGTAATTTTGGCCACGCAGCCTTCGGGCGAAATATTGCCCTTAAGAATAGCGAGGTGCCCTTGCTTGTAGAGCGGCTGATCGATGGGGCGAATAACGCTCTGGTTGGCTGGTGGCTGATCGGGGACATCGGCCAGGGTCTCGGCAATGGTCTTACCGGTAATGGTGAGGCAGTCGCCATGCAGCAGCCCCGCATTAAGCAGCATCTTCATAACCTGTGGAATGCCGCCCGCCTCGTGAAGCTCGGTGATAACGTGCTGACCCGAGGGCTTGAGGTCGCAGAAAACCGGGGTGCGTTGACGAATGCGTTCGAAGTCATCAATCGACCACTGAATTTCAGCAGCGTGCGTAATGGCCAGAAAGTGAAGCACGGCGTTGGTTGAACCCCCCGTGGCCATAATCACCGTGACGGCATTTTCAATGGATTGTCTTGTAATGACGTCGCGAGGGCGAATGCCTTTTTTAATGGCCTCGACCAGCACCCGCGCAGACTCTGCTGCACTGTCAATGGCTTCGCCATCTTCATTGGCCATGGTCGAAGAGTAGGGCAGGCTCATGCCCATGGCCTCAAAGGCCGAACTCATGGTGTTGGCGGTGTACATTCCGCCGCAAGAGCCCGATCCGGGGCAGGCACGTTGTTCTATGGCCTTGAAGTCTTCGTTGTTGAGTCGGCCGGCGGTAAATTCACCCACGGCTTCGAAGGCCGACACAATTGTGAGGTCTTTGCCTTTGTAGTGGCCCGGCTTGATCGTTCCCCCATAAACGTAAATGGAGGGCACGTTGGTTCGGGCCATGGCAATCATGCCTCCAGGCATATTCTTATCGCAGCCGCCAATGACAACCACACCATCCATCCACTGACCGTTCACACAGGTCTCAATGCAGTCGGCAATGACCTCGCGCGAGACCAAGGAATACTTCATGCCCTCGGTTCCCATTCCAATGCCGTCAGAAATGGTGGGGGTTCCGAAGACCTGAGGGTTGGCCCCGGAGGCTTTAATTGCAGCAATCGCCGCATCGGCAAGTGGCTGAAGGCCACTGTTGCAAGGGGTGATGGTGGAGTGACCGTTGGCAATTCCCACCATCGGCTTTTCAAAGTCTTCTTCCTTGTAGCCCATGGCGTAATACATGGAGCGGTTGGGAGCCCGGGCAACGCCCTGGGTGACATTCTTGGATCGATCGTTATAGGCCATAGCGTCTCTTAAGTAGAAGTTAAACCAGCCCCCAATCATAAGCCGGCTTGGCCCGAGTCATGGCACACTGCCGTTGTGACTTCCAGTGTCTTTGTCCATCCTCAGTTCGACCCCGTTGCAATAAGCCTTGGGCCTTTAGCCATTCATTGGTACGGCCTGATGTACCTGTTTGCCTTTGCCTCTTTCTACCTGCTGGGACGCTGGCAGGTTCGCCTTGACCCGCAGCGCTCGGGCATGTCGGTGCGAGACCTTGAGGACCTGCTTTTCTATGGGGTCTTGGGCGTGGTTATTGGGGGCCGGCTGGGCTATGTCTTGTTTTATCAGCCAAGCTATTTTGCAAGCCACCCACTCGAAGCCTTCGCGCTTTGGCAGGGCGGCATGGCCTTTCATGGGGGTCTGCTTGGCGTTATTGTTGCCCTGGTTCTTTTTGCGGCGCGCAGGCCGCATCTTGGGCAGCCTCTTAGGCTCAACGAGGAGGGCCTGCCAACGGCTGCCCATCCGCTGCCCTTTAAGCAGAGGTTTTGGGCCCTTGCCGACTATGTCGCCCCCTTGGTGCCATTGGGTCTTGCCTTCGGTCGTCTAGGAAACTTTATAAACGGGGAGCTCTGGGGCCGACCCGCCGACCCTAACCTTATTCCTTGGGCAATGATCTTTCCTCAGTCCGGCAGCGAGATCGCCCGTCACCCTTCGCAGCTTTATCAGTTTCTTGGCGAGGGCCTGCTCTTGTTTCTTCTTTTGTTTGTCCTTAGTCGTCGGCCGCGCGCTCGGGGGGTTATTGCCAGCAGCTTCTTGCTGGGCTACGGGGCCTTTCGCTTCCTTGCCGAATTTGGCAGGCAGCCCGATACCTTCCTTGGTCTACTGCCTGTTTTGGAGCCCTTTGGACTTACAGCGTCGTTATCGATGGGCCAGTGGCTCTCCCTTCCCATGATGGTGCTGGGCTGCCTTGGGCTTTATGTCTTCACCCGGACGAAAAGTGGCCAATTCAAGAGCCCCTAGTTCTTTTACGATGTTTTAACCCACTGTTTTTTAAGGTTACTTTTTGAACCTGCTGTGGTGTTAACCATGAAGGCAGGGAATATACCGACTGCGGAATATTCCCTGCCTCGGTAACCTCTCTATCATCTAAACACATTACCGACGATAGGTTTAAGGCAAATGTTCGAAAGGTTTCGGTCCGGCCGCAGTCAAGGTCAAGACGAGCGCGTGCTTAAGACCTTGGTCTCGAGCTGCGAACGTCTCATTGGAGAGGCTGGCGAGTCGGTCGGGCTTGGCATTGCGCGGCAGATTCTCCAGTCCTACTCGGCGTTAAGCCCGGAGTTTAAAAATCGGTTTTTTAAGGCCATTGCCGAAGGCTTTAACCCCGACCCAGGCCTGGTTGAGCAGTCTGCAAAGCGTTATGCGCAGTCGCAAGATCCTAAAGACCTTATCCAAATGGTGGCTGATGCACAGCCGCCGCGGCAAGAGCTTTTTCGAAGGATTAATCGCGTGCCAGAGGGCTGCGCTGCACTTCTAAAAATGAGGGAGTCCCTTCTTCAGAGCCTCGTCAAAGACCCCAGCCTCAAGGCTGTCGACTCCGACCTTGAGCATCTGCTTGCCTCATGGTTTAACCCTGGCTTTTTAAGGCTTGATCAAATCAGTTGGGAGTCGCCTGCGGGCCTGCTTGAGCAGATTATTCAGCACGAGGCTGTGCATGAAATTGATGGCTGGGCCGACCTTCGTCGACGCCTTGAGCCCGATCGACGTCTGTTTGCATTCTTCCATCCGGCCTTGCCGAAGGAGCCTCTGATTTTCGTTGAGGTTGCGCTGCTTCGCGAGATGCCCCAGTCCATTACCCCTCTGCTTGATAGAAAGTCAAAGCCAGAGCCTCCCACTAAGCCTTACAAGGTGGCGGCCTTTTATTCCATCTCAAACTGCCAGCCAGGGCTAAAGGGCGTGCATCTTGGAAATTTTTTAATTAAGCAGGTGGCTGAAGCCCTTAAATTAGAGTTTCCCGAGATACGGCAGTTCTGCACACTCTCGCCCATTCCTGGATTCCTGCGCTGGCTGCTTGCCAACGAGCCCTTTGCGCGTGATGGACTTACGGAAAAGGTCTGGCTTCGTCTTGAGGATCGCCGTCGGCAGGTTCTTGCGCGTGCCCAGTCCTTGTCGGCCGCATCCGATTTCGCGCGCCTTGCCCAAGACGAGACCTTACGTCCAAGTATCGTGTCACTTGCTGCGGCCTTTCTTTCAAACGTCTCTTCCTCGTCTCGCCAGGCCGATCCCGTAGCGCGTTTCCATCTTCACAACGGTGCGCGACTTGAGCGCATTAACGACCAGGCCGACCTCTCGGTTAAAGGTCTCAAGCAGTCCTTAGGCGTTATGGTGAATTACCTCTACGACCTCTCTACGATCGAAGAAAACCACGACATTTTTTTGCGGGGCGAGACCGCCTGCTCAAAGTCGGTTGCCGACCTGATTAATCGATGAACGACCGTCAGCCTGCCTCACCTGCCGCCATGCGCTCGCGCCAAAACCGAGGCGCTAGCAAAGCAGCTGCGGGCCGTGTCTGGTGCAGTCGTGCGGCGGGTGGGCATGTGGCAACCGTCTGGCTGTCCCATCCCGGCCGGCTTAATGCCTTATCTGCTGGAATGTGGAAGGCCTTAGCCGATGTTTTCAATGAGATTGCGGCCGATGAACTTCTACGCGCCGTTGTTGTTCGCGGCGAGGGTGGCGCATTTGCCTCGGGGGCCGATATCACTGAGTTTGCCGAGCTTCACAGCAGTCGTGACCAGGTGCGTCGCTACCATGATGAAATTCTTGGCGAGGGACTGCGTGCGGTCATGAACTGCCCGGTTCCTGTTATTGCCGCCATCGATGGCCCATGCGTGGGGGGCGGGCTTGAAATTGCAACTGCCTGCGATCTGCGTATTGCAAGTCGGCGTTCAAGCTTTGGTGTGCCCATTGGCCGAATCGGGTTTCCCATTGCGCCGCTTGAGGCAGCCTGCGTTTTAGAACTGGTTGGTCGTGCAAATGCCCTTGAGCTTTTGCTCGAAGGCCGTATCTGGCCCTCAGAGGAGGCCTATGCCAAGGGTCTTATTAACCGACTGGTCGATGACGAAGACTGGGAGCGAGAGCTTGAGGCAACCCTTCAACGTGTCTGCAGCTGCGCGCCTCATGCCTCGCGTCGAAGTAAATGGATTCTTCGTCAGCTTAGTGGCATTGACGATCGCCAAAAGCTCTCAATGGGTCAGCGTGAGTCGTGCTGGGATTTTGCCGACACGAGCGATTATGCTAAAGGCCTAGACGCCTTTTTAACCAAGACTCGACCTCAGTTTAAGAACGACTAGGTTTTTTAAACATTGACATTTCGTTGTGCTGGGGATGCTTGAGGTCTTGAGCTTTTTTGAGTGGATGCTATGACGATCAGCCCCCAGGGTTTCACTGATATTGCCCCAACGGTTACGGCCGAACTTCAGATGCTGCTTAAGACGGGCTCTGCGGCTAAGGGTTTGAAGAACCTCTACACCGAGTTGATGCGAAAGGCCAAGCCCACTAAGGTTGCCATTCGTACCCTTGATGGCCTGCACTACAGCTACCGCGACCTCTCGGCTGCAAGTGCGCGTATGGCCCACTTTATAAGGTCGCTTGGGCTTGCCCCGGGAAGTCGCGTGGCCGCCCGTGTTGAGAAGTCGCCCGAGGCCCTTATGCTTTACCTTGCCTGTCTGCGTTCAGGCATGGTCTTTCTTCCCCTAAACACCGGCTATCAGTCCGAAGAGCTGCGTTACTTTTTTAATGATGCAAAGCCTGGGCTTGTTGTCTGCGACCCATCGGCATCTGGCTGGATTGCCCCTCTGGCGAAGTCTTCGGGCTGTCATCACGTTGAGACCCTGGGAGGCGCGATTTCGGGAAGTCTTTTAGAAAAGGCCACCCCCTTCCCAGACGACTTCCCTACAATTGCCTGCGGCCCAGATGCGCTGGCAGCCATTCTTTACACCTCGGGCACCACGGGACGTAGCAAGGGGGCCATGCTTACCCATGCCAATCTGGCATCGAACGCACTTGTCCTGCATCACGCTTGGCGCTGGCAAGAAAGCGACGTCCTCATTCACGCCTTGCCAATCTTCCATGTGCATGGGCTCTTCGTGGCCATTCATGGGGCCTTGTGGGCCGGTGCCCAGATGGTCTGGATGTCCAAGTTTGATGCCAGTGCTGTTGTGAAGGAGTGCGCTCGGGCAACTGTTCTTATGGGGGTGCCCACCTTCTATGTTCGCCTGGTGGAATCAGGGCTGCTTACCGCTGAGCGCGTGAAAACCATGCGGCTTTTTATCTCGGGCTCTGCGCCCTTATTGGCAGAGACCCATCAGGCGTTTACACAGCTCACGGGGCAGGCCATCTTAGAGCGCTACGGCATGTCAGAGACCATTATGCTTACGTCGAACCCCTACAAAGGCAACCGTCGTGCAGGCACGGTGGGGTTTGCCCTGCCTTCTGTGGAGGTTCGTCTGGTCGATGACCAGGAGACTCCTATTAAGCGTATGCCTGGGGAGGAGTCCGCCATTGGCGGTGTTCAGGTTCGTGGCCCCAATGTTTTTGTGGGCTATTGGAACATGCCCGAAAAGACCAAAGAAGAGTTTGCGCAAGGGGGGTGGTTCAAAACAGGCGATATGGGCCAGTTCGCGGCAGACGGCTACCTTGTGCTTGTTGGTCGAAGTAAAGACCTCATTATTTCTGGTGGCTACAACGTCTACCCCAAAGAAATTGAACTCCTTCTTGATGACCAGCCCGAGGTCTATGAGTCGGCTGTTATTGGGCTCTCCCACCCCGACTTCGGAGAGGCCGTGGCGGCGGTTGTTGTGCCCGACCCACCCGAGGCTGCGAGTCGAATGGGGCCAGACGACGAGACCAAACTACTGGCTCGTCTGCGATCGATGATTGCTGGGTTTAAGCTGCCTAAACGTCTATTTTTCTTGCCCGAACTGCCTCGCAATGCCATGGGTAAGGTTCAAAAAATGTTCTGCGCGAGCGTTTCGCCTCAACCTTTTCAGCCGGCTAGGCTTTAAGCGCTGCGCGCTGAGCAAAAAAATGACACCCAGGCCTTAGAAGGCCCTGGTGAACATGTAGGCAGCGAGAAGAAAAAGAAAATAGGCAAAAAATCGCCGAAGTGAGTCAACATTGAGCGAATGGGCAACCTTTGCCCCAAATGGCGCGGTTGACATGGACCCAATAACCAGAATAATTAAAGCAGGAAGGTAGATATAACCAATAGATCCACCAGGAAGACCCGCAACATTCCAGCCACTCATAATGTAGCCCGCCAGGCCACCAAGGGCGATGGGAAACCCCATTCCCGCAGAGACGCCCACGGCCGTGTGCATCTTCACATTGCACCATGTTAAAAACGGAACGGTAATAAACCCTCCACCCGCACCTAAAAGGGCACTAATGAATCCGATGCCGGACCCCACCAGCCCCAGGCCACGCGCCGAGGGCGTTTCGCGGCCAGGTTTGGGTTTCTTTCCCCGCAGCATCGACAAGGCCGAATAGCCAACGAAGGCCGCAAAGACGGCTGCCAGCACCGTACCCTTGAGCATGCCTGCGAAGTTCGCGCCAAGGAACGTTCCAAGCAATGCCCCCAGGCCCATGGGTCTTAATATGGCCATATCCACAGCCCCTCTTTTGAAGTGGGCTCGGGTACTGGAGAGCGAAGTAAAAAGAATAGTGGCCAGAGAGGTTGCGATGGCCACCTTCACGACAAGGTCGACCTCGATGCCCTTGGCAGAAAAAAGCATGGTCATAAAGGGCACCATCGACATACCCCCGCCAATGCCCAGAAGACCTGCAAGAAAACCTGTTGAAGCACCGAGGACGATAAGCGCAGTTACCGTCAGGAGGTCAAGGTCCATCGTGTCCTTAGTCGAATAGCTTTTCTTGTGGGGCCAGCGCGTCTTCGGTAAGGTCGATTAAGGACTGAAGGCGAGTCTTTAGGTCAGACTCCGAGAGCCCGCCCGACTGACCTCCCACCAAGAGTTCGCGTGCAAGGGTAAGTGCCACCATGACTGCGATACGGTCGGTTCCGGTAAGCCGGCTGTTTTGCTTAATCTGCCGCATGCGGGTGTCAACAAGTCCAACGCATTCAAGCAACAGAGGTTTTTCGTCAGGCTCGCAGGCGAGCCGGTAAGGTCGGTCCATGATCTGAACCTCGATCTCGTGCTGCTTGGTTGTTCGGCTTGTGGGCAATGGGTGCTCGTGGGTGGTGGACGAAAAAAAGGGGGGCTAGGGTCAGGCCTTTGTCTTGAGAAGATTTTCAAGCCGCTCGCTTGCCTGGTCGATACGCGACTGGAGCTGACGATTCTTTTCTTCCGAGGACAACAGGGATTCTCGAAGGTTCTTGTTCTCAGCTCGAAGCCGTTGCAGGGTCGTTGAAACACTGGTTATACGGTCTTGAAGCAGATCAAGTTCTTTTATCATGGTTAAGATGGTACCAATTTGTTCTGCTCGCTTAGATAGATAACGTATTTTTCTTCGAATCACTCTTATGAAGAAGCTGCCTGTGGCTCTTTTTAGTCCGATCGCCCTGACCATGCGCCTGGTGGGTTTATTGCTAGCCCTTATGTGCGCGCAGTCCGTTTATGCGCAATCTGCTGGCTCTGCGTCCTTGGGTAATGCCAAGCCGGCCTCATCGGAATCGGGGCTTCTGTCACGGCTTACTCAGGGTCAGACCCAAGAGTCCGTGGTTGATGGTCAGGCGCTAATTCAGGCCGTTCCTGGGCCCATTCAGACCGACGAGGTTGCAGCAAGCCTTGTCTTTTCAAGCCGCGAGCTTATTGCAGGCCAGCCCTTTGAAGTTGGGCTTAGGCTTCGACATGCGCCGCTTTGGCATACCTACTGGGTTAATCCTGGCGACTCCGGGCTTCCCACCGAGTTCGAGCTCAACCTGCTCGATGCTTCGGGTGCTCGACTGCCCGTGCCAGTTCAGCCCATTCAGTGGCCTGCCCCCCGTCGGCTACCTGTTGGCCCCCTTGCGAGCTATGGCTTTGAAGGGGAGCTTCTTCTTGCAAGGCTAGCGCAGCTTCCGCAGGAGCTTGGGTCCATTGAATCGGGGAGCACGGGGTTTGTGCCAAGGGCCCTTGAGGTGCAGGCCAACTGGCTTGTCTGCAAAGATGTCTGCATTCCGGGTGATGCACGGTTTGTTATTGCCTTGCGACAGGCGTCTGCGCAGGGCGTTGATTCATCGGCCACGGGAAATGCCCCCGCAGGGGCGCTTCAGCTCGAAGTATCTGCCAGTGCGATTGAACCCGAGGACCTGAAACGGGCAAGGGCAAGCCTTCCCGTGCTTGCGCCCAAGTCTCTTGGCTATGCGGTTTCTGAAGATGGTGCAAAGCTTGTTGTCTTCGGGGACGACCCTGCGCAGGCCATTGAGGGCGGCTACCTGTTCCTTGAGCTTGAAGGCCTTGTCCAGCCGGCTGCCGCCCAGGCCGTTTATCAGTCTTCAAGCCAAGGCTTTTGGCTCGAAATCCCCTTAGGAGGGTCTTCAACACGGCTGCTTCAAAGCCTAAAGGCTGCTCCAACACCTCTTTATGCCGTTTTCCGACCCCAAGACCACAAGGCAGAGCCTGTTCGATGGTCTCTTCGGCCCACAAGGCAGGGTGCCTTTGAAGGTTTTCAAGAAGGCCCGCAGGTTTTTTCAGGCCCGCTGCCAAGTCGAGCCGCGTTGCTCGACCCAGGCAAGACCGCAGAGCAGGCTTATCAAGCCCGAAAGGCAGACTTGGGTCCTCTGGCTGGCTCGGGTCTTGGCCTTGGTCTGGCTTTTTTGCTTGCTCTGGTGGGAGGGCTGCTGCTTAACCTCATGCCCTGCGTTTTTCCGGTCCTCGGTCTTAAGCTTCTTGCGCTTAGTCAACATGCGCAGTCGCAGGCTCATGCACGCCGCCACGCCTTCATTTTTACCGCCGGTGTGCTTGTCTCGATGCTTGCCCTTGCCTCGGTTCTGCTCGGCCTTCGGGCCGCAGGCGAAGCCATCGGCTGGGGGTTTCAGCTTCAGAACCCATGGGTTGTCATGGGCCTTGCCCTTCTTTTTGTTGCCATGGCGCTGAACTTCTTCGGTCTGTATGAGCTAGGGCTCGGGCTTGCGCGAGTCGGGGCGCAGGCCGAGCAGAACCTTAAGGGCTCCACGGACTCCGGAGCCTTTGGTTCGGGCGTTCTTGCGGTTATTGTGGCCTCGCCCTGCACGGCGCCCTTTATGGGCTCTGCTCTGGGTTTTGCGGTTTCGGCCGCTCACTGGAGCTCAGGCCTTCTGGTGTTTCTTGGTCTTGGGCTTGGCCTAGCCTTGCCGTTTCTGGTGCTGGCAGTTGTTCCGGGGGGAACAAGCCTTCTGCCTAGGCCAGGGCCTTGGATGCAGACCTTCCGCCAGTTTCTGGGCTTTCCAATGCTGGCAACGGCGGCCTGGCTTGTCTGGGTGCTTATTCAACAGCAGGGGGCCGATGCAGGGCTTGGGTCGCTCATGGCCTTGGTGCTTCTTGCATTTGCGCTCTGGCTTTTTGGCCGTCTGCAAACCGCGGCATTCCAATCCAAAGGCTCAACCGGAATCAGTCGTTGGCTGAGTCCTTTGTCGATGTTACTAAGCGTTATTTCGATCGTTTATTTGGTGACACTTGTTGGTCAGGGTCAGCCTGTGGTGGGTGAGGCCAGTTCGTCCGATCGTGGCAATGCCTCGGCATCCCAGGCAGATGAAACAGACTTAGAAGCGGCCGGTGCTGTCTCGGGTCTGCCCTGGAGACCTGGCCTTGCCCAAGAGCTCGCGGCCCAGGGCAAGGTTGTTTTTGTTGACTTCACCGCAGCCTGGTGCATCAGCTGCCAGGCAAACAAGGCGCGTGTTTTAAATCGAGGCGAGGTTGCGCAAAGGCTGGGCTCAAATGGGTATCAATTGCTTACTGCCGACTGGACTCGGCAAGACCCCGTAATTACTGCTGAGCTTACCCGGCATGGCCGCTCGGGTGTTCCGCTCTACCTTGTCTACGGCCCAGCCCTTCAAGAGCCTTTGGTCCTGAGTGAATGGCTAACCGAAGACCAAGTTGTTAAGGCGTTCCAGCAGGCGCAGGCGGGTCGGTAATGAGCGCGAGCTTTGTTAGCCCGTTCTTTGTTGCCTTGGCCATAACCCGCACAATGGCCTCATAGGTCGTCTGTTTATCAGCGCGAATCTGAATGACGGTCTCGTCGTTCGCACTTTTAAGTTCTGCCAGAAGTTGATCCAGTTCTTCGTCTGAGACAGGCTTCGTTTTGAAAAAGACCTCGCCCTGGGCGTTAATTTCTAAAACCACGGGGTCGGTCTGAGGTTTAACTGCAGGCGCTTCTGCATTAGGAAGGTTGAGGTTAAGTCCTTGGCTAATCAGTGGCGCAGTCACAATAAAAATAATTAGCAGCACCAGCATCACGTCCACCAGTGGGGTGGTATTAATGTCTGCCATTAGTCCATCGTTCTCGGTGGCTTTCGAGAAGCCCGATGAAAGGCGTGATGAGGAGCTACGTGTTTGCATCGCGCAGAAGCACTCTTGGTGCCTTAGTTCTTCTCAGACGAGAAGGCGGGGTGTTGAAGCAGATCGTCTGCAAACGCCTCAATGCCCGCCATATGCCTCTGGCTGAGCCGCTGAAAGGCGTTGAAGGCCAGCACTGCAGGAATCGCCACGAAAAGACCTGCTGCCGTCATGACCAGGGCCTCGCCAACGGGACCCGCCACCTGATCGATCATCACCTGGCCCTGGCCTTGAATGCTGGTAAGGGCACGAAAAATTGACCAGACCGTACCAAGTAGCCCAACAAAAGGGGCCGTGCTGCCAATGGACGCAAGCAGCCCCAGGCCAGAGGAAAGGTCGTTTCGAATTAAAAGAAGTTCGTCGCGCAGTTGGCGAACCAGACGATCGCTTAATGTACCGCCCGCGGCAGAGGCCGCCGCCTGGGCACGATGGGCCAAGCGAAGCAGAAGGCCCGAGCGGTCGGATTCGGCAATAAGCTGTGTGGCTCGCTCACGATCTGCCTCAGCCCAGAAGGCCTCGGGCGCGGCGGGACGCTGCCTGAGTCGCTGCCATCCGTAGAGAAGTCGTGCACCAATGGCAGCCCAGCTGAGCACAGACATGACAACAAGCCCAAGGGCAACGGCAATAATGACGCCGTCGGCCGATTCAATCATGTGATCCAAGGTCATTCGGTCAGCTTTCGCGTTTGCTTAAGCCGCTTTACTGCGGCGATGAGGACAGGCCTTGCGCTGGCACTGGCCATAGAGCGCAAGAGAGTGGTCTTGAAGTTCGAAGCCATGGGCCTCGGCGATCTTGCGCTGACGCTCTTCAATGCGTGGGTCGAAAAACTCTTCTACGCGCCCGCAGTCGATGCAGACGAGGTGATCGTGGTGGCTTCCCTGGTCGAGCTCAAAGACAGCCTTACCCGCCTCAAAATTGGAGCGGCGCAAAATGCCAGCCTGCTCAAACTGCGTAAGCACCCGATAGACGGTAGCCAGACCCACATCAAGATCTTCAAGGAGCATCTGTTTGTAGACGTCTTCTGCACTTAGATGTCGCGTTTTCGATTGCTCGAAGATTGTTAGAACCTTAATTCTGGGGATCGTAACCTTGAGTCCCGTGTTTTTCAGGTCGGCGGCAAGCTGTTCGGAAGTCGACATGGCTTTATCATAGCGGCAATTCTTTACTGAAATGGGTAAATGCATGAAGGCACTCTTCTTGTCACAGTTTCCTCGCAATGCGCTTTGTGCGGGCGTCATGGCAGGCGCATTGGGGATGACCGGCTGTGGGCTCTCGAACAAGCTCGTGAACGACCCCCCTTCTTGGCTGACCCCCTACCGCGTTGACATTGGCCAAGGAAATCTTATTACCCAGCCCATGGTTGATCAGCTCAAGGCCGGCATGAGCCGTGACCAGGTGCGCTCCATTCTTGGTACACCTCTGTTGGTTGACCCCTTCCGTAACAACCGCTGGGATTACGTCTTCGAGCTTCGTAAGGCCGGTCGTCCCGCAGATAACCGTCGCTTTTTCGTTGAATTTGAGGGCGATCAGCTAAGCCGTTGGTCGGGCGATGGGCTGCCCAAAGACCTAAGCGATGTTCTGCTGCCAGCGCCCGCGGCACGTTAGCTCTCGGTAAAGCGATGAGACAAGTTATTCGCGTTGCAGTGGCCGGTGCATCTGGGAAGATGGGCCAGGCCGTTATTGCAGAGCTGCTCGGCGCGCCTAAGCAGTTTCAACTTTATGCAGCCTTTGATCAGCCAGGGTCGCCCCTTATTGGTCGCGATGCGGCCGAGCGTTTGGGGCTGTCGTCAGGCGTGCAGGTGACGGAGGGCTCGGAGGCCTGCAAGGGCGCAGAGGTTCTTATTGACTTCACGCGTCCTGAGGCCACCATGGCGCATCTGCAGGTCTGCAGCCACCATGGTCTTCGGCCCGTCATTGGAACCACGGGGTTTAGCGACGATCAGCTACAGGGCATTGAGGCCTTTTCTCGTCATCAGGCGGTTGTGCTTGCCCCGAACATGAGCGTTGGTGTCAACATTTTCTTTCGTCTGGCCGAGCTTGCGGCAGGCTTTCTTCATCAGGGTTATGACATGGAGGTCATTGAAGCCCACCATCGCGCAAAGGTCGATGCGCCCTCTGGAACCGCCCTTAAGGTGGGTGAGCGCATAGCTAAGGCGGCAGGCCGACAATGGCCGCAGCATGCGGTCTGGCAGAGGCATGGACACACCGGGGCACGCACTGACGATGAAATCGGTTTTTCAGTCATTCGTGGCGGCGACATTATTGGCGACCACACGGTTATGTTTGCGGGGCAGGGCGAGCGCATTGAGCTTACCCATCGGTCTTCGTCGCGCACAACCTATGCAACCGGAGCCTTAAGGGCAGCCGCCTTTGTTGTGGACCAGTCCTCTGGACTCTTTGATATGCCCGATGTCCTGGGCCTGTCTGCCTTACAGGCTAAGTAGTTCTTTAGCCATCTTCACTGAAGACTGGCGAACGCCCTCGTCGCCAAGCATGCGGGCGATCTCTTCAATTCGCTGATCGCGGTCAAGGCCAACAACCTCGCTGGCGTTGCTGCCGTCGGCTTGTTGTTGCTTTTGCACGCGCAGGTGCTGATGACCCCGGGCTGCAACCTGGGGAAGGTGCGTGACGGCAAGCACCTGATGGTGCTTACCAAGTTCCTGCAACAACCTGCCCACGACGTGGCCGGTATTGCCGCCAATGCCCACATCCACTTCATCGAATAAAAGGGTCGATGTCTGCGTGGCCTGAGCGGCAACAGCGGCAATGGCAAGGCTTACGCGAGACAGCTCGCCCCCTGAGGCCACCTTGGCCAGCGGCAGTTCAGGCCCCTTGGCATGTTGGGTTACTAAAAACTCAAGCTGATCCATTCCGAAAGACGCGGGCTCTGGGCGTGGCTCAAGCCTCACCTCAAAGCGCATGCCGGTCATTGCAAGCTCGTTTAGCCAGCGTGTGACGTCTTTTGCGAAGGGCCTTGAGGCCTTTTGGCGTTCTGCAGAAAGACTCTGGGCGAGATCGCCGTAGGCCTTGAAGGCTTGCTCGGCCTTGGCTTTAAGCTTTTTAAGATCTGAGGCGGCATCGAGCGTTGTTTTCTGCTCGCTAAGCTGGGCCTGCAGCTCATAAAGGTTTTCGGGCCTTTCTTTGAGCCGCCTTGCTGACTCAAAAATGGCCTGCAGCCGGGAGTCGAGCTGCTCAAAGCGGCCGGGGTCGATGTCCATTTTTCCAAGGTAATGACGGCACTGTGAGGCGGCTTCTTCAAGGTTAATGACGGCTGCATCCACAAGACTTATGAGCTCACCGAGTCGTGGATCTTTATCAATGAGGGAGCCAAGCTTTTGTTGCATGGCCTGGCCTATGGGAATGAGGCCGGACGACTCTTCGCCCTCGAGCTGACCCAGGCTTGACTCAACCGTGCCAACAAGCTCCGCGCTATGGGCAAGGCGCTGATGCTCCTCGTTAATGGCCTCCCATTCCCCCTCCTCAAGGCCAAGATCTTGCAGCAGCTGCAGTTGCCATTCGAGCTGGCTGAGCTGCTCTGCAAGTCGATCGGCTTTGGTCTGTGCTGAGTCAAGGGCCTGCTCAGTTTCTTGCCATGCTTTGTAAGCAAGGGCCACCTTTTCCACCAAGGGGCCAAGGCCGGCATGCCGATCAAAGAGTTCGCGTTGGGCGCTTGTCCGTAAGAGGGCCTGATGGGCATGCTGGCCATGCAGCTCAACCAGCTGCTCGCCAAGCTCTTTGAGCTGAGAGAGGGTTGCAGGCTGACCATTAATCCAGGCCCTGGAGCGGCCGCTGGGCTCAAGGCTTCGTCGAATGAGCAGTGAGGCATCGATCGCCTCAAAGCCCGCCTCTGTGAGCCAGTTCAGCGTGTCTGCATTGAGGCCTGGCTCGATATGAAATTCAGCCGTTAGGTCGGCCCGGTTTGCTCCTGGCTTGATCTGCAGACTGTTTGCTCGGTCGCCAAGCAAAAGTCCAAGCGCATCAAACAGAATGGATTTGCCGGCGCCGGTTTCGCCCGTCAGTACTGTGAGCCCCGTCTGGAAGTCGATTTCCAGGGAGTTCACGATCACAAAGTTTTGAAGTGAAAGCGTCTTGAGCATAGAGAGAATTGAGGCTAGCCATTGTTGGTAGGAGCAACCGGATCGGGTCGGCCGCTAAGCACTGGGTTGGCGCTCCAGTGCAGTTTATGGCGCAGCATGGCGTAGTAGTCATAGCCCTTCGGATGGAGAAGTCTGACGGAGTGGGCCGAGTGCTGAATAAGAATTTGGTCGCCATCTTCGAGCGAGGTAAGAGCCTGCATGTCGCAATACAGCTCGGTTCCAGCCCCGTCGTTAACAACCACCGAGACCGCTAAGGGCTTGGGTAGAACAATCGGTCGAGCCGACAGGGCCTGTGCTGCTACAGGCACGAGAATAAGACCCTCGAGGCCGGGGTGCAGTATGGATCCGGCCGCTGACAGTGCATAGGCGGTTGAGCCGGTGGGGGTGGCCACAATAAGCCCATCGGCGCGAAGGCTCTGCAAATAACTCTCACCCACAAAGACATCAATTTCAACCATCCGGCTTACTGCGCCGCGGCTAATGACCACGTCGTTAAGGGCAGGGGCGTGAAAGACCTGTTCTGGGCTTGATGCCTGCGAGGTTTTGCGCCTCACCCTCACTTCAAGCATGCCTCGGTTTTCAACAATGCCTTCGCCCGCCAGAACGCTGGGTAGCTCGTCTTTGAGCTTTGAGATCTCGATGTCGGTCATGAAGCCCAGCCGACCCTGATTGATCCCGATAATGAAGGTGCCCAAAGGGGCGAGTTGGCGCGCAACCCCAATAAGGGTTCCGTCTCCGCCGAGAACAATGGCCAGATCCAGTGCACCAATCATTTGGGCCATGGGCCTTAATTCGTAAGATACCGGGCCTTCTGGTCTGCCTAAAAACCCCTCAAGGCCCTGGGCAAAGTCGTGCTCGATAAGCACCTTGGACACTGGGGAGTGCGCCTTTAGGCATTGCAAGACCTCTTGCAATGCCTCGGTGAGACCCGGGGATTTAGGGCGCCCAAAAAGACCAATGCGTCGATAGGCTGAGCTCATGGCACGAATTAGATCACAGCCACCCTACAATAGGGGCCATGGATAATCGCTCGCGACAACTGCTTAAGACCCTCATTGAGCGCTACATTGCCGAGGGCCAGCCCGTGGGCTCACGCTCTTTATCAAAGTTCTCTGGGCTCGACCTCTCGCCTGCAACCATACGCAATGTCATGGCCGACCTCGAGGAGCTTGGCCTTGTAGCAAGCCCTCATACGTCCGCAGGCCGTATTCCTACGCCCAAGGGGTACCGACTCTTTGTCGACTCTCTGCTCACCGTTCAGCCCATCGACGCCAGTCAGGCTCAATCGATGAGTGGTCAGCTGCAGGCCGATGCGCCCAGTCAGGTTGTCTCACATGCTGCAAGTCTGCTTTCCAGCCTTTCGAGTTTTGCTGGCGTGGTCTGTGCCCCCCGCAGGGCTGGGGTCTTTCGCCACATCGAGTTCCTGCGTCTCGGCGACCGCCGCCTCCTGCTTATTCTTGTGACCCCCGACGGGGATGTCCTGAATAAGGTCTTTCATGTCGATCAAGACTACCTGCCTGAGGCCCTTATTCACGCGGGCAATTACCTAACAACGAACTACGCAGGGCTAAGCCTTCCAGAGGTGCGCAACAGGCTGCATCGCGAAATCACAGACCTTCGCCAGGACGTCTCGCGTCTCATGCTGAAGGCCGTTGAGGAGGGCGGCGCAGCCCTTAGTGACCCTGATGGCGCAATTGTGATCTCCGGTGAGCGCCGTCTTCTCGATGTCTCTGAACTCTCTGAAGACATGGGCCGCCTGCGGCAGTTGTTCGATCTCTTTGAGAAAAAGACCAGCCTGGCCAAACTGCTCGAGTTTTCCGAGCTAGCGCAGGGCGTAAAAATCTACATTGGGGGTGAATCGAATCTGGTGCCGGTCGAGGAGCTCTCCGTTATTACCGCCCCCTACCAGGTGAATGGGCGTATTGTTGGCACCCTGGGTGTTATTGGGCCAACCCGTATGGCGTATGATCGAGTTATACCAATTGTGGACATCACAGCAAGGCTTGTCTCAACCGCGTTAACTCATCTTGCTGCGGAGTCTGGGTCCCAGGCCGACCCATCTGGTGCTGGTGCCTAGCCCGGTTTCTCATTGGACTGGCTTCGTTCTTTTTGCTGGCAGGCTGCGCCCATGAATCGACTCTTACTCACACGCCGCTAAATCACTCTATGTTTTAAACAGGTCTTCATTTGTCTAATTCTCTTCCAAAGCCATCCAATCAGGTTCTTGATGAACCCGGCTACCGCCACGGTCAGGCAGGACGTACAGGGCTCTTGCTGGTGAACCTTGGTACGCCCGATGAGCCAACAAGCTCGGCCCTGCGTCGTTATCTGCGCGAATTCCTCTCCGACCCCCGGGTGGTGGAAATTCCGCGTTTTATCTGGTGGCCGATTCTCAACTTCATTATTCTCTTAGTGCGGCCTGCGAAGTCGGCCGCTAAGTACGCCTCTATTTGGTTAAGCAATGGTTCGCCGCTTCGGGTCTATTCCGAAGAGCAGACCGCTCGGCTAAAAGACTCACTGCAGGCATCAGGGCGCGATGTTGAGGTGTTGCTTGCCATGCGTTATGGGCAGCCATCCGTTCCAGCGCAAATTCAGCTCCTTAAACAGCGGCACGTCACCCGGCTGGTGGTGCTTCCCATGTACCCCCAGTTTTCGGCAACCACTACCGCCACTGTCTTTGACAAGGTCTTCGACTCGTTTGCCTCGTTGCGTAATCCACCCGCACTGCGGCTTATTCGAAGTTTTGCCGGACACCCCTCCTACATCAAGGCGGTTGCTGCCTCTATTCAAAGGCATTGGGCTGAGCATGGTCGCGGCGACCTCCTTCTCTTTAGCTTTCACGGCGTTCCAAAGCGAACGCTCCTAAAGGGCGACCCTTACCACTGCGAGTGCTACAAGTCGGCAAGGCTTATTGCCCAGCAGCTTGGTCTTGAAGACCATGAATGGAAGCTGTCCTTTCAGTCACGGTTTGGCCGTGCTGAATGGCTTAAGCCCTACACCGTTGAGACGCTTGAGTCCTTGCCAGGCCAGGGCATTCGGCGACTCGACGTGGCCTGCCCCGGGTTTGTAGTGGACTGCCTTGAGACCCTTGAAGAGATTGCCATGGAGGGTCAAGAGGAATTCCTTCATGCCGGAGGCGAGCATTACGCCTACATCAATTGCATTAACGCCTCGGATGAGGCTGTGGCCATGCTTGAGACGCTCTTTGTTGAAGAGGCTCAGGGCTGGCCGCTTGTTGCTCCAGACGCAGCCGAGCAGCGAGAACTTGAACAGGCAAGGGAAAGCGCCCTGCGCCTTGGGGCCCAAGACTAAAAACTTTTGCCCTGGGGCCCTTGAAATTCTGGCCTACGTCCCAACCTTTAACTAAATACAGTTTCCAAGTTAGGTTTCGTTATGACCAAGTTTCCGCATGAGCTTAAACCCGGCCAAGACGATGCGGCACAGGCCGAATCCTCTGCCTCATCCTCTTCTTCCTCCTCGGCCGCCCAGGCGGCGGCCTCCTATTCGGAGCAGGCCAGTGCAGAACCTGGTCAGCATGCCAGCGGACCGCCATTTGCTGGCCAAGGCTCAGAGGCTCAGCCCCCTGGGGCCAACGATGCTTCCGTTTCGGGCGAGGACCTACGACAGGCGGCTGGCTTTCACGAGGGCTCGCAGTCGGCTGCCCCCCCTGCCAACCAGGCAGACCCAGGGCTTCAGGCAAAGCTTGCAGAGCGCGAGGACCAACTCATTCGGCTTGCCGCCGAGGTTGAGAACATGCGCAAGCGTCACGCCCAAGAACTTGCCAGTGCGAGTAAGTTTGCGATTGAAGGGTTTGCCGAGACCTTGCTACCAGTGGCCGACAGCCTGGAAATGGCTCTGCTTGTTCAAGAGCAGACCTACGAAGGGTTGAAGGCGGGTATTGAAGTGACGCTGCGGCAGATGCACCAGGCCTTTGAAAGGGGTCGTATGTCTGCCATTAATCCGGTCGGCGAGAAGTTCGATCCAAATCGTCACCAGGCGGTTTCCATGTTGGACGGTGCAACGCAAGACCCAGTCGTGCCCAGCGGGCACGTGGTTGCGGTGATGCAAAAGGGCTACCTGATTGGCGACAGAGTGTTAAGGCCTGCCCTGGTTGCGGTCGCCCAGTGAGCAAGCGCTGCTCGGGCCTTGAATTTTAACTTGGTCATCCCCAAGTTCCAGTTATCGAAATATCAGTCGGCTCTTTTATGGGGTCGTGAAAGGAAATAAAAATGTCAAAAATTATTGGTATTGATTTAGGAACAACCAATTCCTGCGTGGCCATCCTTGAGGCGGGTCAGCCCAAGGTCATTGAAAACAGCGAGGGCGCGCGCACCACCCCTTCCATCATTGCCTACATGGAAGACGGTGAAATTCTTGTTGGGGCCCCTGCAAAGCGGCAGGCTGTTACAAACCCCAGAAACACGCTCTATGCCGTCAAGCGCCTTATTGGGCGCAAGTTCACCGACAAAGAGGTTCAAAAAGACATTGAGCTTATGCCTTTTGAAATCGTTAAGGCCGAAAACAGTGATGCCTGGGTTCAGGTTCGCGATAAGAAACTTGCGCCTCCCCAGGTAAGCGCCGAGGTTCTTCGTAAGATGAAAAAAACCGCCGAAGACTACCTGGGCCACGAGGTGACCGAGGCTGTTATTACGGTGCCCGCCTATTTCAACGACGCGCAACGGCAGGCTACAAAAGACGCGGGCCGAATTGCTGGCCTTGATGTCAAGCGCATTATCAACGAGCCCACGGCAGCGGCCTTGGCCTTTGGCCTCGATAAGGCCGGTGGACGTGATCGCAAAATTGCTGTCTACGATTTAGGTGGCGGTACGTTTGACGTTTCCATTATTGAAATTGCTGATGTCGACGGTGAG
The DNA here is from genome assembly GCA_018402635.1 of Burkholderiaceae bacterium. Taxonomy (GTDB): domain Bacteria; phylum Pseudomonadota; class Gammaproteobacteria; order Burkholderiales; family Burkholderiaceae_A; genus Hahnella. The sequence continues at coordinate 116,459 of JAGYIP010000009.1, forward strand.
AAGCAGTTTGAAGTTCTTTCCACCAACGGCGACACCTTTTTGGGTGGCGAAGACTTTGACCAGCGCATCATCGACCACATCATTGATGAGTTCAAGAAGTTAAACGGTGTTGATCTTTCCAAAGACCCTATTGCCCTGCAACGCATCAAGTCGGCTGCTGAGCGCGCCAAAATCGAGCTCTCCTCAAGCCAGCAGACCGAGCTTAACGAGCCTTACATTGCCATGTCCAATGGGGCTCCTGTTCACCTTACATTCAAGCTAACCCGAGCCAAGCTAGAGTCTTTGGTCGACGAGCTTATTACTCGCACCATTGAGCCTTGCAAGGTTGCGCTTAAAGATGCGGGCGTTTCAGCCTCCGATATCGACGACGTGATTCTGGTGGGCGGTATGACCCGCATGCCCAAGGTTCAAGATGCTGTTAAGGCGTTTTTCGGCAAAGAGCCTCGCAAAGATGTCAATCCCGATGAGGCTGTGGCTGCTGGTGCAGCGGTTCAGGGGGCAGTGCTTGCTGGCGATCGGAAAGATGTCCTGCTTCTTGACGTGACACCGCTTTCTTTGGGCATTGAGACGCTTGGCGGTGTGATGACCAAGATGATTCAGAAAAACACCACCATTCCAACCAAGTTTTCTCAGGTCTTCTCAACTGCAGACGACAACCAGCCTGCCGTCACAATTAAGGTTTATCAAGGTGAACGTGAACTGGCCAATGCAAATAAGAGCCTTGGTGAGTTCAACCTTGAGGGTATTCCGCCCTCTCCACGAGGGGCACCGCAAATTGAAGTGACCTTCGATATCGATGCCAACGGCATCCTCCATGTCTCGGCTAAAGACAAGGCAACCGGCAAGGAAAATAAAATAACCATCAAGGCGAACTCCGGTCTGTCTGAAGATGAAATTAATAAGATGGTGGCCGATGCCGAGGCCAATGCCGAGGATGATAAGAAGCGGGTAGAGCTTGTCCAGGCCGGCAACACGGCCGAGGCCATGGTGCACTCGGTGAAAAAATCGTTGGCGGAGCACGGTGATAAGGTCGAAGCCGATGAGAAGGCCAAGATTGAAGAGGCTATTAAAGAGCTTGAGGCGGTCATGTCTGGGGAAGACAAGGACGCCATTGAGGCTAAGACTGATAACCTTATGAAGGCATCGCAAAAGCTTGGTGAAAAGGTCTACGCCCAGAGTGCGCAAGACGGCGCAGGATCTGCAGACCCAAGCTCGTCGGCATCGGGCGGATCGTCGGGCTCAAAGGCCGATGCCGAGGATGTTGTGGATGCTGATTTCAAAGAAGTCAAACGCGATTGATCTCTGTTCTCTGTTCCCCGGCCCTGGCAAAAGTTCTCTGCGCTGGGGTCGTTTCTATTACGCCGGGTCCTTGTCCCGGCGTCTTCTATTGATAACCCATGGCAAAACGTGATTACTACGAAGTCTTAGGCGTTGCTAAGAATGTTCCCGAGGAGGAGCTCAAGAAGGCTTATCGAAAGCTCGCCATGAAGCATCACCCCGACCGAAACCCGGGGGACAAGACGTCTGAAGAGAAGTTCAAAGAGGCCAAGGAGGCCTACGAGATGCTCTCCGACCCGGAGAAACGGGCTGCCTACGATCGGTTCGGTCATGCTGGCGTGGATCCCAATACGGGTGGTGCCGCAGGGCAGGACTTCTCGGGCTTTGCCGATGCCTTTGGTGATATTTTCGGGGATATTTTCGGTGCAAGCCGAGGCAAGGCTGGAGCAGGCGGTGGGCGAAGCAATGTCTATCGCGGCAGTGACCTGCGCTATGCCATGGAAATTACGCTTGAGCAGGCGGCTGCAGGCTTCTCAACTGAAATTCGTGTTCCAAGCTGGGAGTCTTGTACAACCTGCGAGGCAACAGGGGCCAAACCAGGCACCAAGGCCGAAACCTGTAAGACATGTGGCGGCCAAGGCCAGGTACGCATGCAGCAGGGGTTTTTCTCCATTCAACAGACCTGCCCCAGTTGTCATGGGTCTGGCAAAACCATTCCTAATCCTTGCAAGGCCTGCGACGGTGTCGGGCGTGTTCGTAAGCAAAAGACGCTCGAGGTTAAAATTCCTGCGGGCATTGACGATGGCATGCGTATTCGTTCGGCTGGAAACGGCGAACCAGGTTTGAACGGAGGGCCTCCGGGCGACCTTTATGTTGAGATCTCAGTGAAGGTTCATCGTGTCTTTCAGCGCGATGGTGACGACCTGCACTGCGAGGTTCCTGTAGGTTTTGCGCGCGCAGCGCTTGGCGGTTCCATTGATGTTCCAACCCTTAATGGGCGAGCAAGTTTCGACCTCCCCGAGGGAACCCAGACCGGAAAAACCTTTAGGCTTCGTAGCAAAGGAATTAAGAATGTTAGGTCTGGGGTTCAGGGTGACCTTTACTGCCATGTGCTTCTTGAAACACCAGTGAAATTGTCAGACCATCAAAAGAAGATTCTAAAAAGCTTTGAAGATTCTCTGGAAGAGGGCGGTACACACCACAGCCCCCACAGTAAGAACTGGATGGAAAAAGTAAAGGAGTTTTTTAACTAGCGCTAGCAGCCCTAAGCCGCTAGCGTCGCTACCCGTGCCTTGTTAGGAGCGGCTCGGTTGTGCCGCCGCATTCAGAACATTCGGGACGGCAGGAAGCCTAACAACCACCAAAAGCGTCAGGCTGGCAACGACCGCCAGGCCAAGAAGGGCCCACTCAAAGCCAACAGCCTTGACCAAGGGGCCCAAAAGAAATACCGCGGCGCTACCTACGAAAAAAGAAATGCCCAGTCGCATCCCTGCGACACGTGACCGCAGACGGTCGTCGATAAACCTCACCATAATGACATCGGAGAAGGGAATCGCACCAAAAATGGCAGCCATAAAGCCAAGGCCTGCCGCGTAAAAAAGCCAGCCCTCGGCAAAGGCTGCAACAAACAAGAAAAAAACCTGCAGACTCACCACGCCAAGAAACAGAGGGCGAATCGCGTACCTGTCGGTTAGCCGTCCCATCACAACCTGGCTGACACCGGCAATGGCATAGAGCAGCGCGAGCACGAAACCAATCTGGGCAGGGCTTTGAAGAAGACCATCAAGCTTCACTTTAAAGAGCTCGGTATTGCTATTGGTTGTGAAGTTAAAAAGAATGGAGCTCGTACAGGCCGCGAGGGTCATCACAATGAGTGCTCGTTTGACATCACCATTGAACACAAACGGCGTGTCTGCCGCTTGTTTGTTTGCTTTGGCGGGGCTTTCCGGCTCCTGCGGGGCAAGCCGCATAAAGGCTAGACCTAGAAGCAGTGCGAAGAGTCCAGGCAGCACGAAGGCGGCTCGCCAGCCCGCAAGGCTTACGGTAATTCCGGTTAAAAGCGCTGCCAAGGCCACGCCAAGGTTGCCTGCTAGGTTATTCCAGCCAATGGCAGCACCAGGACGACTGGCATACCGCAGGAGCATGGGAATGCCAACAGGGTGATAGATGGAAGCGAAGATACCTAGAACCGTAAGGCTTACGGCTAAATGCCAGCTTTCCTGGCTAACCGCCACTAAAAAGCATGAGGCAGCTGTTCCGAAGAAAAACAGCAGCATCGACTTTCGCCGTCCCCATAAATCGCCCAGGCGGCCTGCGGGAATGGAACCGAGTCCAAACATAAGAAAGGCGCCGGTGGTGTAAGGCATAAGGTCTTCCCAGCGATCAACACCAAGGTCGATTGCAATGAGTGAGACGGCCGATGCAAAAATAAGAAGAACAAGATGGTCCAGGGCATGGGCTGCGTTAAGCAGCAACTGGACAGGGCGACCTAGCGTGTTTTGCTGGAGTGGGGGAACGGGGCCGGAGGTTGACACGCCGCCTATAGTAACGGTTCTTCAGGCCCCGTGATTTACTTGGTGGTCTAGCCTCTGGCTGAGGGCTGAACGAACTGATGGGCGGGGTGACCAAAGAGCTGAGTGATTGACCTGCCCATCCACTCTCCTAGGCACTGGACCGATTCGGGGGCCAAGAGACTGGCAAGCCCTACAAGCGCAAGCCCTAGACCAAGAATGAGAGTTGAAAGGCCCGCCCGAGAGGAGATCGGATGGGCTGCGATAGAAAAGGGGTCGTTCTGCCATGCTAAGAGTCCTCCTTTAAAAAAGAGAGAACTCTCAATGCACTGGTCTTGAACTCCTATCGGCCGTTAAGCCGAGCTGTTGGAATTACTGACGCGCAAGCGCTGCGCGTATTTGCTCAAGCGCGGCAGGGTCTTCAAGTGTTGTCATGTCGCCAGGGTCGCGGCCTTCAGCCATGGCCTGCATGGCCCGGCGAAGAAGTTTGCCTGAACGGGTTTTCGGAAGAAGGCTAACAAAATGCACTCGGGACGGGCGGGCAATGGCACCGATCTCTTTGTCAACCGTGGCCATAATGGCTTTTTCCTCGCGAGCCTCTCCTTCAGGGCTGTCGCAGACACTGGTGTCTTTAAGCACGGCAAAGGCAACTGGCATCTGGCCCTTTAACGAGTCTGCTACCCCAACCACGGCAACCTCGGCGACATTGGTGTGCGCCTGAATAGCCTCTTCAATTTCACGGGTACCAAGCCGATGCCCAGCCACATTAATAACATCGTCGGTGCGTCCAAGAATAAAGTAATAGCCATCGTCGTCGCGTATGGCGTAGTCGAAGGTGGAGTAAAGCAGGCGGTTAGGCACGGCAGAGAAATAGGTTTTCACGAAGCGCTCGTCATCACCCCATACCGTTTGTAGGCAGCCCGGGGGTAAAGGAGGTGAAATACAAAGCATGCCCTTTTCGTTTGCGCCCACCTCGTTAAAGCTTGTCTCGTGAATCAGGCTGATCTCGAAACCGTAGACTGGAAAGCTAGGACTGCCGTACTTGGTCTCGGTGTTTTCAATGCCATGCTGGGCCGAAAGAATGGGCCAGCCTGTCTCGGTCTGCCAGTAATTGTCAATAATGCGCGCGCCGCCCAAGGCCTCGGAGATCCACCTGGCCGTGGGCTCGTCCAGGGGCTCACCCGCTAAGAAAAGGCGCCGAAGCGATGAGGTGTTGCGCTCGGTCATGAATTTGGGATCTTGTTTTTTGAGCACCCGCGCGGCAGTGGGTGAGGAGAACATGGTGCTGACCTTGTAGTCTTCAACAATCTTCCACCAGATGCCTGGGTCGGGACGAATAGGCAGGCCTTCGTAGACGACTGTGGTTGAGCCGTTGATGAGCGGCGCATAGACAATGTAAGAATGGCCAACAACCCAGCCGATGTCAGAGGTGCAGAAAAAGACTTCGCCTGGCTTGCAGTCGTAGATGTGACGCATGGAGGCAGCAAGGGCTACGGCATAGCCACCCGTGTCCCGCTGCACGCCCTTGGGCTTGCCCGTGGTGCCCGAGGTGTAAAGAATGTAGCTTGGGTCGGTGGCAAGCATGGGCTCGCAGGCCACTTCAACGGCCTTGTGCTCCTCGCGCAGGCTTGCGTAGTCCAGATCGCGACCGGCCTTAAGACTGAAGGGTACAAGACCCCGGTTCACCATAAGAACGTTTTCGGGAGGCGTCTGAGCCAGGTCGCAGGCGGCATCGACGAGGTTCTTGTAGGCAATTGCCTTACCACCTCGCATACCCGCGTCCGACGAAATCATAAGTTTGGGGCGGGCATCGTCGATACGCGCGGCAAGCGAGGGCGCTGCAAACCCACCAAAGACAACCGAGTGAATGGCACCAATGCGGGCACAGGCAAGCATGGCAAAAATGGACTCTGCAATCATGGGCAAGTAAATAAGCACTCGATCGCCCTTGGTAACGCCAAGCGATTTCATGATGGCTGCCATGGCCTGGACTTCTTGATGGAGCTGGTGGTAGCTAAATTCTCGCGTCTCGTTGGTCTCGGTGGATAGGTAGATAAGGGCCAGCTGACTGCCGCGTGTCTGAAGGTGACGATCGACGGCATTAAAACAAAGGTTGGTCTCGCCGCCCTCGTACCAGTGCGTAAAAGGCGGATTGTCGTAAGAAAGAACCCGTTGGGCGGGTTTAAACCAGTCGATGAGCTGGGCCTGTTCAGACCAAAAGGCCTCGCGCTCAGCAAGCGAGCGTTGGTGCAGACCAGCGGTCTTTGTTTTGTTGTAAGCCGTGACCATATTTTCTCTCCTCCACCCTCAGGATAATGCATGTCATGGGCCGCCGCGGGGGCAGTTGTCGTCAGCCCGATTCGAAGCTGCCTTAAGGTACGGTGACCCAGCCCTCCATAATGCGCCGAGCCGACCGGCTCATAAGGGCCTTGGTAACCTGCCACTGTCCATTGGTTTCGATGGCTTCAGCGCCAACACGCAAGGTTCCCGATGGATGCCCAAACCGAACCGCCTGGCGTGGCCCGCCGCCTGCTGCTTCATTTACCAGTGTTCCTGGAATGGATGCCGCCACGCCAATGGCAACAGCCGCTGTACCCATCATGGCGTGGTGAAGTTTTCCCATGGACATGGCACGCACCAAAAGATCAATCGACTGCGCGTCGACGAATCGACCGCTTGAGGCGGTGTAGCTTTGGGGTGCTGCCACAAAAGCAATTTTGGGTGTGTGCTGCCTTTGGGCCGCGTCATCGATGGTTGTAATGAGACCCATCTGCAAGGCCCCGTGGGCCCGCAGTTTCTCAAGCCTAGCGAGCCGGTCGGGCTGGCCGTTAATATCTTCCTGAAGCTCGGTTCCGGTAAAGCCGAGGTCATGGGCGCGTAGAAAAATGGTGGGGATGCCGGCGTTAATAAAGGTTACTGCGAGCTCGGGTTCACCGGGCACCTTCAGCGTGTCGATAAGTTTTCCCGTGGGGAATAAGGCACCTGCGGATTGCTCGTCGGACTCTGCAGCGGGGTCCATAAACTCAAGCTGCACCTCTGCGGCAGCAAAGGTAACGCCATCGAGCTCGAAGTCACCGAGCTCTTGAACTTCACCATTCAACATGGGGACATGGCCGATGATGGTTTTACCAATGTTAGCCTGCCAGATGCGAACCGTCGCAGGGCCATTTTTCGGAATGCGGGCGGGGTCGATAAGGCCGTTGCGAACCGCAAAGGGCCCCACGGCTGCCGATAAGTTACCGCAGTTTCCAGACCAGTCGACAAAAGGTTTGTCGATGGAGACCTGTCCAAACAGGTAGTCCACGTCGTGGTCAGGCCGCTGGCTTTTCGAAAGAATGACGGTTTTGCTTGTGCTTGAGGTTGCAGCGCCCATGCCATCAATTTGTTTGCCATAGGGGTCTGGGCTTCCAATGACCCGCAGTAGAAAGGCATCGCGCGAGGGGCCGGGTTCCTGCGCTTCGGTGGGCAGGTCTTGCAGCAAAAGAAGACCCCCTTGCTTGTGCCGCCTCGCATGTAGGTGGCGGGAATTCTTCGCTGCATTGTGCTTGGGGCCATGGTGGTGACTTTAAGAGTGGTCTGTGCTTAGAGAGGACGACCGCTAAGAACTAGGCTGCCGCACGTTCTTGAAGAAAGTCTTGCGCAAAGCGTTGAAGAACGCCCCCTGCTTCGTAAATGGAGACCTCCTCTGCGGTGTCGAGCCGGCAGCGCACTTCAATGGTGTCTTTACGACCATCAAGACGATGCACGATGACCTTCAGCATGGCCTGGGGTTGACGCTCGCCAATGACATCGAAGGTCTCGGTGCCATCAAGGCCAAGAACAACTCGATTCTCGCCGGGCTTGAACTCAAGCGGCAGAACGCCCATACCGACGAGGTTGGTGCGGTGAATGCGTTCGAATCCTTCAGCCAGAATAACTTCAACCCCAGCAAGCCGAACGCCTTTGGCGGCCCAGTCGCGAGAGGAGCCTTGTCCGTAGTCGGCGCCTGCCACAATAATTAAAGGCTGCTCGCGGCTCATGTAGGTTTCAATGGCCTCCCACATGCGCATGACCTTACCTTCAGGCTCTACCCTGGCAAGCGAGCCTTGCCTGGGCTTTTCGCCTTCAAGAACCATTTCATTAATGAGTTTTGGGTTCGCAAAGGTTGCGCGCTGGGCGGTGAGGTGATCACCCCGGTGCGTGGCGTAGGAATTGAAATCGTCTTCAGGAAGACCCATTTTTGCCAGGTACTCTCCCGCTGCACTATCAAGCAAGATGGCGTTCGATGGCGACAGATGATCGGTTGTGATGTTGTCCCCAAGAATGGCAAGCGGCCGCATACCGATAAGCCTTCGTGGCTTTGCCAGGGCACCCTCCCAGTAAGGAGGGCGACGTATGTAGGTACTTTGTGCACGCCAGTCGTAGAGCGGTTTCACGGGCTCATTGGTCTTCTCGCGTGGCTTGAACATAAGGTCGTAGACCTTGCGGAACTGTTCGGGCCGAACAAAGGCCTTCACCATGGAATCTATTTCTTCGTCCGAGGGCCATAGGTCTGCGAGCCGAATGGGCTGACCCTGGGTATCAAGACCAAAGCTGTCTTTCTCAATGTCAAAGCGAATGGTTCCTGCTAGGGCATAAGCCACCACCAAGGGTGGCGAAGCCAGAAAGGCCTGCTTGGCATAAGGATGAATGCGGCCATCGAAGTTACGGTTACCTGAAAGTACGGCTGTGGCATAAAGATCGCGTTCAATGACTTCCTTTTGAATGCTCGGGTCGAGGGCGCCACTCATGCCATTGCAGGTGGTGCAGGCAAAGCCAACCACACCAAAGCCAAGCTTCTCAAGTTCAGAAAGAAGACCCGCCTCTTCAAGGTAGAGAGCCACTGTCTGTGAGCCGGGCGCAAGCGAGGTCTTCACCCATGGCTGTCGTCTAAGGCCAAGCTGGTTTGCCTTGCGAGCGAGCAGGCCAGCGGCAACCATATGCCTTGGGTTATTGGTGTTCGTGCAGCTGGTAATGGCCGCAATAATAACGGCGCCATCGGGCATGCTGGCTTGCGCAGGGGGTGTTCTATTGATTTGCCCTGAGGCCAAGCCCGCTTGGTCTGCTGAGGGGCTTGCGCTGGCAATGCCCCGCTCTACGAGATCACGCGTGGCAAGCCGTCGATGAGGGTTGGAGGGGCCTGCCATATTGCGCACAACGCTTGATAAATCAAATGAAAGCCTGCGCTCGTAGACCACCTTGTTCAGGTCGTCTGCCCAGAGCCCCGTTGTCTTTGCGTAGTTTTCGACCAACTGAATCTGGCTCTCCTCGCGTCCGGTGAGTCGCAGGTAATCGAGGGTCTTTGAGTCGATGGCAAACATGGCGGCTGTTGCACCGTATTCAGGAGCCATATTGCTTATGGTTGCACGGTCACTTAGCGAGAGGCTTGCCGCGCCCTCTCCGAAAAACTCGAGGTAGGCCGAGACCACCTTGGACTGGCGCAGAAACTCGGTAAGAGCAAGCACCATGTCGGTTGCCAGAATGCCAGGAGCTGCTTTTCCTGTGAGCTCAACACCTACGATGTCGGGCAGACGCATGTAAGAGGCTCGGCCAAGCATGACGCTCTCGGCCTCAAGCCCGCCAACACCAATGGCAATCACGCCGAGTGCATCCACCATGGGTGTGTGGCTGTCGGTACCCACCAGCGTGTCGGGGTAGGCTACGCCGTGTTCGACCTGAATGACGGGGGACATGCGCTCAAGGTTGATCTGGTGCAGAATGCCGTTGCCCGGCGGGATGACATTAATGTTCTTGAAGGCCTTTCGCGTCCATTCAATAAAGTGAAAGCGGTCTTCGTTACGCCGCTCCTCAATGGCGCGATTCTTCTCGAAGGCCTCGGGATCAAAGCCCGCATGCTCCACCGCAAGCGAATGGTCGACAACGAGTTGGGTGGGTACCACTGGGTTGACAAGCGATGGGTCACCGCCTTGGGCCGCAATGGCGTCACGAAGCCCTGCCAGGTCGACAAGTGCGGTCTGGCCAAGAATGTCGTGACAGACCACCCGAGCGGGAAACCATGGAAAGTCGGTGTCGCGCCGTCGCTCAATAAGCTGCAAGAGGCTCTCACGAAGGGCCTCGGGTGGACAACGACGCACAAGGTTTTCAGCCAAGACCCGTGAGGTGTAAGGCAGGCTGTCGTAGCCTCCTGGGGTGATGGCCTCAACAGCCTCACGTGCATCGAAAAACTGCAGGCTTGTGCCTTGAAGCGGTTTACGGTGTGCTTGGTTCATGGCTTATTGACGATCCTGAAGTTTTACAAAAGCGCGGTCTTCGGGGCCGGTGTAGTTGGCACTTGGCCGAATAATTTTCCCGTCGATGCGTTGCTCAATAATGTGAGCACTCCATCCACTGGTTCGTGAGATAACAAAAATGGGGGTGAACAGGGCGGTTGGAATGCGCATCCTGTGGTAGCTAACCGCACTGAACCAGTCAAGGTTGGGGAACATTTTTTTAATATCCCACATCACCGATTCAAGACGTTCGGCAATCGAAAACATCTTCATGTCCTTCGCAGAGGCCGAGAGCGATCGAGCAACTTCTTTAATAACCTTATTGCGGGGGTCGCTCACGGTGTAGACCGGGTGCCCAAAGCCAATAACAACCTCTTTGTTTTCAATCCGTCGGCGAATATCAGCCTCGGCCTGCTCGGTGCTGTCGTAACGCTTCTGAACCTCAAAGGCCATCTCGTTTGCACCACCATGCTTCGGCCCCCGAAGCGCGCCAATCGCGCCTGCGATTGCCGAGTGAAAGTCGGCGCCTGTGCCTGCAATAACTCGGGCCGCAAAGGTGGATGCATTGAACTCATGCTCGGCGTAAAGGTTAAGCGAGACATGCATGGCCTTGACCCATTCTTGCGGCGGGCTCTGCCCATGAAGGAGGTGGAGAAAATGGCCGCCGATGGAGTCGTCATCGGTTTCGACGTCGATGCATTTGCCGTTATGGCTGTAGTGGTACCAATAAAGCAGCATGCTGCCGAGGCTTGCCATAAGCCGGTCTGCAATGTCACGTGCACCGGGCGCGTTGTGATCGTCTTTCTCGGGAAGGCTGCAGCCTAGTGCTGAGACCCCTGTTCGCATAACATCCATCGGGTGGGAGGAGGCTGGAAGCGCCTCAAGCACCGACTTGACCGACTCGGGGATACCACGCAGGGCCTTAAGCTTTGCCTTGTAGCCGGTAAGCTCGGCCTGAGTGGGCAGCTTGCCATGGACGAGCAAATAGGCCACCTCTTCAAACTCGCAAGCATCGGCAAGGTCGAGAATGTCGTAACCTCGGTAGGCCAGGTCGTTTCCCGTGCGGCCAACCGTGCACAAGGCGGTATTGCCGGCTTCAATGCCCGAGAGGGCCACCGATTTCTTGGGCTTGGGCTTTGTGATGCTTTCAACAACATTGGAGGTCATGGCGTCGGGCTCCTTTCATTTTTAGATGGGGTTTCCAGGGTGCTTGTCGCCTTCTAAGCCTGTTGCTTAAAGAGGGCGTTAAGCCTGTTTTCGTAGTCCCAGTAATTAATGGAGTCGTAGAGCTCTTTTCGTGTCTGCATAAGGTCAACAACGCTCTGCTGAGTTCCTTCTTTGCGAACGGCGTTGTAGACGACTTCAGCGGCCTTGTTCATGGCACGAAAGGCCGACAAGGGGTAGAGAACCATGGCAACGTCGGCTGTTCGAAGCTCATCGACGGTGTAGAGGGGCGTGTCACCGAACTCCGTAATGTTGGCAAGCACGGGCACCTTCACCGCAGCCGCGAACTCTTTGTACATCGAGAGCTCTGTCATGGCCTCCGGGAAGATTGCATCGGCACCGGCCTCTACACAACGACAGGCGCGGTCAATGGCAGCCTGTAGTCCTTCGACTGCCAGGGCATCGGTTCGCGCCATAATTAGAAATTCAGGGTCTTGCCTTGCATCAACAGAGGCCTTCACGCGGTCAGCCATTTCTTGGGAGGACACAATGGCCTTACCAGGACGGTGGCCGCAGCGCTTTGCACCCACCTGGTCTTCAATGTGAATGCCCGCTGCACCAGCCTTCACCAGGGAGCGCACCGTGCGGCTGATATTAAAGGCCGATGCGCCAAAGCCGGTGTCGACATCAACCAGTAGGGGCAGGTCGCAGACATCGGTGATCCGTCGAACATCAATAAGAACATCTTCAAGCCCGCTAATGCCGAGGTCGGGAAGGCCCAGTGAGCCTGCTGCGACACCACCACCCGAGAGGTAGATGGCCCGAAAGCCTGCGCGCTTTGCAAGCAGCGCATGGTTGGCGTTGATGGCACCAATAATTTGCAAAGGCTGCTCATCTTGAAGAGCTTGGCGCAGGCGCCCGCCCGCGGAGTTCTGCTTGTCTGACATGTCCGACCCTTTACGTAAGTTATCGCCCCCTAGGGAGCCATATTTTAATTTTTCTTGGCACTACTTTAAGACAGTACTGGCTTTCTGAAAATTCCGCAGGTCTGTTGTTGGTTTAGCCGGCTCGTCGTTGCAGGCATTCCAGGTAGGCCTGGACATCGGGAGGCGCAGACTGCCTCTGGGCGTTATAAAGCATCTCGCCAAGGCATTGCATTGCATGATGCATGGCCTCGTGCATGTCAGCCGCCTGCTCAATAAGCCTGTTCAAAGCGTCGCGAACACCAGGGGGCTGGTCAATGGACATCTGCTCTTGCAGGGCGAGGTGCATCGATAAATGAAGAAAGGGGTTCGTCTGCCCATCTTCAACAGTGAAGTCTTTGGTCATTGCCTTGTCTTCATCTGCAAAAAGGCCGTGGTACTCGGGGTGCAGCAGCATCCATTCTTGGGCCATAAGCTCCATAGGGCTCATGGGTGCCTGGTCTTGCGTCTTTCGCCAGACATCTAGAAAAAATCGACGCACCTGGTCGCGACTGGGATCAAACAGCATGAAGAGGTCCTGCCAGAGGCGTTTTCGGCTTAAAGTCGCAGAGGTCGTCCAGGGCGCATTGAAAGCATTGCGGCCGTCTTGCCTTGCAGACATAGCGCCCATGCAGAATAAGCCAGTGGTGCGCATTGCGCCGAAACTCTAAAGGCACATTCTTAAGAAGACGTTTCTCAACCTCTAAAACGGTCTTCCCCTTGGCCAGTCCTGTGCGGTTTGAGACCCGAAAAATATGCGTGTCCACGGCAATCGTTTCCCAGCCAAAGGCGGTGTTGAGCACCACATTTGCAGTCTTGCGCCCGACACCGGGCAGGCTTTCGAGCGCCTCACGATCTTCAGGCACCTGGCTGTCGTACTGGTCGATGAGGATTTGACAGGTCTGTCTTAGATGACGCGCCTTCGTCTGATAAAGCCCAATGGTACGTATGCAGGCAATCAGCTGCTTCTCTCCAAGGCCTAAGATAGCCTTGGGGGTGTTGGCCAAGGCAAAGAGTCTGGAGGTTGCGGCGTTCACAGAGACATCGGTGGCCTGCGCCGAAAGCAGCACGGCCGTTAGCAGTTCAAAGGGCGACGAAAAGTGGAGCTCGGTGGTGGGGTTGGGGTTGGCCTGGGCAAGCCGCTCGAACATCTGTTGCCGCGTTACCGGGTTCATCTGGGCTTCAGCTTCGAAGGGGCAGTCTGTTGACGGGCTTTTGCACGCGCAAGTGCGGTCTTCAGCAGGCTTTCTTTATCGACGGGTGGTTGTTGTCGCAGCTTTAAGCCCGGTCTCTGGGAGGCCTGCTGCAGGCGCTGTTCACGTCGTTCGAAATGCCCTCGTGCCTGCGCTGCCTTGTTGTCTGTCCAGGGTAGTTGGGATTCAGGCGGAACCATCTGGATACAGTCCACTGGGCAGCTCGGAAGACAGAGTTCGCAGCCCGTGCAGTCGTCTTCAATGACAGCGTGCATAAATTTAAAAGCGCCTGTGATGGCATCGACTGGGCAGGCCTCTAGGCAGAGTGCGCAACCGATGCAGCGTTGAGCATCAATGACCGCAAGCTGCAACGGACCCTCGGTCCCGCATGATTCATCAAGTGCCAGTGAGGGCCGGCCGGTTAACTGGGCAAGCTTTTCGATGCCGCTACGACCTCCGGGTGGACACCGATTAATGGCCTCGTTCTCTAAGGCGATGGCCTGGGCGTAGGGCAGGCAGGCCTTATAACCACAGCGCTGGCACTGGGTCTGTGGTAGCAGCTTGTTTATAGACTCAATTAGGCTTTGTTTCGCTACCGACATGCTTTTTAATGAACTGGGTGATGCGTGGCGCCACAACACTACGCCATCGGCGGCCACTAAAAATACCGTAGTGACCCGCACCGGGAACCTCAAAGTCTTGTCGCTTTGACTCAGCAATACTGGAGCAAAGCTTGTGAGCCGCTCGGGTCTGGCCCGGTCCTGAAATATCGTCGAGTTCACCTTCAATGGTGAATAGGGCGGTCTTTTTAATATCCTGAGGGCGCACAGGCTGGCCACCAACCTCCCATTGTCCGAGGGGCAGGGCATGCTCTTGAAAAATGATTCGGATGGTATCGAGGTAGAACTCGCCAGCCAGGTCGAGCACAGCGTTGTATTCGTCGTAAAAACGACGGTGTGCCTCGGCACCCGGGTCATCACCGGCCATAAGATGCTGGAAATAATCGTAGTGCGAGCTTGCATGACGCCCTGGGTTCATGGCGACAAAACCTGCGTACTGGAGAAACCCTGGATAAACGCGGCGAAGGTAACCCGGATAGCGCTGCGGGACCGAATAGATCATGTTGCGTTCAAACCAGCTCATCAGGTGGTCTTTGGCCAGGTCATTCACCGAGGTTGGACCTTCCCGGGTATCGATGGGCCCACCCATCATAACCATGGCCTTAGGCTGGCATGGGTCGCCCTGGCTTGCTAGCAATGAGACGGCACCAAGAACGGGTACCGTGGGCTGGCAGACAGAGATGACGGCAGTCTGAGGCCCCAAGAACCTTAAGAAGTCTTGAATATAGAAAACATAGTCGTCCAGGTGAAAGGGGCCCTCAACGAGAGGCACCATGCGCGCGTCGACCCAGTCGGTAATGTAGACGTCGTGCTCGGAAAGCAGCGCAATGACCGTGTCGCGCAGCAGGGTGGCATGGTGCCCGGACATGGGGGCAACCAATAAGACCTGCGGTCCTGGCTCTGCCATGGGCACTAACTTGCTGCCTGCCTTTTCGGTTTTCTCAAGATACTTGCGAAACCGCAACAGTTGGCAGAAGGGCTTTGACTCAAGCTGCTCAACCTCCACATGCGCCTGCCCCGAGGGCGTGTCGACCGAGTCGATCTCCCAGGCCGGTTTTTCGTAGGTCTTGCCAATGCGGTGGGTGAGATCGAGTGCTGAAGCCATTCGCCGCGACATGGGCGTGTAGCTAAGCGGGCTGTAGGGGTTGGTGTAGAGCTGTGAGGCGACCTCGGCCCAACCGGAAATTGGCCCTAAGAAGGCGCGTTGAAGTTCATGAAGCTGATAAAGCACGTGACTCCCTTTATAGTTTTCTTGACCTTAATGGATCAGGTCACCTACCAGTAGTTCTCGGTGGCGATCTCGCCAGGCCGGCTTGATCGCGCGGAGACAAATCCTCGATCTTTAAGTGCGGTACGCGTTTCTTGCACCATCTCTGGATTGCCACAGAGCATGAACTTAGAGCGCTCTTTTGACAAGGGGGTACTGCTTTTTTGTTCAATCTCCCCTGTTTGAATAAGCTGCGGGATCCTCGCGTTGAGGTAGCTGCTTGGTTCGCGGGTAATGGTGGGTAGGTAGACGAGCTTGTGGGCGCTTTCTTTGAAAAGTTCGTCCTCAGCCAGACCCTCAATTTGTTCACGATAGGCCAGCTCCTTTTGAAAGCGCACGCTGTGGACAAGAACAATGCGATCGAAGGTGTCCCAGGTGAGGGGATCGGCAAGAAGCGACAAAAAGGGGGCAAGGCCGGTTCCCGATGCCAATAAGAAGAGATCTCCCTGCAAGGCAAAGCGCTCAAGCGTAAGAAACCCGTGGTTCTGACGCTCCATAAAGACTGTGCTGCCAGGCTGAAGATCTTTGAGCCGGCTGGTGAAGGCGCCGTTAGGAACGACAATGGAGTAGTACTCAAGAAAGTCGTCGTAGGGCCCTGAGACGATGGAATAGGCTCGCCAGATGGAAGGCGGTAGATCTTCAGCCTCAGGAAGGCCGAGCCTTGCAAACTGACCCGCTTGAAACCGAAACCAGCTGGGACGCTCGGTACGGAAGGAAAAAAGGTGGTCGGCCCAGCGCCAGACTTTAGTAACTTTAACAGCGCTGTATTTGTCTTTATCGCTCAAGAAACTGACGCTTCTCTTTCACCTCGGCCCATTCGTCAGCGTCCTCGGGATGGGGCTCGAGCCGGGTAATGCTTGGCCACAACAATGAGAGCTCCGCATTGAGGGCGGTAAAGGCCTTTTGGTCGTCGGGCACATCTTCTTCAGCAAAAATGGCGTTCACGGGACACTCGGGAATGCAGACAGCACAGTCGATGCACTCGTCGGGGTCGATGACAAGAAAATTGGGCCCCTTACGGAAACAGTCAACGGGGCAGACATCGACACAGTCGGTGTAACGGCATCGAATACAGGACTCGGTAACAACGTGGGTCATGGTAGTAGGCGATAAAAAGGGTGTGTGGAGACGAACTCGGACATTAGAAAAATTACAAAATTCATGACACTATGAAAAAAGTGTAACGCCAAATGGCGTGTGTTTTTTTAGATCCCTAAAGAGTCAAAGTGATTCAGCAGTGGCTTTCCCGATGTAAACCCGGTCTAGGTCATGGACAATTACAAGAGTCGAGAGAAAATCCTTTCCCGTATTCGTGCCTCCCAAGGGCACACCAGTGGTAGCCGTCAGCGAGAAGTCGGGGCGGCGCAGGCCTATCTGGCCTATCACCCCGTTGGCCCACAACCGGTGGTCGATGGCGATCTGGCGGCCCGGTTTGAGGCTCAGTCACGACGGCTCTCGGCATCAGTGGCACGGCTCGACTCCATTGCCTCAGTGCCTTCGGAGGTGGCCCGGTACCTTCGGTCTGAGGGCCTTGCCTCCCGCGCAATCTGTTGGGACGAGTTTCAGGGCCTGAGCTGGAAAGCCCAGGGGCTCGACGTCGAGGCCCGGCCCCCCGTACGGGATGAGCCTGAGCCCGATCTAGTGGGTATTACCGGTTGCTTTGCGGCAATTGCCGAGACGGGCACTCTGGCCATGGTCTCTGGTGCCTCAACCCCCGCATCCATGACCCTACTGCCCGAAACCCATATTGCGCTCGTTCCTGCCTCCCGCATCGTTCCCTACATGGAGACCGTTTTTGGAATGCTGCGCAAAGAACTCGATCGCCTACCCCGGGCGTTGAACTTTATTTCAGGCCCTTCAAGAACGGCTGATATCGAGCAGACGCTTGTCCTCGGAGCCCACGGGCCTTACAGGGTGCACATTATTATTTTGGAGAGCGACTAATGCCATTGCCCAAGCTATTAATCACGCGGCGTGTCTACGACTCGGTGCTCGACAGCCTCTCGGGTGTGTTCGATATTCAGCACAACCAAGAAAAAGACGAGCCCTTAACCAAGCCTGACCTTATGCAAAAACTCGCAGACAAAGACTACCTGCTCTCAACAGTGGTGGACCGAATCGATGAGGAGGTCCTTGCGGCTGCACCTGGCCTTAAGTGCATTGCCTCGGGCGCTGTGGGTACGAACAACATCGACCTCAAGGCCTGTACCGACCGCGGTATTGCGGTAACCAACACACCCGATGTCTTAACCGAAACCACGGCCGACTTCGCCTGGGCTTTACTAATGGCAACAGCTCGAAGGCTGACTGAGGCCGAGCAGTACCTGCGTCAGGGACAATGGAAGGGCTGGTCTTTTGATCAGCTCACTGGGGTCGACGTCTATGGCTCCACCTTGGGCATCTTGGGAATGGGCCGAATTGGCTCAGCCATTTCGCGCAGGGCCCAGGGCTTTGGCATGACGGTGCTCTATCACAACCGTCGCCCCGCAGCCGATGAGGCCAGTGCGCGTTACGTGGAGAAGGATGTCCTGTTCAAAGAGTCTGACTTTGTTGTGCTTGTGGTGCCTTATTCTCCGCAGACCCACCACATTGTGGCGGCTAAGGAGCTGGCACTTATGAAGAAGTCGGCCTGCCTTGTCAACATTGCCCGAGGGGGGGTGGTGGACGACAAGGCCCTGGTGCAGGCCCTTCAAAGCGGGACAATTCGAGCCGCGGGCCTTGATGTTTTTGAGGGTGAGCCCGCCTTAGACCCTGGTTTTCTTCCGCTAAGCAATGTGGTGCTCACGCCCCATATTGCCAGTTCCACTCGGGCAACCCGTGGGGCCATGATGCAGCTCGCGGCCGACAACCTTCTTGCCCATGCGCAGGGCCGGGCGCTTCTTACCCAGGTTGCTTAGGTTTTACGATATAATTCGCGCTCCTTGCCACACCGGCTTTATTCTTTGGTGTCCTAGGTAGGCTTCTAATGTTTTAGGGCTTGCCGGGCGCCCCCGGGTGGCTTTAACCACGAGGCGAAAGGAGTGCGCGTATGCGGCACTACGAAGTTATTTTTATTGTCCATCCCGATCAAAGCGAGCAGGTTCCCGCCATGATCGAGCGGTATTCAGCAACCGTTACCAGCCAAGGCGGCAAGGTTCACCGGCTTGAAGACTGGGGGCGTCGTCAGCTTTCTTACCCCATTCAGAAAATGGCAAAAGCCCACTATGTGCTGATGAACATCGAGTGCGGACAGGCCGAACTCTCAGAGCTTGAGCATGCGTTCCGATTCAACGATGCGGTGCTTAGACACTTGGTGGTTAGCATGAAGAAGGCCGAAATCGAGGCATCGCCCATGATTAAAATCATCCAGCGCGAAGAGTCTCGCAAGCTTGCGCCCGAGTCACCGGTGACAAGCCAAGTACCGGCCTAAGCTTACGAAGCAGCATTAGCCTTTCCATCGATGGCGTCAGCCTTTTCTTTTGGAGCCGACTTTGAAGCCCGGCGTTCGCGCGAATCAACTCATTCTGGTGGGACGTCTGCATGACCGGAAAGACCTTCGTGTTCTGCCAACTGGCGTGCCCATTTTCGAGTGCACGTTGTGGCATGAGTCCGAGGTTACCGAGGCCAATGCCAGTCGTTCGCTTGGGTTTTTATTGGCGGTACGAGCGCTTGGTTCGGTGGCTGAGCGTCTTGCTCGGCTTCAGACCGGTACATCCATTCGGGCCTGGGGCTTTGTTGCCCCGCGTCGCCAGGCAAAGCTAGAGTCTGCCGAACAGGCACGTGTTGCATCTAACCTCATTTTCACTATCAACGAATTTACCCTTGGAGAATAAACAATGGCCTTTATGAAGAAATCTTTCGACAAAAGAAAGCCCCGTCGCCCGGCCCAGTCCGCCCTGTTTAAGCGTAAGCGTGTCTGTCGCTTTACCGCTGAGAAGGTTGAGACGATTGATTACAAAGACATCGATACCCTGCGCGACTTCGTGACTGAGACCGGAAAAATTATCCCAGCCCGTATCACGGGCACCAGCGCGCGCTATCAGCGTCAGCTCACCACGGCAATTAAGCGGGCTCGTTTCCTTGCGCTCATTGCCTTTACCGACAACCATTAAGCATTCATAAGGGACGGATCATGCAAGTCATACTTCTTGATAAAGTCGCAAACCTTGGCCAGTTAGGCGAGGTGGTGCGCGTCAAAGACGGCTACGGCCGAAATTTTCTGATTCCTCAGGGCATGGCGCGTCGTGCGACTCAGCAGGCGATTGCCGAGTTTGAGGCCCGTCGTGCAGAGCTCGAGCGTCTTGCGGCCGAGAAACTCTCTGCGGCCAAGGCGCTCTGTGCCAGGCTCGAGGGCCTGGTTGTCGAAATTCGTCAAAAGGCAGGTGTGGATGGTCGTTTGTTTGGCTCGGTCACAAACGCCGATATTGCCGACGCACTCAAAGCCAAAGGAATTGAGCTCATCAAGGCGCAGGTGCGTATGCCTAACGGCCCCATCAAGGCAATTGGCGAAGTTCAGCTCGAGGTTGCACCCCATACCGATGCGGTTGCCAACATTACGGTTCGAGTTATTGGAGAAGCCGTATAACTGAGGAAGACCTTCCACTGCGATTACCCCCGCACTCGGCTCAGGCCGAGGCGGCGGTATTGGGAGGGTTGTTGCTCGATAATGGTGCCTGGGATCGCGTTGGCGACCTTCTTTCTGCCCAACACTTTTACCGCTCCGACCATCGCCTCACCTACCAGGCCATCTCAAAGCTCGTTGAGCTTGCGCGTCCGGCAGACGTCGTTACTGTTTTTGAATACCTGCAGCAGCTTGGTCAGGCCGAAGAGGCAGGCGGTCTTGCTTACTTAAATAAGCTCGCCCAAGATGCCTCATCGGCCGTTAATATTCGGCGCTATGCTGAAATTATTCGAGATCGCGCGGTTCTTCGTCAGCTTGTAACGGTGAGTGACGAGATTGCCACAACGGCGCTCAATCCCGAAGGACGCGAGACACGCCAGATACTTGACGAGGCTGAGACAAAAATCTTTCGTATTGGGGAAGAGGGCTCGCGCGGACGCCAAGGCGTTGCCTTGTTCGATGATCTTTTAAAGTCGGTTGCCCGGCGAATTGACGAGCTTGCCAACAACCCCAATCCATCGGATGTTACGGGGGTTCCCACTGGCTTTGTTGATCTCGACCAGAAAACCGCGGGCATGCACGGAGGCGATCTTATTATTGTTGCGGGTCGCCCCAGCATGGGTAAGACCTCGTTGGCCTTAAACATAGGCGAGCATGTTTCCATCGATCAAGGCCTGCCCATCGTTATTTTCAGTATGGAGATGGGTGCTGAGCAATTGGCCCTGCGAATGCTTTGTTCGGTGGGCCGCATTGATGCCCAGCGGTTACGCACGGGCAGGCTGGCAGACGACGACTGGGACAAGCTTACTCACTCACTGGAGCGCATGAAGGGCGTGCCCGTCTACATTGACGAGACGCCTGCCTTGAACCCTCTTGAGCTGCGTTCACGCGCGCGCCGGGTTGCACGGCAGTCGGGCGGGTTAAAACTTATTATTGTTGACTACATCCAGCTTATGAGCGCCTCAAGCTCTGGGGAAAACCGCACCACTGAAATCTCCGAAATTACCCGGTCTTTAAAAAGCCTTGCCAAAGAGCTCGACTGTCCAGTTATTGCGCTTTCACAGTTAAACCGAACCGTTGAGCAACGCACCGACAAGCGGCCTGTCATGAGTGACCTTCGTGAGTCGGGCGCCATCGAGCAAGATGCCGATGTCATCCTTTTCATTTATCGCGATGAGGTCTACCGTCCTGACAGTCCCGATAAAGGTGTTGCCGAGATTATTATTGGCAAGCAGCGAAATGGTCCTATTGGAACCGTGCGCCTTACTTTTTTGGGTTCTTACACCAAGTTTGAGAACCACGCCGCCCCGCCGCCGAGTCATTACGGTGGTGGAGCCTTCTAGTAATACAAGGCCCCACCAGCTACTAGCTACTAGCTACCAGCTACCAGCTACCAGTGTTGGCCATGCTCTTCCAGGGCTCTGCCGGCGCAAGGGGCTCTCCTTTTTGTAGCAGTTCAATCGAGATACTGTCGGGCGAACGAACAAAGGCCATATAGCCGTCACGTGGAGGGCGAAGAATGGTGACTCCGTGGTCAGCCAGCTGCTGACATTTCTCATAGATGTTGTCGACGGCAAATGCCACATGGCCGAAGTTGCGCCCGCCTTGGTAGTCTTCTGAGTCCCAGTTGTAGGTAAGCTCAAGCTGCGCCTCAGGGCTTTCGGGGGCAGCAAGAAAGACCAAGGTAAACCTGCCTGAAGGAACCTCTTTGCGACGCATCTCAACGAGCCCTAAGGCCTTGCAATAGAAATCGAGCGAGTTCTCCAGGTTACTGACCCGAATCATGGTGTGCAGGTATTTCATTGCCTCTCCTTGGAAACCATATGTTAGCTACCGCACGCGGTTATCGGCTGCCTTGGCAAGGCCAAGGGCAGCGACCAACCCAAGCCCTAGAGCCAGGCTGGTCGCAAGCCCAAGGCCTTGGGATGCCATTTCAAAGCCAAACCAGACCTGAGTCGTACTCATGACAAGCAGACTTACCAGGGCCAGGCCTTGGAGCCGAGAGCTTAGCATGGCAAGAAGACCCAAGGCACCGGCGGCAAGGCTGAGAAGTGCTGCGTAAAAACCAAGGTCGCTAAGTGCAAGCTGATGGGTTTTATATTGAGTATCGATATAAAAGTAATTAGCTAATAAAATAGCAATGGCCATGGGCCTGCAAAGCCATCGCCAGGGGGCTAGGCTGCCTAAAACGTATGCCTTAAAAACGCCTTCAGAAGGGGGAGGGTCGGGCGCATAAAAAGCTTTGGGTCGTGGCGTGCCCCCTAAGCCCGCAGCAGCCAAGGGAAGTGCGAGCAAGCTTTCTTTTACCAACGCGTCGTCTTGCAGGTTACGAAGCCTCGCCGAAGAGTCGGTTAGAAACTGGTGTTCAGCACCAGAGACCGAGAGCCGTCGTGAGAGCTCTTCAAGAAGCTCAGCGAAGCTGTGACCCACCAGGCACCAGCGCTTATCAAGGGAGTCGGCGACCACCGACTTCGGCCAGTAGGACTGGTAAGCCTCAAGCGGAATGTCAAAGGCCCTGCCTACAAAATCGGTGGGTGTTGCAAGCCCCTTGCGACGGTAGATGGCTGCCGCAGCCTCGGAGTCTCGAAAAAAAACACGCCAGTCCTCTGCGGTGGCTTGCACCAGCCGAGGATGATGCAGTCGCGGGTCTGGAATAACCCAGAGCGGTTTTTGAAGAGGAAGCCGCGCACTGAGTGCAACCCCGAAGTCAATGAGCTTGATCTGCGGTTCGCTGTCCTTGAGCTGATTCACCAGGAAATTACGACAGGCCAGATCGAGATGAAAGACCTGTTGTTCACAGACGTCTGTTACCGCCTGTACAAGGGGCGAAAGAATTCGTGATAGCCAGGCTTTGTGAACGGAGGGTGATTGGGGTAGGTTTGCAATTGCCGTCTCAAGGCTGGTTCCATCATGGTCCATGGTGAGGCTTTTTTGAACATGGTCCATGGCAAGCACCCTTGGAACGGGTGCACCGCGCTGGTGAAGGTCGGCAAGAATCTGCGCCTCGCGGTTAAACAAATAGGGCTCATCAAAAACCTTGGTATGACTTAGCTTCGGCGCCATATCAGACAAAGCGAGATGTCGTCGTCGCTGCCGTTACGAAGGGCCTGTTCGCAAAGGCTTTGGGAGAGGAAATTCAAATCTTCGGGGCTTGGAGCCTCACCGCCTATAAGGCCAAGCGTCTGTCTGAAGTCTGCTTCTGACAGAAAGTCGCCCGCCCCGTCGGTTGCCAGGACGACGCAGACATCGCCGGGCAGATCAGCCTCAAAGCAGTTTGGCTCAATGGGAACTGCAGCCCCAATAAGCTGGCTGGGGTTGCCGTGGGGGTCTTTGTGTCGCGCAAGCCAATGCCTAAGCTGCCAGCCCGTCTTTGGCTCATGAAAGAAAACGCCCGCATAGCTATCACCAACGCCAAGCAGTTGAATTGAATTCTGCTCGAGCATCGCAAGGCTCACCGTGGCGGCAGACTCTTTTAAATGGGATTCGAGCTTAAGCCCGAGATGATAGAAGTACGCGCCAAGCTTATTGCGCGTTATGCCCTTCGACTTATCAGTGACGGTCTGGTTGTCGCGTAAAACTTCAGGCCATGGATGCCCCTGCACAACAGCCAGTTCTCTCACCAGTGCCCTAGCAAACTCGCCACCCTGCGGGGTTCCGTTGGCGCCGTCGCTAAGAACAAAGAGTCTGTCTTGCGGGGCGGCATGAAAGGCATCAAAGCCTAAGTGGCCCTCGGCACCTTGGTTCAGTGAGGTGGCATAGCGAAGCTGCATGAAAGCCAGAGGCGCTGGGTTCGGCCTAGACAGCGCCAGGCCGCGGTGTTGCGCTTGAGGGTGTTGCCCTGCGACCCACGGCCTTTCCAAGAGTAACTCGTGGAAAGTCTGCTGGGTCGGCCTCTGTTGCCTGGTTACGTGTCTCAGCGGTCATTCCGAAGATGAGTTCAGCCTCCGAATGTCTGGGCATGGAGTAGATGGTTGAGGGCCGAAGAAGCTGGCTGCCTGACGATAGGCAGGAAAGGGTGGCTGCATCGTGCAAGAAAAAATAGGTGTCCTCAAGAATGTTCATGACAACAAGATGGCGACGAGAGACATACCGGCCATGCAGGCTTACAAACTGCAGGCCCTCAAGCTCGGCCTCACTGGGGGGCTCACGTCCGATAAGAATAGGGCTTCGCAGTTCAAGGGTGCGCTGGCCTTGTGCATCGTGGATGGAAAGAATGAGTCCTGCGCCTCTAGCCTCTGCGGAGCTGCCTCGCCGTCCGCTGGCAAGGCCTGGCAGGCCGCTGGCAGGCTCTGTTGTGGCCTCTGCAGAGGCCATTCGGGAGTGCTCTTTCGCAACGGGACCCTTTAAGGCAACCTGAGCCTGAAACTGATGCCGGCGTCCTCGCAAAGAGATCTGAAAAGTCTCGTCTTGTGTGGGCTGCTCGAAACTCTGGTCGGTCAGCTGAATGCTCGGCAGAAAGTCATCGGCGACCACCACCGTTGAGCCCCGGGCCGAGCGATACTCCGATTCAAGTATTGAGCGAAAAAAATGATTTCTGAACTCGGGGTCAATCTCGCTATGGACGCTTAAGAAACCTTCGAGTGACTCCGAGGCCTGCTTATCGAGTGGCGTAATGACAATGCCATCAATTAAAAAATGGCTCTTATCAAGAATGCTGCTTAAGTAATGCTGCTCGCGGCTTTCAAGCTCTTTTAAAACAGCCTGAGAGACCACGCCTTTGAGCTCAAGACCAAGCGCATCTGCGAAACTGTCGGTCCGCAGTCGCTTTGCCGCCGATGCGGTGTCCGGGCTGTTATGGTTACGAAATAAACGCGAGAACACCATCTTTAGGTCTGCTCCATGACGTATTGCTATGCCTAGTCTAAACAAATCAGGCTCTCTTGACCGGCTTGCCTGGTGGTTTCCGCTTATCTTTGCAGCGGTTATAAGCCTTTGGGTGTTTTTTCAACGCCCCTTGAGCTCGCAGGTGCGCGAGTTGGCTATGGCTCAGGCTGCCTTGGCAGCCATTCAGCCAAGTGGCTCGCCAGCGCTAAGGTTTTCAACCGGGGCGGCTCAGAGGCTTTGTCAGATTGTTGGGTCTGAGCCTTTGCAGCGGCTCGATTGCCGCAATGGGCTAAGCCTTGATGCCCAGGCAGGCGGAAAAGCGACTGCCGACGCCAGGGTGCTGCTTGCGGCCCGCGCGGGCCTTGATGAATGGATTGAAGGCTATCGCGCCTTGCGTGACGAGCTCTCAGGGCGTCTTGCCACAGGAGGGTCACGCACATGGGTTCTTGCGGGCATTGAGCTAAGACTCGGTGAGCTGCAAAGGCGACGTGTTGGCCTCAGTCCAGGTTATGCCGAGGTCTTTGATGCGCTGCTTATCGCCGAGGGTGTTCGCTACAGCTCGGTCTCGGGGCAGTTCTCTGTGCAGCGTTGGGATCTTGCCAGACTGCTCGACAGTCCACGGGCCGTGCTTGAGCGTGCCAATCAACTCGAGCAGCTCCTCTTCTTGCTACCTTGGCTCGTCGCTGGACTTGCTTTGTTAGGCTGCAGCTTTGTGCAATGGGGCCTAGGTGCCATGGCAGGCTTGGTTTATGCGGTGTTTTTTGGGCTTGCCACGCTGGGCCTCTTGGTGGTTGCAGATGCATCCGTGCGCTTTGGACAGGGCTCACCGGTCTACCTCTTAAACCCCTTTGCCTATGCCTTTGAGCGGCAGGTTTTGGTCTACCTGGTTGGGGTGGTGACCCCATGCCTGCTTCTGGCTTTTGCTATTTTCCAAGAGCGTTTGGTCACAAGGGCCCTGCGATGGGTCTCCGACCATTTCATTGTGATGAGCTTTCTTATGTTTGGGCTTGCCACGGCGCTCTATGGTCTTGCAAGCCCTGCGGCAGGCTCTGAGGCGATGAAGCTTGCAATGGCGGGCTTTGCCGGAATTGTCACGAGCCTGTACGCTCGGCAGGCCTACCTTACACGGCTCCATCTGCCCAAGGCCTATACCCTGGCGGGCCTGGCATCGGGCTGTGTCAGTCTGTTCGTTACACCCGAAAAGCTTAAGCCCAGGTCCGTCGTTGCCGCCCAGCTTCTGAAGGCCTTCGGCCTCATGCTTCTTGTGGGGCTTTTGGTTATTGGGCTTGCTGCGCTAGTTTTTAGTGACCTCGGCGGCAGCCTTGTCTCGGCCGCGGTGGTCTTAGGCCTTGTCTTTTTACTTTTCGGTCTTCGACTGGTTGTTATTGTCTCGGTCTTCGCGTCGGCTGCTGTTGCTCTTGCCCTCATGACAGACAAAGTTCAAGGCCGAATTGACCTTATGCTCTCACCGATGACAGCCGCCGTAAGCGACTTTGCCCGTCTCATCAAGTTTTCCGAAGCGGCCCCCGCATCAGGCTACGGGCTTGGCTCTCTGCGCTGGTGCAGCAACGAAGGCTCCTGTCTGCCTATTCAGGTCTTGAGTGATTACTTTCCAGTTCTTCTTACTGGCGCCTTTGGTGAGTCCATGACCATTCTTCTTTTTGCGCTGCTGGTTCTGGGATATTTTCTGCTCATGGTGCGAGCAGGTCTTGGTCTTGCAAAGGGAGGGGTCCTTGTGCCGCTGGCCTACGCAGTTGCCTTCTTTTTGCTTTTTTCATCACTCGTTCAGACGGCCATCACCTTTCTTGGTAACTGGCGGTTGATGCCGCTAACAGGCCTTGGCCTGCCGGTGCTGAGCATGGGCTGGTCGTCCATGATTTCCGTCGCACTTGGGCTTGGCGCGCTGGGCATGGCCGAGCGTCTTGCCCAGCGCGCCTCCATTGCTCAAGGTAGGCCTTTGCCGTGACCTTCTCTAGGCACCTTCTTCGAGCGACTGTTGGCATCTTGGCGGCTCTCTGCCTGGTTTTGTTCGTTTTAGTGACGAGCTATTTCGATCGTTTTGCGGGCCGGCCTTATGCGGAGATTGATGCCTTTGTTCCACTTGAACGGGTGGAGCGACTTAGCCGTCTGGTATCGGCCCTTCGCGAGCCTTTAGCCGTAAGTTCCGAATCCTCTGCTGCGGCTTTGGCCAAGACCGCACCAGGCCTTTTTGATCGCCTTCCTTGGGTGGACTCAAAAGCCGAGGGGGCTCGACCTTATGCGCTTAGCTGTCCGTCACGTCAACAAGAGGTCTTGGCCGGCCGGCTTGCTGGCCAGTTAAATCTTGGTGCAGATGAGACTCTTAAGCGACTTAGCCTGGCCCATGCCGCCTGGGCAGACGGTGGAGCAAAGGGTTGCCGTGCCTTTTTTGTTGATGTCGATCTGGTCATGCGCTCGGCCTATCTGCTCGATCCAAGTCGGCCACTTTCAAAGCCAGTGCTTGAGCAGAATCTGACACAGCTTCTCACCGAGCGGGTCGCCTGGGATGCGAAGCCTCCTTGTCTCCGTATACGGTCGTCCGATGAGAGGCTTATCTACCTCAAGGGCCCTGCCGGATATTGCCTTGAGGAAGGCATGGGTCTTGGCAGTGAGCTTGCCTTTGGGGGGTCAAGCCGTGAGCTCATTAACTTTATTTACTCTCGGCTCTTCGTTGCAGAGGCGGTTCGTGATCTCACACTTGAGGCCCGTCGCCTCGACCTCACCCTTCACCCAGGCCTGCAGTCTTTATTGGACAGTTACGGCGATTGCCTCAAAGATCGTATGGACTGTCCTTGGCCTTCTTGGTCCAATGCAGGCCAGCATCAGACGGTCATCGTAGCTGTTATGGACCCGCGTGGGCAACAGATCCTTGGTATGCGTTGTTTCGGCCAGTGCGCTGCATCGTCGGGTTTGAATCCCTCGGTTGAACAGGCCATTGCGCCTCTGGCCCTACCCGTTCCCCCGCCTCGATTGCGAAGCTTTTTTATGCCTTGGCTTTTAGTGAGATGGCCTCGACCAAGGCAACTGATCGGCGAGAACTCTCGCTTCAGGTCAAGACCTCGGGACAGCTTGATGGGAAAAGCCTCAAACGCAATGAATGGTGGGAACGCCTTGCCCTCTGCGACCTCAAGAGCAGTTTGCAAACCGGGCAGACCATTGAGTGTGCAATGGCCCGACGTGCCCAGACCCTTGCCACCACCCTGGGATGGAATCAGTACTGTGAGAAAGCGGGAGATGACTGCGGCAGAGTGCGACTCTCGGGCACGAACTCCGAAGTCATGGGCTATGCCGGTTTTTTTCGTGCCTTACCGCCCTTAGGCTCGGCAGGTGGCTCGGGGGCAGTGGTGCTTCAGTGGTCCAGCTATAACCAGATTCGAGATGCGGGAGGTATCACCCAAATCCGCGAACCCTATTTTGCTGCATCCGCGGCCGTGCAGTCGGTGCTTGGTGCAGGTGACAACCGGGTCTCTGCTCTGGGACTTGCCAGCCTTGCCGGACAGATTGAGCGAATGTCACGGGGTATGGCACCGCTGAATCCCGTTTTGGTGGTTGCACCCACGGGCCAGCCTCAGCTGGGTCTACCCCTTCGCCAGTTGCGGCAACAGCAGGCGGCCCGTCAGGTTCGAGATGCCATGGCGCGGGTCATGATCGGGCCTGAGCCCGGCTGGGATGGCGCTGGCACAGGGCACAACGCTTTTCTCGCAAGCTTTCAAAAAGGATGTAAGGCTCCCTGTCCTATTGAGGCCAAGACAGGTACCGTAAGCCGACAAGACCCCCGTTTTGCTGGAACGACAACCTTTGCCGCCATTGTGGATCTTGACCGTCTGGCCCGCCAGCTTAGCGAATCCGATGCACCCGTACAGGTCGCAGCCCCCGTGAATGCCAATGCGACACTTAAGAGCCTGCCGCCGGTGATTACGCTTGGTGTCATCACCATTGCTCGGCAGGATCAACGGCCATTGCCCGAGGGGCACGGTGCAAGCCGTTTTGCAATGCAGTTCTTGCGCGACCTTCTCGCGGGGGCTCCGACCGATGGACAGTGACTGGACTAGTTTTCAGATGGAGCAGGACGCAAGTCCCGAGTCTCAGTTATTAGCCTTTACGCTTTTGCTGCGTGGTGCGTTAAAAGCAAAGAGCCAAGGAATCATTGCCGTCGATCTTCCCAGGCAGGTCTACCAGTCCATTACCCCCGATACATTTCGCTCGATTTTTTCAGACCTACTGCTTGAGCGTGACCCCGGTATTGAAGCGCGACTTCAAATTCGGGTTGTCGATGGACCTGTTTTTGGTTATGGCCGCCGTGCGTCGGAGGATCGGTAGATTCTTGTTGCGCTGGGCGCCTCTTGAGGTGCCTGATGCAGTTCGGCAGTAGGGCTGCCGCTAGCCTGTGGCGCAGTTGGCCCGGGCGCAGCCGATGGTGATGGCAGGGGCGTAGCCGATGGTGATGGTGATGGTGATGGTGTTGGCATAGGCGTTGATGGTGCGCCTGTCCCGGGTGCGGGGCGGGGCGACGGTGCCTGCCCTGCTGATGATGCTGCAGAGGGCCCTACCGATTCCTTCGTTGGCAGGTTGGGTGCAGTCGACTTCACCTTAGTAGGGCTTGACGCGGCAGTGGGGCTAGGCTTCTCGCCAGACCTGCCTTGAATGCGCTCCATAACCTGCCCACAGCCTGACAGGCCTGCTGTTAAAAGAAATAAAGTAAGAACGCAAGTCGTTGGCTTAATGATGCGGAACCTGGGCATGGCTAGCCTACCGCAACGGGTCGATGCGATGCCGCGCACCACTCGCTCCAAGAGCCAGGGTAGAGCGAGCTTCCGGTAAGGCCGGCTGCCTCCATAGCAAGCAGGTTATGGCAGGCGGTAATTCCCGAGCCGCAGCTGTGGATGACCTCGGTGGGTTCCTGTCCCTGAAGCAGCTGCTCAAACTCTTCCCGCAGCTGACTTGCGGGCTTAAAGTAGCCCTCAGCATCGAGGTTGGCCGACGATGGCCGGCAGAAAGCACCTGGAATATGACCAGCAACCGGGTCGAAGGGCTCCTGGTCGCCTCGATACCGTTCAAGGCTTCGTGCATCAAGAACCAGGGCAATCTCACGAGGCGAACCGGTCGCCACCCAGGCCTCCATGGCCATTAAATTCCAGCGTGGACTTAGGCTTGGGCGAATCGCAATTCTCCCAGCGCTTTTCGGCCCAAGATTTGAGCCCTTTAAGGGCTCATCGGCCTGAAGCAGGCCGCCCGCAGAGGTCCAGGCTTTAAGGCCGCCATTAAGAACGCCAACCTTAAGATGGCCTACCCATCGGCAGAGCCACCAGAAGCGTGCAGCAAAGGCCCCACCCGAATCATCGTAGGCAATGAACAAGGTGGCGTCAGTGCCACCAATCTCATTGAGCCTAGCAATAAAAGTGTCTGGGCTGGGAAGGGGGTGACGCCCCCCATTAAGGGCTGTGGCCTCGCCCGACAAATCTTCGTCGACCGATAAAAAGACGGCCTGCGGCAGGTGGCCAGCAGCGTAGGCCCGAATGCCGGCCGTGGGGTCATTCAGGTCGTGGCGAACATCAATAACAATGACGTGCCCCTGCTGGGCAACGAGCTCAGCTGCGGATATAAGCGGATTCATTGAAGATCTCATCACCGAGCGAGCGGCGTAGGTATTCGTGGAAGTGAAGCATGCCGTCCTCCATGGGCGAATGGTAGGGGCCAATCTCGTTGCGACCTTGTTGCAATAACGCTCTGCGACCACGGTCCATACGAATAGCAATTTCGTCGTCCTCAACAACAGTCTCGTTGTAGGCAGCCTGCTGAGCCTCAATGTAGCTGGGCTCAAAAAAGGCGATCTCCTCGGGATAGTAGAACTCGACAATATTGCGCGTTTCTTGCGGGCCAATGGGGTGAAGGCTACTTACGACCAGTACCTTCGGGTACCACTCCACCATGATGTTCGGGTAGATGGTCATCCAAATTGCACCGAATCGGGGCAGCTTGTGGTCGTGCATGCGAAGCACCTCGTTCTGCCAGCGCTGATAAACGGGCGTGGGCCCACCTTCAAGGCTGCTTAAGCCAACGGCCTGTAGGTTGTAGTTTTCCCCAAAATGCCAACGTAGCTGCTTGCAATTCACAAACTGACCCAGACCCGGATGGAAGGGCACCACATGATAGTCGTCCATGTAGACCTCAATGAAGCTCTTCCAGTTGTAATTGCAAATGTGTTCGTGTTGGCTGTGAAAAACATAGCCTTCAAAGCTGAGCTGATCAAAGAACGGAACGTCTTTCAGCTCATTAATAAGGGTTTTGGGCCCCTCAAAAAGCAGGCCGTTCCATTCGTTGAGTGCCTGGCGCTTGAGGTGGCGACAAGGGTCTTCGTCAAAGTGTGGCGCTCCAATAAGCTCGCCATGAAGGTTGTATGTCCAGCGATGCAGGGGGCAGACAATGGATTGAGCCTTGCCTCGCCCCTCGAGCATGACGGCCTGCCGATGCCTGCAGACGTTCGACAATAGCTCGATGCCAGCCGCGTTGTTAACCAAAACCCGCCCGTGGTCTTCAGAGGCCAGCGTATGAAACTTACCTTGCTCATCCACCATCAGTCGATGGCCCACGTAGCCGGGGCCGGCTTTAAAGCAACGCTGTTGCTCGAGATCGAGCACAGACTGGCTGAAATAGCTATGCACCGGAAGCTGCGCGGGGCTTGGCGCAAGCCGAGAAAAGGTTCCGACATCCGACATCAGACTCCCTCCCTTGAAAAGAAAGCCCTCTAGTTTAGCCTTTTTGCCTGCAAAGGCGCTCTCGAGTTGCATCATTAGTCGTCTAAAATAAAAGGCTTATGGCAAAAAAAGACCCCTCCAAGGCCCATGAGCCTGAAAATCAGGCCGAACAAAGCCTCGAATCCATTCAAACAATGAGTTTCGAGCAGGCCATGGCCGAGCTTGAGCAAATTTCAGCGCGGCTCGACGCCAACGAGCTCTCGCTTGCAGGCTCGCTTGCGGCCTATCAGCGCGGCGGCCAGCTGCTTGCCCATGCCAAGGCCCTGCTTGAGTCTGTTCAGACGCAAATTGAGGTCATCGACGAGCAAGGTCGAAGGTCGGTTCCCAGCCATACCTTTCTTGCGGATGATGGGCCACCGGCCTCCTGATGACCGGGCAGGCGTCTTCTTTGAGCAGTCTTAAATCAACCCAGGGGCAGACCGATCTGTCCGGTTGGCGACAGGCCATTGAAGCGCGTCTGCACCATCACCTTCATCCTTCTAGCCTTGCTAAGACAAAGCCTTGTCAAGAGAGTCTGGATCGTCTTTGGCAGGCCATGGCCCATGGTGTTCTTGGGGGAGGCAAAAGGGCAAGAGGCCTTTTGGTCATGGCCTCAGCCCAGGCGGTTGGTTATCCGTCCATG
Organism: Burkholderiaceae bacterium; assembly: GCA_018402635.1. Taxonomy (GTDB): domain Bacteria; phylum Pseudomonadota; class Gammaproteobacteria; order Burkholderiales; family Burkholderiaceae_A; genus Hahnella. Next base: position 148,520 of record JAGYIP010000009.1, read on the forward strand.
TCCGAGGGCTGCCTTGATATTGCCTGCGCCCTTGAATGCATTCATGCCTTTTCACTTGTTCACGATGACATGCCCTGCATGGACGACGACGATTTACGACGCGGTAAGCCGACGGTGCATGTGGCCTACGATGAGGCCACCGCACTGCTAGTGGGCGATGCCTTGCAGACCTTGGCATTTGAGCTTGTTGCCGATGCAAAGGGCCTTGACGATTCAACCAAAGTTCAAATTCTGCGGGTCTTAAGTGGGGCAACGGGGGCTCGTGGAATGGCAGGCGGTCAGGCCATCGACATCCATCGTGTTGCCCAGGCAATGCAACAGCCCGAACTCAAAGAGATGCACAGCTTAAAAACGGGGGCCCTCATTTGTGCAGCGGCGCAGTCAGGTGCTTTGCTTGGCCTTGGTTCGCAGGCCACAGCCTTGCCGCTTTATGCCTGCATTCGTGCCTTTGCGATCGATCTGGGCCTGGCCTTTCAGGTGCTTGATGACCTGCTTGATGCCAGCGCTTCAACCGGGGTGCTTGGGAAGACAGCGGGTAAAGATGCGCTGGCTGAAAAACCCACCTTTGTGAAGTTGTTGGGTCTTGACCAGACCCAAGATCTGGCCAATCGTCTGCACCGTTCGGCATTTGCCCATATTGAAGGTCTAGACGAGAAAGCCGATGCGCTGCGTGATTTGGCCCACGCATTGACGCACCGTCAACACTAGTTCATTGTTAAGGCTGTAGGGGGAGACGCATGACTGCATTATTAGAGACCATCGAGAGTCCGCTCGATCTTCGAGACCTTAATCGTCGCCAGCTAAAAACACTGGCCGACGAACTTCGTGAATTTTTGCTGAACTCGGTGGCGAGCACTGGCGGGCATCTGTCTTCCAACCTTGGCACGGTCGAGCTTAGTGTTGCAATTCATCATGTCTATCAGACACCCTTTGACCGGCTTGTCTGGGATGTAGGCCATCAGAGCTACCCTCACAAAATTCTTACGGGCCGCCGCCAGGCAATGGCAGGCCTGCGGCAGCTCGACGGCATTTCTGGCTTTCCACGTCGCACGGAAAGCGACTACGACGCCTTTGGTACTGCGCACTCTTCAACCTCAATTTCTGCTGCCCTTGGCATGGCGCTTGGGTCTAAGCAAAAGGGCGAGCATCAGGGGCCCAATAGGCGCCGACATATTGCAGTTATTGGCGATGGCGCCATGAGTGCTGGCATGGCCTATGAGGCCATGAACAACGCGGGTATTCATAAAGACATTGACCTCCTGGTTATTTTGAATGACAACGAGATGTCCATTTCGCCGCCTGTCGGTGCAATGAGTAACTACCTTGCGCGGCTTCTAACGGGACGCTTTTATTCTGCTGCCCGCGAACTTGGCAAGCAGGTCTTAGGGGTTGTGCCGCCCGTGCTCGAGATCGCGCGACGGCTCGAGGGTGGCGCGAAAAGTCTTATCTCGCCAAGCACCTTGTTTGAGGAGTTTGGTTTTAATTATTTTGGGCCTATTGATGGTCACGATCTCGATGCACTTATTCCCGCACTTGAGAACCTGCGCGAGCTTAAGGGGCCTCAGTTTCTCCATGTCATAACCCGCAAGGGCAGGGGTTATGGGCGTGCTGAAGAAGATCCCATTGCCTACCATGGTCCGGGTAAGTTTAATCCGGCCGAAGGTCTTAAAGCAGCCGGGGCATCTAAGCCAACCTATTCGCAGGTCTTTGGCCAGTGGCTTTGCGATGCCGCAGTTGCCGATGAGCGGCTTGTTGCAGTCACCCCGGCCATGCGCGAGGGCTCTGGCATGGTGGAGTTCTCCCAACGCTTTCCCGACCGCTACTACGATGTCGCAATTGCTGAGCAGCATGCAGTCACCTTTGCCGCCGGCCTGGCCTGCGAGGGCTTAAGGCCAGTGGTTGCCATCTACTCCACCTTCTTGCAACGGGGCTACGACCAGCTTATTCACGACGTTGCCTTACAGAATCTGCCTGTTTTATTTGCTATCGACCGGGCAGGGCTCGTAGGCGCCGATGGCGCAACCCACGCAGGAGCCTACGATTACAGTTTCTTGCGCTGCATACCGAATATGGTGGTCATGGCCCCGAAGGACGAGCCAGAATGCCGCGCTATGTTGTCAACTGGCCTAAGCCTTGATTGCCCAAGCGCGGTTCGATACCCTCGCGGCGCAGGCATGGGGGTTGAGGCGGGCCGCGCCCTCGATGTTCTGCCTGTGGGCAAGGCCGAGGTTCTATTAAAAGCGGGTAAGGCCCAGTCGGGCCAGCCCCGAATTGCCTTTCTTGCCTTTGGCAGCATGGTTGGGCCATGCCTTCAGGCGGCAACCCAGTTCAATGCGACCGTTGTCAATATGCGGTTCATTAAGCCTCTTGATGCAGCCCTTGTCGTCGAGCTCGCCCAAGACCACGACCTGTTGGTCACCGTTGAGGAGCACGTCGTTATGGGCGGAGCCGGCTCGGCCTGTGCCGAGGCGTTATCTGCTGCCGGCGCTCCTCAGACGGCCTTGCTTCAGCTTGGTCTGCCCGACAGGTTTATCGATCATGGAGATCATGCCAAGCTGCTTGCCATGCAGGGGCTCGATGCCCACGGTATTGCTCAGTCTGTGGCGATGCGTGTCAACCAGCTCCTGCAGTCCCGTGGGGACAAGTCAAGAATGGGCGCTGCATCGCTTACACTTGTCTCATGAATTCTGTAACTGATAAGGGGCTCGCCGCGACCTCTGCCTCGGGTCTGTCAAACAGTCAGCGAGGCGGCCAGCCCTCGGGCATGCCCGATGTTCAGGGCGAGCCCGATCGCCGTAACCTGGCAATCGACAGGGTGGGAGTACGTGGTCTACGGTATCCCGTACTCGTGCAGGCCAACGGCCAGGCCCAACCCTCGGTTGCGGAGTTCGAGCTCTCTGTCTCCTTGCCCGCAGGCCAGAAAGGAACCCACATGTCTCGCTTTGTGGCGCTTTTAGAGGCCATGAGCAAAGAGGCAATCTGTCTGTCTCCTGCCAGCCTTAAAAAGCTCTCCAGAGACATGGTGGCCATGCTCGAAGCGCGCGACGGAAGCTTTAACTGCTCGTTTCCTTTTTTCATTCGCAAGACGGCACCCGTGAGCGGGGTTCAAAGCCTCATGGACTACAAGGTTGCACTCTCCTGCGATGTCCAGGGCGGCGAACCGAGCCGGCTTGGCGTCTGCCTGAAGGTTCCGGTAAAAAGCCTCTGCCCGTGTTCGAAAGAAATCTCCGACTACGGTGCCCACAATCAGCGCTCGGAGGTAACCGTTGAGGTTTTTCTAAACCCCTTGCAGTCCAGTCCTAGTCTGGAGTCTTTGATTCAGGTTATCGAGGCACAGGCATCGTGTGAACTCTGGGGCTTGCTTAAGCGGCCCGATGAGAAGTACGTCACCGAGAAGGCCTACGACAACGCCAAGTTTGTTGAAGACCTGGTGCGTGATGTTGCCTTGTCAATTCGAGGCATTGAGGCTGTGGAAGGCTTTCGTGTTGAGGCCGAGAATTTCGAGTCTATTCACAACCATTCGGCCTGGGCACGTATTCTGGGCTAGCTTATTTAGTCTCTGAAGTTCCCAAAGCCAAGGGGTAGATCGGTAATCTCTTTTTTAAGCAGGGTAATCACGGCCTGAAGTTCATCACGCTTTGAGCCTGTAACCCTTACGGCATCCCCCTGAATGGAGGCCTGCACCTTCATTTTGCTGTCTTTAATTATTCGAACAATTCGCTTGGCGTCCTCACCGGCAATGCCGTGCCGAACGGCAATAAGCTGTTTAACGCGGTCGCCTCCAATTTTCTGAATATCTGCGGGCTCGAGAAAACGAACATCCACGTTTCGTTTTGCAGCCTTGCTTAGCAGAACATCTCGTACCTGGCCCAACTGGAATTCGCTGTCAGCATAGGCGGTGAGTTCACGGTTGGCTTGTTCAACCTTGGCAGACGAGCCCTTGAAGTCAAACCGGGTGGTAATTTCTTTCATGGACTGCTCGACGGCGTTACGAACCTCGTTAAGGTCCGCTTCAAGGGTGGCATCAAACGAGGGCATGGCTCTGCTTTCTATACAAAATGATTGAAGTGCGTTACGGCATGCGCCCTAACCCTAAACGTCATTTTAGCGACGTTTCTTTGCAGCAATGCGCATACGAAGTGCATTGAGTTTGATGAAGCCTGAGGCATCGGCCTGGTTGTAGGCGCCTCCATCGTCATCAAAGGTGGATATCCGCGCGTCGAACAAAGAGTAAGGGCTCTCGCGCCCCGTAACAATGACATTGCCCTTGTGGAGCTCGAGCCGCACGCGGCCCGTAACATTTTTCTGGGTATGGTCAATCAGTGTCTGAAGTGTGAGCCGCTCGGGCGACCACCAGTAGCCGTTATAAATAAGCTCGGCATAGCGGGGCATCAGGTCATCTTTAAGATGACTAACCTCGCGGTCAAGCGTGAGCGATTCAATTGCCCGATGGGCACGAAGAAGAATGGTTCCACCCGGGGTCTCGTAGCAGCCTCTCGATTTCATTCCAACGTAGCGGTTTTCCACAAGGTCAAGGCGACCCACGCCATGCTTTCCACCAAGCTGGTTAAGCGTGTGAAGCAGTTCATGCGGCTTTTGCTTTTTGCCGTTAACGGCAACCAAGTCACCCTTTAGAAAATCAAGGCTCACCTCTTGCGCCTTTGCGGGTGCCTTGTCGATAGGCACTGTGAGTCGCCACATACCCGTCTTGGGTGGGGCCCGATTGGGGTCTTCAAGCACGCCACCCTCGTACGAAATATGCAGCAGGTTGGCATCCATTGAGAAGGGGGCCTCACCCTTACGCTTTTTGTAATCAACCGGTATTCCATGCTCGTCGGCGTAGGCAAGTAGCTTGTCTCGGGAGAGAAGATCCCATTCTCTCCAGGGCGCAATGATTTGAACGTTTGGCATAAGAGCATAGGCGCCAAGTTCAAACCGGACCTGGTCGTTGCCCTTGCCTGTGGCGCCATGAGAGATGGCGTCGGCCTTTTCCTGACGGGCAATGTCAACCAGATGCTTGGCGATAAGAGGCCGCGCAATGGAAGTTCCAAGAAGGTACTCGCCCTCATAGACCGTATTGGCGCGAAACATCGGAAAGACAAAGTCACGAACAAATTCTTCGCGCAGGTCCTTAATATGGATTTTCTTAACACCGAATTTCTTGGCTTTTTCTCGGGCGGGCTCAAGCTCTTCGCCTTGGCCGATGTCAGCCGTAAAGGTAATGACCTCGCAGTTGTACTCATCTTGCAGCCATTTCAGAATGACCGAGGTGTCGAGCCCTCCCGAGTAGGCCAGAACGACCTTTTTAACGCCTTTTTTAGCCATAAAACCTATGAACTCCTATGTGAAGTAAATAACAGACTCGAACTGCAGGAAACCTTCATTTTGGGGTGGGCCCTTTACTGGTCATCCAATAACTCGCCCCGCAACAAAAACTCCATAAGAGCCTTCTGGGCATGAAGCCTGTTCTCGGCCTCATCCCAGACAACAGACTGCGAACCATCAATCACCTCTGCTGCCACCTCTTCGCCGCGATGGGCCGGAAGGCAGTGCATGAATAAGGCCCCGGGCTTTGCCGCAGCAAGCATATCGGTGTCCACGCACCAGTGCTCGAAGGCCTTACGCCGCACCTCGTTTTCGGCCTCAAAGCCCATGCTCGTCCAGACATCGGTGGTGACAAGGTCGACCCCAGCAACAGCCAGCATGGGGTCTTGGAACTCGGTGAAGTGGCCTGTGGAATGCAGGCCTGCGCGTTCGGGTTCAACCTCGTAGCCAGGGGGAGTTGAGACATGCACCTGAAACTTCAGAATTTCCGCAGCCTGCAGCCAGGTATTGCAGACATTGTTGGAGTCGCCAATCCAGGCAACGGTTTTACCCTCAATGCTGCCTCGGTGTTCAATGAAGGTAAAAATATCAGCAAGAATCTGGCAGGGGTGGTATTCGTTTGTGAGCCCGTTAATAACCGGTACCCGGGAATGGGCTGCAAAGCGCTGAATAATTTCTTGTTCGAAGGTGCGGATCATGACAAGGTCGCACATTCGAGATATCACCTGAGCCGCGTCCTCAACTGGCTCTCCACGTCCGAGCTGGGTGTCGCGGGTATTTAAGTAAATGGCGGCTCCGCCAAGCTGATGCATTCCAGCCTCAAATGAAAGACGGGTTCGTGTGGATGCCTTTTCAAAAAGCATCACCAATGTGCGGTCTTGCAGGGGCATATGCCGCACGTAGTTCTTAAACCGCGACTTCAAGATGGCGGTGCGCTTGAACAGGTACTGATACTGCGCCTGGGTTAAGTCTTTGAACTCAAGAAAGTGCTGCATTTTATTGCCCCTTAACAAGCCTTAGCTCCCCGGCTTTTCAAGAAACCCTTTGATGACTGGAATAAGTCGATTCACCAGCTCGGAGGCCTCCTGGGCATTGAGGGTGAGTGGTGGTAGAAGTCGAACCACCCGGTCGGCCGTGACATTAATAAGAAGCCTTGCCGCCAGAGCAAGCTTCACAATCTCGGCACACGGTCTGTCAAGCTCGATGCCAATCATGAGCCCCTGACCTCGAATGTCCGAAATCGCAGGCTCGCCCTCAAAGGCCTTTTCTAGCGCTACTCGGATCTGTTGCCCGCGGGCGGTTGCGTTTTCCAGCAAGGACTCGTCTTCAATAATGGCAATCGTGGACAGGCCCGCCCGCATGGCAAGTGGATTCCCACCAAAGGTTGTGCCGTGGCTTCCCGGCGTAAAAAGGGATGCCGCCTTTCCGTGGGCCACAACGGCACCAATGGGTACGCCGGACCCAAGCCCCTTGGCCAGCGGCATGACATCGGGCGTTACATCGGCCCACTGGTGAGCAAACCATCGACCGGTGCGCCCAATGCCACACTGCACCTCGTCGAGCATAAGCAGAACGTCGTGCTGGTCTGCGATGGCCCGTAGGCCCTTTAAAAAAGGAATATCTGCCGGACGAATACCACCTTCACCCTGAATGGACTCGAGAAAAATGGCGCTTACCTGTTGTTTCTCGCGAAGGGTTCGTTCGATGGCCCCGAGGTCGTTGAGGGGTAGGTGGGTAAAGCCCTCCACCAATGGCTCAAAGCCCTTGTGCACCTTTGGGTTGGCCGTTGCCGAAAGGGTTGCTATGGACCGCCCATGGAAGCTGTTATTGAAAACAATGACTTCAGGGCGACTAAAGCCCTTGTTGTGACCGTGAAGTCGTGCCAGTTTTAAGGCGGCCTCGTTTGCCTCAAGCCCGGAGTTACAGAAAAACGCGTTGGTCATGCCCGAGAGCGATACAAGCCGTTGCGCGAGCTGGGTCTGCAGAGGAATCTGATAAAGATTGGAGGTATGAATAAGGGTTGCCGCCTGCTCTGCAATATCTTTCACAAAGCGCGGGTGGGCATGGCCGAGTGTGTTGACGGCAATGCCCGAGAGCCCGTCAAGGTAGGCATCACCTTTGTCGTCATATAACCAGGAGCCCTGACCGCGCGCGAAGCCGAGATCAAGCCTGGCGTAGGTCTGCATCAGCGGACTCATTAAGAAAGCCTCACAACAAATAAAAAAGCGCCACTGGCGAGGAAAGGCAACATGGCTTGGGTGCAGTGCAACATCTTGGTTATCAAACTGCTAGCATAGCGTTTTATTGATCGATCATTCATGGCAGAGCTATTTCTAATCGAGGGGAGAACCAACGCGGGCAAGCCCTTTCGACCCAGTGACTGGGCCGAGAGGCTGGCTGGGGTTCTGTCAGTGTATCGCCCGGGCTATCGTGCCAATGGGAGTGTTGGCTTTGGGCAGGCCATTTCCGGCTACTCCCCTTACGCCCAGCCTGTGGTTGTTGCAGGCCTGAAGTGCGTTGTCATTGACACCCGAATTAAAGTCCTTGAGCCCATGGCCTGGGAGTTTATTTGCGGTTTTGCCAGGGACAACGATCTTCCTATGGTGGCTGCCTGCCTGCTCGAACAGGGCTACAGCCCCAGTCTCACAACGTCTTAATTGCAGCAAAAAGTCTCGAGGTAATTTCCTCGACAGTGCCGACGCCGCTGATGCTTGCGAGCCTGGGTGCTGCGAGATCTCCTGTGGCTGACCAGTTCGAATAGAAATCAACCAGAGGTTTTGTCTGTAGGTGATAGACCTCAAGCCGTTTGCGAACGGTTTCCTCGCGGTCGTCGTCACGTTGAATAAGCGCCTCGCCCGTAAGGTCGTCATGGCCCTCGGTCTTTGGTGGGTTGAATAGAACATGGTAGGTGCGGCCACTGGCCACATGCACGCGCCTGCCACTCATGCGCTCAATAATGTCTTGGTCGCTCACCTGAATATCAACCACCCAGTCAAGTCCAACCTGAGCAGCCTTCATGGCCTCGGCCTGAGGAATGGTGCGCGGAAATCCATCAAACAGGTAGCCCTTCAGGCAGTCGGCTTCTTTTAGCCTTTCCTTAACCAGGTTAATGATGATGTTGTCACTAACAAGCCCCCCGGAATCCATAACCTTCTTGGCCTCGATACCAAGCGGTGTTCCGGCCTTTACCGCCGCACGCAGCATGTCACCCGTTGAAATTTGCGGAATACCAAACCTATCTTTAATGGCGTTGGCCTGAGTTCCTTTTCCCGCACCGGGGGCTCCCAGCAGAATTATTTTCATGGTGACGTGTCTCCCCCTAAGAAGCTGGGTGGTTTTAGAAGTTTTAGTTGCTGCTCATTATAAGCTGCCCGCCCAGCGCGCCCGCACACGGTCTAGGTCTTCAGCAGTATCAACCCCTGCAGCTGGGGCCTCCTTCAAACGTTTCACCAGAATCTGATGGCCATTTTCGAGCCAACGCAACTGCTCTAGGCGCTCGAGCCGCTCAAGGCTGCCCTCCGACCATTGGCCATAAATACGAAGAGCACCCGCACGGTAGGCATAAAGCCCAATATGACGAAGTGCGCCCGGCGACGGCTGCCCTGGGTCTGCAGCATCCCTCTGAACAGGTATGGCTGCGCGAGAGAAATAGAGTGCGCGTGAGTGGGAGTCGGTGACCACCTTGACGGCCGCTGGGCTTGCCCATTCCGACGCCGAGGTTATTGGGCAAGCCGCGGTGGCCACGGAGGCCTCAGGGTTTGCACAGAGCAGATCTGCCATCTCGTTGAGCAGCTGCGCGGGCATGAGGGGCTCATCGCCTTGCAGGTTCACCATGACCTGCTCGTCAGCGGCTTTCAGTAGGAAGGCCACTTCAACAAGTCGGTCGGTACCACTTGCATGGTCTTGCCGTGTTTTCACAAGACTTAACCGACCTGCCTGAGCTAAATCGTTTGTACTCTTAATGCAGTCCGAGATCGCATCGTCATCGAAGGCAAGCACAACCTGATGGGCCTCAGAGCGCAGTGCTGCCCTTACAACATGGACAATCATGGGGGCATCCCCAATTGGCTGCATCAGTTTGTCAGCAAGACGGCTTGAGGCGCGCCGAGCCGGAATACAGACCCAGAACTTAGAGGGCATCGCTGCGGGCGACTTCTATCTCGGGCATGGCAATAGCCCGCTCTTCAAGAAGAAGGGGTATGCCTTTTTCAATTGGAAAGCCAAGACGCTCGGCCTTGCAGACAAGCATCGCTCGACCCGCAGCCCAGTGCAGGGGCTGATGGCAGCATGGGCAGACCAGTATTTCAAGTAGTTTTCCATCCATATACAGACTCCAGAGATGACGGTTCAATGGATAGCTCAAGCTGCAGCGCCCACCATTCTATGACGTCAGGCAGACTGCTGGGTTTAGGGCCTTGCCAGGCAAGCTTCACCGCATCTTTTTCTGTCGTTAGAAGGATGCAGTTTTTTGGAATTCTCTCGCCTTGCATCCATGCGAGCACCGCCTGCAGGGGGTCTGGGTGGTGGTTGGCCAGTGCAAGCGTATGGCGCACGGGCAGGCCCAGGGCCTTGAGGCTCTCAAAAAATGCATGGGGCTGGGCAATGCCGGCCGCAGCAACAATAGGTCGCTCGTCTGCCTTGAACCTCTGGCAGCCTTCTTCAAGGCTCAGGCTCTCTTCGTGAAGACTTAACTGAGGCCCCGAGTCTTGGTCGTTCGCGTTAGGACGAATGCTTAGGCGCATCCAGCCGGCCGCTGACCGACTGACCGCAAGCCGGCTGGGGCTTGGCTGGCCTTTTGATTCGAAGAGATTTTCGTAGGTCTGGCCCTTGGGGTGGGCCAGTACGAGTGTCGCTGCTTGAGGCGGCGGGCCTGGGTTGTCCGTTGGCTCGCTCCATTTCTGGATGAGCTTATCTGTCCATTGCATACGCAAGGGCCCATAGGGCAGGCAATGCCCGTTGCCAAGTCCTCGATGATCAAGAAGGAGGATCCGCACATCGGGGTTGAGGCTCGTCTGAGACAGCCCGTCGTCGAGCAGCCAGAGGGTTGTCTCGGGAAAATGTTGGAGGAGCTTGGCAGCAGCCAGGTATCGGTCTTGCCCAATGGCCACCGGAACCTTCGCCCGCAAGGCAATAAGCCAAGGTTCATCGCCGGTTGCCTCAGGCGAGATGAGCAGGCCCGTGGCAGGGTCTTTGCAGTCGGGCCCCAGAACGAGCTCGCTCTGGCGCAAAGCCCTGGGCCCACCGCGTTTGTAGCCTCGACTAAGCACGGCAACCTGATGGCCTTGCTGCCTGAAGGTCTTGGCCAAATGAATGACCAGCGGGGTCTTACCCGTGCCCCCAACAATAAGGTTACCAACGGCTATCGCAAGGCCCGTTGGAAGCCCTGGTGCCTTCTGCTGCAGGGTCTGTCTCCGTTGGGCTTCAAGCCGCGTCAGGAGGCTAAGACCATACAGAAAAGGCAGGCCCACTAACCAGAGCACGGCCGAGGCCCACCTGGCCCGAAGCAATCGTCGTTGCAGACTGCGCTTCAGAAGGGCCGGCGCATTGTCTGCTGAGGGTAGGGGTGGAAACGGACTTGGCGCTGCATCACCGAACCAATGAAGCCATAGCCGCTGTTTAAGACGTTGCAGGGTAAGATCGGTAACGGTGAGAAGCATGAGGCGGTCTGATATGGGCTTGTTGCGCTTACTGAAAAGCGGTTGACTCGGTCTTGAATTCGGCCTCACATAGTAGTCGCTGAACCCTCCAAGAGCCTGTGGATAACTCTGTGGATAGTGAGCTCGGTGAGCTAAAAGATTGAGTTTCTTAAGTTTTTTTGGGTCGTTTGACAAGCCTTGAAATGCTTGTCCTCAATAAAACGACCAATTCTCTTGAAAAATAAATATCATTAAATCAATGATTTACATTAAAAATATTGGTTTTCAGAAGAAACCCTGCCGGACCGCCCGAAAAATAGGGGAATCGTGGCTACCTATTTAGCCCTCAAGCCATCTCTGTGGGTAAGTCTGTCAGGAGGACAGCGCTAAATGAAGGGTTTTCAGCCGCCCGAAGGCGAGCAGGGGCCACCAGCCGTCAGCGTTTCCATGCTCAATCGCATGGTGGCGCAGATGCTCTCGCAACGGCTTCCCCTTGTTCGGCTCCAGGCCGAAATTAGCCAGTGCACCCGAGCCTCAAGCGGCCATTGCTATTTGGTTCTTAAAGATGATCAGGCCAGTCTGCGGGCCGTGATGTTCAGAAGGGAACTCGCAGAGTCGGCTGTTGAGCCCATGGAGGGCCTTGCGGTCGAGGCGCTTGCTGCACCAGGTCTTTATGAGGCTAAGGGGGAATTTCAGGTCAGGCTTCTTGCCTTAAAGCCGCAAGGGCAGGGGAGCCTATTTGAGATTTTTCAGCGGCTGAAGGCCCGGCTTGAGGCCGAAGGTCTCTTTTCGGCCGAGCGAAAGAAACCCTTTCCTCGGCTCGTGCGTAAGCTTGCGCTTGTGACGTCGGCTCAGGCGGCGGCACTGCGCGATATTCTTATCAGCCTGCGACGTCTTGGCCCGAGGCTCGAAATTGCCCTGTTCCCATGCCTGGTGCAAGGTGCTGCAGCCCCAAGGTCCATTCTTGAGGCATTACGGCGAGCCGAGGCCAGCCAGCCCGATGCCGTTATTCTCTCCAGGGGAGGGGGAAGCCTGGAAGACCTCTGGGCCTTCAACAATGAAGAGCTCGTGCGAGCGGTGGCCCATTGCCCTTACTACACCATTGCCGGGGTTGGCCATGAGACCGATACGAGCCTTGTTGATTTTGCTGCCGACCACAGGGCTGCAACACCCACAGCGGCTGCAGCCTGGGCCTGCCAGCGGGAGGCGAGGCACCACGAGCGGCTTGCAAGCCTCAGCAGCCTTCTAAGACGAGGCATTGAACAGCGAATTCGCAACGCTCAGCAAAGGCTTGACCTTGCCGACAGGGCCTTGCCTAATCCGCGGCACCGCGTTCAGGCCTGGGCCCGTCGCCTTGAGCAGGGCCGAACCGACTTCCATCGGGCGATCCGCATGCGCCTTCGTGAGAACCAAATGGCATGGCAGCGCCAACAGCAAAGGCTTGAAAGCCTAAGCCCCACGGGTATTTTGTCGCGGGGCTATTGCCTTGCCTACGATGCCGATGGAGGTCTTGTAAGTCAGGCGCAGCAACTTAAGCCAGGAGCCGACCTTAGCCTGCAGTTCGTTGATGGCCTTGCATTGAACAAGGTTATTTCGGTGATTCCCGGTAAACCCCCAGGCTGTTAACCGCCGGTCCATCGCATAATGCAGCCTTGCCCGTCAAAAAGTGCAGCGCAAGCTGGAGGCGGGCAGTCTTCCCATCCTTTCAGCAAACCTCAATGAGTGGAGTTTCGTTATGGAACATGTCCTTCCCGCCTTACCCTATGCCATGGACGCCCTGTCCCCCCATATCTCTAAAGAGACCTTGGAGTACCACTACGGTAAGCACCATCAGACCTATGTCACCAATTTGAATAATCTTATTAAAGGCACCGAGTTCGAGTCCAGCGATTTGGACGAGATTGTGAAGCGCTCAAGCGGCGGCATTTTTAACAATGCGGCCCAGGTCTGGAATCACACCTTTTATTGGAATGGCCTTGCTCCGCAGGCCGGTGGCAGTCCCTCCGGCGACCTACTAAAGGCTATCGAATCGAAGTGGTCGAGTTTCGATGGATTCAAAGAGGCCTTCACGAAGAGCGCCCTTGGAAACTTTGGCTCAGGCTGGACCTGGCTTGTACGCAAGGCCGACGGAAGTCTTGATATTGTAAATACCAGCAATGCCTCAACGCCCATTACCGGCGGTGACAAGCCGCTTCTCACCTGCGATGTCTGGGAGCACGCCTACTACGTCGACTACCGTAACCGCAGGCCCGACTACCTGGGTGCCTTCTGGGCGCTTGTGAACTGGGATTTTGCCGCGAAGAACCTCGCTGAGGCTTAAGGCCGTTTTTGGTTTCGTGGTGAAGCATTCGCCCTGTTGTCTCTTTGCAGCTAAGCTCGTCGAGGGTTTTTACTGCGCGGCGGCAGGGCGGTTGTCAGCCCTGGGAAGCCCTTCAACCAGGTCTCCCACCCCCACCCCTTTTTTCGAAACCAGCCCTTTTCCATCTCCAGTGCGTAGGCCACAGGCCTGCGCGCGCAGTGACTGGTCTCGGTGAAGGGCTCCATAGGCTCAATGTTCACGATGCGCCCCTGAAGGTCAATGAAGGCGACCGACAAGGCAAGCGGGGTATTTTTCATCCACATGCAGTAGCGCTCTGGCTTTCCAAACACGAAGACCATGCCGTGGTTTTCTTCTAAAGCCTGTCTAAACATAAGGCCTCGTTGTTGAAGGGCCGGGGTGTCGGCAACCTCCGCCTTGGCAGAAACGGTATTTATTCGCAAAGTCACAGACTTTAAGAGGAGCTCGTGAGGGTCCTTTGCCAGCGCAACGCCATGGCCTAGCCCAAGCCCTAGCCCAAGCCCCATAAGCACTGCAGCGCAGCAGGCGCTGACTATTTTCATGCCGCAGGCGGGTCTCGTAAGCGGAGTAAACTTTCGATTCATTATTGACTTCATGAAGGGAGTGGCTGTGTCTAGCAAAATTGTCAGGCCGAATCGCGGCGAAAAAATTACGGTGAATCCCGATTTCTCGCTCAATGTACCCGATGAACCCATCATTCCCTACATTGAGGGCGATGGAACCGGCATTGACATCAGCCCCGTCATGATCAAAGTGGTGGATGCAGCCGTTGAAAAGGCTTACGGCGGCAAAAGAAAAATAGCCTGGATGGAGATCTTCTGTGGCGAGAAGTCAACCAGGGTCTATGGCCCCGATGTCTGGCTGCCCGAAGAGACCCTCGAGGCACTTAAAGATTACGTCATCTCTATTAAAGGGCCGCTGACCACTCCCGTAGGCGGTGGAATTCGCTCCCTTAATGTTGCGCTTCGCCAGCAGCTTGACCTCTACGTCTGTCTGCGTCCCATTCGCTACTTCACTGGCGTGCCAAGCCCATTGCGAGAACCCGAGAAGGTTGAAATGGTGATCTTCCGAGAGAACTCCGAGGACATTTATGCTGGAATTGAGTACGCGGCAGAGTCCCCAGAGGCGAAAAAGCTCATTCAAATTCTTATTAACGATTTTGGCGTTAAGAAAATTCGTTTCCCCGAGACGTCGGGCATCGGCATCAAGCCTGTCTCGCGTGAAGGCACCGAGCGGCTGGTTCGCAAGGCGCTTCAGTACGCCATTGATAACGACAAGCCCAGCGTTACCCTGGTTCATAAGGGCAACATCATGAAATACACCGAAGGGGGTTTTCGCGACTGGGGCTATGGCCTGGCTCAGAGAGAGTTTGGCGCCCAGCCCATTGATGGTGGGCCGTGGTGCGAGTTTAAGAACCCTAAGACGGGTAAGCCCATTGTGGTGAAAGATTCCATTGCAGACGCTTTTTTGCAGCAGATTCTGCTTCGTCCGTCCGAGTACAGCGTTATTGCCACGCTTAACTTGAATGGCGATTACATCTCCGATGCCCTGGCTGCGCAGGTGGGTGGTATTGGTATTGCGCCCGGTGCGAATCTGTCTGACAGTGTTGCCATGTTTGAGGCAACCCACGGGACGGCCCCGAAGTACGCAGGCAAGGACTACGTAAACCCGGGATCCCTTATTCTCTCAGCCGAAATGATGCTTCGTCATATGGGCTGGGTTGAGGCGGCAGACAGCATCATTTTGGCTATGGAAAAGGCCATTGCCACGAAAAAGGTAACCTACGATTTTGCTAGGCTGATGCAGGGCTCAAGCCAGGTATCCTGCTCGGAGTTTGGGCAGGTCATGATCGACCAGCTCTAAAGAAGCCAACTTCTCAACAAAAACACCCCGGCGACCATTCGGCAGCCGGGGTTTTAAAAATAAAAAAGCCTGCTTTTGTGACTCGGGGATTATCCCTGAGGCACGATATTCGAAGCCTGTTTTCCTTTAGGCCCTTGAACGATATCGAACTGAACCTTCTGGCCTTCCTTTAGAGAACGGAATCCATTGGTTTGGATTGCTGAGAAATGAGCGAATACATCTTCGCCGCCTTCATCGGGAGTAATAAAGCCAAAACCTTTGGCGTCGTTGAACCACTTGACTGTACCTGTAGACATACTTCTAACCACCTCACAAAAAAACAAATAAAACGCACGTCAAGAGGCCAACTTCGGACAGAAACCTGTCAATATCAAGTGATACAAACAGCCTTCGCGCACCTTGCGCCGTACCTTTGAGGCATGCGAGCCACAAACCACCTCCGAATATAGGGTAATGCAAGCGGTTTGTCCAACCTTATTCACGCTTTAAAATCAAGTTTTTGCATCTACATTCTTAGGAAAAAACTGGCAAGCTTGAGTATGTCTTCAAAACCCGCCGTGCTCCCCGACCAAACAGGCCTTCCGGTTCTAGAACGCGAACCCGCGAAAGTCAAGCCCCCGCCTCTGTTTACGGTCTATTTGTTGAATGACGACTACACCCCGATGGAATTTGTGGTCATAGTCCTGCAAAAATTCTTCTCAATGGGCCGAGATCAGGCCACTCTAGTGATGTTGAAGGTTCATCGCGAGGGAAGAGGGGCATGCGGAACCTTTCCCAGAGAAGTGGCTGAAACAAAGCTTGAGCAGGTTAACGGTTTTTCACGGATGCATCAGCATCCATTGCAGTGCACCATGGAGGAAGCATGATTTCTCAGGAACTCGAAGTTAGTCTGCACATGGCCTTTGTCGAAGCACGGCAGCAAAGGCATGAATTCATAACCGTTGAGCACCTTTTGCTGGCCTTACTTGACAACCCCTCGGCCTCTGAAATCTTGAAGGCCTGCGCTGTCGATTTTGAGCTGCTACGCAAGAATTTAACGGGGTTTATCTCTGAGAACACGCCCGTCATCCAGGGCTCCGAAGAGGTGGATACCCAGCCCACGCTGGGCTTCCAGCGGGTGATTCAGCGGGCAATCATGCATGTGCAGTCAACCTCAAATGGCAAAAAGGAAGTCACCGGGGCCAATGTGCTCGTTGCCATTTTTGGTGAGAAAGACTCTCACGCCGTGTACTACCTGCATCAGCAGGGCGTTACACGACTCGACGTAGTGAACTTCATTGCCCACGGCATTACCAAAATGCCGTCATCCCAGACCCCTGCTGAAGAGGCTGCTCCAGGCAGTGAAGCAGAATCCCCAGCTGGCAACAACTCTTCAGGCTCCACCTCATCGAGCTCCGGGCAGCCAACGGCGCTTGATCAATACACACAAAACCTTAATAAGCTTGCCAAGGCTGGAAAAATCGATCCGCTCATCGGCCGAGAGCACGAGGTCGAACGGGTCATTCAGATTCTTTGCCGACGCCGTAAGAACAATCCTTTGCTTGTTGGTGAGGCAGGCGTCGGGAAAACAGCCATCGCAGAAGGCCTGGCGTTTCGTATTACAGAAGGCCAGGTTCCCGAGGTGCTCGAGTCTGCAACGGTCTACTCGCTTGACATGGGGGCTTTGTTGGCTGGAACCAAATACCGCGGCGACTTCGAGCAAAGGCTTAAGGCGGTACTTAAACAGCTCAAGGCCGATAAACATGCCGTGCTCTTTATCGATGAAATCCATACGCTTATTGGGGCGGGCTCGGCCTCGGGCGGAACCCTTGATGCCAGTAATTTATTGAAGCCATCCCTGTCCTCGGGAGCCCTACGTTGCATTGGTGCCACCACCTACAACGAGTACAGGGGTATCTTCGAAAAAGACCATGCGCTGTCGCGACGGTTCCAGAAAATTGACGTCGACGAGCCCTCGGTCGACCAGACCATCCAAATTCTTAAGGGCCTAAAGACTCGTTTCGAAGAACACCATGGGGTTCGCTACCAGGCCGGTGCGCTTACTGCAGCTGCCGAGTTATCCGCGCGTTATATCAACGATCGACACCTGCCCGATAAGGCCATTGATGTCATTGACGAGGCCGGAGCCGCTCAACGCATTCTGCCCAAGAGCAAGCAGAAGCGAACCATCGGGAAGACGGAAATCGAGGAGATCGTCTCGAAGATCGCCCGTATTCCGCCTCAGACCGTTAACACCGACGACCGCCAGGTGCTTGCGAAGCTCGATCGCAACCTTAAGAACGTTGTCTTTGGACAAGAGGCCGCCATTGACGCACTTGCTGCCGCAATTAAGATGGCCCGCTCGGGGCTCGGTAAGCCAGAAAAGCCTATAGGCTCTTTCCTTTTCAGTGGGCCAACCGGTGTGGGTAAGACAGAGGTTGCCCGTCAACTTGCCTATCTGCTTGGTATTGAGCTTATTCGCTTTGACATGTCGGAGTACATGGAGCGTCATGCGGTCAGCCGCCTCATTGGAGCGCCTCCAGGGTATGTGGGTTTCGACCAGGGTGGGCTGCTTACCGAGGCAATAACCAAAAAGCCGCATGCCGTCTTGTTGCTTGACGAAATTGAAAAGGCGCACCCCGACATCTTCAACATTTTGTTGCAGGTCATGGACCATGGCACCCTCACGGACAACAATGGGCGCAAGGCCGACTTTCGAAGTGTCATCATCGTCATGACCACCAACGCCGGGGCGGAAATGTTGAACAAGCGCGTTATTGGCTTTAGTAACTCCCGTGAGGCAGGTGACGAGATGCAAGAGATCAAGCGCATCTTCACGCCCGAGTTCCGCAATCGGCTCGATGCCATCGTCTCCTTCAAGGCGCTTGATGAAGCAATCATTCTTCGAGTGGTCGATAAGTTTCTCATCGAGCTCGAGTCTCAGTTGCAAGACAAGAAGGTCGATGTCGCCTTCTCAGAGTCCTTGCGACTATTCCTTGCCAAACAAGGCTTTGACCCTGCCATGGGTGCGCGTCCCATGCAGAGGGTCATTCAAGACAAAATTCGCCGCGCTTTGGCTGACGAGCTGTTGTTTGGTCGGCTGGTCAATGGTGGGCGTGTCGATATCGAGCTCGCAGAAGATGGCGAAACCGTTGAGCTTTTCTTTGAGGGTGACAAGCCTCCTAAAAAGCCTTCGCCCGGACGCGCATCAGGTGGCACAAGCAAACCGCGACCCAAACGCAAAGAGCCTGCCGAGGTTTAAGTCTACGAATACGGTTGTTGTGACAGAGGGCTGGTCTTCCCGACTGACTTTCTGTCGTTTGATGCTCGCCAGAGGGCCTAGGGTTTACACGGGGACTGTTTCTTTTAAACGACGTATACACTTTCACATATAAATAAAAGTCGCCTGGTCCTTTGCGGGTCCAGGTTAAAAGAACTGTCACTTTGTCGGTCCGTTGTTTTTCACTCGAGGAGGAATCATGCGAAACTTTTTAATTGGCACAGCCGTTGTCCTGGCGGGCATGGCCAGTGTGCAGGCATCGAATTTAAATCAGACTCGTTACATTGCGGCCAACTGCGCCAACTGTCACGGCACCAACGGCAATAGCGTTGGCGGCATGGAGTCCTTGTCAGGCTACGACCGAGAGAAGTTCATTTCCGTCATGAAAGCCTACAAGTCTGGGGAGCGACCAGCAACCATCATGCATCAGCTATCCCAAGGTTACTCGGATGAACAGGTCGCCGCGATGGCCGATTTCTTCGCCAGTCAGCCCAGAAAGCGTTAATCCTTCCGTCCATCCGCTGGCAGTTCGTTTCGCTTGCAATCAACGGACTGTCACGGCTTATCTAATGTGATTTCAGGGAGTCAACAATGAATAAAGTTAAAGTAAATCGCCGTGGCGTACTAAAGGCCGGCCTTGGTGCTGCTGCTGTTGCTTCAACCGTGGGGCTGTCTGGATGCGCCACTTCGGGGGGCATGGCAGGTTCGAGCACTAAGAAACTTGGGCGTGTTGTGGTTGTGGGCGGAGGGTTTGGTGGCGCCACAGCCGCAAAATATTTAAATATGTGGAGTGAGGGTGCCATTGAGGTCACCCTTATCGAGAGGCAGAAAGAGTTTTATTCCTGCCCAATTTCTAACCTCGTCATTGGTGGCGTTCGTAAAATGAACGAGATCACTCGAACCTACGACGGACTCGAGCGTCGTGGAATTAAGATGGTCTACGACGAGGTAACCCAGATCGACCCCGTCAAGAAGGTGGTCACGACTGCAAAGGGCGCGTCTATTTCTTACGACAGGCTCGTAGTCTCCCCCGGAATTGATTTCCGATTTGAGACCATTAATGGGCTTAATGCCGAGGCACAAAAGGTTGTCCTGCACTCCTGGAAGGCTGGTCCGCAAACGGTTGCTCTGCGTGCTCAGCTCGAGGCAATGCCAAACGGGGGCACCTTTGTTATGACTGTTCCCAAGGGCCCTTACCGCTGCCCCCCAGGGCCTTACGAGCGTGCCTGTCAGGTTGCCAATTACTTCAAGCGTGAAAAGCCCAAGAGCAAGGTGCTTGTGCTCGACAGTAACGAGAAAATCGCCTCAAAGGGCGCGCTCTTCTCGAAGGCCTGGAAGGACCTTTACCCCGGGCTGATTGAATATGTTCCGAACATGAATGTCACCGAACTCGACCTGCGTAATAAGACGCTTATTACCGAGGTGGGTGATCGTATTAAGGGTGATGTGCTCAATGTCATTCCCCAGCAAAAAGCGGGACAAATTGCCTATGCCGCAGGCCTGGTCAACGTGAACAACCTCTGGGCTGGGGTCGACTGGCTTACGCTGGAGTCGCAGGTTCACAAGAATGTGCATGTGCTTGGTGATGCAACCTCGGCGGCCTCGGGTATGCCTAAATCGGGGCACATGGCCAACCAGCACGGCAAAATGGTGGCCTCGGCGATTGTTGAGCTCATGAACGGCCGCACACCGCAGCCTCATATGCTCGCCAACACCTGCTACAGCTTCGTCGACGAGAAGAACGTTGTCCATGTTGCTGCTGTGTACAACTACGACCCAGCCAAGAAGACAGTCGTTAGGGTCAACAAAGCTGCAGGTGGTCTAAGCGCCGCACCCAACGAGCTTGAGGGCAAATACGCAATAGGCTGGGCCCGTAACATCTGGAACGATATGCTCACCTAAGGTCCAGGTGTAGCGGGCAGGGCAATCTGCCCCGCCGATTTCGGGCATGATTGGAGGTCTCAATCATGCCCGTTTTCTATGAATGCCCTTGAAGAACTAAAGCGTTACACACGCGTTGTTGCGGACACCGGCAGTTTTGAACTTATGCGTCGGTTTCAGCCGCTTGATGCCACAACGAACCCTAGCCTTATATTGAAGGCGGTCGAGTCAAGCCAGTACAGGCCTTTGGTACGCGATGTGTTGCAACAGTCACGCAACCAGACCGCTGAAAAGCAGCTACTTAGGCTTTTGGTTCAGTTTGGGCTTGAAATTCTTGCAATCATTCCTGGCCGGGTCTCTACCGAGGTTGAGGCATCCTTGTCCTTCAACACGGATGCCACCATTGAACAGGCCGATGAGATTCTGCAACTCTATTCTCGCAACGGCATTAGCCCTTCCCGTGTACTTATAAAAATTGCCGCCACCTGGGAGGGCATTCGAGCTGCAGAAGCCCTTGAGCGGCGGGGAATTGGTTGCAACCTGACCCTGGTGTTTTCTATGCCACAGGCCGTGGCCTGTGCTGATGCGGGCGTAACCCTTATTTCTCCTTTTGTAGGGCGCATTACCGATTGGCATAAGGCGCGGGGGCTAAGCTGGAACAGCGTTGATGAAGACCCGGGTGTTCAGTCGGTGCGCGCTATTTATGCGCTTTATGCCGAACGTGGTTACAAGACCGAGGTTATGGGTGCAAGTTTCCGGTCCATTGAACAGGTCTTGGCGCTTGCGGGCTGTGATCTGCTTACGGTAAGCCCCGAGCTGCTTGAAGGTCTGATGAACCAGCGGCTTGGCAAGTTGCTTGAGCCCGTGCTTGTTCCGCGCGACCTATCGAGCTTGCAGACCAATGCCTCAGCTGAACGCCCTTTGCTTAACGAATCGAACTTTCGCCTGCAAGTCAATGAGGATGCGATGGCCACCGACAAATTAAGCGAAGGGATTCGTCTCTTTAAACGAGACGGCGATAAGCTGCGGGCTTTATTGGGAGACATGGCATGAACTCGGTGAAACTTAGGGTGCTCGATGAGCGCATTCGAGAGGGCCTGCCGGCCTATGCTACGAAGGGTTCGGCAGGTTTCGATCTTCGAGCAGTGCTTGATAAGCCGCTGCAACTTGAGCCTGGCCAGACCGAGCTTGTCTCAACAGGGCTTTCGCTTTACATCGAGGACTCTGGCTATGCGGGGCTTATTCTTCCTCGAAGCGGTCTTGGACATAAGCACGGCATTGTTCTGGGTAACCTGGTGGGGCTCATCGATTCGGACTACCAGGGCCCTTTAATGGTCTCGGTCTGGAATCGGGGAAAGACTCCGTTCACCATCAACCCAATGGAGAGGCTTGCTCAGCTTGTCATCGTACCGGTGGCCCAGGTGCGTTTTGACCTGGTGGACGCGTTTGAGGCAACGCAGCGCGCCGAGGGTGGCTTTGGCAGCACAGGCCGCTAGGGTGGATAAGTGGATAAGTGGATAAGTGGATAAGTGGGTAGCGCGGAAGTTAAGCCTGCGCGATGAGCCGATTGGCAATAAGCTGAATAAGCTCCTCGGCCTGCCATTGCTTGGACTGACTTTGAAGCCTTATAAAAGGCGGTTTGTCCTGACCGATGTTCGTTGCATCAAGCACTGTTAGATTGGCTTCTTTACCTCCTAGGCTCTCGTGCACAAGATTACCCACTAAAAGATCAACGCCTTTGCGGGCTGCTTTGCCTGGAAGAAGGTTTTCGAGTTCCTGTTGCGAGCCCGTTTCCGCTGCAAAGCCCACCGTAAAAGGTCGTTTCTCAGCAGGTCTTGCCGCAACGCGAGCAAGGATGTCGGGATTTTCTACCCAGGTAATTTTCGAGAGATCGGCATTGAATTCTTTCTTGAGTTTTTGGCTGCTTAGGGTGTCTGGACGCCAGTCGGCAACCGCGGCAACACCAATAAAAATGGAGTCTGGGCTTGCATCTTTTAGGGCAGATTCCACCGCGGCCTGCATTTCCAGGGCAGTGGTGACATCAATGCGTTGACAAGCCTGGGGGGTAGGAAGGCTTACAGGGCCAGCAATAACTGTGACCTGAGCCCCAGCCTGAGTTGCTGCATGGGCAAGCGCAAACCCCATCTGCCCCGATGAACGGTTTGTAATGCCTCGAACGGGATCGATGGGCTCGAAGGTTGGCCCAGCGGTTATAACCACTTTACGGTTGGCAAGCAGTCCTCGAAGGGGAATTCTTTTGCTTGCTGCATCACTCTCGTCATTCGTCTGACGGAATTGGTTGAGCCTAAGAACGAGTTCGTCGGGCTCAAGCATTCGACCATCGCCTGTCTCGCCGCAGGCTTGATCGCCTTGGTCGGGGCCCCAGACCGCAACCTCACGCGATCGCAAGAGTTCGATGTTTGCCTGGGTGGCGGGGTTCTGCCACATCTGACGATTCATTGCGGGCGCCACAGCCAGGGGGATTTCTCGTGCAAGGCAGAGGCTTGTTAGAAGATCGTCAGAACGACCCTGTACGAGTCTTGAAAGAAAGTCGGCCGTGGCAGGTGCTATAAGAATGAACGAGGCCTCACGCGAGAGTTCAATGTGTGGCATTTGGTTGTCAATGGAAGGGTCCCAGGCATCGGTAAAGACAGGGCGGCCCGAGAGGGCCTGAAAGCTGGCCTTGCCTACAAACCGCTGAGCAGACTCCGTCATGACAACCTGCACGCTGAATGCTTGTTTGCGTAAGAGTCGAACCAGTTCGCAGGCTTTGTAAGCAGCAATGCCTCCCGTGACGCCGAGGACGATATGGCCGTTGGGCTTAGGATTGAGGGGGATGCTCATGGTCTGAAGAATTGGCTTTGGCTTTTCGGTAGCGAAGAATTTCAACCAAGACAAAAAGAACGGCGCCTAATGTAATAGCCGAGTCGGCGACATTAAAAGCAGGCCAGTGCCAGCCTGCCCAATGAAAGTCGAGGAAGTCAATGACCTCGCCGTGCACGACCCGATCAATTAAATTACCAAGGGCGCCTGACATCATCAGGCTTGCTGCGGCACAGAAGAGCCTGTCGTCGGGCGACTGCCAGATCATGAAGCCGAGCCAGGCTGAGACAACAAGGGCAAGCCCCGAGAAGAACCATCGCTGCCAGCCCGAGGCATCGGCGAGAAAACTAAACGCTGCGCCGGGGTTCCTTACGTGGACAAAGTTGAAGAACGGGGTCACCTCAACACCACTGCCAAAGCTAAGCAGCGCAATGGTTGCAATCTTCGTTAGCTGATCAACGACCAGCAGACCTACAACCAAAAAAAACCAAGGCCTTAGGCTGCGAATCGTTGTTCTCCTTGCCCAAAAAGATTCGACTGACACCGCCCGCATAAAAGGGGATGGTCTTGTGAGGCTCCTACATCGGCGCTGAAATGCCAGCAACGGGCGCACTTTGCGGCAGTCATTGGGGTCACCTCCACTTCCAGGCTATCGCCTGCCTGGGCGCCCGATGCATCGACATGGGCTTGCGAGGTAATCATGACAAACCGAAGGTCATTGTGAAGGCTTGATAAAGCCTGGGCGGTCTCACTTGACACCTTTATTCGTACGCTTGCCTGCAACGAGGAGCCAACCTGACCCGCCTCGCGCGACTTCTCAATGGCCTTCATAACCTCTGCACGAACCTGGCGAATCAACGCCCACTTCTTGCTGAGATTCTCAGCCTGCGAGGGCCCAGGTAGGCGCGCCGCCTGCTCGGCAAAGATCATGGCGTCGGCGTCTTGGCTGTGCAATGCCTGCCATGCCTCTTGGGCAGTAAATGAAAGGACTGGCGCCATAAGCCGAATAAGTGCATCACTTAGATACCAAAGGCTTGTCTGTGCCGAGCGCCTGGCAAGGCTGTCGGCCGGGCAGGTGTAGAGACGGTCTTTCAGAATATCAAGGTAGAAGGCCCCAAGGTCTTCCGAGCAGAACTGGGTTAGCCGGGCCATCACGGGATGAAAGCTGTAGACCTCGTAATCGCGCATAACGTCGGCCTGCATCTCAGCGCATAAGACAAGGGCGTATTGATCGATTTCAAGCAAGTCCTGCGTGGGAACAAGGTCTGTCTGAGGATTGAAGTCCTTAAGGTTGCCAAGCAGAAAGGTGAGGGTGTTGCGTATACGCCGGTAAGACTCCACGACACGCTTGAGAATCTCGTCTGAGATGGAGAGTTCCCCTGAATAGTCGGTTGTGGCAACCCAGAGCCTCAGAATATCGGCACCAAGTGTTTCAGAGACCTTCTGGGGCGCAATCACATTGCCCATCGACTTGGACATCTTTCGTCCCTGGCCATCGACAACGAAGCCGTGTGTAAGCAAGGCCTTATAGGGCGGGCGTCCATCGAGCATGCAGCCCGTTAGCAAGGAGGAGTGAAACCAGCCCCTGTGCTGATCGCTTCCCTCAAGGTAGAGGTCGGCCGGAAAGCTTGACTGCTCTTTATGAGAGCCGCGAAGGACGGTGGCATGGGTGGTGCCGGAGTCGAACCAGACATCCAAGGTATCTCGATTCTTTTCGTAGTCGTTGGCATTCTGGGCTGGCGCAGGGTCTGCCTTCGTAGCGGGTAGATGCCGAAGAAGGTCTTCCACAGTAAGCTGCTGCCAGGCCTCAATGCCGGTTTTTTCCACCTGCAGAGCAACAATCTCAAGTAGCTCTGATGTGCGAGGGTGAAGCTCGCCTGTTTCTTTGTGCACAAGAAAGGCCATGGGTACACCCCATTGCCTTTGACGTGAGAGGGTCCAGTCGGGTCGATTGGCGATCATGGCCGACAGCCTTGCCTTTCCCCAGGCCGGGAAGAACTCGGTCTGTTCCACGCCGGCCATAGCAAGCTGCCGAAGGCTTTTGCCAGCAGGGCCCAAGGGCTTGTCCATACTGGCGAACCACTGGCTGGTTGCCCTGTAAATAATGGGTGTCTTGTGCCGCCAACAGTGCATGTAGCTGTGCTTGTCATTGCTTGAGGCAACAAGGCTTTGGCAGTTTGTAAGCGCTTTAACAATCTCGGCGTTGGCCTTCCAGATCAACATGCCTGAAAACAAGGGGAGGCTCTCGGCGTAGTGACCATTACCCATAACAGGGTTAATCACGGTGTCATCGGCATGCCCGGCCGCCCGCCAGCTTAAGAAGTCTTCAACACCGTAGGCAGGCGCGCAGTGAACAATCCCGGTGCCTGAATCAAGATCCACATAAGCGGCTGGAATAACAACCGACTCACGCTGATAGCCTGGGTGGGCCCGCCAGAGAGGGTGTTGAAAGCCAAGTCCTGCAAGGTCTTGGCCTTTGCAGCCTGCGATGACCTGACCGGAGGCATTCCATTGCGAAAGGCAGGCCTCCACACGGTCTTCAGCAAGAAGCAAGAGCAGGGTGGGGTGCTGCTCGTTGATGGGCTTGTCAAGCCTGACAAGGGCCATTGAGGCCTCGGGATGAACATTGAGCGCCTGGTTGGCGGGCAGGGTCCAGGGCGTGGTTGTCCAGATCACTGCAGCCACCGTCTGCCCGTTAAGCTCGACTTTCAACTTGCCTGCCAAGGCATCAACCGTTGCAGGCGTTGCAGTCAGACTCACGTAGACGGCAGGGTCGGTCTTGTCGGCATACTCAACCTCTGCCTCTGCCAGCGCAGAACCGCAGTCAAAGCACCAGTTCACGGGCTTTAACCCTCGGTAGACAAAGCCCTTGTCGACAATGGCCTGAAGAGTACGAAGCTCATCGGCCTCGTTTTTAAAGTCCATGGTCTTGTAGGGCTGGTCCCACTGGCCAAGAACACCAAGTCGAATGAAGTCCTTCTTCTGACGTTCAATTTGCTCTTGCGCGTAGGCCCGCGATTTTGACTGGACCTCTTGGGTTGAGAGCGCCTTGCCGTGCAGCTTTTCAATCTGGATCTCAATGGGCATTCCATGGCAGTCCCAGCCAGGCACGTAGCGCGCGTCAAAACCTGCAAGCCCTTTTGACTTCACAATAATGTCTTTAAGAATCTTGTTCACCGCGTGGCCAATATGAATGTCGCCATTGGCATAGGGTGGCCCGTCGTGAAGGGTAAAGACGGGGCGCCCAAGTGCTGCCCTGCGAAGCCTTTGGTAGAAGCCCCTTTTTTGCCAATCCTCAACCCAGCCTGGCTCGCGCCTGGCTAGGTCGCCTCGCATAGGGAAGGGGGTTTCGGGGAGTTGCAGGGTTGCTCGGTAGTCGGTCATTGGTTCTGTTTAACTTGCTTTCTGAAGAAAATCGCGGGCTTCGGCCATGTCTTTAAGCATTTGTAACCGCATTGTCTCTAGATCGTCGAATTTTTGCTCAGCGCGAATAAAAGACTTAAACCTTACGCAGACACGTCTACCGTAGACGGACTGGTTCCAGTCAAAAAGATGGACCTCTAGAAGGTTTCTTCCCTCTTGCTCAACGGTGGGTCGGCGCCCCAGACTGGCAACGCCCTTAACAGGCCCTGAGGGCTGCAGTCCGAACACCTCCACTGCAAAAATGCCCGAGATGGCAAGCCTCTCGGGCATGGCAATGTTCAGAGTTGGAAAGCCAAGCGTTCGGCCAAGCTGCCTGCCATAACTTACCCGTCCTGAGAGTTCGTAATCCCGCCCCGTTAAATTTTTATAGGCAGGCAGGTTGGCCACCTGAAGGACGTCTCGCAGTAGACTGCTTGAGACCCTTTGTTGCTGATGCATGACTGAGGCCACGGCTTTGACTTGAAAACCAAGGCGCTCGCCCATCTGCCTTAGGGTGTCAACCGAGCCCGCGCGTTTCGAGCCAAAACGAAAGTCCTCACCGACCACAACGGCCTTGGCATTCAGTTCGTCGACCAGCACCTGATGAACGAACTCCTCGGGGGTCATGGAGGCAAGGCTTCGATTGAACTTAAGAATGGCCAACTCGTCGAGGCCGAGCTCTTTCAGGCAGAGTACTTTGGTGCCGAATGGAAGGATTTTTAGGGGGGGCTGCTGGGGCTGAAAAAAAACCCGCGGATGGGGCTCAAAGCTTAGAACGGTCTGAAGACAGCCTTTGCCCTCGGCCGCAAGCCTTTGTTGCAGCATTCGAAGTTCTTTAAGCAAGGCAAGGTGACCCAAATGCAGGCCGTCAAAATTGCCAATTGCCACGACCCTCGCTGGACCTTGGCCCTGCCTGCGCCTATGCCCGAGGTGCCTTTCGGTGAAGCCCGAGGCAAGCAAAAGACTGCGTAGGTTGAACATAGCCACTCGTCAAAACTTCCTAGTATAAATTCAAGCCTTAAAATAACGGTCTTATGGCGTTTTCATCCATGCCCGACAAAACAATCCAGCAGACACCGCCTCGGTCTTGGCCCCAGGGGCAACGGCGGCGACTGGCTGTTCTTGTTTCTGGCCGGGGCTCAAACCTTCAGGCGCTTCATCAGTCTGCCCAAGCCTATGGTTTCGCGCTTGACTGGCTTATTGTTGCGAATCGTAAAGATTCCAAGGGCCTTATTTGGGCGAGGGACCACGGCCTTGAAACGGAACTTCTTTTGCACAGCGACTTCGCCTCGCGCGAGGAGTTCGATCGCCAACTGGCGTATCGGCTTAATCGGTTTGAGCCGCATCTTGTTGTTCTAGCTGGGTTTATGCGTATTTTGACCGATGTATTTTTTGGCGCATTTCATGGCCCTACAATCAATATCCATCCTTCTTTATTGCCTGCCTATCCAGGGCTGCAGACCCATGCCCGGGCCCTTCAAGATGGTGTTGCTGTGCATGGGGCAACTGTGCACAGTGTGACGCCGCAGGTCGATCATGGGCCTATACTTGCGCAGGCTGTTCTTGGCGTGTCTCACCAAGACGACGAGAAACGGCTAGGCGCTCGGGTTCTTGAAATGGAGCACAAGCTTCTGCCCATGGTGACCTGGGCCCTGCTGCGAGACGATCTTCAGCTCATAGACGGGCGTTGGAGCCTTTGCAGGCCTCAGTCTGACCTACCTCAAGGACTTCAATTCTCTTCATGCCTTTTTCATCCTCAGCTCGTCGTAAGCCCCCGCTAAATCCGGTAAAGCCGGCTTCCCTGCTTACTGTTCTGGTCGCAGCCCTGCGAGAGGCCTCTGGCTTTTGCCTTCCCGCCGACAAAATTCTTTCAAGTCTGTTTGAGAAAAATCGCGGCCTAGGTCCCCGTGAGCGGCGTGTGCTGGCCGAGTGTTTCTACTTTGCAATGAGGCGTTGGACATGGCTGGAGTCCATTGCAACGGATAGGCCCATTGAGTCTCAGCCCCGGTCAGAGCTCTCGGCCTCCGAGCTTCGAGGCATGGCGGTACTGGCCAGTTCTGTGGTTGACAAGGCCCAGCTTCTCAGGCTTACGGCCCAGGAGCTGCAGTGGGCCCAGAGTCAGTCTGCGGTACTTAACAGCCTTAGTGCCCAGCATCGGTTTTGCATACCCGATTGGATCTGGGATGACTGGGTGGCGCAGCTTGGTGAGGATGAGGCCGGTCGTTTGGCAGCCTATCTTGATCAAGAGGCGCCGCTTGACCTTCGGCTTAACCTCGCGCAGGGTCAGGGCGTTGCGCATCTGCGCGATGAGCTTAGCCTTGCTGGCATTGCAGCTCAGCCAATTGACTGGCTACCTGAGGGCTTACGTTGTCAGGGCCGGCCTGCCGTGCAGGGTCTGGGGGCCTTTAAGCAGGGCCACTTTGAGGTTCAAGATGCAGGTAGCCAGTTACTCGCCCGGCTCTGTGCGCCTCAGCGTGGTCAGACTGTTGTTGATTTTTGCGCCGGTGCGGGGGGTAAAACACTTGCACTTGGGGCACTTATGCGCAACTCAGGGCGAATCTATGCCCTGGATACCTCCTCATCTCGACTGGCACGGCTCAAGCCGAGACTCGCGCGCAGTGGGCTCTCCAATGTCTGGGCGATTGCCATTTCAGGGCTTAATGACCTGCGTATTAAGCGTTTACGAGCGAAGGCCGACCTTGTTCTTGTTGATGCGCCCTGCACCGGTCTTGGCACCCTTCGACGTAACCCCGATCTAAAGTGGCGCCAGACAAGCCAGGGCCTTGGTGACTTGCTGAGCCTTCAGGCGTCGATTCTGCGGGCGGCCTCCGGCCTTGTTAAGCCCGGTGGGCGCCTTGTCTATGCAACCTGTAGTCTTAAGCGCGAAGAGAACGAAGAGCAGGTTGAGACGTTCCTTAAGTCGTATCCCGAGTTTTCGATGGATTCCGCCGAGCGTATTTTGTTGCGCCAGGGCATTTCGCCTCATTCGCAGGCTCTATGGTTTGGCGAGCAGGGCGAGCTTCGTCTCTGGCCTCATCGTTCGGACACGGACGGATTCTTTGGCGTCAGCTTAGTACGTGCGTAGACGTCAAAAAAGTGAGACACTCGAAGCACTTACACGTTGTTTATCCACAATCAAGGGATGAAGGGAAGTGCCTTGGACTCAATCTTTGAATTTGTAAAGTATGGCCTGACCGGCTGGGGTTGGCTTGAAATTGTGATCTTCACACTTGCTGTCACCCACATCACCATTGCTGGGGTCACCATCTATCTTCATCGTTGTCAGGCCCATCGCGCCGTTGAGCTTCATCCTATTGTTTCCCATTTCTTTCGTTTCTGGCTCTGGCTAACAACGGGTATGGTCACCAAAGAGTGGGCTGCCATTCACCGCAAGCATCATGCCAAGTGCGAAACAGAGGAAGATCCTCACAGCCCGCAAACCCGGGGGTTGTCCACTGTGCTCTGGCAGGGTGCCGATCTATACCGTAATTCTGCGAAAGACATTCCGCTTCTTAACCGATACGGTCATGGCTGCCCCGACGACTGGGTTGAAAGGCATGTTTATACGGGTCGTAGCGCGCTTGGCGTAAGCTTAATGCTTATTACGAACGTGCTCTTGTTTGGCGTTGTGGGCGCTGCGGTCTGGGCTGTGCAAATGATGTGGATCCCATTTTTTGCAGCTGGCGTGGTCAACGGAATTGCGCACTTCTGGGGCTACCGTAATTTCAAAAGCCCCGATACCAGTGCCAACTTAATTCCTTGGGGCATTCTTATTGGTGGAGAAGAGCTGCACAACAATCATCATGCCCATGCAACCTCGCCTAAACTAAGCTCGCGCTGGTACGAGTTTGACATTGGCTGGATGTACATACGAATTCTCCAGGCGTTTGGGCTTGCGAGGCCGCGCTCGCTGCCGATGTCTGATGTTGCAGTTAACCCCAACAAGGTTGAGATCGACGCAGCAACCATTCAGGCCATTCTTTCTAGCAAGTATGAACTTATGGCTCGGCTCTCTAAGCGTGTTCATAAGTTTCAGGCAAGTGTTGCGAATACCAACGCCTTTTCCGACCTTGCTCGCACCGCCGGCCAGCTTCGTGTTGATTTCGAGGCTATCTGGTCACAAAGAGCTTTATCGGTTGACCAGACCATTGAAGCGGTTCAGCAGTGGTGTCAGAGGGCTGAGGCCAGTGGTATTTCTGCCTGCGAAGAGTTTGCAAGGCGTCTACGGATGATGACGGTTAAGTCGGCAATCTAACGCGGGGCCGCCTTTACGCGGCTTTTGCCTTAGCGTTTGTAAATACGCCTGCCGTTTGCCTCTGTAATCACTGTCCGAGATGTTTGCGGCCTCAAAATAAGGCGAAGGCCTTCTTTAAGTTGACTCACACTTCGGTTAAGCGCCTTAAGGTCTGCCACTCGAACGCGCCATTTTTTCGCAATGGACTGCCAGGTTTCATTACGACGCACAACATGCGTTTTTGCTGGAACATATTCACGCTCAATCGTACGAGCACCTTTAAAACTTGCCAGTGTTGTTTCAAGCGAAGCATTGCTGCTGGGCTGGGCTGCCACTGGCGCAAGCAAAACAGTGCCCGGCAGTAAATTAACCTTTCCATTTTTAAGGCTGTTGGCCTTTGCCAAATCGTCGGCCGATACCCCCGCGCGCGCGCCAATCGACTTCAGCGAGTCACCCCTTTTCATGGTGTAGGGCTTCCAGGTGACCAGCGGCAGGCCTTTGGTTAGGTAGTCTGCAAGGTTTGTATTGAACCGATCGACATTCTCAATGGGCAGAACAATGCGGTTCGTTCTGCTTATCTCGATAACAGGCCGCCGCAGGTGAGGGTTGAGCGCCTGAAAGTCTTGTGGATCAAGCTCTGCAAGTTCGGCAGCGAGCTTTAAGTCGATGGACTGGTTCTTGTCGATGACAGCAAAGTAGGGGCGGTTTGCAACATAAGGCAGGGTGAGACCGAAGTTTTGAGGGCTCTCAAGAATGTCACGAAGGGCGATGAGCTGAGGCACGTAATTGCGGGTCTCTCGGGGCATACGTAGGTTCAGGTAGTCGGCGGGCCTTCCTGCTGCCTTGTTTCGTCGAATGGCCCGGCCAACCGCGCCCTCACCCCAGTTGTAGGACGCCAGGGCAAGGAACCAGTCGTTGTCATGCAGGGCGTAGATCTTCTCGAGGTAGTCCAGTGCGGCCCGGGTCGATTCAATAACGTCTCGCCGCTCGTCCATCCACCAGTCTTGAGAGAGTTCATAGATGCGCCCGGTGGATGGAATGAACTGCCAGAGGCCTGCAGCCTTCGCGTGCGAGGTGGCCTGCGGGTTGTAGGCGCTCTCTACAATGGGAAGTAACGCAAGCTCCATGGGCAGTCCACGCGCCTCGATCTCTTCAACAATGTGATGCAGGTAAGGCCCACCGCGCGCGAAGACCCGATTGAGGTAGTCGGGGTTTGAGGAAAACCTCTTGATAAAGGGCTGAATGCGTGCACGTGGCATATCGGGCATTGCAAAGCCCGACCGAATGCGATCGACAAGATTGTCGTAGGCTGGGGTTGTGCCAATAAACGTTTCGGTTGGGTCGGTGGCAGCTGGCAGCGTCTCTTGTTGCTTGGCCTGGTCCGTTACGTCTTCTGAAGTGCTTGTCCCTATTGGGTTGGCTTTCTCAACGTTTTCTGCGATTGCGTTTGAAACCGGAGCAGATTCGTTGACCTGGGAGGTCTGCGTGGTAGCACAGCCCGAGAGCAGTGTTAGAGCCCCAAAAACAAGGAGTGGGAAGGCTTTCATCGGTGGATTTTATAGCTAACTTTTAGTTTGACCTAAATTGGTCTTTGGCCTGACGCAGGTGGCCAAACTCCATTGCACTGGCGCAGCCCAGAAATGGGTTGGTGAGTAGCTCTTCGGCGATGGTTGAGGGCAGGGTAAGCCTGTTCTGGCTGCGCAGCCCTTGGACCTTGATGAGCCGCTCGTTAATGGCCGGCGAATCAGGATAGACCGCCTTTGCGAAAAGCAGGTTGCCAAGCGTGTATTCATGGGCGCAGTAAATGCGTGCCTGCGGGGGCAAGGCAGCCAGACGGTTCAATGAATCGAACATCTGCTCTGCGGTTCCTCCAAGCAGACGACCACAGCCCGCAGCAAAGAGCGTGTCGCCGCAAAACACGGCCGCAGGTTGGTTGCTCTCCTCATTCATCAGGTAGGCAAGGTGGTCGTTCGTGTGCCCGGGTACGAAGAGCACCTGCAGTGTTACCCCAAGGGTTTTGAGATGAATCTGGCTTGCCTCATGAACAACCGATGTCACACCTTTACTCAGACATGACTGTGGCCCATAGACGGTAGGCGCCTGGCCATAGCTGGTGCGGCAATAGTCAACAAGCTCTTTGATTCCACCGGTGTGATCTCCATGGTGGTGGGTAATCAAAATACCGCCGAGCCTCTTCGCGTTGGTCTTTAGCCAGTCAATAACAGGCTTAGCCTCACCAGGATCGACCACGACCACATGGTCTGTCTCCTTACGGTTTAGGCACCAGATCAGGTTGTCGTCGAAGGCGTGGATGGGGCTAATGCTTAGGGGGGCACTAAAAATTGTCATGGGCTCGGTTGATAATAAAGGCTCTTTCCTTATGCTACGTGATTAAGCGATTCCATGCCTTTACCTTTAACCCTCTCTTTAAACCTGCCGAACCCTTACCAGTCGTGGGCGCCCTGGCTCAAAAGCCCTTCAGGTCAGGCCTTGCTTGCGATTGAGCGCCGTTGGCTTGAGCAGAGACTTGTCGATCAGTTTGGCTATCACGCTCTGCAGGTTGGCCCGTCGGAGATTAATGCCTTGGCATCGAATCGAATGCTCTGTAAGGCAAGAATCAGTTTCTTTGGTCCGCAGCCAGATACCTCTGATGAGGCCGAACAGCAGGTTGTCTGTCACCCAGACGCCTTACCGGTTGAGTCGGAATCCGTTGACCTGGTTGTTCTTGTCCATTGTCTTGAGCTGGTGTCCGACCCACACAGCCTACTTCGCGAGGCCGAACGTGTGCTTATTCCCGAGGGGCGTCTGGTCGTCTTGGGTTTTAATCCTTACAGCCTTTGGGCGCTGCATCAACCCCTGGCTACCCGCTATTTTCCGCCTGCTGAGAATCAGTGGCTAGGACTTGGGCGTCTAAAGGACTGGTGCCGTGTGCTGGGTATGACGCCCGATGGAGGGTCTGCGGCCTTGTACCGTCCGATTCTTTCAAAACCAAGTTGGTGGGATAGGCTTGCCTGGCTTGAGGCCGCGGGAGGCCGTTGGTGGCCGGGTCTTGGGGCCATCTACCTCTTGTCTGCGGTTAAGCGCCGCGAGGGCATGCGAATGATGAAGACGAAATGGCGCCAGCGACGGGCCTCAGCCTCCGCGCAGGTTGTCGTTGGCTCCAGTGTGAGGACCAGCGAATGACTGAAAAGCCAAAGGTCGACCTTTATTCCGATGGGGCCTGCAAGGGCAACCCGGGCCCCGGAGGCTGGGGAGCTCTTCTTTGTTGTCAGGGCAAGGAGCGTGAGCTTCGCGGCGGGGAGCGCCTCACCACGAACAATCGAATGGAGTTAACAGCAGTAATTCACGGCCTCAACGCGCTTAATAGGCCCAGTGAGGTTACGATTTTCACCGACTCACAGTATGTTAAGAATGGCATTGAGCAATGGATTTCCCAGTGGAAGGCGCGGGGTTGGCGCACCAGCGCTGGCAAGCCCGTAGCCAATCAGGATTTGTGGGTTCTTCTTGAGGAGGCGCTGAGTAGGCACGCTGTGCAATGGCGCTGGGTGAAGGGCCATGCGGGTCATTATGGCAACGAGCGCGCCGACAGCCTTGCTAACAGCGGCGTACCCGCGGCCGATTAACTTGCTATGCTCAACGTTCAACAAGTATTGCTGAAAGTCTAACGGGTCATTGTTGTTCCATGACCCTTCCCCTCATCAACTCATTAAGCAGTAAAGGACAGCCAGGCCTTGCGTTTTAATTTGCGTCTTTTTGTTGTCTTGCTTATTGGGCTGGTGTTGTTGCTGCTCGTTGCATACCGAATGGGCTGGCTTGACCAGCTTATGGCTGGGTCGGCGGCTCCCGCGCAGACGCAGGGCAGCTCGCAAACACAGGCGCCAAAAGGGCCTGCGGGCACGGGCGGGTCCGCACCGGGAGGTCGTCCAGCCATGGCGACACCGGTCGAGGTGGCCAAGGTCGTAAGTCGTGAGGTCTATGACACGCTTAGGGTGACAGGCGAGTTCCAGGCGACCGATCGGGTTGACCTTCGGCCGGAAATTGCTGGACGAATTGCCGAGCTTGGTTTTCGTGATGGCCAGAAAGTCTCTGTAGGTCAGATTCTCGTTAGGCTTGACGATAGCCTCTTAAAGGCGGAGTACGCCCAGGCGAAGGCCGAGGCCGATCTTGCTGAATCCAATTTTGCAAGGGCAAAAGAGCTTTTTGATCGCCAGTTTATTAGCCCGCGGGGGCTTGATGAGGCCAAGGCCAATGCCGCGGTAGCTGACGCAAGGCGCGACCTTAGTTTTGCTCGACTTGCCCGTACAGAAATTCGAGCCCCCTTCGCGGGTCGGGCTGGCCTTAGAGACTGGAGTGTTGGTGACTACGTGAAGGAAGGAGAGCGCCTCGTGACCATTGAGGATAACGAGCGTATGCACTTCGATTTCCGAGTGCCCGGGCGGTATGCCAGCCAGGTCTCCGTAGGGCAGGTTTTAAGTATTCAGACCGAGGGCGTTAGCGACGATCGTTTGTATCGCGTTAGTGCCGTGGATGTCGAGGTTGACCAGAACGGTCGGTTTTTGCGGGTAAGGGCCATTACACCCAATGCCGATGGGCGATGGAAGTCAGGAATGTTTGGCCGTGCAGCTCTGCGTCTGAAAACAATTGAAAACGGACTGCTGGTCTCCGAAGAGGCTCTGGTTGGCGACAGGGAAGGCTTTTTTGTTTGGAAGGTCGTGGATGGCAAGGCTCAGAAGGTCAGAATTGAGTTAGGCATTCGCCTTGAAAAGGAGGTGCAGGTTTTGCAGGGCCTGGCCGAGGGCGATGAGGTTGTCATTGCTGGGCAGCTGAAAATTCGTGCCCCAGGCCAAGACGTTCGAATTCTTAACGCCGCCGGTAGTAAAAAGCCCTAAGTTCAACAATGAGACTCTCTCAGGTCTGCATTGACCGACCCGTTTTTGCAACGGTGCTCTCGCTTATTTTAATGTTGCTTGGTCTCGTAAGCCTTGATCGGCTCTCGGTTCGCGAATACCCCAAAATTGAAGAGCCCGTTGTTACTGTAAGCACCGATTACCGAGGTGCCTCACCCGAGATTATTGAATCTCAGGTGACCAAGCCGCTTGAGGACTCCATTGCCGGCATCGAGGGCATTGAGGTTCTCACCTCCATTTCACGCTCAGAGCGCTCGCAGATCACCGTGCGTTTTAAGCTTGATCGCGACCCCGATAGTGCTGCCTCCGACGTACGCGACCGCGTGGCAAGGGTTCGGTCGCGCCTGCCCGAAGAGGTAAGTGAGTCGGTCATTTCGAAGGTGGAGGCCGATGCGCAGCCCATTATCTGGCTTACCTTCAACAGCGAATCCATGTCCTTAATGGACCTCTCCGATCTTGCCAACAGGGTGGTTAAGCCCAGACTGCAGAACCTGTCGGGCGTCGCCGATGTCCGTATCTTCGGTGATCGACGCTATTCCATGCGAATCTGGCTTGATCGCGATCTGCTCACTAGCCAAGGGCTCACAGTGCAGGATGTCGAAGATGCCCTGCGGCGTCAGAATGTCGAGATTCCCGCCGGTCGGGTTGAGACCCCAGGGCGTGAGTTTTCTGTCATGGCACCCACCGACCTTCAGACACCCAGGGAATTCGAAGACATTGTTTTGGGCGCCCCCCAGGGGTCGTCAGCGCTTGTGCGTCTGGGTGACGTGGCGCGAGTAGAAATTGCACCCGAAGACGAGAGACGAGTTGCTCGCTATAAGGGGCGTACGACGGTTGCAATGGGGGTTATTAAGCAGGCCACGGCCAATCCATTGACGCTCTCGCAAGAGGTCTCTAAGGCCATTCCTCAAATTCTTCAAGATCTTCCGCCCACGGTGGGAATGGAGGTGGCAAACGATTACTCGGTCTTCATCGACCGTTCGATTCGTGCTGTTGCAAAGACCATCACAGAGGCCCTTCTGCTGGTTGGTCTTACGGTCTTTGTGTTTCTGCGCTCGGTTCGGGCCTCCCTTATTCCGCTGGTCACGATCCCGGTGTCAATGATTACAAGCTTCGCTATTTTGTACGCGCTAGGTTTTTCTATTAATACGCTCACGCTGCTTGCCTTGGTTCTCTCAATTGGGCTTGTCGTTGACGATGCCATTGTTGTGCTTGAAAACATTTCGCATCATATCGAGCAGGGCATGGAACCCCTGAAGGCCGCAGCAAAGGGTATGCAGGAAATAAGTTTTGCTGTTGTTGCCATGACGCTAACCCTGGCTGCAGTCTTTGCGCCAATGGCTTTTTCAACGGGCAGAACAGGTCGACTCTTTACAGAATTTGCCCTTACCTTGGCTGGGGCAGTTCTGGTCTCGGGCTTTGTTGCCTTAACGCTCTCGCCAATGATGTGTGGTCGGCTGCTAAAGGCCCGTCCTCGGCAGACCCCGCCCGATGAGCAGGCCCATGCCAAGAAGAAGTCTCTGGCTGAAAAGGCAGGCGATGGTTTTGAGGCTTGGTTTGCACGGCTTCTTATCTCTTACGAGGCCGTACTTCACCGCATTCTTAATCGCAGGCTTGCCATTGGTTTTGTTGCCCTCGCCATCATTGCCTTGGGTGTTCTGCTTTTCAACGTCATTAAAAAAGAATTATCGCCAGCCGAGGACAGAGGCTTTCTGGTTTCTGTCTTTAGCGCACCCGAGGGCAGTTCAATCGACTACACGGCTCGCTATGCCCTGCGCATTGAAGAGATCTTCAAGCAGGTTCCTGAGGCCGACAAGTTTTTTGTTATTTCAGGCTCACCAACCGTTGAACGTGGTATTGCATTTTTTAGGCCGGTGGACTGGGACGATCGCGACCGGTCAACCATGCAAATTTCCCAGGAGTTGCAGCCAAAACTTCTATCAATTCCAGGGGTGAATGCCTTTGCGGTTAATCCACCGGCCCTTGGTCAAAGCGTTCGATCGCGACCCATCCAGGTGGTTATTATGTCCTCCGCACCGGTGGAAGAGTTGGCCGAGGTTACCGAGAAACTGCGAAATAGCCTCAGCGAGAACCCAATGCTTCGAGGCGTTGATACAGACCTGCAGCTCAATAAGCCGGAGTTTCGTCTTGAAATTGACCGAGAGCGAGCGGCCGACATGGGTGTGCAGGTGGAGGCCATTGGACGGACTCTGGAGAGTTTACTGGGAGGCCGACAGGTAACGCGCTTTAAGCGAGGCAATGAGCAATACGAGGTTGTTGTTCAACTGGAACAACAGAATCGCAATACGCCTCAGGACATCCAGGCTATTTACGTGCGCGGTCGTGATGGTGGTCTTGTAGCACTTTCAAGTCTTCTCAAAATTAGCGAGGCGGTGAGTCCACGCGAGCTCAATCACTTTATGCAACAGCGCGCTGTCACGATAACCGCAAGTCTTGCTCCAGACATCACCATTGGAGAGGCTTTGGATTTCGTAGAGAAGACTGCCAGAGACCAGTTGCCTGCAGGCTATACGCTTGACTATGACGGGCAGTCCCGCGAGTTCCGGGACTCTCAAAGCACGCTTTTATTTGTCTTTGTTTTAGCACTGCTTTTTATCTACTTGGTTCTTGCTGCTCAGTTCGAAAGTTTCGTGTTTCCCTTGGTTATTTTAATGACGGTGCCTCTTGCTCTAACGGGCGCACTGGTGACGGTTTATCTCTCCAATGGCAGTCTTAATGTCTATTCCCAGATCGGCCTTGTTGCGCTAATTGGCCTAATTGCCAAGAACGGTATCCTTATTGTTGAGTTTGCAAATCAGTTACGTGATACCGGTATGTCGGTTTATGAGGCCGCGCGGGCCGCGGCGGTAAGGCGGTTTCGCCCCATTCTAATGACAACCATTGCAACCATTTTCGGCGCCTTGCCTCTTGCGCTTGCCAGCGGGCCAGGGTCTGAGAGCCGCCAGGAAATTGGCTGGGTTGTTGTGGGTGGCATGAGCTTTGGAACACTCTTAACCTTATTTGTTATTCCTACTATTTATGCCTGGGTAGCATCATGCGTATCGTCGTCCTCGACACCGAAACAACCGGATTAAAGCCCGAAGACGGTCACCGTATTATTGAAGTCGGTGCCATCGAGCTTATTAGTCGACGCCCCTCAGGAAGGCGGCTTCACTATTATTTAAATCCCGAACGCGAGGTTGATCCGGGTGCCGTTGAGGTGCACGGTCTTACCTATGAGCGCCTTATGAATGAGCCGCGGTTTGAGGAGATCGCTGATGAATTGCTTGAGTTTGTTAAGGACTGCGAGCTTGTTATACACAATGCCCCTTTTGACCTTGGTTTTCTAAACCATGAGTTTGCTCAGCTTCATCGGTCTGTTCGTATTCAGGCAGGTGAAGGCGCCCAAGATTCCCCGTGTCGGGTCACCGACAGCCTTCGGCTTGCGCGCGAGCTTCACCCCGGCCAGCGCAACTCGCTTGATGCACTTTGCCAACGTTATGGTGTGTCGAATAAACACCGTCATTTCCACGGAGCGCTTCTTGATGCGGAGCTTCTAGCGGAGGTTTATGTGCTGATGACCCGGGGTCAAAATGACCTTGGAATTGGTCAGCAACAAAGCTACCACGACATACAGCCACTTTCAGACATTCTGGCCGAGGGGCCCTTACTAAGGGCTGTGGTTACTGACCAAGAGGCGCAGGCTCATCATGACTACATCACTGGGCTTAAAAAAGAATGCGCAACATCCCCGATCTGGGAGAAAATACGTTAATGCTTGCCCTATTTCGAGATAACGCACGCTACGAGTTGCAGGACCACGAGGTCTTGAAGGTGCTTGCCTACTCCGATTTTCATCCGTGTTCGCAGGCCTCAAGCGCCCGCGAAACCGCGGGGCTTGGCTTTGCGCTTGGACTGCCGGTTCTTGCCCACGAGCCCGACTGGCTTGTTGACCCCAGCCAGGCAGGCGATGCACCGCACATTGGGGCAGGCGCTAAACATTTGGTTCTATTGAGATGGGGCAATGGTGATGTCATGCAGGCCGTGGTGGCCGATGATCTCGATTGGCGGCCCTCAGCCCGTGTTGCTCCGGGAGATCTTTAATGGAATTGCACAAAGGCCAGGGCCTTTTAAAGTTTTTACTTCTATTAAGTCTCTTCTCTGTTGTGTTTGCAGTCATCGCCTCCATGGCCCAGCTCTGGTTCTTGCCACCTTCCAGCCTTAACGCCGCATGGATGCCGCCTCATATGCTGGCTTACGACCTTATCTGGAATGCGATGCACGACCTGGCTCGCTGGGGCTTAAGCCAGGGCCTTCTGCCGGAGTCAGTGCGGCAGTTTAAGTCGCAGGGCGTGCCTGCCTTTCTGCCTTGGCTTGTTCTTGCTGCCTTTCTGCTTGCGCTTGCGGGTCTGGTTGGCCTGGTTTCGTCGGTCAGTCCTGCCTCGGCTCAGTCCTCAAAGCATGAGGCTGAGCCTACTCTGGCTGGGGAGGGCGCAGCGCAAGAGCCGCCCGTAGCCTCGCCGAAGGCCCGTTGATTCCGCCTTCCCTACTTTCACAGCGCCTGCTCCTACGGCGCCTCATGCCTATGGTGCCCATGGTGCCCAGGGGGCTGAGAGCGAGCGGCCTGGCGCAAGCCGCGATCAAGACGACGGATTTGGTAAGCTCGTTGAAGAGAGTCTTTTGTATTCTGAGGCGCAGCTCGCGCATGCTCAAGAATCGGTCGAGCGCCTGCGAAGGGCCTTGGTCAACGTTTATTTAGATGCCGGATCAACAGCAACAGAAGACATGCAAGACCTTCGCACCAGTATTGAGGAGCTTGAAATTACCCTTGAAACCCTTAAGGGAGAGCAGCACCGGGTTATGGCCGCCTTGGTCAGCCAGGCTCCCTCGTCTCATGTCTCAGCCGCCTCCCACTGATCTCGAGAAGTCTCTCGACGGTCTTCTGGCAGGCCTCGATAACCTTTTGGCCTCACGAGACCGGCTGGTCTCGGCCCAGTCCATTGCCGTTGATAACAATGCAGAGGTCGGGCTGCCTAGCGAGGCAGACTGGGAGTTTCTGGGGCTCGTTGCCTCGGTGGGCTGGGTTGCTCTGTC
The DNA here is from genome assembly GCA_018402635.1 of Burkholderiaceae bacterium. GTDB lineage: Bacteria > Pseudomonadota > Gammaproteobacteria > Burkholderiales > Burkholderiaceae_A > Hahnella. The sequence continues at coordinate 189,282 of JAGYIP010000009.1, forward strand.
CCCCGATCGCGTGGCGGGGATGGCACGCGGGGCAAGGGCGATGCTTCGACGGCATTTGCGCAGGCGGGCCGCGACCTTTGCCTTAGCCAATGGGCGGTCTCACCTGCTTTCCCCGCGTTGGACCCGTCTTATGGGAAACCTTGGCGAGGACCTGCTTATTGACCAGACCGATGACGCAGAGGGTCTGCTGATATCGAGCGCAAAGCCTGTTCTGCCATCCGTACTTCTTCAAGATCTGGCGATACTTGCCGGCCCAGTAGGCGAGACCCTTACCCTCATTCCGATGGCTCGGGGAGAGGCGGTCTACCTACCGTCGTTTCCCGAGCTTGGTCTTGCCACGCAGTCCGACCAGGGCCTCCAGCGCCTGCAGGGCCTCCAGGGCGCCGAGAGCGCTTTGTCAACCGCGGTTCATTGGTCCTTTCACGAGGGTGAACCATGCCTTTTCTTCTGGCTCGATGACGACCTAGACCAGCAGCCTGCGGTTTTAGGCATGGGGCTGCTCGGCTCAGGTGAAACCCGGCTTATCCTGCGAAGACCCTAAGATCCTTCCTTTCAGTTGCAAAAAAGTCAATTAAGGTTGACACTAGAACTGTCAGGGAGGCTTTATGCCACAGTCTACGCTGTCTACGCTGGTTTATCACAGTCGCGCTTCTCAGCTTTTCACAGAGATCGATCTGCTGTATTTGCTTGCTGCGGCGCGCTCGCGTAATCAGGCAGAAGGTCTTACCGGCATGCTCGTCTACGATGAAGGGCACTTTTTCCAGTGGCTTGAAGGCCCTGCCTTACCGCTTCAAAGGGTATGGACTGCCATTCGACACGATGCACGCCATGAGGCCATCGAGGTTATCGCCGATTCCGAGATCCCTTTGCGCCTTTTCAGCGATTGGCACATGCAGTTTGCCCATCGTGGGGGAAAGGCTGCACGACACATCGACGGTCTTATTCAGGCACCCGAAGATGTATTGACGGCCTTGCACCAAAACCCCCGGTGTGTTGCCGAAATTCTGGCAGAGTTCAGTTGCCTGGGTGCAGGCCCCTATGCAAGAGAGCTTGGGTTTTAGGTTTAAGCAGTAAGCTTTTTTACAAGAATCTGTGAGCGCCTGGCCTGATCGTAGGCCTGTTGGCGTGTTACCGGAAGCTCGTCAATGGCTGTGGGCTGGAACCCCCGCTTAAGAAACCAGTGGGTTGTGCGTGTGGTGAGTACAAAGAGCCTTTTTAAACCCGCCTGGCGTGCCTGACCCTCAATGCTTTTAAGAAGTCGTTCCCCGTCGCCCATCTCGCGCGTATCCGATCGCACCATGAGGCAACCGAGTTCACCCATATCCGAACCCTCGAAGCTGTAGAGCGCCGCACAGCCAAAAATAACACCGTCATGTTCAATGACCGTAAAAAACTCAATATCGCGTTCAATCTGGGCGCGACCCCTTAGAACCAGGGTTCCATCGGCTTCGAGGGGTTCAAGTAAAGACACAATGGCAGCGACATCATCAACCGTTGCAGGCCGAAGGGCTTCAAGGGTCTCCTCGACAATCATGACGCCAACACCGTCGTGGGTAAAAAGCTCAAGCAGCAGGGCGCCGTCTTTTCGAAACGGCACGAGATGCGCGCGCTCAACACCGCCCCGACAGGCTTTTAGTGCATGCTGAAGCGCAATACTTGCCTCTTCTCCAATGGCCTCACGTTCAATAAGCTGTTCAGCCTGCAGTTCCGTAATCTCAACAAGAGGCCTGCCGTTGTCGTTAGGAACAGCCTCGTCCGTCACTAAGAAAACGAGCTTGGCTGCATCAAGGGCTATGGCAAGGCTGGCTGCAACATCCTCGAGCGATAAATTAAAGGCCTCGCCGGTTGGCGAAAAGCCGAGCGGAGGCACAAGAACAATAAAACCTGAGTCAAGAGCCTGTCGAATGGAGTCGGCCTCAACCTTACGCACCACCCCGGTGAGTTCGAAGTCCACACCATCGACAATGCCGACAGGTCGGGCCGTGACAAAATTTCCACTCATGAGTCGAATGCGTGAGTTGCCCATGGGCGTATTGGGTAGGCCTGCCGAGAAGGCTGCTTCAATATCAAGCCTGAGTTCACCAGCGGCCTCTTTGGCACACTCCAGTGCAGCACGGTCGGTAATTCGCAGGCCCTGGCTGTAGTGCTCTTGAATATTACGAAGGCGAAGCTGCTCTTGAATTTGGGGCCTTGAGCCATAGGTAATCACGAGCCGCATGCCCATGGCCTGCAAAAGAGCGAGATCGTGCACAAGCGACTCCAGCTGGCCTTCGGCCACCAGCTCCCCCGGAAACGCAATAACGAAGGTCTTGTTGCGAAACGCGTGAATATAAGGCGCTACAGTGCGTAGCCAACCAACGAAGTCGGGCTGATGATTCGAAGGGATCATGACTTGCTATAAGAATCTCGGAAAGGACTGTACCGAAGGTTAGGAGGTTCATCGCCTCGGTGCAAGTGAAAACCTATAATTTGATTGTGACGCCCTCCTTAATGTTGTCTTCTTCGCATGACCAGCCCATTTCTTGGGAGTATGGGTCTTTCCAGTTTCCTTCAGACCTTCCTGTCTCCGAAAACTGGCAACGCATTGCCGAGGCTATTCTTGCGAATCCCGTAACCATAGTCTGCGGAGAGACGGGCTCTGGAAAAACCACGCAGCTACCTAAAATTGCCTTAGCCTGCGGCAGGGGTCGTCACGGGAAAACCATTGGGCATACCCAGCCGCGAAGGCTTGCAGCGGTTACGGTGGCACGCCGTATCGCCGAGGAGCTTGCCGTAAGCTGCGGTCGAAGCTCCTCAAGCGCTGTGGGCTATAAGGTGCGGTTTAACGACCAAAGCCGATTAGGCGTTCCTATTAAGCTTATGACCGATGGCATTTTATTGGCCGAGCTTCAGGCAGACCCGATGCTCTCGCGGTATGACACCATTATTGTGGATGAGGCGCATGAGCGCAGCCTGAACATTGATTTCCTCTTGGGGTATCTGCAGCGGCTCGTTCATCAGCGGCGCGATACCTTCAGGCTAATCATTACGTCGGCCACGTTGGATGCGGAAAAGTTCTCGCGTCACTTTGCACTTAATGGCCAGTCGGCTCCGGTTATTGAGGTTTCCGGAAGGCTCTTTCCTATCTCAATGGCCTATCGGCCACCGCAAGACGAGGGCGATGGCAGCGAGCTTGCCGATCAGATCGCCGCGGTTGTGCTTGACATTCTGCAGACCAAGGTCTTTGCCGAGCACCAGCCGGTCTTAGCGGCAGCCCAGGACATTCTCTGCTTCCTTCCGGGGGAGCGCGAAATACGCGCATCCATTGAGGCTGTCCAGGAAAGGCTTGTCGGCCGCCCTCTCGGGCAGCAGGTTGAGCTTATCGCCCTGTACTCCCGACTCACCCAGGTGGAGCAAGACCGAGTCTTTCGGCCGGGGGGTCTTCGTCGCGTTGTCTTTGCAACCAATGTAGCCGAGACATCCATTACGGTTCCGCGCATTGGCTATGTGGTTGATTCGGGGCTTGCTCGTGTCAAGCGCTACAGAGTTCGAGGCAAAGTGGAGCAGCTTCAGGTCGAGCCCATTTCACAGTCGCAGGCAAAGCAGCGGGCGGGTCGCTGCGGCCGTGTGGGACCGGGCATTTGTTTTCGGCTTTTTGGTGAAGACGAATTCCTGGCGCGTCCTGTTGACCAGGATCCCGAGATACGTCGTTCTTCGTTAGGGGCTGTCATTCTTCGAATGCTCTCAATGGGCATCGACGATATTTCGGGCTTTGCATTCATTGACCCGCCTTCCGGTCGATCTCTGGCCGACGGCATGGCGCTTCTAAGCGAGCTGCAGGCTACTGAAAATGTACAGGGCAAGACCCAGCTCACCGAAGTGGGTAAGACGCTTGCAGAGCTCCCCCTCGACCCTCGGTTTGCACGCATATTGCTTGCGGCGCGCGAGCGCGCTTGTTTAAAGGAAGCCCTAATTATTGTGACGAGCCTATCGCTCTCGGACCCCAGGGAGCGGCCGCTTGATCGCCAACAGGCCGCAGACACGGCGCACCAAAGGTTTGCAGATGAACGCTCTGAGTTTTTGTCCATTGTCAGACTCTGGACATTCATTGAGACCATTTTTCAAGAGGCGGGTTCGCGTCGCAGACTCGACCAGAGGCTTCGAGCGGAGTTTCTCTCGCCCAATCGTGTACGCGAATGGCGTGAGCTTTATGGTCAGATTAACGACTGGATTTCTAACCAGGGATGGCGTCTGAACGAACGCGCCGCCGACTATGAAAGCCTGCATCAGGCCTTGCTAACGGGGTTGCTGTCGAATGTGGGCTGCCGGCTTGAGGAAAAGAGCGCTCGCGATAAGGGTCTGGCCTCGTGGCAGGGCTGCCATGAGGTTCGTTTTTACTTATGGCCGGGAAGTGGTCTTCGAAAAAAGCCACCACGCTGGCTGCTTGCGGCAGAGCAGGTGGACACCACACGACTTTTCGCACGCACGGTGGCGGCCATTGAGCCTGAGTGGATAGAGCAGCAGGCCAAGGCCTTATTGCGCTGGAGCTATACCAACCCCCATTGGGAGAAGAAGTCGGGTAAGGCGGTTGGCTATGCAAAGGCAACCCTTTATGGCTTAACCGTGGTTGCCCAGCGTCGGGTGGCATGGTCCTCTCTTGGCGAAGAGCAGGCTCTTGAGGCAAGGGGCTTACTTATTCGCGAGGGCCTTGTGCACGGCGAACTCTTGGTTAGTCTTGATTTCGTAGAGCACAACCTGCGTCAGGTTAAGGAGCTTGAAAGGCTTGAACAGAAGTCCCGTCGTTTTGACCTTTTGGTGGACGAGTCTCTTATTGAAGCCTTTTATGACAGCCGTCTGCCGAGTTCGGTGGTTGACCTTGACAGCCTCGTGAAGTGGCATCGAGCAGAGAAAAAGGAAAAAACCACCGGCCTTAAGCTCTCGCGCGAGGACCTTCTTCGACGCGATGCCAAGGGCATTTCAAGTGAACAGTTTCCAAGAACCATTAAGGCCCCGTTTGCAATGGCGGTGGACTATCACTTTGAGCCGGGCGCTGCAGACGATGGGCTGACCCTTACGGTTCCCTTATCGGGCCTTTCTGCTGTGCTTGCCAGCCAGGCCGAGTGGCTGGTACCAGGCATGCTTAAAGAGAAGGTCCTTGCACTTGTAAAAAGCCTGCCCAAAGCCTTGCGTCGCCCGCTTGTTCCCGCAGATACCTATACGCAAGAATTTGTCGACCGCTGGGCAAACAGGGCAGGGGAGTTTTCGCTCGTTCGATCGTTGGTGCTCGATATTTCAGAGTCGCGCGGTCTGTCGGTTAGGCCCGATGATTTTCGACGCGACAGCATCGCCCTCCATCTTCAGCCCATCTACAAGGTCGTCGATGAGCATGGTCGTATTCTTGCCAAGGGACGCGATCTGGCGCAGATTCGTGAGCTGCTTGACTGTCAGGATCCGGCCGAAGGCGACAATAAGAGTCAGACCGACTTCATTCGCAGGCTTGAGCAACCAATGAGGGAGCCTATTCGCTCTCTGGAAAAAAGTCTGCAGGCCGATCAGTCCTTGCTTTTGGTCTGGTCGTTGTGGGGCGGCGCCAAGCACGGCTCGCTTGAGAAACTAAGTGAGCAGCTTGTCGCAGCGGCATACACAAGGGTAGGGATGCTTGATGACCCCCTTCCAGAAAACGACCAACAGACCCAGGACCGACTGCAGCGTTGCCGGCCGAAATTCCTTTTAGTTGCCCAGGAGTTGCAAAGGCAGCTTCTTGAGCTTCTTACCGAGCACCAGCGCTTAAATAAGCGGCTTGCAACGGCAACCCTTACCCCGGCTGCGAAGAAAGACATTCAGGCCCAGCTGGCTCGGCTGCTTCCCAGTGACTTTCTTGTGGTCACGCCTCACGAACGCCTTCGCCACATCACTCGCTACCTAAAGGCCATTGGTCTAAGGCTTGAGAAGTATCGCAGCGATCCCAGGCGTGATGAGCTGCGACTTTTCGAACAACTAAAGGTGGAGCAGCCTTTCTGGACAGCAGCCTCGCGATACAGAGGGCAGTGGTCTGAGGCTATGGTTGAGTTTCGTTGGATGCTTGAGGAGTGCCGTGTTGTTCAATTTGCCCAAGAGCTTAAGGCACCCTTTCCAATGTCTGTAAAGCGGCTTGAAAAATCTTGGGCCACACTTAGCCGTGACTTTTTTCAATAGGGTTGTTTATTTAGAAAGCAGCGTATGACAGCAAGCACGAGCGGCGCACCCTCCCAGCCCGAGCCGGGCCTGAGCATTGGTATTTTTATTCTTGGCGATGAGATTCTTTCTGGCAAGCGAGAAGACCGTCACTTCACAAAGGTAAGGGAAATTCTCTCAAGTCGCGGCCTTGGCCTAAGCTGGGTTCAGTACCTTGGGGACGACCGTCAGCGCTGCGTTTCAGCCTTTGAGCAGTCTTTTGCTTCCCAAGACCTTGTCTTTAGCTTTGGAGGAATTGGCAGCACACCCGATGACAATACCCGTCAGGCTGTCGCTAAGGCGCTTCATTTGCCGCTTATCTTGCATCCGCAGGCCGAAGCGTTAATTCGACAACGGTCTGAAGAGACCGGGCAGCCATGCACACCTGAAAGGCTGCGCATGGGCGAGTTTCCTAAGGGTGCGTCGATTATTCCGAATGCCTATAACCGCATCCCTGGGTTCTCGATTCACCGGCATTACTTCTTGCCTGGGTTTCCAGTTATGGCCTGGCCGATGATGGAGTCGGTGCTCGATCAGAGTTATTCGATGTTTTTCTCGGAGTCCTGCGAGATCGATCAGTCGCTCTTGGTTGCAGGGATTTTTGAGGCGACCGTGACCCCTTTGCTTGAACGGTTAGATAAGGCCTATCCCGATCTACGTATCTACAGTCTTCCCTCAGCCCCCAGCCCGGGCGATTCAGGCCCAAGGCGGCTGCTCGAGCTCGGTGTTAAGACAAGGCTTGTGGCCACGCAAGGCCAGGCGGAGGAACGCCTTGGCGTGGCGTACAACGAGCTTAGGCAGGGTGTACTTGAACTCGGCGGTCTGATCTCCAAAGAGTCCTTGGTACGCAGGTAAACAAAGGAAATCTTATTATCTTCAGGGCTTAAACCCTTTTTTTCTAAAAAGGATTTTTACAGATGTTCATAAGCTACGGAATTATATGATTTTTTTATTTTGCACTTTTCCATAGTCTTGGTACACTGCCTCCCAATGAGCTATTTTCACCGTTTAAATTCTCAGCCAAGAGGGTGCAGGGGCGTTGGCTTTCTGCGCTTTTTCCTGCCAGGACTCGTTATTGGTCTGTCGCCAATTGCACTTGCCGACTCGTCACGGCAGGTTCTTGAGCACGACCTGCCCCCGTCTTCGCTCATTGCCCAGTCCTCGGCGGCAGGTAAGTCGCCCTCCAGGCAGATGGCCTCGGTGGTGCAGTCTGTTCGCCTTAACTCGTCTGCGGCCATGGTGGTCGATCAGGTCTCAGGCCAGGTTTTAATCGAGAAGAACGCAGATGCCGAGCTTCCGATTGCCTCAATAACAAAGCTAATGACCGCCCTGGTGGTGCTTGATGCGCAACTCTCGCTCGACGAGAAAGTGATCATTACACGAAGCGATGCGCGGCTTGAAAAGAACCCCCCCTCACGACTACCCGTTGGTGCAAGGCTCACGCGTGGCGAACTGCTGCACCTTGCACTCATGTCGAGTGAGAATCGAGCAGCCCAGGCCCTTGGTCGCAGCTACCCAGGCGGGCTCTCAGGCTTTGTAAGGGCAATGAATGTAAAGGCGGTGAAGCTTGGCATGGCCTCAAGTCGTTTCACCGAGCCAACCGGCCTTAATTCAGGCAATGTAAGCAGCCCGCGCGACCTTATCCGCCTGGTTGAAGAGGCCTATCTTTATCCCGAAATTCGTCGTTATTCAACAGCAAAGCAGCTAAGCATTAAGGTAAGAGGGCGCACGCTGCAGTTTCGTAACAGCAACACCCTGGTTCGTGCCGAACGCTGGGATCTCGGGCTTTCAAAGACAGGCTTTATTCGCGATGCTGGCCGGTGCCTGGTGATGCAGGCCGAGGTTGAGAACCGACCCGTTATTATTGTGATTCTTGATGCGCAGGGTAAGCGTCACCGTGTTCGCGATGCCGAGATTATTCGTAAGGTTCTCATTCAAAAGGCTGCTGCGCCCTCCGTTGAAGATCGTTCCCAAACAGGGCCCGCGCAGTCTTTGGCTCGCAATCCTGTTTAGATGGAGATGTTCAACGTCGGTCAGGCCTGATTTGGTTGGGCCTGATACGACCAAGTGTTTTTCTCGTTCAGCGCTCAACGGTCAACAGTCAACGGTCAACGGTCAGCGGTTAACGGTTAACGGACTCTTGAAAACCTGTTCCGAAGCCAATCGACTCTGAAATCTGAAAAGCTGTTTTTTTCAATGCCTCCACCCAGCCATCGTTGGCTCGATCCGCCGGGGCAGATATCGATAGCCCTGCCACGATTCGGCCCGCATCGTCGTGAATTGCCGCCGCAATGCACCGAACGCCCAGTTCCAACTCCTCGTTGTCGCGCGCAAAGCCGTGGTTTCGAACCTCCTGCAGTTCCGATTCAAGCCGCGACACCTCTGTGATGCTGTTTCGGGTCTGCCCTGACAACCCGGTACGCATGGCGTAAGACCGCACAGCCCGCATCTCCTCGTGGGCCAGGAAGAGTTTGCCAGTGGAGGTTAAATGAAGAGGGGCTCTGCCGCCAATGGCGCGCACCACCTGCATACCGGATCGCTCGCTTACGGCCCGTTCTACGTAGACAATCTCATCGCCCTGACGCACTGACAGGTTCACCGTTTCGCCGGTGAGTCGGTGCAGCTCTCGCATGGGCGTTGCAGCCGCATCGCGGATGTTAAGGCGGGTCTTCACAAGGTTGCCGAGCTCGAGCAGACGCATGCCAAGCTGGTAGAGACCCGGTTCAGTGCGGTCGACCATGCGGGCTAGGACAAGGTCGTTCAAGATGCGGTGGGCCGTTGATGGGTGCAGGCCGGTCTGGCTTGAGAGATCCTTGAGCGAAACGGGGTCCGACTGGCGTGCAAGGGCGTCGAGCAGGGCGTTCATGCGTTCAATAACCTGGATTGCAGGCCGGGCAGGCACGATTGGCTGAGCGGTTTGAGGCATGCCGGTTATCTTAGTCGAAGTTAAGCTCGTTCACGCTCGGGTAATGGCACAATGAGATGAAATTAAGGATGTAAAACTATGGTCGCTCTTGCGAACAACCCTCGTATTGCTCTCTTTGTTACATGCCTGGTCGATCTCATGCGTCCGGAAATTGGTTTCGCAACCATCAAGCTTCTGGAGCATGCAGGCTGTGAAGTAGTTGTTCCCCCCGATCAGACCTGTTGTGGCCAGCCAGCCTACAATTCGGGCGATCGTCGAAGTGCCCATCGGCTTGCCGAGCGAGTGCTTGAGCAGCTCGAAGGCTATGACTACGTGGTCATTCCCTCGGGCTCCTGCGCGGGCATGATCAAAGTTCATTACGCCGATCTCTTCTCGGACGACCCAGGTCTTAAGCACAGGCTCGTCGACCTCGGACCCCGCATTTACGAGCTCTCCGACTTTTTGGCCAATGTCATGCAGGTGGAAAACGTGCCGGGAAAGCTCTCAGCCGCTGTGACCTACCATGACAGCTGCAATGGTCTGCGTGAGCTTGGTGTCTGCGCGCAGCCCCGGCAGCTGCTAAAACTCATTCCTGGTGTCGAAGTGCGTGAGATGAAAGATGCCCGCGCCTGCTGCGGCTTTGGTGGAACTTTTTCTCTGAAATACGGTGCGATCTCCTCGGCTATTGTCGATGAGAAAATTGGCAATATTCAGGCCACATCTGCCCAGGCTGTTGTGCTTGGCGACCTGGGCTGCATTTTAAATATCGAAGGCCGTCTGCGTCGCCTGGGTGACGACAAGACCCAGGTGCTTCATATTGCCCAAGTGCTCGCAGGGGAGGTCTAGGCCATGCAAGTTCAGTCCATGCATTTTCATTCGCGCTCGGAACTTAAGTTACAAGACGAACGGCTTCAGAAAAACCTTCGCCGCCTAGCCGACAAGTTTGTCTCAGCCCGTGCCCAGGCCATGACTGAAATCGACTTCGATGCCACCCGCGATGCGGCAGTCGAGCGTCGCGACAGAGCTATCCATAACCTTGACGTCTGGCTTGAGCTCTTTGAAAAGAAGGCAACAGAAAGAGGCGCCACTGTTTTATTTGCTGAATCTGCCGCTCAGGCCTCTGAAATTGTTGTTAGCCTAGCCAAGCGTCACGATGCCAAAACCGTCATTAAATCAAAGTCGATGGTCTCCGAAGAAATGGCGCTTAATGAGGCACTGCAACGGGCAGGTGTCGAGCCAGTAGAAACCGACCTTGGCGAGTACATCCTTCAAATTAATGACAACGAGCCGCCCAGTCACATCATTGCGCCCGTTATTCATAAAGATAAGGATGAAATTGCAGATCTTTTCTCACGGGTCCATAACAAGCCCCGTCTTGACGACATACCCGAACTCGCACGCGAGGCACGTCAGCAGCTTAGGCCTAAGTTTTTAAGCGCTGACATGGGTGTTACTGGGGGCAATTTTGTTATTGCAGAAACAGGCTCCGTTGCCCTGGTAACGAACGAAGGCAACGAAGGCATGTGCACCATCATGCCCAAGGTTCATGTGGTTGTAACCGGTATTGAAAAGGTATTGCCGACGCTTGAAGATTTCGCCACCATGGCTCGCCTGCTTACACGCTCGGCAACGGGGCAGTCCATTTCCAATTACGTGTCATTGCTAACCGGTGTTCGTGCAAAGGGCGAACCCGATGGCCCAGACCATCTGTATTTCGTACTTGTTGATGGCGGTCGTTCGGGTCTTCTGGGCAGCGAGTTTGAAGAGATGCTTCGATGCATTCGATGCGGCGCCTGCATGAACCACTGCCCGGTCTATCAGAAGATTGGCGGCCACGCTTATGGCTGGGTCTATCCCGGCCCGATGGGCGCTGTTCTAACGCCTTCGTATGCAGGCCTTGAGAACTCCCTTGATCTGCCTCAGGCGGCTACCTTGTGTGGTGAGTGCCATGTGGTCTGCCCAGTAAAAATTCCTCTACCCGACCTGTTGCGAAAGCTACGTGAGCGCCAATTCGACCGGCATCTTAGGCCCTGGCGAGAGCGTTGGACGCTTTGGGCTTGGGGTTTTGTGGCCATGCGTCCTCATCTGTACAGGCTTATTTTTGGCCTTACCAATAGGGCCTTGAGAATCATGGCGCGCGGCCGGGGCTACATTGCCTTTCTTCCCCTGGGGTCTGGCTGGTCAAGGTTTCGCGACTTGCCTGTTCCGAAAGGCAAGAACTTCGCCGATCGTTACGCGCTCTGGAAATCGTCCAGACCAGAAACCAGGTCGTGAACCAGTCGAGGGCCTTTGTAGATAAGGCCTGAGTAGACCTGAATAAGGTCTGCACCCGACCTTATTTTGGCTCGACCGTCTTCTGCATTCATGATGCCACCGACGCCAATTAGGCTGGTGTCGGGGCCAAGTAGCGCTCGAAGCTTGCGAAGAACCGCACTGGATTGAATAGAAAGTGGTGCTCCCGATAGCCCACCTTGTTCCTGCGCATGCTCGAGCCCCTTAATAAGCGATTTATCAACGGTTGTATTGGTGGCCACAACGCCTTCGATATCAAAGTGTTGGATAAGTTTGGCAATGGCCTCAATGCCGTCGTCGTCAAGGTCTGGCGCAATCTTCACAAACAACGGAACCTCTTTTGCATTGGTCTGGCGTAGCCTTGCCTGCTCTCGCTTGAGGGAATGCAAAAGTGTTTGAAGTAGGTCTTGCGATTGAAGATCCCGGAGGTTTTGTGTGTTGGGTGAGGAGATGTTTATGGTGATGTAATCGGCCCATGGGTAAACAGCCTGCAGGCAGACAAGGTAGTCGTCGACCGCCCGGTCGACTGGCGTACTGGCATTTTTCCCAATGTTCAGGCCAAGCACCCCTTTTTTCTCAGCAACCCAGCGCGATGACTTTACGTTGTTTAAGAACGCGTCAAGACCAAGGTTGTTGAACCCAAAGCGATTAATAATGCCTTGCGCCTTTGGAACCCGAAAGAGCCTTGGTCTGGGATTGCCGGGCTGAGGCTTTGGGGTAACGGTACCTACCTCAATAAACCCAAATCCGAAGCAGCCAAGCGCGTCGATAAACTCCGCATTTTTATCAAGGCCTGCGGCAAGGCCGACGGGATTAGGAAACTGCAGCCCAGCAACACGCCTGACCGAAGACGGCAGAGGGCAGGCGCAAGGAAGAAGCCAAGGGGCCCAGCGGCTAAGCCGGTTTAAAGAGCCAAAACTAAGGTGGTGAGACGTTTCGGGGTCAAGTTGAAAAAGAAGTGGGCGTAGGGCTGGGTAGAGCTGCCATAGCCAGTGTAGCCTTCCACGGCTTGCTGTCATGGGCTTTCTTGAGGTTCCTGAAGGTCTTGAACACGGCGCCATTGTCCATAAACAAGCATTTCAGATGGCCTGAACCCTGCCTTGTAGGCCATTTTTTTGCTGCCTGAAATCCAGTAACCAAGGTAAAGATAGCTCGAGCCCGAGTCGCTGGCATTCTGAAATCTGCCACAAGATGCCATAGGTACCAAAGGAGCTCTGCGGCTTTAAGGGGTTGTAGAAGGTGTAAACCGCCGACAACCCGTCTGGGAGACGGTCTACGATGCTTACCATGACAAGCTCACCGTCGGGCTGTCGAAAGCTAATAAGCTCGGTTGAGACGCGGCTTTGAAGCAGAAACTGTGCGTATTGGTCTCGGCTGTCTTGATCCATTCCACCGCCAGCATGACGATGGGACTGGTAGGTTTGATAGAGCCGATAGTGTTCGTCGCGAAACTGCAGGGGCTCTCGTTGAATAAGAAGCTGTTCTTCGTGCCGTCGTAGTAAGCGTCTTTGTGTTCGGTTTGCCTCAAACTCGCCCACAGGAATGCGCAAGGGAATGCACTCTCTACAGCCATCGCAATAGGGCCTGTAGGCAAAGGCACCGCTGCGACGAAAGCCCATCTGAACCAAGTCCCCGTAGAGCTCAGACGTAATGAGGTGATTCGGGGTTGCGACCTGAGAGCGCGCCTTGCGTGATGATAAATAGCTGCAGGCGTACGGTGCAGTTACGTAGAACTGCAGGGTTGCAACGGGAAGGTCTCGAAGGCTTGACATGATTAATTCCTCCCAGAGTGTAAGTCTGGGAGGGGCCTCTTGCCAAGGAAACCCCGATTTTTCTGTTTCCTTTGTTAAGACCGACTCGAAGAGCTGGCGTGTAATGGGTCGAGCCCCAAGAAACTCCAGGTGCTGCGTTTGTTGTTGGCAGTCGATGCACTGGCCGCCATGCTCCTTTGCCCACTGCACCAGCATGGCTAGGCAAATTTTTGAGGTGTTTGGCTCAAGGCTTACCATGCTCTCCCCAAAGAGCATCCGACCAATGCTTACAAGATAAAGGCCACCCACAAGCCTGTCCTCTCGGAAGAGCTCAAGGCTATGCGAAAGCCCACGTTCTTGTAGCTTTTGATAGTTCTGAATAATGGCTGGGGTAATCCAGCTGCCGTTCTGTCCTTGTCTGGGGGCGGCACATTCCGTCAGCATTCTCTGAAAGCAGCTGTCGACGCGAAGTTCGTAATGCATCTCCACTGCCTGACGAATGGTCTTCCTAAGCGATCGTCTGCACTGAAATTCGTTTAACTGCAGCACCATCCGTGGGTTCGGTGTCCACCATAGAACCGGTTCACCAGGGCCCGACCAAGGGAATATGCCGCCACGGTAGGCCCTCTCGAGCATCTCGGGGGTGAGAGACTGGCTTGCTGCTACAAGCCCATTTGCGCCGTGCTGATCGGTTAATGCGCGAGCGCTTGATGGAAAGGCATCGCCTGGTTCTATCCAAGGAAGTCGAATAGGCGATGGCTCGGTCATGGGTCTTCTTAACGCATGCTCTGATGATCGACAGGCAGTGAATAGTGGACCTGTCGATCTTTTAAGAAGTGTCTAAGGGCGGCCTCGACAGAGCGAAAGGCAATTTCGTCCCAGGGAATTTCGTGCTCGTAAAAGAGTCGGGCCTCAAGCGACTCCTCACCGGGATCAAGGCTTTCGGAGGCCATTTCTGCAAGGTAGAAGAGGTGTACCTGGTTGGCAACGACAACATCGTAGACTGCCATAAGCTTAATGGGCCTAACCTGAGCACCCGCCTCTTCTAGGGTTTCGCGCAGGGCGCCTTCTTGCGTGGTTTCGTTTAACTCCATAAAACCAGCGGGCAATGTCCACTTGCCGCTTCGCGGCTCGATGGCACGACGACATAGAAGAACTTTGTCGTTGAAGTAGGCAACCGTGCCAACAACAAGTTTGGGGTTTTCGTAATGAATCTCTCCGCACTCTGTGCAGACATGACGTAGGCGATTGTCGTTGGCTGGAATGATCGACCGGGTCTGAGCAGCGCAGCGGGAGCAAAAGTTCATGCCGTATTCTAAGCTTGCTGTCTCCCGAATTGTTGTATAGTTAAAAACTCGGCGCGGGGTGGAGCAGTCTGGCAGCTCGTCGGGCTCATAACCCGAAGGTCGTAGGTTCAAATCCTACCCCCGCTACCAACTATCCAAATGACAAACTGGTATTTACTATTACCTTTGGGTACAGCGACTCTGAGGATCGCATCTGGGGGCCTACTGCTCCCTGGGCCGAAGCCCTCGTGAATAACCAGTAGGGGGAGCAACAGGCATGAAGGAATGGCTGCTTATTGTCTGGATTGGGACCACAACAAACTTCACGGTTATGGAACGGCATTTGTCCGAAGAGTCATGTGAGCAGTCTGCTGAGAAATTAAGGCAGACAACCGACCCCAAGTTCACCGTGGAATGCTCATCAGACCTGCGCGAGGGTCGTTCGCAGCTTCCGAAGCCCTTCGGTTCAGGCACCGGTGTGGGCAAGTAGGCAGAGCGCACGGAGTACACGGAGTACACGGAGTACACTACCGGCTTTGGTCACCCCTGGGATTACCCTTTGTCTACGAATACGCTTTTTGAGGAGATCACCATTGGGCAGTCGGCAAGCCTGTCTACGGCCCTTACCCAAGACATCCTGGATGCCTTCGTGAAGGTATCGGGCGACTGCAACCCCGCCCACACCGACCCAAGCTACGCAGCATCCACGCCACTGAAAGCTGTGGTCGGCCATGGCATTTGGACAGCAAGCATTATTTCGCGCATCTTGGGCACTACGTTTCCGGGGCCCGGCACGATTTATTTGGGACAGACTCTAAAGTTCAAGCGGCCCGTCTACCTCGGCGATGAAATCACGGGAACCGTCACGGTTTCTCAGAAAGACGAGAAGGGCAAGGTCTGGCTAGAGACGATGGTGACGAACCAAAAGGGTGAGACCGTGCTTGAGGGGGAGGCCGTTATTCTTGCCCCCACCAGTCGCTATGGCCTTCCAGGCTAACCATGGTCTAGGGAAAGTGCCTCTTCCTGCCTTCCGTAGACCAGGCTGTAAAGCGCAGGTAGTGAAAGCAGAGTAAGTCCGGTGGCCACCACGAGTCCTCCCATAATGGCAACAGCCATGGGCCCCCAAAAGATGCTGTTCTGAAGAGGAATCATGGCCAGTACGGCAGCAGCAGCTGTTAGGGTTATGGGACGAAACCGCAGTAGGGTGGCCTCAACGATGGCCGATCGAACCAACAACCCTCGAGCGCGCTCCTTTTCAATTTGATCGATAAGAATGACAGCATTGCGCATAATCATGCCCATGAGGGCAATGACACCAAGCATGGCTACAAACCCGAAAGGCCGTTGCAGCAAAAGAAGGGCAGCAGCCACGCCGGCCAGGCCCAGCGGCGCGGTAGCTAGAACCATAAGGCTGCGCGGCGTGCTTTGAAGCTGCATGACAAGCAGCATGAGAGTAATAAACAACATAATGGGCACGCCGGCAAAAATGGAGGCCTGGCCCTTAGCGCTCTCTTCAATCGTGCCGCCAATTTCTAACTTAACCCCAACAGGAAGCAACGCCTTGACAGGCTCTAAGGCTTTCTGAAGTTCCAGCGCCACCGTGGCCCCTTGCACACCCGGGCTGACATCGGCCTGCAGGGTAAGCGCGTATTGGCGGTTATGGCGCCAGATCATTCCGGGCTCCCAGACAAGTTCAAGCCGCGCGATCTTCTCAAGCGGAACAAGTTGCCCATTGGTGTTGGGTACGAGCAGCTCGCGTATGTCTTTCATCGAGTCGCGCTCTTGTTGCGGCAGTTCAACTTCAATGGGAAGAATCTTCTCGCGTTCGCGGTAGTCGGCAACCACACGGCCTGAGAAACGCGCCTGAAGCTCGCGCGCGACCGCAGCAGAGGTGACGCCCGCATCGCGTGCCTTGGCGAGATCAAGGCTGATCTGCACCACGGGCCTGCGTTCGTTCCAGTTATCGTGCAGCCCACGGACATCGGGATGGGCCTTCATAACGTCTCGAACCTGCTCAGCCACTTCGTAGAGTGCATCGGGTCGTTCGGCGGTAAGCCGAAACTGCACGGGGTAGGGAACAGGTGGCCCGTTGGGTAGAAGCTTAATGCGAAGGCGTGCCTCTGGTGCTGCAGCAGGGATGCGCGCGTGCAGCGCATTAAATACAGATTCTCGAGAAAAGCCGGGTTGGGGCTGAATGATGAGCTGAGCGACGTTACTTTGGGGGAAAATAACGTCAAGCGGGAGAAAGAATCGGGGCGCCCCGGACCCTACCCAAGAGGTAATGGTGTCAATGCCTTCGATAAGGCGTGCTTCTTTCTCAATGCGCTCAACGGTTGCTGCGGTTGCCTCAATACCAGCACCTTCCACAAGATAGACATCCACCAGAATTTCCGGACGCGAGGAGTCGGGGAAGAACTGCTGCTCGACTTGGCTCATACCCGCAAGCCCAAGGACGAAGGTAAAAAGTGTTGCCGCAATGGTCTTAATAGGGTTATTGACACACCATGTCACCATGGCACGAAAGACTTGGTAGGCAGTTGAGTCACGAAGGCTGCCCTGGTTGTCTTCGTGAGGCCGAGATGGAACTTTGAGAAGCCACATTCCCAGAAACGGCACGAAAAGCACCGAGACAAGCCAAGAGACAATAAGTGAGGCGGCCGTTACTGCAAAGATGGCATAGGTGTACTCACCCACCACGGACATTGCAATACCAATGGGAAGAAACCCAACGGCCGTAATAAGGGTGCCAGTAAGCATTGGAATGGCGGTAAGTTCGTAGGCAGCTGTGGCGGCCACAAGCCGGTCGTTTCCTTCCTCTAGCTTACGAATCATCATCTCCACAACAATAATGGCGTCGTCTACCAGCAGACCGAGGGCAATAATTAAAGAGCCCAAGGAAATTTTATGTATCCCTACTCCCCAGAGATTCATAATAAGAAAGGTAACAGCCATGACCAGCGGAATACTAATGGCCACAATAAGCCCCGGGCGAGGGTCAAGCCTTAAGGGTCGTCTGTGCAGGCCCAGCGCCAACAAGCTAACGGCCAGTACAATGGCCACAGCCTCTGCAAGAACCGTTAGGAATTCATAGACCGATTCCGCAACAACCTTCGGCTGATTCTGAATTTGTTGAATGGTTACGCCAATTGGCAGCTGGCGTTGAATTTTAGAAACTGCCTCTTCCAGATTATTGCCAAGGGCAATAATGTCACCGCCTTTGAGCATGGACACACCCAGGGCAACGACAGGCTGCCCATTGACCCGCACAAAGGGGCTGGGTGGATCAACCGTTGCACGTCGAATGGTTGCAATATCTTCAAGCCTTAAAATGCGTTGGCCTGCGCGAATGGGCATGGAGGCAAGTTCTTCAATGGAGCCGAATTGTCCCAAGACCCTTATGGGAATAGTGAAGGCATTGGTCTCAATGCGGCCTGCATCGACAACGGCGTTTTGCTCTGCAATTTGTTGCCCGACGGCGCTGGCACTCAGCTGATACCGAGCAAGTTCCCGCCTGCTTAATTGAACAAAGACGCGCTCGTCTTGAAGGCCAAAGGTTTCGACCTTGCCTACATCTTTAACCAACAGAAGTTGACTTCGGGCACCACGTACAAAGTCGGTAAGCTCAGCCTGGCTGTAGTCGGGCGCGGCAAGGCTGTAGATCACGCCAAAGGTGTCTCCAAAGTCATCGTTGAAGAAAGGACCTTGAACCCCTTCCGGAAGGTCTCTGGTCATATCCATCATTTTTTTTCGTACGGTGTAGAACCGGTCAGAGACTTCGTTGGGGTCGAAGTCATCTTTGACCTGAAAAATGATGGTGGTCTGGCCTGGCTTTGAGAAGCTTACGATCTTGTCGGTGTTTGGAACCTCTTGAAGAATGCGCTCAAGCCGATCGGTTACCTGGTCGGCCATCTGCGCGGCTGTTGCACCAGGCCAGTAGGCCTGAACAACCATGGCACGGAACTGAAAGGGAGGGTCTTCGTCTTGGCCAAGCTGAAAGTAGCTGCCAACACCAAGGATGAGAAGCGAGACCATAAGGAAGCGAATAAGCGCGGGGTGCTGGATTGCCCAGAGCGAGAGGTTCAATTTTGAGGAGTTGTTCATTCGAACAAAGCGCGCCCTTTACCCTTAGGGTGTGAGGCGGCGTACTTTTTGCCCGGGACTTAAAAGATGGGCGCCTACAGCAACAATGCTGTCGCCCTTTAAAAGCCCCTCAACAAGCGCATACGACTCGTTGGCCTCAAGCACGTTGACTGCAATAGGCTCAACGAGGAACTGGTCATTATTTGGAACAAGGCGCATGACGCTACGTCCTTCAAGCAGAGCCGTTAAAGGAATACGGTAGACCCCGGCCTGCAGGGTTTCATTGCCCTTTATGTTGGCCAGTCGTTTTGGGGCGGCCTCACGAGGAGTTGCCTTGCTCGATTGCCTAAGCTGAAGTTCAATGACAAGGTCGGCGGCCTGGACCACTTGAGATTTTCTTGCCAGAACCCGACGTACAACGCCCGAGTCAAGCGCTCGCAAGGTATAGACACCCAACTGGTCGAGCGTGACTTCAAACTGGGCCCGCTCGGCAATGAGAAGCGCCTCGCGGCGGTCCCATTCTGCTTTTGAAATAAAGCCCTTGCTTAATAACTCGGAGTAACGGCTGAAGTCGGCCTCGACGTTGGCAAGTTTGGCTCGTGCGGCCTGCAGTTGAATTTCAGCAGCCGAGTTAGCAAGCTTTGCATCGCGCGGATCGAGGCGCATAAGGCTTTGACCAGCTCTTACAGCCTCACCGGGCTTAACCAACACCTCAATGACGGTACCGGAGAGCTCAGAGCGAAGCTCGCCTGGGACTTCATTAGCGCCCGTTGCGGTTCCCGCGGTCAGGTCGCCTTGCGCGCGCCGCCCCTCACTTACAGGAAGGGATGCACCCACCTGGAAAACCTTAACAGCAGGCACAAGGACAGCAGCAGGCTCATTTTTGCTGCACCCCAATAGCAGACCTAGACCCGCAACCATAGCAAGCAGCAGCAAGCACAGCAGTAAAGCGTCTCTTGCTTAATGCCTGACTTGCAACAGACAGGCCAAAAGCAGATTGTTGAAAAAGCATACAAAAGGAGCCTTGCAAAGGGCTGGCGTTGGGCACCAACCGAATAACGTGAGAAGAGTTTTTATTGTCTTGATTGTCTCAAAAAACTAGCCAAGAAATTCGCTCGGGCGCTTCTGAACCCATTCAATGAATTTGTGTATTTCAGGATGGGTCTTTAGGGCGTCCCACGAGTTAAAGTGGCGGGCAAGTTCACGGGGCTTGAGGGTCTGGTGAATTTTTTGGTGGCAGACTTTGTGAATTAACTGCTTTTCTCGGCCGCCCTGAGAGCGAGGTGTAAGATGATGCTCGTCAACGGAGTCTCCCGGCGTTAAAAGCCGGCCGCACAAGGGGCATAGCTGAACAGCCTGCGCTGCGGCAATGTCATCCGCATCGTCCCCCTCTTGCCAGCGAAGTAATCGTTTAGAAACCATGGTCTTCAATCAATGTTAAGTCTCGAGTGGCTGGCAGCAGGGCTTGGATTATTGGGCGTCTTGCTTGGCCTACGCGAGAACATTTGGGTATGGCCCGTCTTTATTGCTTCAAGTGCAATTTATCTGGCTATCTACCTCAGTGTGAATCTTATCGGACAAGCCGTTCTTATGTTGGTCTTTATCCTGACCTCGCTTTGGGGTTTGTGGAATTGGCGACAGGCGAAACCTGGCGTCTCGGGCTTGGTTCTAAAGGGGCCGGGCTGGCTCACGACTGCGCAGCGTGTCTACTTTTCTCTGGTAGTTATGGGCTTGGCATATGCCTTTTTCATTTGGTTCTCGGGGGTTGACCAGCATCCAAACCCTTGGCTCGATGCATCGGTAACTTCGGTTAGCCTTGTTGCCATGGTGTTAATGGGGATGAAACGAATTGACTGCTGGCTTGCATGGCTCTTTGCCAATGCCGCCTCTGTGGTTCTGTTTGTACAACAGGCCCTCTGGCCCACCGCAGCCTTGTACCTCATTCAGTTTGGCTTGGCCTATTGGGGTCTGCGATTGTGGACGAGACGTCAGGCGTTCTAAAGGTTGCGGTTATTGGTGCAGAGTCCACGGGCAAGACAACCCTCTGCCAGTGGCTTTCCGCCGGGCTTGATGGGCTTCATTTTGAGGAGCCCCTGCGGCAGTGGGTGGCTCGGAAAGGACGTCCGCCAAGGCAAGACGAGCAGTTGGAAATCGTTGAAGCCCAGAAGCAGCAAGAGCTTCTTGGTCTGCAGCAGGCTACCGAGACCCAGCATAAAAAGCGCTGGCTCTTCTGCGACTCCGCACCCTTGGTAACGGCCGCCTACAGTCGCTACTACTTCAATGACGCAAGCCTTGACAATCTGGCGTCTTCCCATCATCAGGCGAACTATGCCGCAACCCTGTTTTGTCTGCCGCAGGGTCTTGATTGGGTCGCCGAACCGGGCCAGCGTGACAGTCCAAAGGCACGTGAGGCGGTCCATCAGATACTCCTTGAGCTTGTTAAGCCAATCAACCCCGACCGACTTATTTTTTTATCAGGGGGGCTTAAAAAGCGCTATGAATTTGCCTTGGCTCTCCTAAACCGTTTACACTCCGAATTCGCTAGGGGTCCCGAAACCTCTTAAGCCAGTCAAGGTTTCTTTCGCGCTGTTGAAGTAAAGCTAAGAATCTTCTCTGGGTTAAGGGCCTTTTTTAAGGCGGGTGAGACAAACCCTTTGAACCTGATCGAGTTAAGACTTGCGCAGGGAAGCGTGAAGAGTTGCCCGCCTTCCTTCTCTAGGTACGCCGCTCGTCCGTTTCCCCATCGCTTTGGGAGACGTTTCAATGGTTAACTTTTTTTCTTCTTTGCCTCACGGTGGTCGTTGCCTGGGCATGGCCCTGGGCCTGTTTTCGCTCTCTGTCTTCTCTCAGACTGCCACAGTGCTGCCCGACATCGAGGTCAGGGCTTTGCCAGCCTCTTCCAGTGGCCTTGGCGTTGGCGTGGGCTCTCCTCAGACTCAGCTTTTTACGGGCCAAGACTGGATGAACCAGCCGCTCTCAGGCCAAGTCATTGATCAGGCCGATATGGCGCTTATGGGGCCAGGTCGGCTAACCGACCTTCTGCGTTTGGACAGCTCGGTCGAGCCTTATTACAGCCCTTTGGGGTATTACGAGGGCTTTCTTATTCGGGGCTTTGCCGTTGACCCAGTGCTTGGCATTCGTGTGAACGGAGTGCCTGTTGTGGGGGAGTCGCGGCTGAACATGCAGAACAAGCAGCAGGTTCAGACCCTAAGGGGTCCTGCCGGAGCTTGGGCTGGAGCGGGCACATCGGCGGGGCTTATCAACCTGGTAACCGAGCGGCCCCGCGATGGTCGCGAGCTCTACCTCACCGCAGAGTCACGAGCATCTCTGGGGGCAGGCATCGACCTTGGACAGACGGGCCCGCATGGAGGCTGGCGGCTTAATGCCGCCATTGACCATTTAAGGCCCGAGGCCCGGGGGGCCGATGGTGGCTCGGGGATGGTAAGCCTGGCCCTCGACCGGCCGCTTGGCTCGAGGTCGGTTCTAGAGATGGACCTTGAGTATTCCCGCCACAGTCAGCGCAGTCAGCCAGGCAGCCAGCTTCTGGGTGGCACCGTCTTGCCCCCGTTGAACCCGAAGCTTGTGCTGGGTGGCTCCTCGTGGTCAAAGCCCGTGGTGTTTGACTCGCTTTTTGCGATGGGTCGCATTACCCATGCTGTTGACTCTGACTTCAAGCTCATGGGAACCGCATCGCTGCATCGGGTGAAGACCGACGACCGCAGTAGTTTTCCTTGGGGCTGTTCGGCCACCACCGGGACCTTAGCGGGCACCTATTTCTGTGCCAACGGTGATTTCACTCTTTGGGATTACCGAAGCCTTAAAGAAAAACGCGAGGCGGCCTACCTGGCCATGGATGGGCTCTATACGGTCGAGCAGGAAGGCTTAACCCACAACCTTGCCCTTGGCGCCTCGTACCTAAGGCGCACCACGCGCATGCCGAACTATATGTGGGATGTGGCAGATACAAACAACAATGGTCAACTGGATGCTGACTTCAGTGACTATGCAGACACTGGCAATGTCTTCACCTCAAGCTGGACAGGTGGAGCCAACCCAAGCCCGTTTTTTAGTGATGTCTTTGACCAGACCATTGAGCAGCTGGCCTTGGTTGCTCACGATCGAGTCACTTTGCGCAATGGGGATAGCGTGGCGGTTGGTGGGCGTTGGGTTAGGCATGAAGAAGACCTTAGAGCTAACTTCCCCTTCTATCCCGCTGTGCGTCGGTCCCAAGACCAGACGGTTTTCTTACCCGCCCTTAGTTACAGCCGCAAGCTCAACACAGGCAGGGCCTTCGCCGGGTACCGGCAAGACCTTGAGGCAGGCCAGCGTGCGCCTTTAAGCAGTGCCAACTACGGTGAGGTACTTTCGCCTCGGCGTATGCATGCTTATGAGGTCGGGCTAAGGCTGCAGCCAGGGCAAGCAGTGGCTTACGAGGCAACCGCCTTCTATACCCATCGGCCCTATAACTTCCGCCTTGATGCGGGGCTGAACGATCCCTTGGGACCCTTTGTTCAACAGGGGAGAGAATCCCGGCTTGGGCTTGAACTTGGCGCACGCGGTTCTTTGGGGCAGTTGTTATCGGGCCGGCTTGGGCTCACCGCCATGCAGGCCAAGGTCTCGGGAACCTCTCAAGATGCAGTCAATGGCAACCATGCCTTAAATACGCCCAAGCTGCGTATGAATGGCCTGCTTGCTTATAAGCTCCCCGCCTTACAGGCTACCCAGGCCTCGGTGGTCTGGAACTATGTTGGCAGGCGGCCTGCGACTGCAGACGGGCGGGTCGAACTGCCCTCCTACCATCGTTTTGATCTTGGCCTTCTTCACGAGCGCCGACTGGGCGAGGGCACTGGGCTTAGCCTTAGGTTTTATGTTGAGAACGTCTTTGACCATGCCTACTGGCGTGATGCCGCCGATTTCCTGGGAGATGGCTACTTAACGGCTGGTGCGCCGCGAACCTTTAAGGCAAGCCTTACCCTAAGCCAATAAGAAAATGGTAGCCTTCGCAGATTCTTTTATCTGCGGAGGCGAGCGTGACAACTGTCGTGCCGGATCAGGCTGTTAGGGTTCTAAAGCAGTTTCGGGTCATATTTAGTGCGGTGAAGGAGCATTACCGCAGGGTTGAGCAGATCACAGGCATCTCGGGCTCCCATGTCTGGGCCTTGGTGGTTATTGACGAAAATCCGGGTATTCGGCCAGGTGCCCTTAATGACCGCCTAGCCATCCACCAATCGACGGCAAGCAATATTGTCAGGCACTTGGTTGCCCAGGGCTACGTGCTTCGTACCCGCAGTCAGACCGATGCCCGTGCCTTTGAGCTGGCTACAACGCCTAAAGGACATGAGCTTTTAGCTAGGGTTCCGGAACCGAAGATGGGCCTTTTAGTGAACGCCTTGGCTGAAATGCCGAATGCCTCGGTTGCGTCCCTTGAGGGGCTACTTGACCACCTTATTGCCCGTATGGGTCAGCCCGCTGCGAGCCAAAGCTCCGCCTTTGAACCCCTTATTGACTAAAGACAGCCGGCTTACATCAACACCCGTTTGAAAGCGTACTGCCCATAAAAAAAGCCCGGTAAGACCGGGCTTTTTTTATTCTGGTGAGGTGACCCTCACCAGAAACTGCTGCTTAGTTTGCCATTTTCAGGTCGGGGTACCGAACCTGGGAGACCATATCCTGCACCTCACGGCTCGGCGCGGGGGTAATAAGGGTCACAAGAATAATGACCGCAAAACCCAAAGGCACACCGAATATACCCGATGAGATGGCACCAATACCGAACCACTGATCGGGACCAATAGGAACCGAACGGGCAATACCCCAAATAACCTCACGCATCCATGGCTGGTTAACCGACATGTAGTAGAAGCAGATGACGATGCCAGAGATCATGCCTAGCGAGGCAGCAATACCCGTTGTACGCTTCCAGAAAATGCCCAGCACAAGTGCGGGGAAGAATCCGGCAGCAGCAAACGAGAAGGCAGCACCCACCAAGAACAAGATGTCGGCAGGCTTCTGCTGGGCCACCAAGGCTGCTAGCACTGCCACAACAAGGAGCATGGTCTTCGAGATGGCCACACGACGCGACACCGGTGCATTGGGGTCAATCATCTTGTAGTAAACGTCGTGGGACAGAGCATTTGCCATGGTGAGCAACAGACCGTCAGAGGTTGACAGTGCTGCAGCAAGACCGCCCGCAGCCACCATGCCCGAGACAACATAAGGCAGACCGGCTATTTCGGGGGTTGCGAGCACAACAATATCGGGTCCAATCCTCACCTCCGCAAGCTGAACAATACCGTCCTTATTAGCATCGACGATGCTTAGAAGCGATGCATCCACCGCACTCCAGTTCGCAACCCAGGCCGGCAAGGTTGCAATCTGACTTCCCACAATGTCGTTGTACATCACGAACTTCACCAAGACAGCAAGAGCAGGCGCCGTGAAGTAGAGCAGGAAGATAAAGAACAGCGACCATGTAACCGAGTTACGAGCCTCACGCACGGACGGTGTGGTGTAGAAACGCATAAGGATGTGAGGCAGAGCCGCTGTTCCCAACATAAGCGTGAAGGTGAGTGCTAGGAAATTAAGCCGCGCGGTATCTTTGGCTGCTTCGTCCTTGCCTGGGAACGCTGCAGCGTGCGCGCGAGGAGGATTCGCTCTTGCAGCAAGCCCCTTCTCTGCATTCTGGGCCCTTGAGTAGGCCGCAAGGTCTGCAGGAAACTTCGCTAAGGAATCTTCCGCTGCGGCAAGCCCTGCAGGGTCGGAGCCAGATGCCTTCAACTCAGCAACCTTGGTCTCAAGTGCGGACTTATCGGCCGCAAATGAAGCCTCAGGGTTTTTCAGCTTTTCGGTGGCAGCAGCGGCCCGGTCTTTGAAGATTTGACGAACCTCAAGCTCTTTGGGGTCGGCATTAATTTTCTTCTCAAGCTCAGTTACCTTAACAAGCTGCTGACCGTAGACGAGCTGAGGAATGGGAAAGCCTGTTTGCTTCACAGACAGCCAGACCACAGGAATCATGTAGGCGATGATGAGAATGATGTACTGGGCAACCTGAGTCCAGGTTACCGCGCGCATGCCGCCCAGGAACGAGCAGACCAAAATACCCGCAAGACCCAAGAAGACACCAAGCTCAAAACTTACCCCGGTAAGGCGCGTTGTGATAATGCCTACACCGTAAATCTGGGCCACCACGTAGGTGAAGGAGCAGAGAATGGCAATGGCCACACCAATGAGACGGGGAATATTTCCACCATAACGGGCACCTAGGAAGTCGGGAATGGTGTACTGGCCAAACTTACGCAGGAAGGGGGCAAGAAAGAGCGCCACAAGCACATAACCACCCGTCCAGCCCATAACGAAGGCCAGAGACCCATAACCACCGGCGTACAGACCACCTGCCATACCAATAAACGAGGCAGCTGACATCCAGTCGGCGCCGGTTGCCATTCCGTTGAACACGGCGGGTACCCTGCGGCCTGCGACGTAGTAGTCGTCGGCCTCGTTGGTGCGGCTTAAGTAGCCAATACCTGCGTAAAGGACGATGGTTGCAATAAGAAAGACAATGCCAATCGCCTGATTGGACATGCCCATTTGCTCACCAATGGCAAGAACAACACAGAAGGCTAGAAAGCCGCCGGTGTACCAGATGTAGACCTTTTTTAATTGATTAAAAAAGGCACGCTGGGACGAGGTTGCATCGAGCATATTCGCCATGGTTAATCCTCCTCTGCTTCGGCAACGCCGAATTCTTTGTCGATTCGATTCATCGACCTGGCGTAATACCAAATGATGAGCACATAGACGATCAGTGACCCTTGTGCGCCGACCCAGAATGCAAAGGGCCAGCCAAAAAAGTTGAACTGCAGGCTCTCGGCAAAGTAGCCCACCACGTAGGTGACTACAAACCAAATGGCCAGCAGGCCTGCCGTCTTTCGAAGCAGCGCTTGCCAGTAGGCAAGGTGTCGTTCCGTCAGTTGCATGAAGTCCTCCAGTTAAGATGTTGTATTTACGGTTTATAACTACCGCTTCATCGGTCAAAAACTCTAAACTCGGCTAATAGTACTAGTACTACGAAACTTTTGCTACTTAAATGGGTCGCGCACACCGGCATCAACGCCGGTTTCTTTTTGCAGCTGCAGAGCAAGCTTAGGCTCAAACGAGCCTAGCTTGCGGGTGATTTTTCTGTAGCCTTTCTCGTCGCCCATTTTGAACTGCAGCACCGCCAAGTGGTAATAGCCATAGGGGCTCATGGGCTGAAGGTCGACTGTGCGTTGCAGCGCAGCCTTTGCCTCTTGGTTGCGTTCCAGGGCCATAAGGGAAAGGGCCCGGCCGTAATGGGCCCGGTCGAGCCGGTCTTGATGACGAATGGCCTGGTCGAAGGCTGCTAGCGCCTGTTCGTGTTCATCACGCTTTTGTAGAAGAAACCCCAGGTTGAACCAGGCTGCTGACTGACTGCTGTCAATGTCGAGGCTTTTGCGAAGCACTGCTTCGGCCTCAGCGAACTGCTGGTTAAGGGAGAGATGGTTTGCGGCGGTAACAAGGGCGACTGCGTTGTCAGGCTTAAAGCGTTGGGCTTCAAGCCAGTATTCGGCCGCAAGGCCTTGACGCCCAAAAATGCCGCACCAGATACCGAGTTGCTTGTAAAACCAGTGGTTAAGATGCCCAAACATAAGCCGCCTTAGTTAGCCTGCCGGAGTGACCGACGAGGGAATGTAGATGGCAGCTTTGGCAAGCAGAAGCCCGAACCAAAGCCAGAACAGCAAAAAAAAACCAACCATAGGAAGGTGCCTGTCGGCAATCTGCTTGGGGGTGATGACACGAACAGACCTAACCACCGGGCTACTAAGAAGACGAAAAAAGCGATAGACCGCGTTGGTTTCATGCCTTCCGAAGCTTAAGAGGTAGACCAGACCTTGGCCCAATAAAATGAGGGCCGCGAATTCAACAAGGCCTTTGAAAATTACAACAAGATCCCCCAATACAAAACCCCCGTAAAATACTTTCACTAGGGTACGTGCGTTCGCGAACGATGTCTAGCCCATCCGATCTAGAGGAAACCCGTGTTTGACGCAATGCAGCAAGACCTCCAAGACCTCCAAGAGCTCGGCCTCGAACGTCCTCTGGGAAGTCTTATAAGAGGTGACCCCTTGGCATGCCTGCCAGAGACCCCTATTGAGCAGGCATTTCAATCGATGGACCTTTCGGGCCTTGGGTCGATTGTTGTTGTGAACACCTTTTTAGTTCCCGTAGGCATTTTGACCCGCTACGACCTCATACGCCGGGTCATCCTGCCAAAGCGTAACCTCTCCACTCCCATTGCCGAGGTTATGACCGCAAACGTAAAGGTGGCAGCTGCCAACATGACCGTTATGGAGGCTATGTTGCTGATGGCAAGCCACGGTATTCGGCACCTGCCAGTCATTGAGTCGGGTCGCCTTCGAGGTGTTGTCTCAGAAAGTGACCTCATGGCCTACCAAAGGCAGAGCCTTCGAAGCCTGTCGGCCTCTGTAGTTAGGGCGGAAAGCATTGGCAGTCTGGCCAGCATTCAAAACGATGTCCGCCGACTGGCGGCCCGTTTACTCTCCGATGGGCTTTCCGCAACCGCCGTGGCTCGACTCGTGAGCCATCTGAACGATGCCACCACCCGACGGGTCATTGAACTGGTCTCTGGGAAGCACTCGCAGGCTTTGCAGCGGGTTCGCTGGTGCTGGCTCGCCCTTGGCTCGGAAGGCCGCGAAGAACAGACCATTGCAACTGATCAAGACAATGCGCTCATTTTCGAGCCTGTCGGGCCGGCAGGCTCAGACCCCGACGAGATTCGTGAGTCCCTTATGGCCTTTGCCGTTGATGTGAATCAGGGTTTGGCTGATGCCGGCTTCCCGCTTTGTAAGGGTGGGGTGATGGCACGTTATCCAAAATGGTGTCGCAGTCAGTCGGAATGGAAGGCTGTTCTGCTTGACTGGTTTAAGCGACCCACCCCCGAGAAAATTCTCGATGCCCATATCTTTTTCGATTTTCGGGCGCTGGCCGGTGAGGCGCAGCTTGCCGAATCGCTGCGCGATTGGCTTACGCAAGAGGTGCGAGCCCAGCCTGTGTTTCTTAGAGAATTTGCCCAAGACGCCATACGGTCTCGCGTGGGAGAGCTTCCCAGGCCCGTCTTCTTCTCGGCGCTTGCCCGCTGGTTTCGTAAGAAAGGGCTACGGGGCAACTGGCTTTCGCCCGCGCATCTTGATATTAAACGCGATGCCACTGCGCCCGTTGTGGCCTGGACCCGAGTCTTGTCGATGGTGCGTGGGGTTTCGGCGACCTCAACCGATGGAAGGCTTCAGGGCTTAGAGGCAGAAGGAGCCATTCAACGCAGTGAGGCCCAGGCCTTGCGCGAGGCCTTCGACCTTGCTCAGCGCTACCGACTGCGGGCACAGCTTGCGGGTACTGACAAGCCCAACGAGCTTGCCCTTGACCCGTTAAGTCTGCATGAGATTGATCAGCTCACACATGCTCTTGATGTGCTTGCAAACCTAAAGGGTGCAGTCAGTCTCGATCTACGACTTGTCTAGTGCTGCGTGCTAAGAATTAGGCTCGGCTTAAGAGGTAGATCGTTCCATAGCCCGCAAGGAAAATAACCACCGACACCGCAGTCTGACCAATACCCCAGTTGCGCCCTAAAAAGCTTTTGGGGTTTGTGTTTCGGTCGAGAAATTCCCTGGCATGACCAAGCAGCGCTTGGGCGGCCTGCACGGACCCGCCCCAGACCGAGGCAGTAAAGCCTGCCAGCTGCTTGAAGAGTCCTGGTGCAAGTTTTCGGTAGACCCAGTCGGTATCGGCACTAAGCTTTGGCTCACCGCCAAGGTGTTTGAGCATTAGGAAGAAGCCAAGCCCTGTGAAAAGAAGTACCTGCAATTCCCAAAACAAATGGCCGAGGGAATAGGCGTTGTAGTCGACCGGTGAGGGCAGGTATTGGTAGAGCCATACCGGATAGACCCCGATGAAGATACAAAAGAAGGCTGCAATACCCATTGCAAGCAGCATATTCCATGGAGGGTCCTTGGGCCTTAGGCCGGAGTCTTTTCCAAGGAATGTGAAATAAGGAAGCTTGAGTCCTGTATGAAGGAAGGTACCGGCAGATGCCATAGAAAGTAAAAGCCAGATCCAGGGACGGTAATCGACTGCGGCCGCCTCGATCACCATGGTCTTGGTAACGAAGCCGCTGGTGAGGGGGAAGGCAGAAATAGCAAAGCCGCCAATCATGTAAAGAACAAAGGTAATGGGCATGTATTTGTAGATGCCACCAAGCTCGGTCAGTCGGCTTTTGCCTGTCATGTAAATAACAGCGCCTGCGCCCATAAAGAGCACCGATTTATAAAGGATGTGGGCAAAGGCATGGGCTGTCGCTCCATTGAGCGCAATGGCGGTGCCCATTCCAACACCGGCCACCATGTAGCCAACCTGGCTAATGATGTGGTAGGCCAAGAGTCGTCGAATATCGTTTGCCAAGACCGCATAGACAACGCCCCAGAGGGCCATGATGGTTCCAAGCCAAATAAGGAACTCGGTTCCTGGGTAGCCACGTATAAGCGTGTAGACGGCGGTTTTCGTTGTGAAGGCACTAAGAAAAATGGCGCCCGTTAATGTTGACTCAGGATAGGCATCGGTAAGCCAGCCGTGCAGAGGAGGAACCGCCGCGTTAATGAGAAAGCCGAATAAAATCCAGTAAAACGCCTGGCTGTCTGCGGGAATGGCATCAAAATGTATGGAGCCTGTCTCGGAGGCGAAAAGCACAATGCCTGCAAGCAGTG
The DNA here is from genome assembly GCA_018402635.1 of Burkholderiaceae bacterium. Taxonomy (GTDB): domain Bacteria; phylum Pseudomonadota; class Gammaproteobacteria; order Burkholderiales; family Burkholderiaceae_A; genus Hahnella. The sequence goes on from JAGYIP010000009.1 coordinate 219,580, forward strand.
CGACACCACTCACCGCGTGAACCAGCAGGTAACGATAGCCCGAGGCGTAGGCCTCTGCAGTGGCCCGCCTCCAAATAAGCCAGACCGAGGCCAACATCATCATTTCCCAAAATACATAAAGGGTAATAAGGTCGCCCGCAAACACAACACCCACCGACGAGGCCGCATAAATAAAGCCTGCAACATGCTGAACCGTATCTTTTACGTGAAGGCTATAAAGGGTTGCAATAATGGTGATGAGCCCGAAGACATAGCCGAAGACCAGGCTAAGCTTGTCTGCCCGGCCAGTAACAAGCTCAAACCCCATAAGGTTGAACTGGCCATAGACGCCTGGATTGATCTGAAAGAGCAGCCCTGCGAAGACCAAGGCCAAAGCAAGCCGAAGGACCTGTTGGCCTAGCCCTTTAAGAAGTGGAAGGGCAAGCGCCCCAGCAATAAGTACGAATGAGGGGTGCAGCCACCAGGAAGATACAGCGCCAACCTGCCCAGCTACCTGGCTTAACTCAGTCATGGCTTTGCCCCTTTAAGGGCTGTGACGGCTCTTGCTTAGACTGCTTTTCAACAGATTTCGGGTCTCCAATAAGTTCGTTGGGTCGAACCTCGTTATTAAAATAGTCTTCTTTTCGGTACAAGAATTTGTATCCAAGGAACTTGGAGACCACCACAATAACGACACAGGAGAAAAGGCCGTAAATGGCACCGGCTCCGCTTAGGCTTTCCCAGAAGAAGCGGTCATAGCCAGAGGGAATGGCGATATCAGCAATAACTAAAACTGCCATAAGCCCAAGCATGATTCGACTTAAAATTTTTGAGCGACTAACCAAGAATTCGAGAATCCGGCTGAGCATCACAGGCGCCCTCCAAGAAATAAAGAGCCAACAAAATCGCGTATGGGTTCGGCCACAAAGAACAGGCTTAAGGCGCCAAGCGCAGTAATGCATAAGGGGATAAGGCAGTACAAAGGGGCCTCTTGAATACCGGGGCCTGTTGGCTTTGCCTCAGGTAAAAGAAAAGCCCGAACCACAGGGGGCAGCAGGTAGGCAATATTAAGTATTGTGCTTATCAGAAAGACGCCAATAAAAAAGGCCTGTCCTGCATCAACGGCACCCAGCATAATGTGCCACTTACTCCAGAGCCCCCCCAAGGGTGGTGCACCAATTACAGATAGAGCCCCGATAAAGAAGGCAAACATGGTGATGGGCATCTTGCGCCCAAGCCCATCAAGTTCATGAATTTCGGTTTTGTGGGCAGCAACGTAAATAGCACCCGCGCAAAAAAAGAGTGTAATTTTCCCGAAGGCGTGCATCACGATATGCATCCCGGCACCAACAATTGCAAGCTGAGAGGCAAGCATGGCACCCAGCACAATGTAAGAAAGCTGGCTTACGGTGGAGTAGGCAAGCCGTGCCTTAAGGTTTGTTTTCCGAAGGGCCACCAACGAGGCCGCAATGATGGTGAAAGAAGCAACTGCCATGAGGAACTGACTTGACCATAGGCTCTGCAAATATTCGGTGCCGAACAAATAGACACTTACCTTCAGAACCGTGAAAACTCCTGCCTTCACCACGGCCACGGCATGCAGCAGGGCGCTTACGGGTGTTGGGGCAACCATGGCTGCCGGCAGCCAACGATGGAAGGGCATAAGCGCAGCCTTACCAATACCGAACATGAACAGAAGAAGCAAGATTGCACCGACGCCTGGGCTTACTTGCCCCTGCATGATGCCGCCAAGCCTGAACTCGAGCGTGCCAGTAAGGCTGTAGGTGACCAGCATGGCTGGAAGCATTAACCCAATGGAGGTTCCAAGCAAAAGACCCAGATAGGTTCTTGCCCCTTGTTTGGCCTGCTCGGTACCTTTGTGCGCAACCAGGGGGTAGGTTGACAGGGACAAGACCTCGTAAAGCACGAAAAGCGTAAGTAGGTTTTTTGAAAAGGCAATTCCAATTGCCGCGAAGATTGCAATTGAAAAGCATGCATAAAAGCGTGTCTGGTTCTTCTCGTTGGCCCCGCGCATGTAGCCGATGGCATAGATAGATGTAATGATCCAAAGCCCCGAGGCAACCAGGGCAAAGACCATGCCCAACGGCTCAACCGAAAAGCCAAGGTCGATTCCAGGAAGAATTTCAATAAGACTTACCTGCAGTGAGCTGCCCTGCTGATAGCGCAGCAAGACTTTAACCACCGTGGCAAAGACAACCACAGCCGAGGCCACCATAAAGGCGTCACGAACCTGAGGGGAGCGATGAAGTAAGGCAATACCTAGGGCGCCAAGGAGCGGCAGCCCAATTGCTAAGAGGATAAGGCTGCTATCGGTCATGGCCGAGCTCCGAGTAGCGCATTGACTTCAAGCGAGGCAAGACCCAGGGGCAAAGACGGATCAACACCAAACCAGAAGTTGGCCAGTACCAAGAGGTAAAGCACAACAAGCATTCCAGCCGGCGCCTCTTTTACTTTGCTTGTTGAAGCCGCTGTCTCTGTGTCTTGGTTTGGGCCATCGTTACCTTTAGGCGCCTTGAAATAGGCAAGCTCAACGACTCGCCAGATATAAACAACTGCAAGAAGCGAGCTAATAAGAATAAGCACGATGAAGAAGATGCCTTGGGCACCGAGCTCGAGCATGGCCTGAATAAGTATCCATTTGCTAATAAAGCCAGCTGTTAGGGGTACTCCGATAAGCGAGAGGCCCGCTAAGACAAAGGCAAGCATGGTTAGCGGCATTTTTTTACCGGCCCCTGCTAAATCTTCAAGGCGCGAACTTCCGTAGCGAAGCACGAGGCAGCCGACAGCCATAAAGAGCGCCGACTTCATAAGGGCATGGTTAAAGACATGAACAATGGCAGCCGTTAGGCCTGCAGCGCTTACCAGGCTTGAGGCCAACAGAATGTAGCCCATCTGTGCAACAGATGAATAGGCGAGCATGCGTTTGAGGTCGTTACTAAAAATGGCAAGGGTTGAGCCAACAAGAAAAGCAAGAATAGCCAGCGGCATAAGCACGGCCGAGAAAAGAGCGGCATGGTCAGCGAGGTTGGGCTGAAGAACGGCAAAGTCAAATTTAATAAGCAGGTAGATGGCAACCTTGGTTGAGCATGCAGCAAGAAAAACCGTGACCGGTGTGGGCGCGAACTGATACGCATTGGGCAGCCAGGCGTGCATGGGGAAGACGGCAGCTTTAAGGGCAAGGCCCAAAATAATGAAGCCCGAGGCAATGAGTACAGGCGTGGTTTCAGAGACATCAGGAAGGCGTGCCGCCAGGTCATCGAAGTTAAGTGTTCCTGTCATCATGTACAGATAACCAACGCCAATGAGGTAGAAGGTTGCTCCAAGCGAACCCGTCACCAGGTACTTAAAGGCGGCCGTTAAGGATTGTCGCTTTGGACCGGTCGCAACCAGAACATAGGATGCAAGCGAAGAGATCTCCATGAATACAAAAGCATTGAATGCATCTGCGGTAACAACAATGCCCAGAAGGCCTGAGCTTGCTAAAAGCCAGCAGGAAAGAAACAGTGCGTGATGCTCGCGACCCATTTCACTATCGAGGCTTTTTGCTCCCCATAAAAGGGCAACAAACGAACCACCTGCAATAACGAGCGCCATGACGGCCGAGAAGGGTGTAACCATAAGGCCAATGCCAAAGGGCACAGGCCAGCTACCCATCTCGTAGGCCATGGCACCCTGACTTGCTACCTGGTTAGCAAGGAGAACCGCAATAACAAAGGTAAGCCCAGCCGTTAGGGTTGCAAGGGCGTAGCCAAGCCTTGAGCGCGAGGGCAATACAGCGATAAGTGGCGCAACAGCCATTGGCACCACAACAAGCAGAGCAGGCAGATGGCTAAGGAAGGTCATTCGTCGCGATCCGCCCGCAGGGTGTCCGACTCCTCGATCGACCCGTACTCCTCTTTAATTCGTATGGCAAGGGCAAGCCCAAGCGCGGTGACTGCAATGCTAACGACAATGGCGGTAAGAATAAGAACCTGAGGAAGCGGGTTGGCGAAAATTGTGGTTGCATCTTGGGAGGGGCTAAATATGGGCCCAGTGCCGCCGTCTACCTTGTCCATACTAATAAACAAAAGGAATACGGCCGCCTGGAAAATACCGAGGCCAATCATGCGCTTGATGTAGTTGCCCTTAAGCAAAACGGCGTAGAGGCCAACGACTAGTAGACCAACGTAAATCCAGTAGTTGTAGAGGCCAAGAAAGGTATCCATAGGCTTAGTAAGTATCCCTTCCTGCAAAAGCGTTAAAAACCATCACCAAAACAGAGGCCACGGTTAAACCAACCCCGAACTCGATTAAAAGGATACCCAGTTGTTGACCTGCGACTGGGTTGGAGGATAGGACGCTGTAGTCGAGAAAATTACCGCCGAGAATCATGCCAAAGATACCAACGAAGGTGTAGATGCTGGCTCCGAGTGCAGCTAGGCGCAACATGACAAGCTGCGGCATGACCTTCATTGAACGATCAGCTCCTTCCAGAATGCCATAGAGCATGACGGCTGAGGCAAACAGCGCGCCTGCAGAAAACCCTCCCCCGGGACTGTATTCGCCATGGAACTGCACAACCAAGGCAAACAACATAATGACCGGAATGAGAAGCTTGCCTACAACCCTAAGAACAAGGTGATCGCGAATTCGGACTGTTTTACGTGAGACTTCGGCCGCCGTGATCACGGCCTTTCGTTTCGGTCGAAAACCAAGCACGGCGAGCACCCCAATACCTGCTGTGAAAACAACCAACGTCTCGCCCAGGGTGTCATAGCCCCGAAAGGATGCAAGCACCGCCGTTACGACGTTGGGGATGTCAATAAGCACCGGGGTCTCAGACAGGAACCAAGGAGCAATATGTTGATGAACGGGTGCTGAGGGGTCGCCAAGCCTTGGTTGGTCGAGGCTGACAACAATAAGCACAACGGCAAGCGTGAGTAGGGCAACCGAGGGCAACAGCCGGTAACCACCTCTGCCGGACTCCTTCTCTCCGGTGAGGGCAAGCGCACTTAGGAACAAAACAGTGGATACACCGGCTCCGACAGCCGCCTCGGTGATGGCCACATCGGCCGCATCGAGAATGAAAAAGTTGGACGCCATCATGAGGCTAAAGACGCTAAGCCAGATGGTTGAGACGAAGAGATCGCGGGCATTCACGGCAAGGACTGCCGAGATAAGCACAAAGCTGAGGGTAAAGAAGAACAAAAAGCTCATGCCGATACTCCGCCTGCTTTGTCTTTCACGACGAGGGGCTTTTGACCTGCAATTGAGGCGGTGTTTGCCAAAGCGTAGGTGCTAACCGGCGAGGTAAACAACAAAAACAAGGCAATGGCAAAGAGTTTGACCGTGGCAAGGGTAAAGCCCGAGAGAATCATGAGGCCTATAAGCACAAACAAAGAACCCGTGGTCTCGGTGACGCTGCTTGCATGCATGCGTGTATAGATTTCAGGCATGCGTAGCACCCCAATGCCGCCAATAACAATAAAGGCAGCACCAATGGCCATGGATGCATAGGCAAGTAGTGTGGGGAGGGTTTGAAAGAGCTCGGTCCCCACTAGGCCTCCGTTGAATTGTCTTGGCCGGCAGGCTTTTCGGGAGAGGGATTGCGAAGCGACTTGTTCTGCACAAACTGAAGGATTGCCATGACCCCAATAAAATTAATAAGGGCATAGGCAAGGGCTAGATCGAGGAAGTCGGGCCGGTCGTAGAGAAAGGCAACAACAGCAAGCAACAGCACCGTTTTGGTGCCGATCATGTTGACGGCAAGCACTCGGTCAAAAATAGAAGGCCCCAATACCCCTCGGCTTAGGGCAAGCCCAATGGTGACAAGAAGTGCCAAGCTACAGACTTCAAGCATGCTGCTCGGACCGATCAAGAAGGGCAACCTTCTGATTCATTGGACCCTGCAAGACGCCATTGGCGCTGTTTTGCGTAAGGGCATGAACCGTGACGTCTCCGCTTTCATTAATGGACGTGGTCATGGTGCCAGGGGTGAGGGTAATGGAGTTTCCGAAAATAACCTGTCCCACATCGCTGCGCGCGCGCGATGTCACTGTAATGAACTGCGGCTGTATGCGGAGTTTGGGTGACAAGATGATTCGGCTGACTTCAATGGAAGAGACAATAATTTCTTTAAGAAGCCAGGCCCAGTAGGTAAGTACGGAAAGCCCCAGGTGCACAGGCACAGATTCGTGGTCAATGGATTGAAATTGGCGAGCAAGCCAGACCACAAGCAGGCATGAGGCCACCCCAAGCGAGATAAGCAACGGGGTGTAGAGGCCTGACCAGAGAAGCCAGATCAGCATAAGGGCAATGAATAAGATAACGGTTCGCATGAGGGCTATCGGTAAACAAGTAAGTGGCGGCAGAAGTTCGAGGTTAAATGATTGTCTTTCACCTTTGGGTTTCTAACCCTCACATAATTGTAAACTAGGGCTATGCACATTCATTTGGCATCCGATCTCCACCTAGAGTTCCTTCACAAGCGCTTTCCCGACTATCTTCGGGTCGATCGGCTTTATACCCCCTGGGCAGACGTTTTGGTTCTTGCAGGCGATATTCACAAGGAAACCGAAGCGATACGGTGTTTTGCCCAGTGGCCACACCCGGTTCTTTATGTGTTGGGCAACCATGAGTTTTACGACCATACGGTCTCGCAGACCATTGCGGCTATACGTCAGGCTGCGAAAAATACCGCGGTGATCATTCTTGATCGCGACGAATTTATCTACCGTGGTGTGAGGTTCTTGGGCTGCACGCTGTGGACAGACTATTGCCTTGGTGGCGATAGGCAACGCCAGCGGGCCATGCAGGTCTGCGAGTCAAGACTTGCCGACCACCGGAAGATTCTGGGTGTTGATCGCCCGGATGAAAAATTTGGTGCCCAGCAGGCTGCCGAACTGCATGAGCGTGACCGGGCTTGGCTTACAGCGAAACTGGCCGAGCCCTTTGATGGACCGACGGTGGTGATCACCCACCATGGCCCCCATCCGGGAAGCGTTCATCCGCGCTTCATGGATGACCCTTGCAATGCGGGCTTTATCTCCGACCTTGGACCCTTGGTTGAGAAGCCTCAGCTTTGGATTCATGGGCATGTTCACGATAGCTTTGATTACAAAGTGGGTGGCTGCCGTGTCGTAACGAACCCGGGTAGCTACGCCGCCGGGCTCTCAAAGGCGAAATCACCGGGTGATCTGGCCTGGGAGAATCCTTTGTTTGACCCGCAGTGCACGGTAGAGGTTGCGCACCCCGCTTAAGGCTAAGAGGCATGCCGAGCTGGGTTAACATTTAAAAACGTAGACGTTTTATGCCTGCCCGGATGACGAAATAGGTAGACGTACGGGACTTAAAATCCCGGGCCGCAAGGCGTGCGGGTTCGATTCCCGCTCCGGGCACCATTGCAGATTGGTAGAAACCATGCGAGACCCATTCCTCGTAGCCATTGCAGGAACTGCGCTTATTGCCGTTTTTGTGTTCCTGTTGGCAACGCCCAACGAGGCCATGCTTATTACTTTACTGGCACTTGCCGTCTGCATTGTGCTGTTAGGTCTTTGGAAGGCCACGCGCGGCCCAGGTGACGAGGGCTAGAGCAGCTCTTGAGCGCCTGCCGGGCGAGCGGGCCTGCAAGGTCCAGGCCCAGGGTCCCAGGGTTGGTGATCAATGTTTTTATTGAGGAACGGGCTGACCAAGTTGCGCTGCCAGGGCGATAAGGGTTGCGCACCGCCCACCCGAGCGACAGTAAGAAAGAATGGGTGATGGCAGGCTGTTAATAAGGTGTCCCATCTCAAGGGCCTGCTCGGGAGTATGGCCTACCGAATTCACCGGATGATAGGCCACTTCAAGGCCCAGGGCCTTGGCAGCCTCGAGAACCTCGCTCTGACTTGGCTGACTGGGCCCTTCCTCGCCATCAGGGCGGTTACAAATAATGGAACGGAATCCGGCCTCATGGGCCTCGCGCATGTCGGTGGCACTGAGCTGGCCAGCCACGGCAATTTTGGGGTGAGCCAACGGTAATCAATGGTCATACATGCTCCTGAACACGTTTAGGTTCTTGGTCAATGGGGCAAAAAAGCGAGTCTTATTTTACGGTTTTGGCGGCATTTCGATATTTTTAAGCGGGCTGAACATCTCTTCAAGAAGCGTATTCCCCCTTTCAAGTATGAAATACCGGAAGGCCTCGGCCGCCAGCGACAGGGTTCGATTGGTTAAATTAACCACATGCCAAAGCCGCATGACGGGTGTGTCTTGAACGGGAAGGATTCTTAAAACCCCATGGCGCAGTTCAAGCCCAATGGTGTGCAAAGACACAAACGAGATACCCAGCCCGGCCATAACCGCCTGTTTAATGGTTTCATTGCTTGACATCTCGATGGTTGAAAGGGGCCGAAAACGATGCTCGTCGAAGAAACCTTCCATAACAGCCCGCGTGCCCGAGCCTTGCTCTCGAATCATGATTTCGTGCTGTTCGAGTTGGTCGATCGAGATTGCAGAGCTTGTGGCCAAGGCATGGTCGGGTGCCGCAATGAACCCGTGTGGATGGGGTGAAAACGATTCCGATCGGGTATCGAGATCTTTGGGGGGCCGGCCCATAATGGCGATGTCGATCTCACCATCCCTAAGCAGCACGGTAAGTTGATCACGGTTGCGCACCTGAATGACCACTTGAATGCCTGGATGCTCTTTACGAAAGGCTGCCAGCAGCTTGGGGATGATGTATTTGGCTGTGCTTACGAGCCCTATGGTTAGAGTGCCTGTCTCGATGCCTCGCAATTTCGCCATCATGTCCTCGGCCTCGCGTAGCGCCGTGAGCACGCGTCGTGCATAGACCAAAAAGTATTCGCCAGCGCTTGTAAGGCTAACGCCTCGCCCTTTCTTTGCAAACAAAGAGATACCGAGATCTTCCTCGAGATCACGCATCTGCATTGAGACCGCGGGTGCCGTAAGGTGCATTTCTTCCGCAGCCTTAGCAAAGCTGGAATGTCTTGCGGCAGAGACGAAGATTCGTAACTGCCTAAGCGTCAAATTCCGCATGGGGTCTCCTCCCACACTTTATTTAGTGTTGTAGCCTCGAAGGATTACAGATATTGGCTATGTTCACAAGCCTAAGGGCTTGTCTTTTTTCGCGCCGGGAGCACCGCGGCCTTGGGACGATAGGCCTTGAGCCAGGCCTTAAACCGTGTTGCGGCAGGAGATAGACGCCTGCCTGAGGGATAGACGAGGTTCCACTGCCGCATGAGAGGAAAGCCTTCGAGCTTCACGACAGAGAGTTCGCCAAGGGCCAGTTCCGAGGCAACCGTGCTTGATGACAAGACAGCAACACCAAGCCCCCCTGCAACAATGTGCTTAACGGCCTCATTGCTAACAACCTCAAGCCGTGTCTGAATTCGTACACGATACTTTTTGAAGAAACTCTCGGTGGTGAGGCGAGTTCCGGAGCCCGCCTCGCGAACGATGAAGAGTTCTTTGGCCAGATCTGAGGGCTTGACGAGCCGTTTCTTGGCAATTGGGTTACTAGGGTGTGCAACCAGAACAAGTGGATTCGGTGCGAATGGTTCAGCAACGACATCAAGTTCGTCAGGGGGCTGCCCCATGACATAGAGATCGTCTTCATTTTTGCGAAGGCGATCAAGAAGGGCCTCGCGGTTTCCAATCCAGAGTGAAATATTGATGCCGGGGTAGCTGACGCAGAAGGAGCCGACAAGCCTTGGCACGGTGTACTTAAGGGTTGTAAGAATAGCAACCCTGAGCTCGCCCTCTTTGAGTCCCTTAAGGCCGGCAATTTCCTGTGAAAGCTCTTCAATTCGGGCTTCAATGTCTTGTGCGCAGCGCAACATAAGTTCGCCTGTGGATGTGAGATAAAGCCTTTTACCGAGCACTTCAAAAAGAGGCCCACCTGCCGTCTCACCCAGCTTCTTAAGCTGTAGGGACAGCGTTGGCGTAGACAGGTTCAGAGCCTTGGCTGCCTTCACAAGGCTGCCATGACGCGCCACAGCAAGAACAAACCTAAGCTGGTGCAGTGTCATACCGGCGAGATTCATTGTTAGTTTTTTGTAAACGTTTTCATCAAAATATTTTACTTTCATACAGGTATCATGTCGATCAGAATTGCAGCAGCGATAGAAATGAGTTTAGTTTGATTGTCTCGTGACACACAGAGGAAGAGGAGCTTTCATGGCCGCAAAAACATACAGTGCTGGCGTAAAAGATTATCGCCAGACCTATTGGATGCCGGAGTACACACCCCTTGATACCGACATTCTTGCCGTCTTTAAAATCACACCGCAGCCCGGCGTTGATCGCGAAGAGGCTGCAGCAGCAGTGGCTGCCGAATCATCAACAGGAACCTGGACAACCGTCTGGACAGACCTGCTAACCGATCTCGACTATTACAAAGGCAGGGCCTACCGCATTGAAGATGTGCCTGGCGACGATTCCTGCTACTACGCCTTCGTAGCCTACCCCATCGATCTTTTCGAAGAGGGTTCGGTTGTTAACGTCTTTACATCGTTGGTCGGTAATGTTTTTGGCTTTAAGGCGGTTCGAGCCCTACGTCTTGAAGACGTTCGTTTCCCCTTGGCCTACATCAAAACCTGCGGTGGCCCGCCTAATGGCATTCAGGTTGAGCGCGATGTTATGAATAAATACGGCCGGCCTATGCTGGGCTGCACCATCAAGCCTAAGCTTGGTCTCTCGGCAAAGAACTATGGCCGGGCGGTTTACGAATGCCTTCGTGGCGGTCTCGATTTCACAAAGGATGACGAGAACATCAATAGCCAGCCCTTTATGCGCTGGAGGCAACGGTTTGACTTCGTTCAAGAGGCCACCCTTAAGGCTGAGGCCGAGACGGGCGAGCGCAAGGGCCACTACCTGAACGTTACTGCTCCCACGCCCGAAGAGATGTATCGCAGGGCAGAGTACGCCAAGGAAATTGGTGCGCCCATCATCATGCACGACTACATCACAGGCGGCTTTTGTGCAAACACAGGCCTGGCCAACTGGTGTCGTGAAAATGGCATGCTGCTGCACATTCACCGTGCTATGCATGCTGTGATCGATCGTAACCCTCACCACGGAATTCATTTCCGCGTGCTCACGAAAATCCTGCGGCTTTCGGGTGGAGATCACCTTCATACCGGAACGGTGGTCGGCAAGCTCGAGGGCGATCGCGCCTCAACACTTGGCTGGATCGACCTTCTTCGTGAGTCTTTCATTCCCGAGGACCGAGCCCGCGGGCTCTTCTTTGACCAAGACTGGGGTTCGATGCCAGGAGCCTTTGCTGTGGCCTCGGGCGGTATTCATGTCTGGCACATGCCTGCTCTTGTCACCATCTTTGGCGATGACTCGGTGCTTCAGTTTGGTGGCGGAACGCTTGGCCACCCCTGGGGTAACGCAGCAGGGGCATGTGCGAACCGCGTTGCGCTTGAGGCTTGTGTTCAGGCCCGTAACGAGGGTCGGCAGCTTGAAAAAGAGGGCAAAGAAATTCTTACCGCTGCAGCTCAGCATTCGCCAGAACTCAAAATTGCTATGGAGACCTGGAAGGAAATTAAGTTTGAGTTTGACACCGTAGACAAGCTCGACATCTCTAACAAATAAGCTGAAGGGAAACGAACATGACTGTTCAAGCCTATAAGTCGTCGCAGAAGTACGAGACCTTTTCTTACCTCCCCAATATGACGGCCGATCAGGTGAATCGGCAAATTGCCTACGCCATTGGCCAGGGATGGAACCCCGCTGTCGAGCACACCGAGAAGGGAACCGCCTCAACCAGTAATTACTGGTACATGTGGAAATTGCCCCTTTTTGGTGAGCAGTCTGTTGAGGCGGTTCTTGCGGAGTTGAGCGCCTGCCACAAAGAGTTTCCCAATCATTTGGTGCGGTTTGTTGCCTATGACAACTACTCCCAGAGCCAAGGAACGTCGTTCGTCGTTTACCGATAAGGTGGTCCTATGTCACTTTCCGAATCGCAAACCTACACGGTGACCTTATCGGGTCGAGAGCTCGCACTGCGCCGCAGGCAGGCCATGTCGAGCCTGGGCAAATCAGCTATTAAAGGCGCCTCCCAGACAAGTTCGACAGGCTCTGAACATCAGAGAAAGTCTGCCCAAAACGTCGATCGGGCCGGGGTTCAAGACTGGCCCTTTAGCCCAATGCCTGCGCGCGCAAGTCAGGACCATGAGGTCTGTGGGCCTGAGTGTGGGTGCGATTCAAAAAAGCCCGAGCCCGCTGCTACCCCGTTGGGTAACCTTGTGCGCGGCGACATCTCTTCTCGAACACTCGCTCGGATGCGCCGTGAGGCTGCTTCAAGGTCGGGTAAGGCCGGGCAACAAAGGGTGGCAAAGGCCGTTCAGGTGGCCCAGCATCTTCCAGCCTCCCAGCTCTTTTCTGCCTTGTCTTCTGGTCCCAGTGGCCGTCAGGTGGCCATGCAACGACGGCTGGAACAATCGCTTTTAGGCAGAGCCAGTCACAGGCATGCGTCCAGCTCATCGGCACCTTCAAGCCAGTCCGGCTCCACCATGCCTGCAGCCAAGGTCGAGATCGGTCATACCCTCTCGGGGCAGCTTGTTACGGGGCAGTTGCCCGATAACGATCCGAAGGTAACAGGGAATTTTCCGGGGTTATGTCAGCGGGTGACCGGAACAGAATATTTAAGCGTTGAGCCGTTTAAGACCTTTTGTTCGCAAACACCCAATCCCAAGCCCAGAAAGGTCAGTGTGATGTCCATTCGCCAAGACCTTTCAGTAACGGGTGCCGATGCCAGTAGTGAAAGCAGGGTGACCGGTGATGCACGTAACTTTTCGGTCAGTGTTACAGGAACAGACCACATGTCCTTGGCAAAATCCAGTCCGCGTCAGTCGGCGGCACAAGCGCAAACCCATTCTGTGGCCTCGGTCAGGCCCACCCATGCAACCATTCCCGCATCCTTTGTAACAGGCGAGCGGCCCGGTGCGGGTGGAGAGGGAATTACAGGCGATGAGCGAGGTGCCTGCCAGCCCATCTCTGGAACGCCATACATTGGAGATGACAACCGTCCTAGTTATTGCGGTCCTAATCCATCGGCCAGCGTTGCAATGCCAAAAGGGCCTCGTGAGCAGGTAGACAAGAAGCTTATTACGGGGTCGTCGTTTCAGACCGAACGTATCACCGGGGCACTCACTAAGGCCGATGGTGTCATTACTGGAACCCCTGAGTTTCGCCATGCCGACCCAGCGCCGCGCGCTGCGGCTGACACATCCGCTGTTCATGCTGCACAGCGCGTAACGGGCGAGGGTAGCCAGTCGGGCACACAGGTCACCGGCGATGCCTGGCATTCTCAAAGCCGCGTTACAGGAACAGAAGGTGGCTCGGTGATGGGGCGCAATCCATCCATGCGTGGACAGTCTCGCGGGCAGGGAATGAATGCCAGTCAGTTCAAGGGCATCGAGCGACAGACAGCGCCTCAAAGCCCAATGACCGGGTCGGCAGGTAACACGGGCAGTGGGGCTGTTGTTACAGTCTCAGGCGGTGCTCGAGGCTAAAGCGCTACGGGGTCCCCCTTAGGTCTAACCATGAGCCGCTCAATTAGCCATCATCCCGTCTTGCGTCGGCAGGCCGCTGTTGCTCAGAGGCGAGGCGAGCTTGCGAACCCCGCCTGTGAAATAGGGCCGGGACAGGACTGTCGACATCCATTGGTTGATGAGTCGCTTAACGCAGAGCTTCATCGGTACGAAACCATTATTAGCCAACGCTTTCTTCTTATTGAAGCTGCATTGAAGAAAATCTCAGCCATTCAGCACGATGATTCGTTTGTTCAGAAAGCCCAAGACATTTGTCAGGCCATGCTTGGCTATTGCCTGCCTGAAGACAAACTTGCCAGTGCCTGGGTCAATGGTCTCGACATGCCAGACCTTCATGCTTATTGCGTTTTTCAAAGTCTGGTCTTGTCTGTTCAAAAGGCCAATGAGGATCGAGCGATATGGCTAAAAAACCTACCGCTTAGCTCCCCCGTGCTTCGTGACATGGGCTACCACACGGTTAACATCAGCCCCTGTGCAGATGGACGTCTCCAGGGTCTCTTGCCGTTTATCCTTCGTATCTCCCCCGCCCCTGAAATCTCGGTAAAGGCGTTTGCCGGCGCAAGGTTCGATATTGAAGACGATATTGCCGACTGGACCCAGGCCGAGCTGCAACGCTTGGCAAACGAGCCAGGATACGACGCATCACTTAATTATTTAAAGTGTGTTGTCTACCACTTTAGCTCCTCCTCCCCCTGTGTTGAAGGCTGTGCAGCCCATGGCAGCGACGATGGCATGGCGATCGACTGCGCAATTGAAGGGCTATCGGCCCTGCAGGCGGCCATACGGAATTTGTATGGCCTGGGTGCCGAGCCCGATGGCCTGGTGCTTGGTGTCGATACTGACACCGATGCCCTTCGCGTTCATCTACCCGATGGCTCAGGAACCGTGCGCGCTCATCAATTCTTAGACAGCGCCCAGCTTTTCGCAGAAACGCTGCCATTAGGTCGCGTCCAGGCCGAGCAAGTTCTTATCGACCGTGTTCGGGCTGCTGCCTCAAACCCAGATGCCAATACTGTGGCCTTGGCAATAGGACTCCTTCGTGCCAATTTCTCGCAGCTGCAGTATGTTATTGAGCATCACAACGGGCGGTATACCGACGTAGGCCACGATGAAAAATTTATTTGTGCAGGCGAGGCGGTTGCATCTCTGCACCTTCGTAATAAGTATTACTTTGCCCACCTTTCCACAGTTGAAGAGGGGGCAGCCGACCTTGACGTTGGCATAAAGATTTTTACCTCGCTTAATCTGTCCCGAGGGCTCGCCATCCCAATTCTGGTGCATTTCTTTTTCGATGCCAGGGTTTCAGGCGCACGACAGCGAGCCGAACAGCGTTGCCATCGGGTTAAGCAGGCCATTCAGACACGTTATCAGGCTCTGCATGAGCGCCATCAAATTAGGTGCTTTCTTGCGGTGTCCGATATCGGAGGAACGGAAAACGTGACTCCCGTTCCATCAAGTTACTCGGTATCTGTTCACTGACCGGCGGAGGCTTTTAGATTCATGAAGATTATGCGGGTCGAAAAAACATTAGTGTCGACAAATCGAATTGACGCCTTTGGTCATCGACCTTTATTGGTTGTCCAGGAGCGGGTGGGTGGCAGCTACAGCGTTGCTGTTGATTCTGTGGGCTGTGTGCCTGGCGATTGGGTTATTTGTGTGGGCTCTTCGGCGGCCCGCGATGCTGCCGGTGCGAAAGACTTCCCCTCCGATCTCACAATCGTCGGGATTATCGACCGTTGGGAGGCACAGGCTTAAGCATGGAGATTTACAAGGTTAGCCAAGAGCTTGTCTGCACCAGGCGCACACCTGGGCTTGGGCTGCATTCTCTTCGTGTGCTTGAGGCGGCCGATGGCAGCCTGTCTGTTGCAACCGATCCAGTCGGTGCGCCAGTGGGGAAATGGGTCTTTACAACCATTGGGACGGCGGCTCGCTATGCCATGGCCGACCCAAGTGTAGTAACCGATCTCACAATTTGTGGGCTTATTGATAACTGGGAGTAGTTTTTTTTCTTTTTTAAAAAAGGAGTAGTGAAATGGCAAGTGTGACTGGTATTGCTTTAGGAATGATCGAAACTCGTGGTCTTGTTCCCGCCATTGAGGCTGCTGATGCCATGACCAAGGCTGCTGAAGTTCGCCTGGTCGGCCGTCAGTTCGTTGGTGGTGGTTATGTCACGGTCTTGGTTCGTGGCGAGACAGGTGCCGTGAATGCCGCAGTTCGTGCGGGTGCAGACGCCTGTGAACGTGTAGGCGATGGACTTGTTGCTGCGCATATTATTGCTCGTGTGCATCAGGAAGTTGAAGGCATTCTTCCTTCAGCCCCAAGCGCCTAATTGTTGAAAAAATCGCGCCTGAGGTTTGGCGCGCATAAAGGAGGTCGTAAATGGCTACAGTATCCGGAGTTGCACTTGGCATGATAGAAACACGCGGTCTTGTTCCTGCTATTGAAGCAGCTGACGCAATGACGAAGTCTGCCGAGGTGCGCCTGGTCGGCCGCGAGTTCGTGGGTGGTGGTTATGTCACGGTGATGGTGCGTGGCGAGACCGGCGCTGTAAATGCAGCGGTTCGCGCCGGAGCTGATGCCTGCGAGCGTGTTGGCGATGGCCTTGTTGCTGCCCATATTATTGCGCGTGTGCACCAGGAGGTTGAAGGTATTCTTCCGTCAAAGCCGACTGCCGTGGGTGGTGGAAGAGATGGTGAACTCTCAACCATTCAAAGCTAAGCAATCATGGGTCTGGCCTAAGGGCATCCCGTTCGGGGAGTAGGAATGGCGGATACAGAGATTGAAGGCTGGGATTACAGGGCAAAGCCAAGCTCCTTGTCGAGACGCTTTGAGTTCCCCAGTTATGCTCAGACCCGAGACTTTCTTGACCGTCTCGATCAGTTAAGTCAGGAGACTGGGCTTTATCCTCACAGCACCAACTTTGGCACCAGCTATGTCAACCTAACGATCGACCTCGATGCCGATTCAGAGGCCTTTCGGGCCTTTGCAGTGAAGGTCAGCCAGCTTTACCGTGCATGAAGATTGTTGCGGTAGTCAATCAAAAGGGAGGCGCTGGAAAGACAACCTTGGCGATGAATCTGGCTGGTGGGTTGAACCGGCGAGGTCAGACTTTGGTGTTAGACCTTGATCCCCAGGGTTCTGCTGTGCAGTGGGCAAGCCAGGGAAGCACTCGATTTCCTGCTGTGGTGAAGAAGCCCATGGCTCGATTTGATAATGCCTCCATTCGAAAGACCTACAGCGAATTCGACTATGTCGTTATGGACTGCCCACCTTCGCTAGAAAGTGGTGCAACCCTATCGGCGTTGAGGGCTTGTCATCTGGCGATTATTCCGGTGCTGCCCTCGCCTGTTGACCTCTGGGCAAGTCTTCGGCTTCCGTCAGAGCTTGAGCTTGCAAGGCAGACCAACCCAGGTCTTCGCAGCCTTATGGTTATTAATCAGTTAGAGCCAGCAAGTGCTTTGTCCTCGGCCATGCATGGGGCGCTTGAAGAGTTTGGGCTTCCAGCGGCAAAGACAGCCATTCGACGTCGTGCTGTTTATCGCACCGCAGCCCTCGATGGCGTAACCGTCTACGAGCTTGGTCGTCGCGCCGAGGCCGCAGTTAACGAATTTGAATCTCTACTCAAGGAGGTGACGCATGAGTTCGCTTAAATCAAAGCTTACAGCCAGCGTAAAGCAGGCAAAGGCATCGTCCGGCGTGGCGACGCCACGAACCGAGGCTGCCTCTGCAAAGGTACGAAACGAGGCCGCTTCTGAAAAGCCTCAAAAAGGCCTGAGCCGCCCAGGAAAAAGTCCTCCTCCTTGAATTCTTCTGTCAATGCGAGTGTGGTTGCGAGTCATCACGAGCTCTTCCCGTCGCGGGTCTGGCCCGATTAAGGCCTGAGGCATGAAGACCTATAGGCCTCGTCAGGCAGGGTTTGTTTCCCCCGAGGCGCCGAGCCCTACAAGGTATTCCTCTGGCCATACAGAGGTAAGGCCGGCGAACGATCGCTCTGCCGCAAGCCATGCATCGGAGCTTGCTCAATACCTTGTTCCAACCGAGCCCTACTACAGGCCGGTCTCCGACGAGGTGACCTTGTTTGAGGCGGCCTACTCGGTTCGCATGCCCATGATGCTCAAGGGCCCCACGGGTTGTGGAAAGACACGGTTTGTTGAGTACATGGCCTGGCGCTTAGGCAAGCCCCTTATTACGGTGGCCTGCAACGAAGACATGACCGCCTCCGATCTTGTAGGCCGCTACCTGCTCGATACTGACGGAACACGCTGGCAGGATGGTCCCTTGGCACTTGCCGCGCGATACGGGGGCATCTGTTACCTCGACGAGGTGGTCGAGGCGCGGCAGGACACCACCGTTGTTATCCACCCTTTAACCGATGCGCGGCGAATTCTTCCGCTTGAGCGCAAGGGCGAGGTGATTGAAGCCCATCCCGATTTTCAGGTTGTTATTTCCTACAACCCGGGTTATCAGTCCTTAATGAAAGACCTAAAGCAGTCGACCAAGCAACGGTTTGGCGCACTCGACTTTTCGTACCCTGAACACGAGGTTGAGGCCGAAATTGTGGCGCATGAGTCGGGTGTCTCAACCCAGGATGCTGCGAACCTTGTTCATATTGCTGAGCGGGCTCGGAACCTGAAGGGCCATGGTCTTGACGAAGGCATATCAACACGCATGCTGATCTATGCGGGCTCTCTAATGGCCGCTGGGGTGCCAGCGCTTTCGGCCTGTCGCGTTGCCTTGGTTAGGCCCATTACCGATGACCCTGATATGCGGGATGCACTTGATGCCGCCGTAAGCACCTATTTCTAGTCCCTATGGCTCAAGCCTTATCCGATTTTCTTAGCCCGGACGACGACTGCTCTGAATCGTTACGGCTTGCGCTTGAAGAACAATGGTCAAGCCTTGCACGTGTCTTTAGCTCGCGTGGCATTGATAACTACCTAAAGGGCTGCACGGCGCTCGATCAGCTTGGGCGTTCCCAGGAACTGCCCCTTGCCTTTGCGGCTTGTATGCCCGAGGTCGCACGTGCCATCGGTGAGGACGTCTTACCCGACCTTGTCAATTTTCTTTTGGGCATGGCATCAAAGACCTCGGGTCAGGTCTTAGCAGCCATCGTTAATGCAACGCCAATTGTTGCCCGTCGACTTGGCGATGCCGAGCTGTTTCGACAGTTTCTGCAGGTTTTGGCCAACATGCTTGCCCAGGCGCCCAGGGGTGTGCGACCTATGCTTGAGCAGTTGGACACCCTGCTTTCGCAGCTTACCCTTGGAGGCCTTCGGCGTTGGGCCTTATGGGGTGCACAGGCCTATAAAAGCGATCTAGAAGGGCAGGCTCTTTACTTTTCTCTGCAAAGCGAAGATGCCCGGGCCATGTTGCAGGCCGAGCGAAAGGGAACCCTTTTTGTCGATGTTCAAAGGCGCCTGTTAATTTATCTAAGGGCCATCTGGGGGCGCGATTTTTTCTTGCGACCAACCTCTGGGGACTACGAGCGTCGTGAGGGTCTCAAACCATATATTGATCGGTTTGTTATTTACATTCCCGATGCCTTTGATGACTGGTCTGATGCAAGCCGGCAAAGGTCTGTTTCTGGGCTTGATGTCTATCGCGCGGTTGTGAACCATTGCGCCGCGCATCTTCAGTTTGGGCGCGAGCCTCTTACGGACGAGGGGCTGACCCCGCTGCAGCGTCATCTTGTTGAGTGCATTGAGGATGCCCGCGTTGAATACCTAGCAGGCCAGGCCTTTCCCAACATGCTCGATTCCTGGGCAGTCTTTCACACCATGCCCAGTGGTGAAGCATCGCCGTTGCGACTAGCCGATCTTCTAAGGCGCCTGGCCCTGCGTCTAACGAACCCTAAGGCCCACGATAGCCATGAATGGGTAGAGTACGCCGCCCAGTGTTTCTTTGGTCATCCCGACCTAACACAAGGCTTAGCAAGCGTCTCTATTGCCCGCGCTATTGAGGCAAAGCTAAGCCAGTTTCAGCTTCCTGCTTTTGACAGTCGTCTCGACAGCCTGACTCTTTTTTACCGCGACGACAACCGTATCATCTGGCAGCCTGATAGGCATGACGAGCAGGATGCACTTGCCTTGACCTGGCAGCAAAAGCAGGTGCGAAAAAAGGTAAGCATTATGGAAATGGTGAACGAGGTGAATAACGAGTTTGCCGGTGATGATGCGCAGGAAATCTGGGTCCTTCCCACCGAGTTCTTTCTTGATCAAGAGGGGGTTTCTATTAACTCGCTTGAGGGTCGTGAGCCTGTCTCAAGCCCGTTTTATTACAACGAATGGGATTATCAAATTCAGCTCGATCGTCCGGCCTGGGTCACCCTGTACGAGAGGGCTGCACCTCGCGGAGATGCGGCAGTTATCGATGCCTTGCTTGCCGAGCACAAACCGGTCGTCTCGCGGCTTAAGTACCTTATTGAGTCGATGATTCCCCAGGGTCTCAAGCGAATACGCCGCCAGGAAGAGGGCGATGAAATTGACCTTAATGCGGCAGTCAGCAGCTTTATTGACCTGCGAATGGGGTATCAGCCCGACCCTCGCATCATGACGCGCTACAAGCGGTCTGAGCGCGATGTCTGTGTTCTGGTTCTGCTCGATCTTTCGGAATCCTCAAACGACACCGTTCGGGGGCAAGACTTCACAGTTATTGAGCTTACCCGGGCCGCCACCGTTCTTATGGCAGACGCCCTCAGTCGGGTAGGTGATGCCTTTGCCATACACGGGTTTTGCTCAAATGGGCGCGATGATGTCCATTACTATCGAATGAAGAACTTCGATGAGCCTTATGAGAAAGAGGTGAAGGCAAGGCTTGCAGGGCTCTCGGGCTCTTATTCAACACGAATGGGTGCAGCCATTCGGCATGCATCAAGCCTGCTCGCCCAGCGATCCGAGCGGAAAAAGTTAATTTTTGTTGTCACTGATGGCGAGCCTGCCGATAACGACGTTCGCGATCCGCAGTACCTAAGGGCCGATACCAAGAAGGCGGTGGAGCAGGCCGGGCGTTTGGGTGTTAGCTGTTATGCGCTCTCGCTCGATCCCTACGCCGATCAATACGTTTCAAGTATTTTCGGTGCCGGCCGTTTCACGGTTCTCGACCATGTCGAGCGCCTGCCCGAAAAGCTCCCTATGCTCTACCTTGGTTTAACACACTAGGTTCGTTATGAAAATTAGCCTTCGAACCTTTGTTCTCATCGACTCGCTGCAGCCTCAGCTTGCTTCCTACCTAGGAACCTCCTCTCAGGGCTTTCTTCCTGTTCCCGGCGATGCCTGCCTCTGGATTGAGGTGGCACCTGGAATGGCGGTGCATCGACTCTCCGACATTGCCTTAAAGCGAACCAATGTTCATATGGGTGAGCAGGTGGTGGAGCGCTCGTTTGGGTCGATGGAAATTCATTACCGCAACCAAAGCGAGGTGCAGGAGGCTGGCCGCGTTATTCTTGAGCAGCTTGCAAGCGCACCAGAGGACCGTATGGGCTGCTCGATTGAATGGGCTGAGGTTATTTGCGCAGTGACGCCCGATCATGCAACCCTTATCAACCGCCAGATGCGTCGTGGCTCGATGCTCTTACCAGGTAAGAGCATGTTCATTATGGAAACAGAACCCGCGGGCTATATTGTCTACGCAGCCAATGAGGCAGAAAAGGCCGCCAATATAAGCCTTGTCGACCTCAAGCCTTTTGGTAGCTTTGGGCGCCTAACCATGATGGGAACAGAGGCCGAGGCGGCCGCCGCAGCAGTCGCTGCAAAGGCTGCAATTGAGGCCTTAAATCGTCAGGCCCGCCCAATCGGGTTTAAGGGATAACGATGGATATCAATTCGCCTACCAAGCGCCTTTTGTTTAACACCGTTCGGGTCGACACCGAGCTAGAAGATGGCAGTCGCGGCTCGGGCACTGCCTTTATTGTGAGTCATCGTCATGGAAATAGGGCCACGGCCTTTGTGGTCACGAACCGCCACCTTGTTGAAGGCGTGCGTCGAGGGGGCCTGGTTTTTACTGTGGGCCAGAAAGGTCAGCCTCTTATTGGCCAGAGGTTTCAGCTCGATATCGATGAGTTCCCTCAGGCCTGGTTCCTGCATCCCGACCCTTCCATCGACCTTGCCGTCATTCCGCTTGCACCACTTGAGCAGGCTGCAAATGAGCGAGGGGTGGACATCTACTACCAGCTTATTGATACCAGTCTCGTTCCCGAGGCAACCGATGTGCTTGCCTTTGATGCACTTGAAGAGGTTCTTTTTGTTGGCTATCCAAGCGGCGTCTGGGACCAGGTGAACCTTATGCCCATTCTTCGTCGTGGAACGACGGCAACCCCACCACAAATCAATTTTGAAGGCCGACCAGAGTTTCTTATTGATGCTGCTGTCTATCCGGGGTCAAGCGGTAGCCCCGTCTTTTTCTGTGCCTCCGATGGGCTGGCAAGCCGTATAACAAGTGATACGAAGTTCTTTTTTGCGGGCGTCGTTGCGGCCGTTTTCTTCCGTCAAGAAGAACAGCAACTTGTGCCTGCCCCTGTGCCTGCAAACAATGGCCATGCATCGGTGATGGGCTCCGAGATGATCGACCTAGGACTTGTTATAAAGTCAACGCAGGTTGTTCATTTAATCAACGCCTACTTAAGCACCTGGAAGGTCTAGCTCGAGTCTATGAATACACGGTATGCAGGTTTTTTTAACGATTCACACGGCATAACCCAGCTTGGTCGAATTGTGCTTGATGCATGGGCCTTTGGAATTCTTCCGCGCGAGGAAGATTGCAAGCAATGGGACCTTGGGCGTATGCAGAACCTGATGCAGCAGGTGCAAGAGTTCTGGGATGCTCATGGCGGTCTGCCTAGCCTCTTGCCCGCTGAGCTTAGTAAAGAACATCAGGCAACTTACAGCTGGGCGATGGATCGTGCCCGAACATTAGGATGGTCCTCCGCCTTAGGCGAGGACGACTAAGCCTTCACCGGCTGGGAGTGTTTTATGGTTTTTGACCCTATCGTTTTATTTTTTCTACTTGGCGTAATTGCTGGAATTGTTAAGTCCGATCTGAAAATGCCCTCGGCCCTTTACGAGGCCTTATCGATATTTCTTCTACTTGCCATCGGCCTTAAGGGAGGCGTTGAGCTCTCAAAGTACAACATTCTCGAGCTACTCCCCAGCACTTTTGTTGTGATTCTTATTGGCGTCCTTATTCCTTTAATTGCCTTTCCTATTCTTAAGTTCGTTGGCAAATTGAATCATTTCGATTCCGCCTCAATCGCGGCACACTATGGTTCGGTAAGCGTGGTCACCTACTCGGTCGCACTGGCTGCTCTTGCTGAAAGGGGTATGACCCACGAGGGTTATATTGTTGTCTACCTTGTTTTGCTTGAGATGCCGGCCATTATTGTTGGTGTTGCTCTGGCGCGTATGGCTCCCGACGCTACCAAAAAGGCAGCAGGCTGGGGTAAGTTAATGCACGAGGTTTTCTCAGGCAAAAGCATTCTTTTGCTAACTGGGGGTCTTGTGATTGGTTGGATTGCCGGTGAGAAAGGGTTTGCCCCTATTGAACCGATGTTCGGTGGGCTTTTTAAGGGCGCACTCGCTTTGTTCTTGCTTGAGATGGGGCTCGTCGCTGCCTCACGGGTGGCGGCATTTCGCTCCTACGGCATGTTCTTGGTGGTCTTTGCCATGGTTATGCCGATCATTTCTGCGGCAATAGGCATCCTTACCGGCTTCATGCTGTCGCTTTCTCCGGGAGGAACTGCGCTGCTTGCCACCCTTTATGCCAGCGCCTCCTACATTGCAGCGCCTGCGGCCATGCGAATTGCGGTTCCGAAAGCCAACCCATCGCTATCGATCGGCGCATCTTTAGGGGTAACCTTCCCATTCAATCTTTTTGTTGGGATACCCTTATACTTCGGAGCAGTTGAGCGATTCTTCTAGGGATTCCATGCAAGTCAAACCGTTTAAGCTCGTTACCGTCTTTTGCGAGGCTATTTTAGAGTCTCTGGTTATAACCGAGCTCGATGAGTTGGGGATTGTGGGTTACACGGTAAGCGACTGCCGCGGTCGAGGAACCCATGGAGTGCGCAGCGGTTCCTGGAGGTTAAGCTCCAACATCCGAATAGAAATCATGTGCGATGAAGAAGTCGCCGAAAAGCTTGCCTTTGCGCTCAGTCAAAAATACGACAAAGACTATGGCCTGCTTATTGTTGCAAGCAATGTCGATGTTTTGAATTAAATCTTTTTCCCCGCCTTGGCAGGGGAAAAGATTTACTTGCCTGCCGTTAGCTTGCGTCGCTTTTCCATCATGCGCCAGACAAAGGGCGTGAAAATAAGCTGCATAGCCAGCTCCATCTTTCCCCCTGGAATAACAATGGTGTTCGCGCGGCTCATCCATGATGAATTAATCATGTTCAGCAGGTAGGGAAAGTCGATGCCTTTGGGGTTGGCAAAACGAATGACCACCATGCTTTCATCGGCAGAGGGAATGTCTCGGGCAATAAACGGGTCGGACGTGTCGACAATAGGAACCCGTTGAAAATTTACATGCGTGTGCGCAAACTGCGGAACGATGTAGTGCACGTAGTCGGGCATACGACGAAGAATGGTGTCGGTGACAGCCTCGGTGCTGTACCCCCTTTGGTGCTTGTCGCGCCAGATCTTTTGAATCCACTCAAGATTAATCACGGGCACAACGCCAATGCGAAGGTCGGCGTATTGGGCAACATTCACAGTGTCGGTTACGACTGCGCCATGCAGCCCCTCATAAAACAGCATGTCGGTTCCTTGGGGTAAGTCTTCCCAGGGCGTAAATGTTCCGGGCTCTTGCTTATAGGGCTCAGCCTCTTCGTGGTTATGAAGGTACTTCCTTGACTTTCCCTGGCCTGTTTCCGAGTAGGTTTTAAAAAGGGCCTCCAGTTCAGGAAAGAGGTTGTTATCAATGCCGAAATGGCTGAAGTTATTGTCACCAAGTTTCTCGGCATCGCCCTGCCGCTTGCGCATCTCGAGGCGGTCGAAGCGGTGGAAGCTGTCGCCTTCAATGATTGCGGCCTTGACCCCCTCTCTACGGAAGATGTTCTGAAAGGTACGCGTAACGGTTGATGTACCCGCTCCCGAGGAGCCTGTAATTGCAATAATTGGATGGCGATCAGACATGGGCGTTTCCTGTGTTATTCACGAAAGAGACTACGGGTGCCGAAAAGTGGGGATTCATCGTCTTCATGAGCCCCTTGAGGCGGGTCATTGTGATAGCGCTCAATAAGCTCTACCTCTTCGCGGGACCCAAAGACAAGACCAATTCGTTGGTGAAGAGAGCTTGGGTTCACTGTTAACACTGGCTCATAGCCGGTACTTGCTCGACCTCCGGCCTGCTCCATGATCATGCCAATTGGGTTGGCCTCGTACAAAAGGCGAAGGCGCCCCGGCTTCGTTAGATCTTTGGTGTCCTTGGGGTATAAGAAAACGCCACCCCGCATAAGAATACGGTGGGCTTCTGCAACCATTGAGGCAATCCAACGCATATTGAAGTCTTTGCCACGGGGTCCTGTCTGGCCCGCCAGGCATTCATCGACATAGCGTTTAACGGGTGGCTCCCAGAACCGAGCGTTTGAGGCATTAATAGCGAACTCTTTGGTTGATTCAGGCACCTTAATATTGGGGTGCGTGTGCATGAATTCCCCAAAGCTAGGGTCAAGAGTAAAACCGTGCACCCCCGCCCAACGGTAAGAATGAGCATGGTTGCTGGCCCGTAAAGTGCGTAGCCTGCGGCAACCTGCTCGGTACCCGGCTGCAGAAAATCGTCTGCGGTTAGGTCTCGTCCGTCGTGGGCACTCTCGGGTGCTCGCAGCACGCTAAAAATACTTCCGACCGACACATTGACATCGATATTCGATGAGCCGTCGAGTGGGTCAAAGACAAGCAGGTAATGGCCTCGCGGCAGGCCTTCGGGAAGGTTGTAAGGCTCGTCCATCTCTTCAGAGGCCATGCCTGCAACGTGACCAGCCCATTCGTTCATCTTGATGAAGACCTCATTGCTTATGACATCAAGCTTTTTCTGAACCTCACCCTGTACGTTAAGGGTCTGACCGTCAGAGGAGTCACCGGCGAAGTTGCCGTGCAGCCCGGCAAGCTCACCAAAAGCAACGGATTTCGCGATGGCCTTGCAGGCCATGGCGATATCAAGAATAAGGGCATTGAATTCGCCACTGGCGTCTGGAAAGCGACGTCTTTCCTGAATGAGGAATTGCGTCAGCGTACGATTCATTATCGGGCTAAGTTCCACTGCAAATCTCCCTTAATTACGTGAACAGTTGATTTTTGCATCCACTCCGTACTCTATTCAATAAAACCAGCCTAAGTCTTCAGATATCGTGAGCAATGGGTATAAGGATCGCTGAATAGAGCTGCCGTTGGGCGGAGTTGACCCCGGTTAAGTTAATTGTGCAGCCTTGGCACGGGTGCCCAGGCTGGCCGTTGGTTCAGCATTTTTATTGGCATTGGGCCGATCTGGGATAGGCCTCTGGGGGCTGGCAAAGAACGCCTCAAGCAGTGGCCCACCCTGGGCAAGTACAAAGTCTCGGAAGTCTTGCGCAGCCCGGGACATGGTCTTGGTGCGACCGACGACATACCAGGTTCGGACCACGGGGGTGTCGTGCACGTTCAGCACGCACAGTTCCCCATGGAGGAGTTCTAAACCCACCGTATGCAAGGAGACGAAGGAAATACCAAGGTCTGCCATGACGGCCTGCTTGACGGTTTCGTTGGAGGACATTTCAATGGTGGAAAGAGGGCGGAAGCGAACATGATCGAAGAATTGATGCATCATCGCCCGTGTTCCGGAGCCTGCCTCTCGAACAATAATTTCTTCTTGATCAAGCATGTCCAGTTTGAGAGAGCCATGCTCGGCGAGGTGATGGCTTGGCGAGGCAATAAATGCATGAGGATGATCGGCAAAGGCCTGAGCAACAACATCGAGATCTTTTGGAGGCTTACCCATGATGGCGATATCAATTGTGTCGTCTCGCATGAGCTTAATTAAGTCTTCACGGTTCCTCACCTCAATGACGACGCTCACGCCCGGGTGGGTTTTACGAAAACCGGCCAGGAGTTGGGGAAGTATGTAAATGGCAGTGCTAACAAGGCCAATTGAGAGGTTTCCCGTCTCGACACCTTGGAGCTTTGTCATCATTGACTCAGCTTCTTTTAAAGCACTTAGAATTCGACGGGCATAGACTAAAAAGTACTCCCCTGCGCTTGTAAGGCAGACGCCTCGACCCTCACGTGTGAACAAGGAAATACAAAGGTCAGCTTCAAGATCTTTCATTTGCATCGAGACCGCGGGGGCTGTGAGATGCAGCTCTTCTGCTGCGCGAGCGAAGCTGTTATGACGCGCTGCAGAAGTGAAAATACGAAGCTGTCGTATTGACAAGTTTTTCACTTGGTTCTTCCCCCCTGACGCTCAGTAAGTGGGTCTTATATGTATTTATCAGCAAATCTTACTTTACCTGATAACCTCGAATGCAAAGAATGGGGGCTTACTTCAGTTGGGAGACTTCTTGAATCTGGTCATCTTTGATCTTGACGGCACGTTAATTGAGACAGCAGGAGAAATTGGCCTGGCGGTGAACCGCACGCTTGAAGACTTCGAGCTCGCACCAGTCAGCGACTCCGACGTTCGTCGTTGGATTGGTCATGGAACGGGCTGGTTGATGAAGCAGGCCTGGTCAGATAAGGGTCAAGACCCAGAAGCTGACAGCACCCAGTGGGATCGGGTTATGGAGCGTTTCGTTCATCACTATTTTGAAACAGCGGGCACGCAAAGCTACCCTTACCCGCATGTCATGGAAACCCTAGGCAGGCTTGGAGAGATGGGCGTTAAACGGGCGGTTCTTACAAACAAAGAAGGCCGCTTCACAGATCGTGTTCTTGCCGCTCATGGCCTTGATAGGACGCTTCTCGATGGAGTGGTTTCTGGCGATACCTTGCCCGTTAAAAAGCCAAACCCAGCTGGTATTCATCATCTGCTGAGTCAATTCAATGTTGAAATTCAAAACGCCTTGTTTGTTGGTGATTCAGAGACCGACATTAAGACTGCTAGGGCTGCCAAGCTGGCCTGCTGGGCCGTACCCTACGGGTACAACCATGGCAGGCCGGTTGCTGATGAAAACCCCGATCGCGTTGTAGAGGATGTTCGTCCGGTACTCGATTACTTTTCCGCGCCGCAGACCATTTCGAGAGCGCAACAACACTAAAAGGAAAGTCCCATGGCACTTATTTCACTACGACAACTTCTTGACCACGCAGCCGAGCATGGCTACGGACTGCCTGCCTTTAACGTTAATAATATGGAGCAGATTCACGCCATCATGCAGGCTGCCCACGAGGTGGATAGCCCGGTGATTCTTCAGGCCTCCGCAGGAGCCCGAAAATATGCGGGCGAGCCCTTCCTTCGTCGCCTCGTTGAGGCCGCAATTGAGCAGTACCCTCATATTCCAGTTTGCATGCACCAAGACCATGGTGGGTCACCTGCTGTTTGTCAGGCCTCCATTCGAAGCGGCTTCTCAAGTGTCATGATGGACGGGTCATTGAAGGAAGACATGAAGACGCCTTCTGACTACGACTACAACGTCAATGTCACCAGTCGGGTCGTCGAGATGGCCCATTCCGTTGGCGTTTCTGTAGAAGGCGAGCTTGGCTGTCTGGGCTCGCTTGAAACGGGAACAGCCGGTGAAGAGGACGGCGTTGGGGCCGAAGGAGTACTCGATCATTCCCAGCTGTTAACCGACCCGGATGAGGCTGCCGATTTTGTTGCCAAGACTCAGGTCGATGCGCTTGCCATTGCCATTGGCACTAGCCACGGCGCCTACAAATTCAGCCGCCCACCAACAGGCGATATTCTTGCCATTGGACGCATTAAAGAAATTCATGCACGCATACCCAATACTCATTTGGTAATGCACGGCTCCTCCAGCGTTCCCCAGGAATGGCTTGAAACCATTCGTAGTTACGGTGGCGATATTAAAGAGACCTATGGTGTACCTGTTGAGGAGATCGTTGAAGGCATCAAGCACGGTGTGCGCAAGGTAAACATCGATACCGATATTCGGCTTGCCATGACAGGCGCAATGCGCAAGCTCATGCATGCCACCCCCGAGGAGTTCGACCCAAGGGCGTTCTTCAAGGCGGCGACAGCCGCTGCAAAGGGCATCTGCAAGGCACGTTTTGAGGCCTTCGGGTCCGCAGGCAAGGCTTCGACGATACGCGTCATCCACATGGACACGATGGCAGGTCGTTATTTGAAAGGCGAGCTTAAGGCGGTCGTGCACTAGGGCGGTCATGCTCCTCAACAATGCCCTTCCAAAGGCAGTCTTGTTTGATGTTGATGGAACCCTGGCCGAGACCGAGCAAGATGGCCACCTGGTGGCCTTCAATCGTGTCTTTCAGTCGCTTGACATTCCTTGGGTCTGGACCGATGAAGACTACCAATGGCTGCTTAAGACCACGGGTGGCCTTGAGCGCATGCGGGTCTATGCCGAGCACTGCGGTCAGTTGCAGTTCTTAGAGGGCAAGGGCGCTGAGCGCCTGCAAGACGCCCACAGGCTGAAGAACAAGGTATACGCAGAGCTCGTCGAGCAAGGAGCTGTCAAGCCCCGGCCTGGGGTGGTGGCGTTTATTCAGAATTTCTTGCAGCAGGGGGTGGCCTGGGCGGTTGTAACAACAACAAGCCGCGCCAATTTCGAGGCGCTCTATGCAGCCTGCCTCAAACCGTCAGGTCTTCCGCCGCCTAGGCTTGCAATCTGCGGGGAGGACGTCGAACGCAAGAAGCCCGACCCGCAAGCTTATCTGCAGGCCCTGCATGGTCTCGGGCTTCACCCCTCGGATTGCCTAGCCGTTGAAGATGCTCCCAACGGGCTTAAGGCCGCGCGAGCTGCGGGTATTGCCTGCCTTGTGGTTCGCTCGGTCTATTTTCAAGCGGGCCCTTGGGATGGTGCCTATGCAGTGCGCGACAGTTTTCTAAGTTAACCTGGCTTAGTCGACTGAAAAACGTTTGCGCGCCTGCCGAAGCGCAAGCAGCAGGGCGATGGCGATGATGGGTACAGCCACTGCGGTGATCAGGTCGATGGGCACCGCGACGCCCATTTCCCTTGCACCCTTTGCAAGGTATTGAATAATCCCAACGCTGTAATAGGTGAGAACAACCAGCGAGAGTCCTTCAACGGTCTGTTGGAGCTTTAATTGCATTTGCGCCCGGCGGTTCATGCTTGCTAACAAGGCCTGATTCTGACGTTCCGTCATGAACTCAATGCGAGTTCGTAGAATCTGCGTCATGCGCGAGACACGGTCTGAGAGCTCCCGCAGCCGTCGCTGTGTCCATCGGCAGGTACGCATCGCGGGCTCGAATCGACGGTCCATGAACTCAGAGAGGGTCTGAACGCCGGTGATAGGGGTTTCCTTGAGCTCAGTCAGAGCCCGGCGTACAAGCTCGGAGTAGGCCTCACTTGCCGTAAATCGAAGCCCATGCATGGAGATCCAGTCCTCTACCTTTGAGGCGAGGCTTGACAGGCCGTTAAGCAGCTGCTCATGAGGGGTTGCCTCGTTCTCAGGCTGTGAGGCCTGGTGCTGGGCCATTTCATTGGCCCAGTGAGAGAGCTCGTTCTCGGCGCGCTTCAGAGGCTCTGACAAGCTCTTTGCATGGGGCAAGGAAAGCATCGACATCATTCGGTAGGTGTCCGTGTCAATAAGCCGTTGGGCAACACGACCGGCCTGGCGGGAGCCAATACCCTGATGCTGCACGAGTAGACGAACAAAGCCGCCTGAGTCGAGCTGAAGGTCTGTCCAGACCTGCGCATTGAGTGATCCAAGAATGCTTGAGCCAATCAGCGTGTTGCCAGAAAAAAGAGGGGAGAGGGCTGCAGCATCTTCGACTCGAGGGCCTGGGCGAATGACTAAGTCGGTGGCAGCAATTCGATTCTGAAAGCCGTTCTTAGGAATTGGGTGGCCTAAGTTATTAAGCAGGAGCTGGAAATCTTGGAGTAATAACTGTCTGCTTGTCGACCAGTCGTGGTTATGGTCTTTCGTACTGGCCTGACAAAAGAGGCAAAGCGTTGAAAACTCCCCATGCAGTTCCCAGCGCAGCAACAAGCGGGCGGGGGGCTCGGCCATTTGAATGAGCTTATAGCCCGGGCTGCTCGCGAGTCGTGAGGCCTCGGGGGTACTGGCCATAAGCTGATTAATCCAGTGAACCTGCATCTCGCGTTCCTCTTGGCCTGAGACAAGGAAGGCCTGACTGCAGACGCGCTCCTCTGGCCACAAGGCAATGGGCGGCCGCGCATGCAGCTCGTGGTGGAGGCTCGAGCGCTGGGAATAATCTTGAACGAGTTGATGCATACGCCTCCTTCAGGCATTAAGAATGGCTTGGGAAGTGAAGACTTATTGGGCCTTTGCCCAATACTTAACCGCCTCGGTAATTTGCTCTTCGAGGTAGGCGCCATAGAAATCTGCCGAGCTGTAGCCAATGAGCGGTGGGCCTAGAGGTATGAGCTGACGATTGACCGCTGTAACGGTAGGTACAACGCGAATCTTGTGGGCCTTTGCCCAGGCAAGAGGCGATAGGTTTGATGGCAGCCTGAGCCCTCCTGAGTGCTGGTCGCTCGCAGTGACGACAGGGGTTGAGTCGTTAATGTCAAACTCAACGATGGCAATTTTCGGCATGCCACTGGCCCTCAAGCGCGGAAGGAGCTGGTCGTTTGACACGAGCCCACACCAAGGGCAGTACCTTGAGCTTGCGAAAACCAAGAGCCCCTTCAGACGGCCTTCTTGAAGCTGACTGAAGATCGCTGAAAGTTGATTGGGTTGGACGAATAGTTGGGTGGTCATGGTTCATGCCGGCCTGTTAAAAAAAGCCCTTGCTTGTGCAGTGCATCACAAGATCCTGTTGACTATATGCGATTTAAGGCATATTTTCCTAACTCATGTCGAAAGCGCTTTCTACCAACCGCATGGATGAACAAATGTCAGAGGCAAACTGCAGTACGTCTTCCGCCACCCAGGCCTCCCATCAGCCTTGGGTAAGTTCAGACCAGGCCGAAGTTCATTTTATTCTAGAGCGAGCCTCTCGCTTCTTTTCGTTGCTTGCCGAGCCTGCACGTCTGCGCATCCTTCAGGCGGTCTGCGACAAGGAGTGTTCTGTTCAGGAAATTGTCGGGCAGACAAGTCTGCCTCAGCCCAATGTCTCGCGGCATCTTAGTCTTTTATTCAATGCAGGCGTTTTATCGCGTCGACGCGAGGGTACCTTTGTTTTCTACAAGGTCGCAGATCCATTGGTGACCCAGTTGTGTCGTACGGTCTGCGTGCATCTGGCAACGTCTGCGCTTGCCGAGCCACCGGTCGTCTAGCCGGGGTGGTGCGCGTATTTGTTTTTGTAGGGTGAGTACAGGTTTTTCGTGGTTTTGAAGTTGCAGTTGTTGTAAGCCATTTTAAGCCGTGCCCTCTAATTGAAGGCAGGCATTAAAGGGACCAAAAAAATTACGTGTTTTGGGGAGAAAAACTTGAGTAAAACCATTTCGATGTCGGGGCGAATCACAAAGGCGCCCGAAAATTTTCTTGTTAAGGAGGATGTGAAATCCCCCGAGACGATGCGGCGAAAGTTCTTGGCGGCAACGGCCGCGGGTGCAGGGCTTGGACTTGCTGCTGCAGCCAAGGCTGCTTCAAACCCTGTTTCTGGTCAGGGTGACCCCAATATTCTTGAGCTTCCCATGCATACAACGGGTCTTGGTATGCCGGTTGCCGCAACGGGCTACGGCGCGCCTTCGCAGTTCGAAAATGGCCTGCAGCGTCGTGAAAGTCCGGGTTTAACCCGGGTATCTGCGGCCTCTGTAGCGTTTACCCCCCTACAAGGTACATTCGGAATCATCACCCCAAGTGGCCTGCACTTCGAGCGTCACCACCAGGGCTGGTGGGACATCGACCCCTCCAAGCATCGCCTCATGATTAACGGCATGGTCAAGACCCCCAAGGTCTACACCATGGATGACATCATGCGGCTGCCCTCGGTCTCGCGCATTCATTTCATCGAGTGCGGTGCGAACACCGCCATGGAGTGGGGCAATGTCGCGGTGCCAACAGTGCAGTACACCCACGGCATGGTCTCTTGTTCCGAGTTTACCGGCGTTCCCTTGTCCGTCCTGCTTGAGCATGCGGGCTATGACAAGAAGAAGGGCAAGTACATTCTTGCAGAAGGAGCCGACGGCTCTGGCATGACCCGCACCATTCCTCTTGATAGGGCCCTTGACGATGTCATTGTTGCCTATGGCATGAATGGTGAGATGCTCCGGCCAGAGAATGGCTACCCCCTTAGGCTGGTCGTTCCGGGTATTCAGGGAGTGTCATGGATTAAGTGGCTGCGTCGTATTGAGGTGGGCGATATGAAATGGGCTACGAAAGACGAGGCCATTCACTATGTTGACCTTATGCCCGACGGTACTCATCGTCAGTACAGCGGCATGCAAGAGGCCAAGTCGGTCATCACCTCGCCCTCAGGCGGTCAGATATTGCTCGACAAGGGTTTTCACAATATTTCAGGTCTTGCCTGGTCGGGTCGCGGCAAAATTAAACGTGTCGATGTCTCCGTTGACGGTGGAAAGAACTGGCGTACCGCACGGCTTGAAGGCCCCATTCTGTCGAAGGCCTTCACGCGCTTTAATATCGACTGGTCGTGGAACGGCAAGAATGCCTTCCTGCAGTCACGTTGCATTGACGACACGGGCTATGTGCAGCCCACGGTTCATCAACTGCGTGAGGTTCGGGGTACACGTTCCATTTATCACAACAACATGATTCAGACCTGGCGTATTGCCGAGTCGGGGGAGGTTAGCAATGTCCAAGTGGGTTAATACAGTTGTAGCGGGTCTCGCTCTTGCAGTGGTTGGGTCATCCGTGGTGGCCTTCGAGGGGGTTGGTCGTAAGGCAACCCCCGACGAGGTTAAGGCCTGGGACATCGACGTTCGGCCCGACTTCAAAGGGCTGCCAAAGGGTTCTGGCTCGGTTGCCAAAGGCATGGAAGTCTGGGAAGCGAAGTGCGCGTCCTGCCACGGGGTGTTTGGCGAGAGCACCGATGTCTTCACACCCATTGCTGGAGGTACCTCCAAAGAGGACATGAAGACAGGCCGAGTTGCAAACCTTGCGCGTGAAGACTTCCCTCAGCGCACAACCATGATGAAGGTGGCAACCGTATCAACCTTGTGGGATTACATCAACAGGGCCATGCCATGGACCAATCCCAAGACCCTAACGGTCGAGGAAGTCTATGCAAGCGTTGCCTATATTCTGAATCTGGCAGATATGGTTCCCGAAGACTTCGTGCTGTCCGACAAGAACATTGCCGAGGTTCAGGCCAAACTGCCCAATCGCAACGGCATGACAACAGATCACGGTTTGTGGGACCTCAAGGGTAAACCTGATGTTAAGAATGTGGCTTGTATGAAAGACTGCAAGCCAGAGGTGAAGGTCACCTCATTCTTGCCTGGGTCAGCTGTTGATAGTCACGGAAATCTCGTCGAGCAGAACCGTCCTATCGGTCCAGCTCGGGGTTTGGATACAAATAAAAAGCAGTAGTTCTCCTCTTATTGTCTTCGAGAGGTGGGTTATCGAAGACGTCATGCAGGTCACCCACATCTCATTTGAAAGGAGCTTTAAATGAAAGTAGAACGCAGAGACGTATTGAAAGTTGGTGGCGGCGCAGCTGTTTACTCAGCGCTTGCCTCCATGGGGTTTTTTGCTGCTAACCCAGCCATGGCCTCGTGGAACAAGGACTGGTTTGCAACCAAGTCAATTGCTGACACCCTGAATGCAATGGGTGTGGGTTCTACGGCTGAATCGTCAGAAATCAACATCACCTCGCCCGATATCGCCGAGAACGGTGCTGTTGTTCCCGTGGGCGTTGCAAGCAACCTTCCACAGACCCAGATGGTTGCCGTCATGGTCGAGAAGAACCCAGCCATGATGGCCGGCTTCTTTGAGTTCACAGACAATGCGGTGCCCGACGTATCCATGCGTGTGAAGATGGGCCAGAGCTCCGATGTCTACGCTCTTGTGAAGGCCGATGGCAAGTTCTACATGGCCAAGAAAGAAATCAAGGTCACCCTGGGTGGTTGCGGCGGCTAATTCTTTTCTAATTCAGCTAACGCCTTAGAAGGTATTTTTTCGATTCAAGATTGAAAGGAGTTTCACCATGGCACGTCCAATGAGAATTCGGGCCCGTATGGCAGGCGACATTGCAGATGTTCGCGTTCTAATGGCCCACGAAATGGAAACCGGAACCCGTAAGGGGTCTGACGGCAAGGCAATTCCTGCCTGGTTTATTAGCGAGATTACAACGCAGCACAACGGCAAAACCGTCATGACTGCTCAGTGGGGGCCGGCTGTTTCAAAGAACCCTTATATGCAGTTCAAGGTAAAGGGGGCGAAGGCAGGCGACAAGGTTTCCGTGACCTGGAAGGACAACAAGGGCGAGACGCGAACCGATGAGGCCGCAATTGCCTAGTAGCTATGCATGCAAGGGGGCGGGTCAACTTGTCTGCTCCCCTTCTTGCTGTAGTTACCGCCCTGGTTTATTGCAGGGGCATAGTTCGAAGTAATTAAGACCACAGGTTTTAAAAAAGGGGACAGACATGAACAAACAAACATTGCGTACCGGATTTTTATCCGCGTTTTTTGCTCTGGGCTTCGCTATGCATTCAGCGCACGCCCTGGAGACAAAAACAGAAACAGAGAAAGGCATCGACCGCTACCGCGAGCTTATCGCTGACGGTAACCCAGCCGACCTTTATGAAATGGAAGGCGAGGAGATCTGGAAGAAGCCTGCAGGGCCAAAGAATGCTTCACTTGAAAAATGTGACCTCGGTCTTGGGCCTGGAGTTGTAAAGGGGGCCTACGTGTCCCTTCCACGTTATTTTTCAGATGCTGGAAAGGTCATGGACCTTGAGATGCGTCTGGGGCATTGCATGAAAACTGTGCAAGGCATTGACGTGAAAGACACCAAGTACAACAAAGACGACCACAAGAAAATCATCGCCTTGGCTACCTACGTTGCCGCTCAGTCCAAAGGTATGCCAGTGGCAGTGCCCCAAGGGCACGCTGAAGAGAAACGTCTTTACGAAGTAGGTAAGCGAGTTTTCTTTTACCGTGCCGGTCCATACGACTTTGCCTGTGCAACCTGCCATGCTGCCGATAACACCCGTATTCGTCTTCAAGGGCTTCCCAATCTTACTGCCAACGAACCCGCAGGCAAGGCCTTTACCTCTTGGCCTGCTTACCGGGTGGGTAACGGACAGCTCTGGCCCATGCAAAAACGCTTGAATGACTGCTACAGGCAACAGCGTTTCCCCGAGCCCGTCTACGGGTCTGAGGCCACCGTGGCTTTGTCGGTCTACATGGGTGTTAACGGCAAGGGTGTTGCTTCGCTTGCACCAACAATTAAGCGCTAATTAGGGGGATACGCAAATGAAAAAGAGTATTTACATTGCATTGGCTGCCGCCTCTGTCGTTCTTGCTGGGTGTGCAGGGTCCTACTCGGCTTCGGTCGATTACGACAAGATGGCGAAGGACGTGATGATGAAGTCTTTTGTTCCCACCGGGCAGTCCAAGATGGAGTGGCTGAGTCAAGATTCGGTCAACCTTGCTTGTACGGACTCTGACGTGAACGGCAAGGACATCGACTCTGCCCTCCGTAAAAAGGTGGAGGAAGAGAACATGAAGCTTGTGAAGTTCCCTTCCGATGGCAACTACTTTGGCGACTGGAAAGCAGGCGAGAAACTTGCCCAGAGTGGTCGCGGTGGTACGTGGCGTGATAAGCCTGGTGCTGCCAACGGTGGTAACTGCTACAACTGCCATAAGATTTCAAACACTGAAATTTCCTACGGAACGCTTGGTCCAAGCCTTTACCAGTACGGCAAGCTTCGTGGCGATTCTGAGGCAGTTCTTAAGTACACCTGGGGCAAGCTCTATAACGCCAAGGCTTACAACGCCTGCACCAATATGCCTCGTTTTGGCTCCCAGAACATTCTTACAGAAGCCCAGATGAAAGACCTCATGGCGCTTCTGCTTGATCCCAATTCGCCGGTTAACAAGAACTAAGGTTGTGAAGGTGTTTCGGGTAGAGGCTAGGCTCTACCCGAAACTTTAGAAGGAGGCGGCCTGGCTTTGCGTTCTTGCCAACCTGCCTTATAGCTAGCCGTCTTCGACGGCTTCTTTTTTAGGGAATGGACGTATGAGTTTGAATCGGCGTGAGTTTATGGGGGTTATGGCAGCAGCCACAGCCAGCGGTATGTTTGGCAGTTGGCAAGAGGCAAACGCTGCTGCGGCCAAAGGTGAAAAGCTTTATGAAATTCCAAAGTTTGGCAACGTCAGCTTTCTTCACTTTACCGACTGTCACGCTCAGCTTTTACCGGTTTACTTTCGGGAGCCCAGCGTAAACCTGGGGCTTGCTGAAATGTTGGGCAGGCCGCCACATTTTGTGGGTGACGCCCTGCTTAAGCACTTTAATATTCCCTCGAATTCGGCCTGGGCCCATGCCTACACCTTCGTTGGCTTTGAGAAGGCTGCTCGTACCTACGGTAAGGTTGGCGGCTTTGCCCACATGGCCACGCTGGTCAAGATGATGAAGGCCTCCCGTCCTCAGGCTTTCTTACTGGACGGCGGTGATACCTGGCAGGGCTCTGCTACTGCGCTCTGGACCAAAGGCCAAGACATGGTGGATGCCACCAAGCTTTTAGGCGTTGACATGATGTGTCCCCACTGGGAGTTCACCTACGGGGCCGATCGCGTCATGGAGATTATTGAGAAGGAGCTCGCAGGGAAAATTGAATTTCTTGCGCAGAATGTGAAGACAAACGACTTTGGTGACCCAGTCTTCAAGCCCTATGTGATTCGTGAGCAGAACGGTATTCCGGTGGCGGTCATTGGCCAGGCCTTCCCTTACACCCCCATTGCGAACCCGCGCTACTTTGTGCCCGACTGGACCTTTGGCATTCAAGACGACAACATGCAGAAGATGGTGGACGAGGTTCGTGCCAAGGGAGCCAAGGTGGTCGTGGTTATTTCGCACAATGGTATGGACGTCGATCTTAAAATGGCCTCACGCGTGCGTGGCATTGACGCCATTATGGGCGGACATACTCACGATGGCGTACCCCAGCCCGTTAAAGTGAAGAATGCAG
This sequence comes from Burkholderiaceae bacterium, assembly GCA_018402635.1. Classification (GTDB taxonomy): domain Bacteria; phylum Pseudomonadota; class Gammaproteobacteria; order Burkholderiales; family Burkholderiaceae_A; genus Hahnella. The sequence continues at coordinate 257,299 of JAGYIP010000009.1, forward strand.
GCGGCGTAACCCTGGTGACCAATGCTGGCTCGAACACCAAGTTTCTTGGCGTGCTCGATTTTGATGTGAAGGGCGGCAAGGTTGCCGACTTCCGCTATAAGCTACTTCCAGTCTTTGCCAATATGTTGCCGGCAGACAAAGAGATGCAGGCTTTTATCGATCGGGTGCGTGGACCGTATAAGGCCAAGCTCGAAGAGACCTTGGCCATGACCGAGGGGCTTCTTTATCGGCGCGGTAATTTCAATGGCAGTTTTGATCAGCTTATTGTTGATGCGCTTATGGATGTCAAGGGCGCCGATCTTGCCTTCTCACCGGGATTCCGTTGGGGAACCAGCCTGTTGCCGGGCCAGGCTATTACCCGTGAGCATGTCATGGATCAAACAGCCACCACCTACTCCTACAGCACGCTCACCGAGATGTCGGGCGAGATGATTAAAACGGTTCTTGAAGACGTCTGTGACAACTTGTTTAATCCCGATCCTTATTACCAGCAGGGCGGCGATATGGTTCGCGTGGGTGGGCTTCAATACACCTGCGCACCTCTTGAGAAGATGGGCAGTCGTATTCAGGACATGCGCCTTAAGGGTAAGCCTATTGAGGCCAATAAGAACTACAAGGTTGCTGGATGGGCGCCTGTGGCGGAAGGCGCCACTGGCGAGCCGGTCTGGGATGTGGTTGAGACCTGGCTCAAGGCCAAGAAAGTGGTGCCACCGCTTAAGCTCAATACCCCGAAACTTGTGGGTATGAAGGGCAATCCTGGTATTGCATAGCGCCTAGGCCGGGCATCCCGCAAGTAACAACGCCCCTTTGTGTGGCGTTGTTACTTGGATTTGCTACCTAAAAGGTATTGAATTCGTGCAGAAATACGCTTAGGTTATTCTTTGCGTTGATCAAGGCTTGATACTTTTGAAGGGGGTACCGTTTATGAATCAAAAACCGTTAGGTCGCGTTTCGCATGTCGGTGTGGCTGCTGCCGCAGTTGTGTTGGGTCTTGGGCTTGTGCTTGGTTCAAACAGTGCTCACGCGATGTTGTTTGCAAAGGGCAATGCCGACCTGGGTGCGAAGCTGCATGCAAAGACCTGTGCTTCTTGCCATAACTCCATGATGCCCGACGGTAAAGGCGAAGAACTCTATTCGGAAGATTTTCGAAAAGTAACAGATGCCGGCGGGCTAAAGACCATGGTTCAGTTCTGTGCCACCCGCACCAACTCGGGATGGTTCGACGAAGAGCTTGAGCATGTCGCGCGCTACCTAAACGACAACTTCTATAAGTTCAAGAAGTAGCGCAGCGTTGCGCTCTTAGGCGGAGCTTGAACTGCAGCTTGCCTGCGGAATTCCGTATCTTCCTGCGAATCTTCCTACAATTCTGCCTACGTTACCGGCGGTCTTGCAGAGCGAAGTGGCCCGTGAACTTACCCGCAAAGGTAATCAGCATTTCGGCGCCTTCAGGGTCTGCATGCACAGCCACCCCCGGTTGGGCAATGGGGTCGCTTGCCTTCATCTGAAGCAGCCCAGCCGGCCAGTTCACCTTCAGCCTGGCTGACATGGGCAGGTAGCCGTCGAAATAGCGGCGCATCAGGGGGCCAGCCTGCAGCTTGAAGACCCCCTTTTCGGCCGTAGAGTCGAGCGCTTTCGAGCGAAGCGTAATGCAGATCTGAGCGCCTCTCTTAACATTGCTTAGCGTGACACTGTGCTCGTCTTGGGCAATTGATTCAATGCCAGAGTGACTCTCGACGGCAAGGCTCTGCAGCCTTCCTGGGTTAAAGGCAATGACAACCTTGCGAATGGGGTCGAGCTGGTAATGGCAGGTTGATAGCGAGACGATTCCATCTTGAAGGGACGACTCGGTAAGAAAGACTCGAGATTCGTAGTGGTAACTGTTGGGCTCAGGGTGCTTCTCTAAAAAAACAAGCTCGCCCTCTTTTGCAATATCACTGAAGTCCAAGGCCCAGCCCGGCATATGAAGAAAAAGGCTTGATAGAAATGTGGCAAGAACTTGGGCATAGGGCTTGGTCATTTAGCGTCTTTCATAGAAGCGGGCGTATGGTCTTCCAGATGGTCTCAAGAATAATGGGCTGAGCCCTGGCGTTGGGGTGAATCTGATCATCCTGAAAATAGCTTAGGTCTGCAGCAAAGCCTTTAAGCATGGCGGGCACCGCCTGAACCTGAAGTTCTTTTGCCAGGGAGGGTACGATGGCGTCAAATTCCTTTAAATAGGTCTCGCCGAGGTTTGGTGGAAGCCTTACGCCAACGACGACCACCCTTGCTTTTGCATCCAGTGATTTTTAATCATGGCCTTTAAATTGGCGCGGGATGTCCGAAGGTCAAGCCCACGGAGCCCATCGTTGGCACCAAGCTGCAAGACCACAAGCGCTGGCTTAACCTGAGCCAGCGCACGGGGAAGGCGCTCGAGCCCGCCAAACGTGGTCTCACCCGAGAGGCTTCGATTTTCTACGTTGTACTTCAGATTAGTTGCATCAAGCCGCCTTTGAAGAAGACTCACCCATCCCTGATTTCTTCGCAGCCCATAGGCGGCTGATAGGCTATCGCCGAAGATAAGTATGGTTGGCTTCTGGGAAATGGCCGATGCGGTAGGGTTGTTTGAGCTACTTTGCGCTGCCACGGAAAGACCAGTGAGTAGAATCAGGCCAAGAAGACATTTCATGAACCAAGGGAGTGGTATGACAGAAGGCGAAGGCATGGCAATACCCAAGCAGTCCGTTGCGATCGAGGCCAAGGGTCTTGCGAAGTGGGTTTCAGATGGCAATGACAAGCTCTCAATTCTCCAGGACATTAATCTTCAAGTGCAGGCGGGCGAATCGCTGGCCATGGTGGGGCCTTCAGGCTGCGGTAAGTCTACGCTGCTCGGGCTTTTAGCTGGACTCGATACGCCCTCAGAAGGCGAGGTTTATTGGGCAGGTGAGGCCATCGCCTCGCTGTCTGAGGAGCAACGCAGTCTGCGCCGTAACGGTCGTTTTGGGTTTGTCTTCCAGTCGTTTCAGCTTCTTCCTCAACTCAATGCGCTTGAAAACGTCATGTTACCTCTTGAGCTTCGAGGGGATCGCGATGCTAAGCAAAAGGCTCAGTCCATGCTTTCAGAGGTTGGCCTTGCGGGTCGGGAGCGGCATTTTCCCGCAACCCTCTCGGGGGGGGAGCAGCAACGAGTTGCGCTGGCTCGCGCATTTGTCGTGACGCCCGACCTTCTATTTGCCGATGAGCCCACTGGAAGTCTGGACTATGAGAGTGGGGCTCGGGTGATGGAGCTTTTCTTCAACCTGCAGAAAAGCCTGGGTACAACGCTTATTATCGTCACCCACGACGAGAGCCTTTCAAAGGCTTGCAGTCGCCGTTTACGTATGCAGGCGGGCCGGATCGTATAATCGGGTCTATGTCAGAAGTCAGCTTTTTCCCGGGCGCAAGCGCCATCTCGGCCTTCCGTCGCGACCGGCTTCGTTTGGCTTTGGAAGGCGCAGACTGCGCTGTTAAAAACCTGTCTTGCTCTTGGGCGTACCTTGTGCATTTAGCCCCTGGAACCCAAGCGACCCCGTCGTGTTCGAAGGACCAGGTTGCACCCTCGATTTTCGAGAATTTAGCAGCCTTACTTCAGCTTCAAGGGCCGAGCTTTCCTGCGGTGGGTCGCGACAGCCTGCGTCTGTGGGTCTTTCCGCGCCATGGCACCCTTTCTCCCTGGGCCTCGAAGGCCATCGATATCGCCCAGCGCTGTGGCCTTGCAAGCCTCAATCGACTCGAGCGGGGTCGTTGTTTTGAATTTCAGTTCGGTAACGGGGCTTTGAATCGGGCGGTTGAGGCTCTTCAAACCTTCATTCAGAGCCAGAAGGGTCAGTCCTTCTTTTATGACCGGATGACGGAGGAGGCCTTCTTTAACAGTCCTCCCTCCCATCTTATTGAGCAGCCCGCTGTGAAGCCGCTTGAAATCATTGAGCTCTCGGGCGACCCCAGCCAGAGGTTGTCTCAGCTTCAGTCGGTCAACGCAAGGCTGGGGCTTGCACTGTCGGCTGAGGAATTGAATTACCTTAGTGAGGCCTACCAGGCCATGGGCCGACAGCCCACGGACGTCGAACTGATGATGTTTGCCCAGGCCAACTCCGAGCACTGCCGGCATAAAATTTTCAATGCCTCGTTCATCATTAATTCACAGCCTCAAGAGCAGTCGTTGTTTCAAATGATTCGCCATACCCATGCGGTGGCAGGCCAGGGCACGGTGTCGGCCTACGAGGATAATGCGGCTATTTTGCAGGGTCGCCCGGCCATTCACTTGCAAGCGTCCGTGGCCAAGCCTGGGCCCTACCGAGAGGTGCAAGGCCTGATGCATACGGTGCTCAAGGCTGAAACCCACAACCACCCTACCGCAATCTCGCCTTTTCCGGGCGCGGCAACTGGGGCCGGTGGCGAGATTCGTGACGAGGGCGCGACGGGCCGAGGTGCAGAGCCTCGGGCGGGTCTTGTTGGGTTCTCTGTATCGACCATTGACTTCTCTGGCCATTTCGACGGCCCATCGCGTCAGGCCTCCCCCCTGCAGATCATGCTCGAGGGCCCCATAGGCGCTGCGGCCTTTAACAACGAATTCGGGCGGCCAGGTCTGTTGGGTTATTTTCGAAGTTTTGAGCTTGCATTCGATCAGCGTCGCTGGGGCTACCACAAGCCCATCATGCTTGCCGGCGGCGTGGGCGTTATTCACGATGCCCTAAGCTTTAAGAAGCCCATTGGCGAGGGTGCCTTGCTGCTTCAATTGGGTGGCCCGGGCATGCGCATTGGCCTTGGCGGTGGGGCAGCGAGCTCGGTTGACTCGGGTGCAAACTCTGCCCAACTCGATTTCGATTCGGTTCAGCGTGGCAACCCCGAAATGCAGCGCCGCGCCCAAGAGGTCATTGATGCCTGCGTGGCCCTGGGCCCCGACAATCCCATCCTTTCCATTCACGACGTCGGTGCGGGCGGCCTGTCGAATGCCCTGCCTGAGCTGGTGCATGGTGCAGGCATGGGCGCTGACTTTCAGCTCAGTCAGGTTCCCATTGACGACTATTCCATGTCACCTGCCGAAGTCTGGTGCAACGAGTCGCAAGAGCGCTACGTGCTTGCGATTGCCCAAGAGCATCTGCCACTTTTTGAGTCTGTCGCTCGGCGAGAACGATGCCCCTTTGCAGTGGTTGGTCGTGCCCTTTCGCAAGACCGTCTTAGGCTTTTAGCTCCTTCGCCTGTCGCCTCAAGCCCCTCTCAGGATGTCACGCAGGCCTTGATTGATCAGGTTAATCCGGTTGACATGCCGCTGTCTGTGCTTCTTGGTAAGCCGCCTCGGATGCAGCGGGTTGTTGAGCGTTATCAGGCCAGCTCGCAGCCACTTGACCTTGTTGGCCACGCCCTTGATGAGCTTGTTCATAAGGTGCTTGGCCATCCCACTGTTGCAAGTAAAGAGTTCTTAATCACCATTGGCGATCGAACCGTCGGGGGGCTTACCGCCCGCGACCAGATGGTTGGTCCCTGGCAGACGCCGGTTGCAGACGCGGCAATCACCTTGTGGGACTTCAAAGGGTATGCAGGCCAGGCCATTGCCTTGGGTGAGCGTCAGCCACTTGCCGTCACCAACTCAGTGGCCTCGGTGCGCATGGCCTTGGGTGAGGCACTGACCAATTTATTCAGTGCCCCCGTTCACGACCTTGCCGCCGTAAAGCTTTGTGCGAACTGGATGGCTGCCTGTGGCGAGAAGGGTCAAGACGTGGCCCTTTACGAGGCGGTTCAGAACCTTGCCATGGAACTCTGTCCTCAGCTGGGTCTGTCCATTCCGGTTGGAAAAGACTCCTTAAGCATGCGAACCGGCTGGGACGAAGCAGGCCAGAAACATTCGGTGATCTCGCCCGTATCACTGGTGCTTACGGCCGTAAGCCCGGTTGACGATGTCCGCCATGCCTGGACGCCGGCCCTGCGTGCCGACCTTGGCGATACCGTGCTTGTTCTTATCGACCTTGCAGCCGGCAAGCAGCGCATGGGCGGGTCTATTCTTGCCCAGCTTCTTGGTGAGTTTGGGGGCGAGACGCCGAACCTTGAAGACCCGCAAAGCCTGCGTCGCCTTCAACAGGTCTGCCATGAAGCGCGAAGTCATGAGGGCCTAGTGCTTGCCTATCACGACCGTTCAGACGGAGGGCTTTTTGCCTGCCTTGCCGAGATGGCCTTTGCAGGCCGCTCGGGCCTAACGCTTAATCTTGATCTTCTTACCATCGATCCCTTTGCTGCCGACTGGGGCGATTTTAAAATCCGACCCGAACAGGTGGCGGTTCAGCGTGATGAGTTAACACTGAAGGCGCTTTTCAATGAAGAGCTTGGCGTGGTTGTTCAGGTTACCCGCGAGCGACGTTCGGAGTTTATGGACATTCTTCGCAAGCACGGCCTTTCCTCGTCTGCGCATGAAATTGGGTACGCGAACCCGCGCGATCAAATTGAAATCTATCGCGATGCCAAATGTGTCTTTCAACAGCCCAGGTCGCGGCTTCAAGAGAGCTGGTCAAAGGTTAGCTTCGAGTTTGCATCGCGCCGGGACAACCCCGCTTTGGCCAGGCAGGCCTTCGAAGCCTTGCATCAGACAAAGGCTCCGCAAGCGTATCTTCCCGAGGCGTTGGTAAGGCGGCTTTCCGAGCTCACTGAGCAAAAGGGGTCTACCCGGACGGGCGAGAGCTTAGCCTCACCCAAGTCTGCTGCCCTTGCCCTTAGCCGCCCGCGCATCGCTATTCTTAGAGAGCAGGGCGTTAACGGTCAGACTGAAATGGCTGCCGCTTTTGAGGCAGCAGGCTTTGAAGCCTGGGATGTCCACATGACAGACCTGCTTGACCAGCGTATTGGCCTTGACTCCATGGCCGGCCTGGTTGCCTGTGGCGGTTTTTCGTTTGGCGATGTTTTAGGTGCGGGTAACGGCTGGGCAAGTTCGATTCTTCACAACAATAGTCTTCGCGATGCCTTCACAGCTTTCTTTGAACGCCAAGACCGTTTTGCACTTGGGTGTCTGCAATGGCTGCCAGATGATGGCGAGACTGCACTCGATTATTCCGGGCACGCAAGGCTGGCCTACTTTTCTGCCAAATGCCTCCGAGCAGTTCGAGGCCCGGCTCTCCATGGTTGAAGTGCTCGAGTCGAATTCCATCTTTTTTAAAGATATGCAGGGTGCGCGCCTTCCGGTGGTTGTCTCACACGGGGAGGGCAGAGCCTTTTGGGGTGAGGGGCAGGCCGCGGTTTCTTCGCTTGCGGCTCTCCGCTACACCGATGCGGGAAAGCCCGCCCAGCTCTATCCTGCTAATCCGAACGGCTCTCCCGAAGGACTTACAGGCTTTACGAATGAGGATGGTCGGGTACTTGTTCTGATGCCCCACCCCGAAAGGGTTTTTAGAAATGTTCAGTTGTCTTGGATTCCTGAGCCTTTCAAAACAAACAACGATTTTTCACCATGGGCTGTTTTTTTCAAGAATGCCTATGAATGGGTAAGGAAGGTTTAATGCTCTCAACTGCAAATATCACCATGCAATTTGGGGCCAAGCCCCTTTTTGAAAACGTTAGTGTCAAGTTTGGAAATGGTCACCGCTACGGCCTTATCGGGGCTAACGGCTGCGGCAAGTCCACCTTCATGAAGATCCTTGGAGGCGACCTCGAGCAGAGCTCAGGGGAAGTGATAAAAGAGCCCGGTGTTCGTCTTGGAAAGCTTCGTCAGGACCAGTTCGCTTACGAGGATCACCGCGTGATTGATGTGGTCATGATGGGCCACGAAGAGATGTGGGCCGCCATGACCGAGCGCGATGCCATTTACGCAAACCCGGACGCAAGCGAAGACGATTACATGCGGGCGGCCGACCTGGAGGCAAAATTTGCAGAGTTCGATGGCTACACCGCCGAGGCCCGTGCGGGCGAATTACTCTTAGGTGCGGGCATTGCACTTGATCAACACAATGGTCCCATGAGCGAGATTTCCCCGGGATGGAAGCTGAGGGTTCTTCTTGCTCAAGCCCTTTTTAGCGACCCCGATGTGCTCTTGCTTGATGAGCCAACCAACAACCTAGACATTGACACAATACGCTGGCTTGAGGGCCTTCTTAATGATCGTGATTGCACCATGATTATTATTTCCCACGATCGTCATTTTCTTAACTCGGTATGTACGCACATGGCCGATGTCGACTATGGGGATATTCGAATCTATCCCGGTAATTACGACGACTACATGCTGGCGTCGTCGGAAGCGCGTGCGCGGCTTATGGCGGCAAACGCCAAGAGCAAGGAGCGTGTTTCTGAGTTGCAAGAGTTTGTTCGCCGTTTTTCGGCCAATAAAAGCAAGGCCAAGCAGGCGACATCCCGTCGTAGGCTTATTGAGAAAATCCAGTTTGAATCGGTGGAGGTGCGCCCATCGTCTCGGCAGAACCCCTACATTCGTTTCGAGCAGACCAAGCAGCTTTACCGCCAGGCTGTTCACCTTCAGAGCATTTCGAAGGCTTACGACGGTGAGCCTGTTCTGAAGAAGCTCTCGTTAATGGTGGAAGCCGGCGAAAGAATTGCCGTGGTTGGCCCCAACGGTGCGGGAAAATCCACCTTAATTAAATGTCTGGTTGGCCTGGATCACAAGGGTATAGCCGTTGACGATGGGCTTGTGAAATGGGCAGAGAATGCGCAGATTGGTTACATGGCCCAGGACGTCTATCCGGAGTTTGAGAAAGACTCCACCTTAAGCTCTTGGCTTCAAAACTACGGGCAAGAGGGTGACGATGATCAGGCCTTGCGCTCTATTCTTGGCAGGCTTTTGTTTTCTGGCGATGACGTTGCAAAGCAGGTCAGGGTGCTCTCGGGGGGTGAGAAGCACCGCATGAGCTTTGGCCGACTTATGCTTGAGCGCTCCAACGTGCTGGTTCTCGATGAGCCCACGAACCATCTGGATATGGAGTCCATTGAGTCGCTGCAGCTTGCCCTTGAAAAATACCAAGGCACGCTATTTGTGGTGAGTCACGACCGTGAGTTTGTCAATGCGGTTGCCAATCGCATCATTATTATGAGGGGCGATGGCAGTCTTATTGACTTCAAAGGGTCCTACGATGATTACCTTAGTAGCGAGGGGCTTGAGGCCTAAGTAATTGAAGCTCTCGGGGTCGAACTCTCTGGGCACCAAGCCCCAAGCACCAAGCTTGTAAGGCACCAAGTATTAGGCGCTCTCCTTAAGGCAATCAAGCAGGCTATCAAGCTCGGCAAAGTTAAATTGAAGGGCTGCCTGATTGGCAACCACCGGCTTGGCCCGGTAGGCAAGGCTTAGGTGAACCTGGGTCATCATGGGCAGGTCGTTCGCACCATCCCCAATGGCAATGGCCTGTTGGCTTGCATCAATGCCCAGGGCACTTGCGGCCTTCAGCACGGCAGCCTGCTTTGCGTCTCCATCCACAATGGGGCCAACAACCTCGCCGGTAAGTTTCCCGTTTTCCATTCCCAGCCTGTTGCAGTGAATCTCGTCAAACCCAAGTGTCTGAGCAACATGGCCGGTGAAGGGTTGAAAGCCGCCAGACACCAAGAGGCAGTGTAGGCCAGCCGCTTTTGCCGCTGCCACCAGCTCTTTTGCGCCAGGGTTTAAGCGCAGTCGCTCGGTCAAGACGCTCTGCAAGGCATCGGTTGAAAGGCCTTTTAGAAAGGCAACCCGTCGACGCAGGCTCTCGGCATAGTCGGTGATTTCGCCGCGCATGGCGGCCTCGGTAATGCTTGCAACCTCTGCCTTTTTTCCGCAGAAGTCGGCGACCTCATCGAGGCATTCAATGGAAATAACGGTGGAATCCATGTCCATGGCAAGCAGCTTGTAGCTTGCAAGGCCTCTGGGCTTGGCCATAGCTACAAGGTCGATCGACTGCGCCGTGCATTGCATACGAAGCGCTTGAATCGCGGCTCGACCTTGGGCCATAAGCGAAGTGCCTTCAAGCTTGGCGTAGGCAGGCCGATGCTGCAGGCTGCCTGCGCGAAGATCGTCCGGGCGATGCTCGAATGCGTGAAGCAGGGCTCTTCACTGTTAGCAGAAGGTCGTCTGCATTCCGGCTTTGTTCACCGTTTGCACCGGCGCCTGCCTGCAGAAAATAGAGTTCGGATTCGGCGTTGAGGTCGTCGTTTAAGGCATGCATGGCATTGTTCTAACTTAAGGGCTGGTTGGGTTGGAATCAAGAACCTGCTGAAAAACTGTTTGCAGAACCGCAAGCCGCTCGGGCAGCTTCGAAGACGCAATGTCTGCGCGCAGGCGATCGTTGCCTTGCAGTCGAAACCTTGAATCGGTTTGAATAAGCTTGATAACCTTTGCTGGATTCACAGGCGCATTGGGGCCGAACTGAACCGCAACGCGCTCGGGGCCGGCATCAATCTTAATCACGTTCCAGGCCTTGCAGCGAATACGAAGCCGGTGGGTTTCAAGAAGCGCCTTGGCGGGGTCGGGCAGTTTCCCAAAGCGATCGATCAGCTCTTCTTGCAGGTCCGAGAGGTCCTCCTGAGTGGTGGCGCTTGCCATTCGCTTATACAGAGAGAGCCTCTCACGAATGTCCTGGCAGTAGTCTTGCGGAAGCAGCGCGGGAAGATGCAGCTGAATTTCGGTAACGCTTGTTACGGGCGTATCGAGGTCGGGCTCGCGGCCAGCCTTCAGTGCACTTACAGCCTCTTGAAGCATATCGGCATAAAGCTGAAAGCCCACCTCGGTCATATTGCCCGACTGGCTATCGCCTAAGACCTGACCTGCACCGCGAATCTCCAGGTCGTGCATAGCAAGGAAAAAGCCACTTCCAAGCTCTTCCATCGAGGTAATAGCCTCAAGCCGCTTCTTGGCATCACGGGTTATGGACTCTTCATCGGGGACAAGCAGATAGGCGTAGGCCTGGTGATGGGATCGACCCACTCGGCCCCTTAACTGATGCAGCTGAGCCAGGCCAAACCGGTCGGCACGGTAGATGACGATGGTGTTCGCCGTGGGGACATCGATGCCTGTCTCAATAATGGTTGTACACAAAAGCACGTTAATACGCTGCTGGTTGAAGTCACGCATGACCTGCTCGAGCTCGCGCTCGGGCAGCTGACCGTGGGCCACGCCAATACGGGCCTCAGGTAGAAGTGCCCTGAGCATTTCGACCCGATGTTGCATTGTTTCCACCTGGTTGTGCAGCACATAGGCCTGGCCACCCCTCCGAAGTTCACGCAAGAGGGCCTCACGCACGGTGCTATCGGAGTCTTGTCTCACCATGGTTTTAATGGCCAGACGTTTCTGCGGTGCGGTTGCAATTATGGAGAAGTCGCGAATGCCCTCCATGCTCATGGCAAGCGTGCGAGGAATGGGTGTGGCGGTTAACGTAAGAACATCCACCTCGGCCCGCAGCGTTTTTAGTACCTCTTTTTGTCGCACACCAAAGCGATGTTCTTCATCAATAATAATTAAGCCAAGCCTATTAAACTGTGTGCGGGCCGAGAGCAGCTGGTGGGTCCCAATAACAATATCAAGGCGTCCCTCGGCCAGTTCTTCAAGCGACTCGTTCACTTCTTTGCCCGATTTAAAGCGTGAAAGCTCTGCAAGTTTCACTGGCCATGACGAGAAGCGATCTTGGAAGGTCTGAAAGTGCTGCTCGGCAAGAAGCGTGGTTGGGCAGAGCACGGCAACCTGCTTGCCGTCCATTACGGCGACAAAGGCAGCTCGCAGGGCAACCTCGGTCTTACCAAAGCCTACATCGCCGCAGACAAGACGGTCCATGGGTTTGCCTGAGATCATGTCCTGAACCACCGCGTGAATAGTGGCGAGCTGGTCCGGTGTCTCTTCGAATCCGAAGCCGTCGGCGAATCGTTCGTAGTCCGAGGCCTGAAATGCAAAGGCATGTCCTTCGCGTGCCGCACGCCTCGCATAGAGGTTGAGCAGTTCGGCCGCGGTGTCCTTGGCCTGTTTTGCAGCCTTCGTCTTCGCCTTCTCCCACTGGCCCCCGCCAAGACGATGAAGCGGGGCGGAGTCGGGGTCGCTGCCGCTGTAACGACTTATCAGATGAAGCTGAGCCACTGGCACATACAAGAGGGCGTTCTCGGCATAAACCAGGTGCAGAAATTCATTGGGGCCATCGCCGAGGTCCATGTTGATAAGGCCTTGGTAGCGGCCAACACCATGCTGAAGGTGCACGACGGGGTCGTTGATCTTAAGTTCGGAAAGGTCACGAATAATGGCCTCGACATTGGTCTGCTTCACCCGCTGGCCATGTCGTTGCCGCCTTTGCAGGTCGGCAAAGAGCTCGAACTCGGTAATAAGAACAAGCCCGAGAGCAGGGGCCTTAAAGCCCTGATGAAAGGGGCTTACCGTAAGCAGGCAGCTTGGCTCGGCTGCTTGGCTCCCGGCTGTATTGGTCTTCTTAAGAAGGCCGGGGATCTCGGTGAGTTCGCACCGATCGAAATGAATACCCGAGCCCTCAAGCATCTCTGCCAGCGTCTCTCGTCGTCCATCGGTGTCGACGCAGACCACGGTGACCAGGTTCTCGTTTGCCGCCTCTGCAACAGCTAACTGCAGCCTCGCCAGTACAGGTGTGGCCTGGCGGTCGGCGCGAACGTCGGGTGCCGTTTGGGTAAGAGTCTGTTCACGGGCCTCTGACAGCAGTGTCTGACCCCAGCCACTAAGGGCCTGATTGAACCGGGGGACAGGCACCAGAATGTCCTCGGGGGGAAGCACGGGGCGTTCGATGTCGTGACGCAGAAACTCCCAGCGGGTTTTCACCTCGCTGAAGGTCTGTTCAAAGTTGCTCTGAACATCACCAACCAGAAGAATCTGTGCATCGGGGTGAAGGTAGGCAGATAAATCGGCAAGCTCATCAAAAAGCAAGGGCAGGTAGTACTCGATACCGGGTCCGAAAAGACCGTTGCCTGCGTCTTTGTAGAGCGAGCAGCGAGAGGGATCGCCCTCGAAGGTCTCGCGCCATCGGTTGCGAAGCCGAGAGGCTGACTCGGCATCGCGTGGGTATTCCCGTCCAGGAAGAATACGGACCTCGCGAACCGGATGCACGCTGCGCTGGCTCTCAGGGTCGAAGACCCGAATGGAGGCGATTTCATCATCAAAAAGCTCGATACGATAGGGAAGGCTCGAGCCCATGGGGTAGAGGTCGATGAGTCCGCCGCGAATCGCGTATTCGCTGGGTGAGAAGACCTGACCCACAGGGCTGTAACCGGCGGTCTGAAGTTGCTGGCGCAGACGATCCACCGAGAGGGACTGGCCGGTTCGAAAAAGAACGTATTGGCCGCCAGGTAATTGGGTGGTGGAAGACGCTGCAGGGCCGTGGGTGCCGCCACAATTAGAAGGTCCAGCTGACCTGTAATAGCCAGGTAAAGGCTGTTTAGGCGCTCTGAGATAAGGTCTTGATGGGGTGAGAACGCCTCATAGGCAAGCGTCTCCCAGTCCCCAAGGCCCGCAACTCGAAGTTGGGGCTGCCAGGCTTGGACCTCTTGTAGAAGACGCTGAGAGCGGGCGGCATTCTCGGCAATAACAAGGGTTAAGGCGCCTTTGTGGTTGGAGGCCGCAGGCCTTGCCCGAAGACTCTGCGCCTGCTCCACTGCCCAGCAGGCAGTAAAAAGACTGTCGGCGGACCCCACAGGAAGGCCTGTCATGTAACGTTGACCAGCAGCCTGCGGACGACTGCCCGGATCGGGCCATGACCATTGCAGCGTCGGGACTGAGGCGGGTGGCGGGTTTGGCGTGGATGCGGCCTCGGAAAGTTCTGAACTGCTGTCGATCATCTCTGTCATCTGCTAATTTTAGGGGATGAATACTCATTCCCCTGCGAGCTACCTTTCTTCTCCTGACCAGGCCGACCTAAGGCTGAGGTCCTTTCTGCCTGGCCTGCATGGCCAAAAGGGCAGACCCGCGAGCCCCCGGCTCTGGCTTATTGTGCCCGCGGCAGGCGCTGGGACAAGGGCTGGTCTGAACAAGCCCAAGCAGTATTTTGAGAGTCATGGACAGACAGTCTTGGAGCGCTGCCTGGTTGCGCTTGGCAAGGGCGCTGCGGGCATTGAGGCCTTCGCTGGCATTGTGGTGCTTTTATCGCCCAAAGACACCCATTGGCAGACGCTACAAATCGATCAAGGCCTTCAACGCCATCTGGGGCTTGATTTTCCTCTAGTGGCCCTGAAAATAGGAGGCGCCGAACGCGCGCAGACGGTGATGGCGGGTCTTGACTGTCTGCAGCGGGTTTTTGGTGAGCAGGCTCAGAAGGACTGGGTGATGGTCCACGATGCCGCAAGGCCCTTTATTACCGCAGAGTCTATTGAACGTCTCTGGCTTGAGGGCCAGAGCGAGGACGGAGCGCTTTTGGCCTTGCCCGTGGCCGACACGCTCAAACGTGCCCAGCCTCAAGACCCTAGCCAGCCCGACAAAGCCTCTGGCGAAAACTCACAGGCGAAGGTTCTTGAAACGGTTCCCCGCGACCACCTTTGGCGGGCACAGACCCCGCAGCTTTTTCGTCTTGGTCTGATCCACAAGGCGCTCTCGGTTCAGCCACTTGCCACCGATGAGTCCCTGGCCATGGAGGCGCTTGGCTACAAGCCTCGGCTTGTTATGGGTGAGGCAAGTAACATTAAGCTCACCTTTGAACAAGACTTTGAAAAGGACCTTCTTTCCATGCCCCACCCGTCGGACCTTCCGAAGGCCCAGGCCCAAGCCCAGGAGCCTGCGATTCGTATTGGCCAGGGGTTTGATGTTCATGCCCTGGTCAAGGGCCGCCCGCTTGTTTTAGGGGGGGTTCGCATTGCGCATGAGACAGGCCTGCTTGGGCATTCCGATGCCGACGTCCTGCTGCATGCCATTGCCGATGCCCTCTTAGGCGCCTTAGGGCTTGGCGATATTGGGCGGCATTTTCCGGACACGGACGATGCCTTTAAGAACATCGACAGCCGCGTTCTGCTGCGCAGGGTGGTTAGGGTTATTGAAGAGCAGGGCTTTCGTGTTGCTCAGATCGATGCAACCCTTATTGCCCAGCGTCCGAAGCTCATGCCATACATAGACACCATGGTTGCCAACATTGGTGAGGACTGTCAGTGCGGCTTTGTCAACGTCAAGGCAACCACGACAGAAAGGCTTGGGTTTACAGGTCGTGAAGAAGGCATTGCAGCCCAGGCAATTGCCAGTCTCGTTCGAGCCTAATGAAGGGGCCGAAACTTAGCGCGCCTGTCTTGGCCATTGACGCCTCCGATTCGGCGAGCCTCGTGCTTGCCCTGCCTAACCGGCCCTGGCAAGGGGTGTTAATTGACGCGGGCAAGGGCCGAGCCTCCGAACTTCTGGACGCATTGAATGCGGTCTTGCATGCCGAAGGGCTTCGGGCCCAGGACATTGGCTCCCTGGTTCTTTGTTCCGGCCCGGGTTCTTTTACCGGCCTGCGGATTGCGGCTGGCCTGGTTCAAGGCATTGCCCGTGGGCTGCAGCGCACCGTTGCAGTTGTCTCAGCCTTCGAGGCCTATGCCCTTGCATGGCTTTTGGGGTCTTCGCGTCAGGCGTGCGTTGAACCGCCGCACGACCAGCCGGGTTGGGATGACTCTAGGCAATGGGCAGGCCAGTCCGTGCACCGCTCGTCGGTGGACGTTCTATTGAATGCCCGACTCGGAGAGTTCTACAAGGCCCAGCTGCGATTCAACCCGCAGTTTTTTCAATACGAGTTTGTGGAGCCGCCTTTTATTGTTCAACAAGAGTTGCTCGGCGACGAGCAGTCTTCGGCTACTGAGGAGGCGGTTAATACTGCCCGCCACACGCGACTTCTCGAGCCTTGCATCCAAGACTATCGGCTTCCCTTCGGTCTAAATGAAACAGCAGTTCAGCCGTCCTCGCTTCAGACGCTTGCCTATTGGTCCTTAGCTGCTGCTGCTCTCTCGCACGACCCATCGCGCTTTGGACCGGTTGTGCATGCGCAGCCGCTTTATGTGCGCGAGAAGGTTGCCCTGACTCGTGAGGAGCGTCTTAAGGGCCCCACCATGGGCTTGCAGCCTTTGAGTGTTGCAGACCTTGCCTCCGTGATGGTCATTGAGAATCAGTCTTATGAGGTTCCCTGGACGTCGGGCAATTTTCGCGATGCCTTTGCCTCGGGCTATGAGCTGCTTAAGCTTGTCGACCAGGGGGTCATGGTTGGCTACTTGGTCTGCATGCGGGTGCTCGACGAATGCCACCTTCTGAATTTCACCATCTCCCCTGCGCGCCAACGACGTGGTGCGGGTCAGTTTATGCTTGACCAATTGTTTAAGAAACTTTTCGCTGAGAAGGTGGCTGTCGTCATGCTTGAGGTTCGGCCATCGAACCCGGCCGCCATTCGGCTTTATGAGCGCAACGGGTTTCAAAGGGTGGGTCTGCGTAAAGACTACTACCCAACAAGCCGTGGTGAGGCGGTACGTGAGGACGCCGTTTTAATGAACCGCAGTCTATTAACCGGGAGCGCGTCGTAAGGGCATGAGGGTTTATGGATACGCGGCCGAGATACTTGGCCTTTCACCTTATTGGCAGCGACGGCCTCGGCTTCAGAGGCTGCTGGTCTTGTATGAGGCGTTTGCAGCAGACGGGCAGGTGGTCTCGGCACCCATGGCGGGTTCGCTGTCAACCTCTTGGGCTGCCATTTCCAGCTACTTTAGCCAGTATCTTCAAGCCCGTGGCCAGCGCCAGAGCGCTTTAGGGCCGTCTTTTTTTGCGCTGGAGATTTGCCCGGCTAAAGACAGCCAAGTCTTTGAAGCCCGTTTTCGAGAAGGCCTTTCAGACCCAAGTCTTATCGCTCTTCTTCTGGTCTGCTCGGCCGCAAGCAAGACAGACCCGCTTAGGCAGGCGGTTGAACCGGCAAACCCTGCTCTCGTTGTTCACAGAATTGCCTGCGACGATCCGGCTAATCCTGTTGCTGCCGCAACCCGCAGGCAGGTTTACCTAAGTCTGCTTAACAGCCTGCCTGCAAGCGCAGGTCCAAGCCAGGAAAGCAGCAACCTGTCTTTGCCTCATTCAGGCGTACCCCGACCCCTAGCCCTATGAGTTCCTTATCTGATCAAGGCCAGCGCCCCATCCTGCTTGAGGTAAGCACAGCAAGGCTGCAGGCGAACCTTCGGGCGCTTCGTCGAATGCAGCCCAATCAGAGCATCTGGGCGGTTGTTAAGGCCAGGGGCTATGGGCATGGCCTAGATGCCGTGGTGCAAGGCTTTGAGGATGCTGATGGCCTTGCACTGCTTGAGCTCGAAGAACTTCTGCAGGTGCGCAGCCTTGGCTGGCGCAAGCCAGTGCTTCTTCTTGAGGGGCTCTTTGCCGAGGCAGGCCTTCAAGAGGCCGCGGAGTTTCAGGCCGACATTGTTGTCCATTGCAAGGACCAGCTTCAGTGGCTTCTTTCAAACTCTGCACATGCACAGGGCTTTCAGCGGGCCTCAGGCCGTGTCTGGATCAAACTCAATACCGGAATGAACCGGCTTGGCTTTAATGCCTGTTCACCGTCTGCCTCAAATGCAGTGCAGACCCTGGTCCATGACCTTGCAAAGCTAAGGAACGTTCTAGGCCCGGGTCGGCTTGGGTTCATGATGCACTTTGCCCAGGCCGAGTCGCGCTCCGAAAGCTACCAGTCCCTTTGCCTCTTTCAAAAGGCCCTGACCCTGCTAGACCATAGGCCTGAGCTCGAGCCCATCAGTCTTGCGAACTCTGCTGCAATGCTCTGCCAGCCGCTTGCCTGTTCAGGCTGGCTACGCCCTGGCATTTTGTTGTATGGCTCAAGCCCGTTTCAGTGGCAGGCGCCTTCTGACGACTCTCAGCAGGCCTGGCCTACTATTGCTGAGGACATTCAACTTGCCTCCAGGTTAACCACGCGCCTTTTGTCCATTCAAGAGCTTGCTGTTGGCGATCGTGTTGGCTACGGTCTTCGATACCAGGCAACAAGGCCGATGCGTATTGGTGTTGCAGCCATCGGTTATGCCGATGGCTATCCACGAACCGCACCCGACGGAACGCCCATGGTGATTCATGGCAGGCGCTGCTCCATTGTTGGGCAGGTGTCGATGGACCTTATTACGCTCGATCTCTCGCAGCAGCCCGAGGCAGCTGTAGGCAGCCTGGTGGAGGTCTGGGGTGACAACCTCTGCGTTGACGAGCTTGCAGCAGGCCTTGGCACCCTGGGTTACGAGCTGCTCACCTGTCTGACACCGCGCGTTTCCCGCAGACTTGTTGACAGTCTTAGCGACGGTCTTAGCGTCGCGCCCTAAGCCAATGGCAAAAGACCGACTAAGTTTTGTCTGTGAGGCCTGCGGGCAAGGCTATGGCAAGTGGCAAGGGCAGTGCACCGAATGCAGTGCATGGAACACCCTGGCCCCTGGGCAGCGTCACGATTTAACAACGGCCCCAACAGCGGCTGCAGGTGCGCGCGCCGGACGCATGGCAAGCCTGGCACCCGCCTCTAGCCTGCAGGCCTTGTCTGACATTGCCTTTGAAGACATGCAACGTCAGCCGACGGGCATTGAAGAGTTCGATCGTGTTCTGGGGGGCGGTCTTGTTCCTGGCGCAGTGGTTCTGCTGGGAGGCGACCCGGGCATTGGAAAGTCAACGCTCTTGCTGCAGGCCATGGCCTCTATTCTTAAGGTTTCCGCGCAACAGTCTGTGCTTTACGTTTCGGGCGAGGAGTCTGCGGGCCAGCTTGCAATGCGTGCGCGGCGGCTTGGGTTTGACGGTCCGGTAAGCCAGCAGCTAAAGGTTCTCTCGGAGACCTCGCTTGAGAAGGTCTTGCAGGCCATTGAACTGGCGCAGCCCAATGTACTGGTTGCCGACTCCATTCAGACGCTCTACACCGAGATGGCCTCGGGCGCGCCTGGCTCGGTCTCTCAGGTTCGCGAGGTGGGCTATCAGTTAACACAGTGGGCTAAGCGCACTGGAAACGCTGTTTTCATTGTCGGTCATGTCACCAAGGAGGGTGCCCTTGCAGGACCGCGCCTGTTGGAGCACATGGTCGACACTGTGCTTTATTTCGAGGGGGATGCGCAGGCCAGCTTTCGGGTTGTTCGTGCCGTCAAGAACAGGTTCGGTACGGTGAACGAGCTCGGTGTCTTTGCCATGACCGAGCGCGGCCTCAAGGCCGTAACTAACCCTTCGGCCATGTTTTTGTCGGAGGCTCAGCTTTCGGGGGCAGACACGGGCAGGGTGCATGAGCCTGTCTCAGGAACCTGCGTCACCGTCTCCCTGGAAGGCAGTCGCCCCCTGCTTGTGGAACTTCAGGCGCTGGTCGATGACAGCCAGGTTCCTAACCCAAGGCGGCTGGCTGTGGGCTTTGATGGCCAGAGGCTTGCCATGCTGCTTGCCATTCTTCATCGCCATGCGGGCATTGCCTGTTTTGATCAGGATGTCTTTGTGAATGCCGTGGGCGGTGTTCGCATTCAAGAGACGGCGGCCGACTTGGCTATTTTGGTTGCGGTTGTGTCGTCCTTGCGTAACCGGCCTTTTGCCAAGGGCTGCGTGGTCTTTGGAGAGGTTGGTCTCACCGGTGAGGTAAGGCCTGCAGCCCGCGGGCTTGATCGTCTAAAAGAGGTGGCAAGGCTTGGGTTTAATCGTGCCATTGTGCCGGCTGCCAATGCTCCCAAAACAGGTATAAAAGGCATGGAAATCATTGGCGTAAGGCGGCTCTCCGAGGCGCTTGCCCATATAAGCTAAGCGGGCAGCAACCGCTGTCTCTTAGAGATTGACGCAGGGTTGTGGTAACGGCGTTCTTTAACCGCGTTATGCAAGGCCGAGGTATTGATGAACGCGTCTTGCGCTTGCCTGGCCCGAGCGAACAGCAGCCTCAATGCAGGCAGGATAGCCATAGGTGAGGTCATCGGCTGCGCGGTAGAGCCCAGCAACACCTGTAAGTGGGGCATCGTCTAAGTCGGCCAGTGCATAGCCCGTTGCATCGGTGAAGGCTGCCGTGCAGGCCCAGGTGGCTCTTGGGTCATCGGTGAACCGGTAGGGTAGGGCCTTTAAATTGTCGATGCCCAGTGGTCTGAGGTAATGCTCTGCCGAGCGCCAGAGCGAATCAGCAGTCACCGCTCGATCGTCGTCTGGACTAAGCCCGCTTGCCACCATCGAGACCACCTGAGAGCCATTTTCAGAGGGGCTACGGGCAAGGCCAACATGGGTTCGGTCTCCAAGCCCGGGCAGGCTGCAAAGCCATTGGGTGGCTGGCCCAAGCAGGGCTGCCTGGGCTTGATTCAAATGAATGTAGAGCGTCATGACCCCACGCCAGTCCAATGCCCGTGCACGCACAATGGCGGGGGTCTCTTGCAGGCCGCTTTGACGCCAGAGCCGATCTGCTTCGTAGGCGGGCGTTGCCAGAACCACCGCGTCAAAGGTCTGGTCCTTTAGGCCAAAGGCAAGCGCCTGGTCCTGGCTGGAAGGATGCACCTGCAGCTGCCATCTGCTCCAGCCAGGGCCAGACCCAGATCCAGATCCAGGGCTTGCAGAGGTAGTGGGCCTAAGGGCTGCAATACGACAGCGAGAAATAAGTTTGGCCTGTCTGGTTGTCAGCCATCGCCAAAGCGGCTCAATGGCATTCTGGCTCAGGTCTGCTCTGGGGTGCCAACAGTTGGTTGAGCCTGCTGGGCCCGTAAGGCTGTCCTTGATGACCCGAAGGCAGACCGAGGCGCTTGCCTGCCTCCAGTCGGTGTTTAAGGCGCCTTCAATAAGAGGGCGCCAGAACTGCAGACGCACCCTCTCGGGCATGGCAAGCTGGCTTAGCCAGTGAAATACAGTGCCTGTGGCCTGCCAGTTCGACTGAATGGCATGGCGCAACAGGTTGGCAAGCGACAGCCTGCTAAGAAGGCTCCAGGGCTGCGCAAGTCTTCGGTCGGTGAGAGGAGGAAAGCTCTGGCCTAAGAAACGCCAGGGCCAGGCCTGCGGCGGAATGCGCAGAAGCTCATAGCCTGTGGGTCGGTCTGGCGTGTAAGAGGCCCAGTGCAAGGCGGAGTCTGACCATGCCCGTTCAAGCGGAACGCCGGCATCCTGAAGAAGCTTCCAGCTCTGGCTGTAGGCTCCAATAAGAAGATGCTGGCCGTTGTCGATGGAGGTCTCACCAAGCGATGTCTCCCAGCGAATGCCGCGGGCCCTTCCACCTGCATGCGGGCTTGCCTCAAAGAGCCATATTTCAGTGGGCTCGCGGGCCTGCTGGCAGGCCTCGGTTAAACCATGTGCGCAGGCAAGGCCTGCCCATCCGCCACCAATAATGGCCACCCTTTTCATTGGGCAAGGGACCAAGGCATGCTACGAGGCATCTAGCGCGGCATGCGGCCAAGCGCAGCCAAGAGAGCAACCCAAAGCTTGCGCAGCGGGCCAAGTCGTACGCGCTGATTCAATACGTCGTAGTCAAGGCTCGCAATGCTACGAAGAAGATCGCGATAGATCGCGGTCATGACAAGCCCGGGTCGCTGGGCATGTCGTTCTTGTGTAGGCAAGGCTGCAAGCGCCCGGTCGTAGGCTTGTTCGGCAAGCTGATGAAGCTCGCCAAGCACGCGGCGCAGCTCTGGGCTGTCTTCCAGATTAAGAATGGAGCCGGTCGTCGCCCCCTGGGCTTTAAGCATGCTGGTTGGAAGGTAGATTCGCTTACGTCGGGCATCTTCGCCGACATCACGCAGAATATTGGTGTACTGAAAGGCAAGTCCAAGCTCGCTTGCATAAAGAAGGGTCTGGTCTGAGCAGTCCCCAAAAATACGCACCGAGAGCCGGCCCACCGCACCCGCAACCCGATCGCAATAACGGTTTAGTTCATCAAGGCTTTCAAAGGCGGTGTGAGGAAGATCCATGCCAACGCCATCTAAGACAGCCTCGAAGTCGGCCAAGGCAAGGGCGTAGGTTTTTATGGGGCCCTTAAGGGCAAGGCTTATGGGGTGTTGTGCGGTGGACTGGGTTTTCTTGGGCGTCAACTTTCGCAAAAAGCCGATGGATTTCCTCGCGCCACCAGGCCAGTTTTACGCGGGCCAGGGCGGGGTCTGCAATATCGTCGGCAATGTCGTCAACTTCGCGGCAAAAGGCGTATAGAGCCTCCATGGCCTGCCTGCGAGCCGGCGACAGAAGTCGAAACGACAAGGTAAAGCTTGAGCCCGCCTGGGCCGTAAGCTGGCGACAGAAGGCTTCGGGGGTCATCGATCGCTGGACTGCGTAAGGCGCCAAAAGTGGACAGGCAGTCTATTCATAAGGCTTAACAAAAGCCAGGCGCGTGAGAGGCGAATGGATCGACGCCAGGCCATACCAGGGTTTCGCAGCAGGCGCTTGGCAATGCTCTGGCCACCTTCGAGAATCAGGGTAATTTCAAGGGCAAGACGAAGTCCGTGAGGGCGAACGTTTTTGTAGAGCTGCTTGGGCAGATTCTCGCCACGGGCAAGCTGATTACTTCCACGAATAACAAGGGATCGGGCAATGGCTAGCCGTTCTTCCAACGAGAGCGCCTCGACTCCAAGTAGCTCACCCCTGCGTTGCTCGACCCCACTGGTAGTGCTCTCGGACTTCCAGGTGAGCCTGGCGGGCCAGTCTGACTTTGGCAGTGTTGGCCGGTGACGCCCCATGTCCTGATGAAGGTCTTGTCCAAAATTAACAAGCTGAAGCCCCGTACAGATGCTGTCACTTGCGAAAAAGATCTGCTCTTTCATGGTGCCGGCCACCTGCCTGGGGGCTGGGTCTTCAGGCGAGGAGTGAAGACCAAAGAATCCAAGAAGAATGCGTCCCACGGGAACGGCCGAGCACTGGCAGTAGCCTAAAACGTCAGACCAGGTCTCGAAGGGCTCGAACTGCGCATCATAGTCAAAGGCATTAAGAAGCTGTAATGCCCAGTCGGCATTTAAGCCGTGGGCCGAAAGCTGAGCGCCTGCCTGACTGCCTATGGCTTCAAACTCAGCAATGGCCTGGGCTGACCAGCCATTCGGGGCTGGCTCATTGCCCAACCCTTCTTGGTCAGGGGCTAGATTCTGCCCTTGGCTTAGGCCTCGACGCAGGGCGGCAAGGCCCTCAAGTCGTTGGGTGATTGTGAAGTCACCTTCATCTGCCAGGTCATCGCCCGTGCGGGCTAGCCGGTAGACCGAGACCACCGCCGGACGCAGAGCCGCAGGCAAAAGCCAGGAGGCGACTGGAAAGTTTTCGTAATGCCCCCCCGCATGGAAGGCCTTGACAAGACCTTGGTCGAGTTGGCTCATGGGTCTAATTGTAGACGCGGCTTTCTCCTATTCCAGGCAAGCGGGTCCGGGTTGAGGCCCCGTCTTAAGTACAATGAGCTAGGTTTAGAGCGCGAAGGTGGCGAAATTGGTAGACGCACCAGGTTTAGGTCCTGACGCCGAAAGGTGTGCGGGTTCGAGTCCCGCCCTTCGCACCATTTAATTACGAACAGATTGGCTGTACTTATGACAACAGAGACAACCGTGGCCTCGAGTCTCGAGCGCCGTATTACCCTTCACCTCTCCTCTGAAGATATTGAGCAGGCGACCATGCGTCAGCTTCAACAAATGGGTCGCAAGGCTAAGCTGCCAGGCTTTCGGCCTGGGAAGATTCCCCTTAAGGTGCTTGAGAAGTCGTTTGGAGCCCAGGCGCGCTCCGAGGCTTTGGGCGATGCGCTTTCAAAGGTTTATGCAGAGCAGGTGGCAGCCCAGAAAATCAGGCCAGCAGGTCCTCCTAAAATTGCGCCCTTGAACCAAGACGGTGCCGATCCCGCCGCGCAGGCACTTGACTTCGAGGCCACCATTGAGGTCTACCCCGATGTCTCAGTTCCAGACCGTTCAAGTCTTTCGGTGGTGCGTACCGTCTGCGAGGTCACCGAGGCCGACCTCGACAAGACCATGCAGACCCTGCAAAAGCAGCGCATTGTCTACACCAAGGCTGACCGTGCAGCACAGGCTGACGACCAGGTTCTTATCGACTTTGAAGGCCGGCTCGATGGCGAAGTCTTTGAAGGTGGTAAGGCCGAGGGCTTTGAGTTTGTTGTTGGTAACGCAAGCATGCTTGCAGACTTTGACCAGGCCGTGCGTGGAATGACAGAAGGCACCAAAAAATCCTTCACGGTTCAGTTTCCCGAGAACTACCATGCAACGAATCTTGCCGGCAAAGCCGCGGAATTTACCGTAACCCTGCACGAGACACGGGAACCCGAACTTCCCGCGCTCAATGACGAATTTGCCAAGGCCTTTGGTGTCGGCGAGGGTGGTCTTGCCAAGCTGCGCCAAGACGTTGAGAAGAACCTGCGTCGCGAGGTGGCCACACGGTGCAAGAACAAGACCAAGCGCTCGGTTATGGATGCACTTGTTGAGCAGGCCAGTTTTGACCTGCCTACAGCCCTTGTTCAGGCAGAAAGCGAGCGCATGTCGGACGAAATGCGCCAACAAATGGCAGGCCGTGGCATGAAGGTTGATCAGGCTCCTTTACCGCCCGACCTCTTTAAGACCCAGGCAGCCAAGCGAGTCCGGCTTGGGCTTATGGTGGGCGAGATTGTGTCGAAGGAAAAGCTCAACCCAACCGAAGACGCAATTCGTGACATGCTAGGTGAGATGGCCCAGGCTTACGAGAACCCTGAAGAATTCATTCAATGGGCAATGGCCAACAAAGAGCGCCGATCCGAGGCTCAGTCGGTTGTACTCGAGGACAACGTCGTGAACTGGGTTCTGCAAGAAGCTAAGGTTGAAGACAAATCCGTCGATGTTGAGTCGTTAATTAAGGAAACCGAATAATGGGCAGATACTTCAGGGCGTCAGCCCCAATGGATGCAGACAGCCATGACAGTGGTGCCTTGGGCACCCAAGCCCTTGGCCTTGTGCCTATGGTGGTTGAACAGTCGGGCCGCGGTGAGCGGGCCTACGACATCTACTCTCGACTTCTTAAAGAGCGGGTGGTCTTTTTAGTGGGACCTGTAAATGACGGCACGGCAAACCTTATTGTGGCCCAGCTGCTCTTTCTCGAATCCGAAAATCCAGACAAAGAGATTTCCCTCTACATCAATTCTCCGGGTGGGTCGGTCTCCGCCGGGCTTGCCATTTTTGACACCATGCAATTTGTAAAGCCAGCGGTTAGCACGCTTTGCATTGGTATGGCCGCCAGTATGGGAGCCTTTTTACTCGCTGCAGGCGAGAAGGGCAAACGGTTTGCACTGCCCAATAGCCGCGTCATGATTCACCAGCCGCTTGGGGGCGTCCAAGGCCAGGCCTCCGATATTGAAATTCATGCCCGCGAAATTCTTAAGCTAAGAGACACGCTCAATTCCATTTTGTCAGAGAGGACGGGCCAGCCAATTGAAACCATTTCCCGAGACACCGACCGAGACAACTTTATGTCTGCGGAAGATGCGTTAAAGTACGGCATAGTCGATCGCGTACTTTCAAGTCGCGATTAGTTTCTCTGAACTAAGTCGGTTCATCCGGAGGCAACGATGGCAGAGAAAAAGGGAACAGGCGAGAAGCTTCTTTACTGTTCGTTTTGCGGTAAAAGTCAGCATGAGGTTAAAAAACTCATTGCCGGGCCTTCGGTATTCATCTGCGATGAATGCATCGATTTATGCAACGACATTATTCGTGACGAGCAGTCCGAGGCAACAACAAGTGAGTCAAGCCGTGAGGCTTTACCAACGCCTCAAGAAATCTCCTCTATTTTAGGCCAGTACGTTGTGGGCCAGGATCGTGCAAAACGCAACCTTGCAGTTGCCGTCTACAACCATTACAAACGGCTTCGTCAGCACGGTAAATCCGGTGAGGTGGAACTCTCCAAAAGCAATATTCTTCTCATCGGCCCAACCGGTTCGGGTAAAACCCTTCTTGCCCAGACCCTAGCCAGGCTTTTGAATGTCCCCTTCGTTATTTCCGATGCCACAACACTCACCGAGGCAGGTTATGTAGGTGAGGATGTCGAGAACATCATCCAAAAGCTCTTGCAAAACTGCAATTACGAGGTTGACCGGGCGCAGCACGGTATTGTCTACATCGACGAGATCGACAAAATTTCTCGTAAATCTGATAACCCATCAATTACCCGAGATGTCTCGGGCGAGGGCGTGCAGCAGGCCCTCTTAAAGCTCATTGAGGGAACGGTGGCCTCGGTGCCCCCTCAGGGCGGACGCAAGCATCCCAACCAAGACTTCGTGCAAATTGACACCACCAATATTTTGTTTATTTGTGGAGGGGCCTTCGATGGGCTGGAAAAGGTTATTCGTGACCGAACTGAAAAGACCTCCATTGGCTTTGGAGCCGAGGTTCGCTCGGCCTCAGAGCGTAAGTTGTCCGAGCTCTTCCAAGACGTTGAGCCCGAAGACCTTATTAAGTTTGGCCTCATACCCGAGCTCGTGGGAAGGCTGCCGGTGGTTGCCACCCTTGATGAACTCGATGAGCCAGCCCTAATTGAAATTCTTACAGGCCCCAAAAACGCCTTGGTCAAGCAGTACCAAAGCCTTTTTCAGATGGAGGGGGCCGAACTCGAGGTTCGCACAGCCGCCCTTTCGGCGATCGCGAAAAAGGCCATTGCACGTCGAACAGGGGCCAGGGGCTTACGCTCGATTATTGAACAGACCTTGCTCGACACCATGTACGATCTGCCGAGTCTGAAAAACGTAACCAAGGTGGTGTTAGACGAAAACAACGTGACCGAAGAGGTGAAGCCCTTGTTAATTTATGGGGAAACGCCCAAGGCCGCCACAAGCAAAAGAAGCGGAGCCGCTTGATTTTTGCTTTTTTGTCCCCATTTCATTTAGAAATCACTTCCTTCTACCGATTCCTTCCTTAGGAAAGGTTGTTACTGACCATGTCAAAACCCGAAATTCTCCCCGCCGAGCCTGTTCATCTGCCCATGCTGCCGCTGCGGGATGTTGTTGTCTTCCCGCATATGGTGATTCCCCTGTTTGTGGGCCGACCCAAGTCGATTCGGGCCATGGAGAAGGCAATGGAGTCAGGGGTTCATGTCCTGCTTGCGGCCCAGCGTTCGGCCACGCAAGACGAGCCCAGCGGCAACGACATCTACTCCATTGGCTGCCTTGCAAGTATTCTTCAAATGCTCAAGCTTCCTGATGGCACGGTGAAGGTGTTGGTGGAGGGCGTTCAGCGGGCCGAGCTTATTGAGCTTGTTGAAGAGGATGACTATCTTCAGGCGGTCTGCTGCCCGCTGCCACTTGATGAGCACAAGGGCCCCGAGGTGGAGGCTTTGCGTCGCACCATCCTTGGGCAGTTCGACCAGTTCGTCAAACTAAATAAAAAGATCCCGGCCGAAATTCTAAACAGCCTGGTAAGCATGGAAGAGCCCGGCCGGCTTGCCGACACCATTGCTGCGCACCTTCCCATGAAGCTCGAGGAAAAGCAGGCTGTCCTTGAGATTCTCCCCGTGGGCGAGAGGCTTGAGAAGCTTCTGGCCCAGATTGAGACCGAGCTTGACATTCTGCAGGTTGAAAAGCGCATTCGAGGCCGGGTAAAGCGTCAAATGGAGAAAAGCCAGCGCGAGTACTACTTGAATGAGCAGGTTAAGGCCATTCAAAAAGAGCTTGGCGAGGGCGAGGACAACGAGCTTGATGAGATTGATAAAAAAATCAAGGCCGCCCGTATGCCCAAAGAGGCAAAAGACAAGGCCTTAACTGAGCTTAAAAAGCTACGCATGATGTCCCCGATGTCGGCTGAGGCCACGGTGGTCCGCAACTACGTCGATGCCCTGGTGGGCCTTCCCTGGAAGAAAAAGAGCAAGGTCAATGGCAACCTTGGCTCGGCCGAAGAGGTGCTTGAGCAAGAGCACTTCGGCCTTGAGAAGGTGAAAGAGCGAATTCTTGAATACCTTGCTGTGCAGCAGCGGGTCGAGAAAGTGAAGGCTCCTATTCTCTGTCTTGTGGGCCCTCCGGGTGTTGGTAAAACCTCTTTGGGCCAGTCCATTGCACGTGCAACGAATCGTAAGTTTGTTCGTATGGCCCTGGGCGGCGTGCGTGACGAGAGTGAGATTCGGGGGCACCGGCGCACCTACATTGGCTCGATGCCCGGCAAAATTCTTACCAGCCTTACGAAGGCTGGGGTTCGCAATCCACTCTTTCTTCTTGATGAAGTTGACAAGATGGGTATGGATTTCCGAGGCGACCCTGCAAGCGCACTGCTTGAGGTCCTCGACCCCGAACAGAACAACAGCTTCACCGATCACTACATCGAGGTGGAGTACGACCTGTCGGACGTTATGTTCGTTGCCACGGCGAATTCCATGAACATTCCGCCCGCGCTTCTTGACCGTATGGAAGTTATTCGTCTCTCGGGCTACACCGAGGACGAGAAGGTTAGCATCGCCCAGCGCTACCTTCTGCCTAAGCAAATTAAGCAGACGGGTCTTAAAGAGGGTGAGGTCGAGGTTGCCGAAGATGCTATTCGCGAAATTATTCGGTCCTACACCCGCGAGGCCGGTGTGCGTGGCCTTGAGCGCGAGCTTTCAAAAATTTGCCGCAAGGTTACGCGCCGAGTGCTTAGTCTGAAGGCAAAGGCTGCCGATGCCCTCCCTTTTAAGGTTGCTGGGGAAAACATCGAAGAGTATCTTGGTGTGAAGCGCTACACCTTTGGCGTGGCCGAGAAAGAAGATCAGGTCGGCGAGGTCACTGGCCTTGCATGGACGGAAGTGGGTGGCGAGCTGCTGACCATCGAGGCTGCTGTCATGCCAGGCAAGGGCAACATCATTCGTACCGGGTCGCTAGGCGATGTCATGAAGGAGTCGGTTGAGGCCGCACGCTCGGTGGTTCGCAGCCGCGCCCGTCGTCTTGGAATTTCTGAGGATGTCTTTGAGAAGCGTGACCTGCATATCCATGCACCCGAGGGTGCAACACCTAAGGATGGTCCGAGCGCTGGTATTGCCATCACCACGGCACTTGTTTCTGTTCTAACGGGCATTCCTGTGCGGGCCGATGTGGCCATGACCGGTGAGATCACGCTTCGGGGCGAAGTGCTGCAAATTGGCGGCCTGAAGGAAAAGCTTCTTGCGGCCCATCGAGGGGGTATAAAAAAGGTTCTCATCCCTGAGCAAAATGTTCGTGACCTTGCCGAGATTCCAGCCAATGTGAAGAACTCGCTTGAAATTATTCCAGTGCGTTGGATTGATAAGGTGCTTGAGCTTGCCTTAGCTTCTGTTCCCACGCCCATTGAGGATACGCCTGAGGTTGCCGCTGCAGCGGCAGCAGCAGCGGCTGCGACCGCAACGAAGGGCGCCGTTGAAATCACGCCCGTACCAGGCACAGACGCGACGACACACTAGGGAAAGTCATAGGAAATTCCTGCTCTGCACACTTGACCTTTTGAAACCGTTTAGCGTTTAATCGGTTGCTCGCGGTCAAGACGCTTGGCTTCTGACTTCTTTCTTTGCTGGTTAAAAAACAATAAGGACATGACGCTGTGAACAAGACCGACATGATTGAACACATGGCTAAACAGGCTGATATTTCAAAGGCAGCTGCAGGTCGTGCTCTCGAAGCCTTTATGATGGGTGTGCGAACCAACCTGAAAAAAGGAGCGTCGGTTACGCTGGTAGGCTTTGGTACCTTTGCGGTCACCAAACGAGCAGCCCGCTCGGGCCGCAACCCTCGAACAGGCGAGACAATCAAAATTAAGTCGGCTAAGCTACCAAAGTTTCGTGCGGGCAAGGCTTTTAAAGACGCACTTAACTAACAAGAATTGCCGTGGGTGCTTAGCTCAGTTGGTAGAGCGGCGCCCTTACAAGGCGTAGGTCGGGAGTTCGAGCCTCTCAGCACCCACCACTGCAGTTCTCACAGGCGTCCTCAGAAAACCTGCTTTCCGCTGCTGTATACTCTGTCACTTCATTAATTCGGAGCGGTAGTTCAGTTGGTTAGAATACCGGCCTGTCACGCCGGGGGTCGCGGGTTCGAGTCCCGTCCGCTCCGCCAATCGCCCATATGCTAGACGCCTTTCGTCGTAACCGCCGACTGCTTCAGGCCATCCTGTTGCTGTTTATTGTTCCCTCCTTCGTCATTGTTGGGGCCTGGGATATGGTGAACCCACAGGCCTCCTCAAACGGTCTGGCGGAGGTTGACGGCCGCCCTATAACCCAGCAGCAGTGGCAACAGGCCCATCAACGGTCGCTTGATGCCATGGCAGCTCAGTTTAACGGCCAGGTTCCTGTCTCCGCATTCGATACGCCTGCAAGTAAGGTTCAAACCCTCGATGAGCTTATCCAACGCGAGGTCGCCCTCGTCTCAGCGTTGCGTTCACGGGTCTTCATACCCGATGAGCAGCTCGCCGCGCTTATTTCCGAGGTGCCTCAGTTTCAAATCGACGGCCGTTACAACTTTGAGCATGCAAAGAAATTTCTCGAAGCAAGAGGCCTAACCACACAACAATTCGAGATCGATCTCCGTAGCGACCTTACATCTGAAAGGCTTCCCGGGCTATTGCAGAGTCGCAGTTTGGCTCGCGGGTGCTTGCGCGTAGGCTTAGTCGGTCCGAGTCCGAGTCGCGTCGCGTCTGGCTTGTTAGCTTTCCTTCCGAATCGTTTCTTGCCCAGGCCCTGCCTAGTCAGGAAGATATCGAAGCCGCCTATCAGGCCCGTTCCTCCGAGTTTCAGACCAGTGAGCGGATCGACCTTGAACTGGTAACGCTTAAAGACCCATCGTCAGCCGACCTTATTGAGACAGTTTAGTAACCTGGTCTACGAACAAAGCGACTCGCTAAGGCCTGCGGCAGAAGCCTTGGGGCTTGGCATAACAACTTTTAAAGGGCTCGTTCGTAACGAACCCTTCGCTGAAACGGGCCTGTCGCAAGACAATCAGCTCGCGCTGAATCACCAGGCCCTTCGGGCGGCCTTGTTTTCAAACGATGTGCTTGTTGAGCGTCGCAACACCGAATCCGTCGAGGTGCGACCAGGCTTGTTTGTGAGTGCTCGAGTCTTGGCCCACGAGCCTGCAAAGCCATTGCCCTTGTCTGCGGTCGCAGGCAGGATCAGGTCTGACCTTCAAACCAGGAAGGCCTCCGAATTGGCAGGCCAGGCGGCTCAGCAGTGGGCCGAAGCCAATAAAACATCGCTTGCCCAAAGGCCCTCGGATGCCCGCGAGTTCTGGGTGAGTCGCGCCTCTTTGTCAGTCCTTCAGCCTGTTGTTGCCAAGGCGGGACCTTCCGGCCTTCGTGACCTGGGTGTGCAGCTGTTTGCGTCCGATTTTTTAATGAAAGAGCCACGGGTTGTTGAGATTGGGCCAAGCTTTGGAAGTCTTGTCGCGGTCTGGGTTGAGTCCAAGCTTCCAGCAGAGACAGCCTCCGATGTTCGCGAACGCGTTGGCCCTGTCTTTTCAAGTCTTGAACGTCTCGAGGCGCAAGAGTCCTTTTCATCCTGGATTCGTTATCAGGAGAAAGTACTTGATGTGAAGCGTCATCCTGAAAGGCTTGCAGCAAGAGACTCGTAGTCTTGCAGGCCAATACCGGGAAGCACAAGCGCCTTTGCCTCTGAAAGACGCGGGAAGTTTCGATGAATGGAGCTTGTGTAACTCGGGTCATAGTGCTCCTTTAGAATGGCGCGCACGAAGGCCTGCCATTGTCCGGCCTCCACCTTATCGAGCCATGCACGAATGCGTTCGTGCCCATGGTGCGAGACAAGTTTTTTAAGTTGCGTGCTAAGGGCCTGGGGGTCGTGCAGAAAGTGGGCGTACTCCTCAATAAGAAGTCTGACCCGATCATCATCGGTTGCCCGTAGTTCAAGGCATTCGCTTGCACGCATTGCCGTAATGAGCGCATCAGGAACCTGCACCTGGCCAATCTTGCGGCTTTCCGATTCAACATAGACAGGGCGCTCTGGGTTGAGACCATGAAGCGCATGCCACAGGTTTGACTCAAAGAGCTTCTGGCTAGGCTGCTCGTTGCCGGGTCCAAGCCCAAGCAGAGAGCCCCTGTGACATGCAATGGCCTCGAGGTCGAGCACCTGCCTACCTTGCCCCGCAAGGGCTTTTAGAAGCCTTGTCTTACCGCAGCCTGTCATGCCGCAGACCACCCGCCATTGAAATTGAGCAACAAGCTCGGCAAGCCCCTTGACGAGGGCGCGTCGATAGGCGCGGTAGCCGCCGTCGAGAATCTGAACGGCAAGCCCTACCTGCGCGAGTACGTGACCTAATGACTGGCTGCGTTGCCCGCCTCGCCAACAGTAGACAAGCACCTGATCTGTTTTTTTCCATGCGCGAATCGGGCCTTCAAGGTGCATGGCAATGTTCTTGGAGACCAACGCTGCCCCCAGCTTCTTTGCCTCGAAGCGATCCTGCGCGTAGAGCGTGCCGACCCGATGCCTTTGCTCATCATCGAGCACGGGCAGGTTCATAGCACTAGGAACGTGGTCGGTGGCGAACTCGCAAGGGGAGCGTACGTCGACAATAATTGGCCTCTGAACGGCCAGGGGCTCCAGAGACTTCGGTACGGCATCGAGAAGGAATTCCGCGCTTACAATGGAGAGTGTCATTGAATTGAAAAAAATGAAGATATTTAACCTACAGTGTAAGCAAGGTCACACCTTTGAGGGCTGGTTTGCCTCGGCCCAGGCCTGCGACGATCAGCACAGCCAGGGACTGCTTGAATGCCCATTGTGTTCCTCGCTTGCGCATCGCATTCCTACGGCCTCGTATGTTATTTCCAACGCCGCTGCCCCTCCCAAGCAGGCTGACGCTTCTTCTCAGGCACCTGCTTTAGCCAATAACCAATTGCAGGCACTTGTGCGCGAAAAAATTATTGAAATGGCACGCAGTCTTATCGAGCAGTCCGACTATGTTGGCAAAGACTTCCCTGAAGAGGCCCGTCGTATGCATTACCAAGAGGTTCCAGAGCGCTCCATTGTCGGCGAGGCAACTGCCCAAGAAGCCAAAGCCTTACTCGATGAGGGCATTGACCTCATTCCATTGCCGCAGGCAGCACGGGCAAAGGGCACGCTGCAATAGCGGTCAACCCGCGAACGCTGAAGTCGCCTGGGTTAGTCAGCCAGGATGCGCAAGGCTTACCACAGCCTGCTCGCCCGACTCCGTTTCAAGCCAGGTCACTGGTAGCTGCCTAAAGTCTTCATCAACAAGGCGGTTGAAGGCTGAAAGCTCGTGACCCATTTCAAGAAGTAGGCTTCCCCCTTGCGTCAATACGGCTCCATAGCCTTTCAGCAGCTCTTCAATGAACTGCATGCCATCCTCGCCCCCATGATGCGCAAGTCCCGGCTCGGCCTTAAATTCGGGTGGAAGCTGCGAGTAAGACTTGGTGTTCACGTAGGGTGGGTTGCAGACAATAAGATTGAAGGCGGGTTTTGGTTTCAGGGTGTCGAGCGCCTGCAGGCCGTCTCCTTGCAGCAGTTTCACACGTGACTGCAGCCCATAGTCTTGAATGTTCTCTCGAGCTAGGCTGAGTGCATCGGCTGAAATATCTGTGGCCCAAACCTCCGCATTGGGTAAGGCCAGTGCTGCGAGAATGGCGAGACAGCCCGACCCTGTGCAGAGGTCGAGGACCTTTACCGGGGCATCGGCATCTTGAATCGCGGGCAGGTTTAAAGGGCTTAACCATTCTGCTAGGAAGGACCTTGGAATAATTGCTCGGGAATCACTTTTAAAACGAAAGCCACGCAGCCAAGCCTCTTGAAGGATGTAGGCAGTGGGCTCTCTGCCAACTGTTCGGCGAGCAAGGGCAGCAGCCAGCATATGGCGTTCTTTCTCGGTAAGTTGGGCAAGCTCCAAGCTCGGCTCGTTGAGATCGATGGGCAGAGAAAGGCTTGAAAAGACAAGCCATCGGGCCTCATCCAGCCAGTTCAGGCAGCCCTGGCCTAAAACACAGCCGCTTCGACGCATCTCACTGACCGAAAATCGAAGCCAGTCAGATACGCTGCGTAGATCTTGTGTCCAGCCTGGGTCGTAGTCAGGCGGGCTGGCTGTGCCCTTTGCAGCCTGAGTCATTCAGGCCTTAGACCGCGTCTGTCTGCGCAACCATTGCAGGCGACGCAGCAAGCAGCCTGGTGAGGCTCTGCAGGTAGATCTGGGCCAGCGGAAGAAGGTCTGCGGCAAGAATACGTTCGTTGATTTGGTGAATGCTGGCGTTGATGGGACCGAACTCAATGACCTCACGGCAGTGTTTTGCAATAAAGCGTCCGTCGGAGGTGCCCCCGGTGGTGGAGAGCTGGGGGTCGATCTTGCAGACTGCACGAATGCTTTGCTGAACAACATCGCAGAGGGTACCGGGGGGCGTCAGGTAGGGGTCGCCGCCAAGGTTCCAGTCAATGGTGTAGCTGAGGCCATGACGGTTGAGTACCGACTCGAGCCTTTGCTTTAAGGCCTGCGGGGTTGAGACGCTTCCGAACCTAAAATTGAAGTCGGCCATAAGCTCGCCAGGAATGACATTACCTGCCCCGGTACCGGAATGAATATTAGAGACCTGCCAGGTGGTTGCAGGAAAGTAGATGTTGCCGTCATCCCAGGAAATGGCGGCAAGTTCTGTAAGGGCTGGGGCGAAGCGATGAATGGGGTTCTCGGCAAGTTGGGGATAGGCCACATGCCCTTGCTTGCCCCGAATGTAAAGCCTGCCCGACAACGTACCACGTCGCCCATTCTTAATAACGTCGCCAAGCCGGTGGCTTGAGGTTGGCTCTCCAATAATGCAGTAGTTCAGTGGCTCGCCTCGATGCGCAAGCTCTCGAAGCACCTCCACCGTGCCATGAAGGGCAGGGCCTTCTTCATCGGAGGTAATAAGGTAGGCAATGCGCCCGTGAAAGGATGGGCTCTGGCTTAGGAAGAGTTCGGTGGCCGTAACAAAGGCGGCCACCGATGACTTCATATCGGCTGCCCCACGACCGTATAGGTAGTCGGTATCGAGCGTGGCGGAGAAGGGCGGGTGAAGCCATTGGTCGGTTGGGCCTGGAGGCACGACATCGACATGGCCGGCTAAGACCACTGTGGGCCCTGGCTGACCGCCCTCTCGAACCGCCCATAGGTTGGTGACATCCTGGTACTTCAGAAGTTCGGTCTTGAAACCAAGAGGGCTTAGCCTTGAGGCGATGAGCTTGCAGCATCCACCGTCGGCGGGTGTTACCGACTCGCGCTGTATAAGCGCCCGGGCAAGGTCAAGGGTCTCGGCGGCAAGGGCTTCAGTGGTCTGCATAAGCGGGGCACCCTTAGGTAACTTGAGGGAAAAGGCTGGTGTAGAGGCCGTCTGAAAATCCGACGGCAAGCTTGTCGTCGGGCGTAACAAGCACAGGGCGTTTAATAACAAGGGGCTGGCTTAGCATAAGTTCAAGTGCGGAGGGTTGGTCGATAATCTGGCGGCGATGGTCTTCCGGAAGTGTTCGCCAGGTGCGGCCTCGCTTATTAATAAGGCTATCAAACGGCAGGTGTTTTAGCCATTGCTGAAGCAGAAATTCTGTGGGCGCCTCTTTCTTGAAGTCAACAAAGACATAGCTTAGGCCCCGCGCATCAAGCCACCGACGGGCCGCGCGCACCTGATCGCATTGCGTGATACCAAAGAGCCGGGTGTCCATGTGTTAATGACTGTGCATGGGGGTTCTCGTTTAGGCCTGAGCAAAGGCGTTCAGCTAGGCCAGGCGAAGCAGTTCATTAATACCGGTCTTTGCGCGTGTCTTGGCATCGACTCGTTTCACGATGACCGCGCAGGCAAGGCTGTAGCGGCCATCGGCCGAGGGTAGGCTACCCGGAACAACCACACTTCCTTCGGGAACACGCCCGTAGAAGACCTCTCCGGATTCACGATCGTAGATTTTGGTTGACTGGCCAATGAAGACACCCATAGAGAGCACCGAGTTAGCCTCGACGATCACACCCTCGACGACTTCGGAGCGGGCTCCGATGAAGCAGTTGTCCTCAATAATGGTGGGGTTGGCCTGCAGCGGCTCGAGCACGCCGCCAATACCCACGCCACCTGAAAGGTGCACGTTCTTGCCAATTTGAGCGCAGGACCCAACGGTGGCCCATGTGTCGACCATGGTTCCCTCGTCAACATAGGCGCCAATGTTGACGTAGGAGGGCATGAGAACGACGTTACGTGCAATAAAGGCGCCTCGACGAGCCACAGCCGGTGGTACAACACGCACGCCCATGGCGGAGAGCTCGCTCTGAGACAGACCCTCGAACTTCGTGGGTACCTTGTCGAAGAACTGCAGGGCGCCCGACTGAATGGTCTTGTTATCGGCGAGTCGAAAACTTAGTAAAACGGCCTTCTTTATCCACTGATGAACGATCCAGTTGCCCTCTTGTTTTTCGGCCACCCTTAGCCGGCCGGCATCAAGCTCGCAGACAACGGCCTGAACGGCATCGCGCAGCGCCGAGGACGCAGACTGGACTGTTATGTCGGCACGGTTATCCCAGGCCTCCTCGATGGTTTGGGCAAGAG
>JAGYIP010000010.1 GCA_018402635.1 Burkholderiaceae bacterium
CTCTAGAGCAGGGTTGTTGGCTGCAACGCCCTTAACCACAGGCCATTCGTTGTTTCCTTCGGCAAAGGCCGCCTGGGCCTCTTTGCCCGCAAGAAACTCGAGGAAGGTTCGTGCATTGCTTGCATTGGGTGCCGTTTTAACAATGCCCCCTCCCGATACATTTACATGAGCACCTGCCTTAAGCTGATTTGGCCAGACCATCTTTGTTCTGGAGACTGCCTCTTTGTCAGCCGGCTTATTGCTGCGCATAAGTCGGGCGTAGTAATAGCTGTTACTTATGGCAACTGCGCATTCCCCTGAGGCGACTGCACGAATCTGGTCGGTGTCACCGCCTTTGGGGGGGCGGGCAAGATTAGCTACGACAGCCCTCATCCATGCCTCGGTTTTTGCCGAACCGTCTGCGACAAGCATGGAGCCAAAAAGTGAAAGCATGTAGGGGTGAGAGCCAGATCGTGTGCAGATAAGGCCCTTCATTTCGGGCTTGGCAAGATCGCTGTAGCTTGAAACCTCACTGGCTTTTACGCGATTGGGGTCAATAATAAGTACCCGGGCCCGTGTGGTGAGCCCAACCCAGTTCTCTGTGCGCAAATCGGCTGGGATGGCTTTTTCAAGCTGCTTGGAGCCGTGGGCCTGAAAGAGCCCGTCCTGTTCTGCAGCCCAAAGCCTTGCCGCATCGGCCAGTAACAAGACGTCTGCTGGGCTGGCTGGCCCCTCTGACTTTAACCGCTCAATTAAGGGCTGATCGCCTGCACTAATGACGTTAACCTTAATGCCGGTTTGTCTGGTGAAGGCGGCATAAAGTGCGTCATCGCTGCTGTAATGACGAGCGGTGTAAAGGGTGAGTTCCTTAGCCTGGGCAGCGGCTAGAGGGCTTAAAAGACCTAACCCGGTAAAGCCAGCTAGCAACCCTAGGCTTGTGAGACCTGCGAGAAAAAGCCGCGGTATACCCGCGCCGTAGACCTTGTGACCTGCCATGGAAGAAGACCTCCTAAAAGATGAAGTTCAGAACCCAAGCTTAATTGTAATGAGAACTATTATCATACGCAACACCATCTTCTTTGAGCAGACCTTTTTGAGCGAAAAGACCGGCAGTGAAAGGGGCTTTATCGCAGGCGGGGCCCAAGGAGCAGGAGTGGGATGAGGCCGACAATCGCAATAGCGATGGAAGGTAGCGCGGCATCTGCGAGTCGCTCGTCGGCAGCAAACTGGTAAGCAGCCACCGCAAGGGTTTCCACATTTACCGGACGCAGCACAAGTGTGAGCGGCAGTTCCTTCACAACATCCACAAAAACAAGCAGCGATGCAACAAAGGCCGCCCGTCGCAAGATGGGAAGGTGGACATGAAAGAGCACGCCTCTTGATGAGAGCCCAAGACTGCGTGCTGACTGGTCAAGGCTTGGGGTAATGCGGGCAAGGCCGACCTCGATGGTTGAAAAGCCCACCGTAAAAAAACGGGTGAGGTAGCCGCCCACGACAAGGAGGCTGGTTGCCGTTAGAGTAAAACGCAGGTCGAAGTTCGTATAAAGCAGCTGGGTGAAAAGGCTGGAGCAGGCGAGTAGGCCGATGGCGACCACCATTCCTGGAACGGCATAGCCTGATGAGGCCATGCGCACGGTGTAACGAAAGACTTGCGAGCGGCTTAGCCTTTGGCCGTAGGCGATAAGCAGGGCAATGGGAATAATGGTGAGCAAGGCGTAGACCCCATAAACCGACGTCTGCCAGGCCTGCGAAAGAAGCTTATCAAGACCTGCAAGCTCATCGGCGGTTAGGGCTGCATGAATCAAGAGCGCAAGGGGAATAAAAAACCCAATAACGCCTCCCGCAAGGCTTATGACAGGTACCCAGAAGCGACTGCGGCCTTCAAGCGCTCGTCGAGCGGTGTTTGCCTGGCCTTGCGCCTCGTAGCGTGCTCGACCCCGGGCTGAGCGTTCCCAGCCCAAGATGCCAATTGCAATAAGCAACATTAAAAGGCCCATTAGGGCTGCTGAATTCTGATCTCCATAGCCAAACCAGGTTTTAAAGAGTCCCGTAGAAAGTGTCTGCACAGAAAAGAATGCAACGGTTCCATAGTCGGCGAGACACTCCATGACTACAAGCGCACTGCCCGCAACAATGGCTGGACGGGCGACAGGCAGAACCACTCGAAAGTAGGCCTGTGAGGCGGTAAGTCCAAGCGAGCGAGAGACTTCGGCAAGTGAGGCGGGACTGTCCTCAAAGGCTGACTTGGCAAGCAGGCTCACGTAAGGGCTTAGCGCTGCGCCAAGCACAAGGCAGGCCCCTGGAAGTGATCGAATCTCTGGCCAGGCCGTGCGCAGAAACTCCACCGAAAAGAAACCTGTCCCTAAAAGGGCCTCCCGAATAAGGCTGGAGAGCCAGCCCGAGTAATCCAGTGCGTCCGTGTAGGCAAAGGCAACGACATAGGCCGGCATTGCTAATGGCAAGATCATGGTCCATTGCGCCCAGCGGCGAAGGGCAAACTCGTACTGTGTGCAGAACCAGGCTGGAGGCAGGCCAAGCAAAAGGGCAACGGCCAGGGCGCCAAGGCACAGAAGGAGGCTGTTCCAGACATACAGGGGCAGCACGGTTTGACCGAGCCAGGCAAGCGCAGAAAGATCTTTTAGTGCAAGCAGCCCGAAGAGGCCAACTGCGAGTAGCGGCAGCGCAATGGCCACAACAAATCCGAACGACAATGCCCTAAGGGGTAGGGGACTGTTCATGAGAAACGTAATGATAGTCGTTTTTGTCTGGCGCTAAACCGGGGGATGAGTGGCAGGCCAAAAGTGTATAATTTTGGGTTCGAATAGCCGGGGTGGTAGCTCAGTCGGTAGAGCAGCGGACTTTTAATCCGTTGGTCGTGGGTTCGAGTCCCACCCACCCCACCACGTCAACACCTGACGCTGCCAACAAGCGAATCTTTCGACACCATAGAGACGAGTCCGGAAGGAATTCATGCGCAGCCAAGTTGCCACCCACCCCCGGTTGCTTGCAGACATTGGCGGCACCCACGCTCGTTTTGCAATTCAGAACCATCAGGCAGAGACGTTGAGCCATCTGGCGGTCTATAAATGCGCTCAGTTTGAAACGTTAGAGCGTTGCATTAAGCAGTACCTCGCAGACCATCGTCCTCAGAGGCCGGTTGCTGGCGCCATGGGCATTGCCACTCAAATCATGGGCGATTGGGTGAGCATGTCCAACAACACTTGGGCTTTCTCCACCGCAGAGCTTAAGGCGGCTCTGGCATTCGAGCAATTGCTTATCATCAACGATTTCACAGCACTGGCTCTGTCACTGCCAGATCTCGTAGGCACCGACCTCTATTGCATCCAGCCAGGGCGTGCGGTGCCTGGCTCACCACTTGCCCTTATCGGTCCGGGCACAGGGCTTGGTGTCTCGGGCCTGTTCACCGATCAGCAAGGCAGCCTTGTGGCCATCAGCGGAGAGGGTGGTCATGTCACGCTGAGCGCAGATAATCAACTGGAGGTGGCGGTGGTGGAGAGTCTAAAGAGGCGTTTTGGCCATGCCTCTGCCGAGCGCGCACTCAGCGGACAGGGATTGATCAATCTCTACCAAGCCCTGTGCGCAATTGAAAATCGGACCTGCGAGCAGCTTCAATCCCATGACATTGTCGCGCGCGCTCAGCTGCAATCAGACCAAAACTGCACCATGGCACTGAACCTATTTTTTGCATTTCTTGGAAGCACCTGTGGCAACCTTGCACTCACCTTGGGCGCCAGAGGTGGTATTTTCATCGGAGGCGGCATCGTTCCTGGCATGCTGCCTGCGTTGGAACGCTCCCAATTCTTATCGCGCTACCTTCAGAAAGGCCGTTACCGTGACTACCTGCGCCAAATACCAATACATGTCATCACAGCGGGTGTCTCTCCAGCGCTGATAGGGGCAGGTCGAGCGCTCGACAAGGCGGCGCATGCCCATCAGTCTTGTTAAATAAAAAGGAACCATTAATGCAGACCGGAAAAATTTTAGTCGCCCAGGGGGGTGGCCCAACCGCCGTGATCAACCAGTCGATGGTTGGCATTGTCATGGAGGCCCGCCGTTTCCCGCAGATTGGTCGCATCTACGGGGCCCTTCACGGCGTTCGAGGCATCGTCAACGAGGAATTTGTCGACCTAACACAGGAGACACAAGGTAACCTTGAGAATGTCGCAAAGACGGCCTCGTCTGCCCTGGGCTCAACTCGCGATAAGCCCGACTTGGCCTATTGCCAAGACATATTCAAGGTCCTGCGGGCCCACGAGATTGAACACTTTTTCTACATCGGAGGAAACGACTCCTCCGACACGGTTCGCATCGTAAGCGAGCAGGCCCAGGCAGCAGACTACCCACTGTGTTGCATCCATGTTCCAAAGACGATCGATAACGACCTTGTCGGAAGTGACCACACGCCAGGATTTCCCTCTGCAGCGCGCTTTGTTGCCCAGGCATTTGCGGGAGCCAACCTAGACAACATCGCCCTGCCAGGCGTCTATCTTGCGGTGGTCATGGGTCGGCATGCGGGGTTCTTAACAGCTGCCAGCGCAATGGGACGAAAATTTCCAGACGATGGCCCTCACCTTATCTATCTGCCAGAGCGCACCTTTATTTTGGATGAGTTTCTTGCAGAGGTTAGTGCGGTTATGAAGCGCCTTGGACGCTGCGTGGTGGCGGTCTCAGAGGGAATTCACGATAGCAGCGGCACTGCCATTTCCAGCCTATTGAACAAAGAAGTCGAGCATGATGCCCATGGCAACGTGCAGCTCTCTGGAACTGGGGCTCTGGCCGATCTCTTATGCCAAGAAATTAAGACACGCCTCAAACTCAGTCGGGTGCGTGGCGACACCCTTGGCTACCTGCAACGCTCATTTCTGGGCTGTGTGTCAGATGTTGATCAACGTGAGGCCCGTGAGGTTGGCGAGAGGGCGGTTCAACTGGCACTCTGGGGCAGGCAGAGTGGGTCCGTGGCGATCAGGCGAACCGGCTCCTA
The DNA here is from genome assembly GCA_018402635.1 of Burkholderiaceae bacterium. Lineage (GTDB taxonomy): Bacteria > Pseudomonadota > Gammaproteobacteria > Burkholderiales > Burkholderiaceae_A > Hahnella. The sequence continues at coordinate 4,982 of JAGYIP010000010.1, forward strand.
TGCAGTGGACTACATGCTCTTGCCGCTGCAGGCTGTGGCAGGAAAAACCCGAGTCATGGAAGACGAATTCATCAGTAATACAGGCACAGACATAACCGAGGCCTTCCGTCTCTACATGCAGCCCCTTCTCGGCTCCGATATGCCTGAGGCCTACCGGCTGCGATACAACCGGGTAGCCAAGGTTCTTAAGCCCTAAACAAAGGCTCAACGCCCCAGATCTCTCGTGCATATTCATCTATGGTGCGGTCTGACGAAAACAGCCCCATGCCCGCCACATTGAGAATGCTGCGCCGGGTCCATTCCTCGGGTGACCGATAGACCGCATCAACCTGTTCTTGGGTGGCAATGTAGTCGGCATAATCGGCCAGTAGAAGGTAGTGGTCAGTCTCAAGGAGATTGTGCACCAGGGCCGCGTAACGATCTGTCTCACCAGAAGAGAAGACCCCCTGCGCGATGGCGCTGATGGCAGCGCGAAGCTCGGTGTTGGTGTCGTAAAGGCTTTTCGGGCTGTACCCATTGTTGCGCAGCGCCTGAACCTCTTCGGTGCGCTTGCCAAAGATAAAAATATTATCCATCCCAACTTCCTGCGCGATCTCTATATTGGCCCCGTCCCAGGTGCCTATGGTCAGCGCACCATTGAGGGCAAATTTCATATTGCCCGTGCCAGATGCTTCGGTGCCAGCGGTGGATATCTGCTCTGATAAGTCTGCTGCAGGTATCACCACCTCGGCCATGGAGACACTGTAGTTGGGTAGAAAGACCACCCTCAGGTTCTGACCCACCCGGGGGTCATGGTTAACCACATTTGCAACATCGTTGATAAGCCGAATAACAAGTTTTGCCATGTAATAGCCGGGGGCAGCCTTGCCGCCGAACATGACGGTCCGCGGTAACCAATCAGCCTGAGGGTTCTCTATGATTCGGTGATAACGCGTGATGATGTGCAGCACGTTTAGTAGCTGACGCTTGTACTCGTGCATGCGCTTTATCTGCACATCAAAAAGACTATCTACATTAATCGTAAGGTCAGGCAGCAGCGATTCGATGTAATGACTCAGGCGCTGCTTATTCTGATGTTTGGCAAGCCTGAACCTGTTCTTAAATGCATCGTCATCTGCAAACGCACGCAATGCTGAGAGCTCATGGAGGTGTCGTCGCCAGGTCGGCGCAATCTGGCTATCGATTAATGCGGCCAGGGGGCGGTTGGCCTGAGCCAGCCAACGCCTCGGTGTGATGCCGTTGGTCTTATTGCAGAACCGATCGGGATAAAGCGCTGCAAAGTCTGAAAATATGGTCTGGACCATCAGCGTACTGTGAAGGGCCGACACCCCATTGACCTTGTGACTGGCCAGCACCGAGAGATAGGCCATGCGCACTCGGCGATCGCCGCGTTCATCAATGAGCGAGACGCGGCTTAGCAGTGAAGCATCTGAGGCATGACGGGATCGCACCTCGCAGAGAAACCGCTCGTTAATCTCAAAAATAATTCCCATGTGCCGCGGCAATAGACGCGTGAGCAGATCGACCGGCCAGGTCTCTAATGCCTCGTCCATCAGGGTGTGGTTGGTGTAGGAGAAGATACGGGTGCACAGGTTCCAGGCATCCTCCCAAGGCAGCTGCTGCTCGTCGATCAGCAGGCGCATGAGCTCAGGCACTGCCAGTGCGGGATGTGTGTCGTTGAGGTGAATGGCCACCTTGTCAGCGAGCAATTCAAAGTCTCCATGGTTGCGCAGGTAGCGGCGCACGATGTCTTGCATGGAGGCGCTGACAAAGAAGTACTCCTGACGCAGGCGCAGTGCCTTTCCCTCGGCGGTGCTGTCGTCTGGGTAGAGCACACGCGAGACGTTCTCCGACTTGTTCTTTGCCTCTGCAGCGCCCGCGTAATCTCCTCGATTGAAAGCCTCAAGGTTGATGGCGGAACTGGCGTGTGCTGACCATAGACGAAGGGTGGTGACACTGGTGAGTTCAAAGCCGGGTACCGCGTTGTCATAGGCCGTTGCAACCACCTCCTCGGTGTCAACCCAGCGCACCCGACCCTGGTCGGACTCCAGGCGGCCGCCGAAGTGCACCACGTAACTTAGTTCAGGCCGCATAAATTCCCAGGGGTTTCCATTGGCAAGCCATTGGTCGGGCTCTTCTATCTGTTCTCCATCAGCAATACGCTGACGAAACATGCCAAATTCGTAGCGTATGCCGTATCCGATTCCTGGCAACGCCAGGGTAGCCATTGAATCTAGAAAACACGCTGCAAGTCGACCGAGCCCTCCATTGCCAAGGGCAGCATCAGGTTCAACATCGATGAGCGCGTCAAAATCTGTTCCCAGTCTTGCACAGGCCTCCTTGACCTTGTCGTAGACGTCGGCGGCCAGCAGGGCATTGACAAGCGCGCGTCCGGCAAGAAACTCCATAGAAAGGTAGTAGACCCGTTTGGCATCTTGATTCTGAGATTCTTGCAGCGACTCACGCCAGCGGTTCATGACAACGTCGCGAACCGTGTGAAAGACCGCAAACATCCAGTCCCGTTGATTGGCCGAACGCCGGTCTTTACCGACTGCATAGAGCAGGCGGCTGGCAATGGCCTGTTGAATTGCATCGACCGAGTTGTGTATGAGCACGTGGTTTGTTTGGCTACTTTGTTGCATGGCTTGAAAACACTCTTAAATAGTGACGTCTTGTCAGGGTTCTAGAGGAAGGCCGTCGGTGGAGCGTGAGGGGTGAAGGGTGAAGTTGGTGGTAACCGAGCACATTAAGACCTCATTGCGACCTTACGGTAGAGCGCCAGATAGCTCTGCGCTGCGACGGTCCAATCAAAACGCAGTCTCATAGCGTGTTGCTGAACAGACCTCCAGATTTGCGCACGTGGCTTCATGGCAAAAGCACTTGTCAACGCATCTTGTAATCCCATCACGCTAAAGTCTCCAAAGACAAAACCAGAGGCTGTATTGTCGCGCAGTGTGGTGTCAGTGGCGTCAACGACCGTATCAGCTAAGCCACCAACCCGGTGAACCAGTGGCAGGGTGCCATAGCGCAGGCCATAGAGTTGCGTGAGACCACAGGGTTCAAACCGAGATGGCAGTAAGATGACATCACTGCCTGCAATAATTGTGTGTGCCATGTCTTCATGGTAGCCAATAAACACCCCCACCTGACCGGGATACTCATCTGCGGCAAGGAGGAAGGCTCGTTCAAGGTCTGGGTCTCCACTGCCCAACAGCGCCAATTGTCCGCCACCCTGCACGATCTGGTCGATGACTGCATGCACCAGGTGCAGGCCTTTTTGCTCACTCAGACGGCTGACCACTCCAAAAATCATGGCTCCTTGGCGCTCTTGCAGGTTCAGACGAGTCTGCAGCTGTGCCTTGGCGTGGGCCTTCTTCTCAAGGCTGTCGACATCGTAGTGGTGCATCAGCACAGCATCATGCTCTGGACTCCAGACGTTGTAGTCCACACCATTAAGTATGCCGCAGAGGGCGTGGGCCCGATTGCGTAGAAGGCCATCGAGGCCCATGCCTTGCTCAGGCGTGAGAATTTCCTGCGCATAGCTTGGGCTTACGGTGGTGAGTTGCTGCGCGAATTGAAGGCCAGCCTTCATGAAAGAGACCTGGTCATGAAACTCCAAGCCGTCCATGCTAAAGAGATCGGGTGCTAGGCCCAGCTGATCAAAATCCGATCGTGGAAAGAGTCCCTGATAGGCCAGGTTGTGGACCGTGAAGATTGTGGCTGCCTTGGGCGGATCTCCTGCAGCGAGCTCGCGCATGTAGATTGGGGCCAGGCCGGTGTGCCAGTCATGGCAATGCACAATATCGGGCTGCCAGGCATCATCTAGGCCCTGTCCCAGGCAGGCTGCAGCCCAGCCTAAAAAAGCAAAACGAATGGCGTTGTCCGGCCACGGTTGCCCCTTTGAATCAAGGTAAGGATTGCCTTCTCGCTCAAAGAGGGCGGGGGATCTCAAGAGGTAGCAGTGAGCTGTTGGGTCGGTTGATAGCTGACCAAGCATGAGGTAGGGCAGGCAATCCGTTGATTGCTGGGCAGGCTGCGGCCCGAGACCGTTTAGCTGCGGCAGGTGAAGCTGGGGCTGGCCCGCCAGGGCTTGAAATGCTGATTCAAGGGCGGGATAGGCCGGTATGAGAATGCGCACATCGCATCCAGCAAGCCGAAGGGCAGGTGGAAGGGCTGCACTGACATCGGCCAGGCCCCCCGTTTTGAGCAAAGGAAAAAGCTCGGAGCAGACGTAGAGAATTCTCATGCAAGCATGTTTTAGATCGGATGGGCCTCTAGCGCTTGCAACATTTCTCTGGTGACCAAGACCACGCCACCCTCGGTGCGGTAGAAGCGCTGAGCGTCTTGTGCCTCATCAAAGCCGATTCGCGTGCCAGGCGGCACTCTGCAGCCATTTTCCACCACCACACGCCGCAGATGGCAGCCTCGCCCGATGTCCACCTGTGGCAGCAAGACGGACTCCTCGATGACGCTATAGGAATGCAGATGAACACTTGAGAACAATACCGACCGACGCACCTTCGCACCGGAGATGATGCAGCCGCCAGAGACAAGTGAGTCCACTGAGTAACCACGGCGATCGTCTTGGTCAAAGACATATTTGGCTGGCGGCAATTGTTCTTGATAGGTCCAGATGGGCCATTCACGGTCGTACATATCGAGTTCGGGCAGGGGGTCTGTTAGATCTAGGTTGGCCTGCCAGTAGGCGTCGACCGTTCCCACATCACGCCAGTAGGAGCGCGAGGTTTGCGAACTGCGTACACACGACATCTCAAATGGATGCGCCACGGCGTGTCCCAAGGCCACCATTGCGGGAATGAGATCCCGGCCGAAGTCGTGACTCGAGTCTGGCTTTGCATTATCAGCCTCAAGCGCCTTGTAGAGGTAGTCTGCATCAAACACATAGATGCCCATACTGGCAAGAGACAGACTTGGTTGGCCAGGCATACAAGGCGGGTCTTGAGGCTTCTCAACAAATTTAAGGATGCGTCGCTTCTCATCGACTGCCATCACACCAAAGGCGCTGGCCTCATGAACGGGCACCCCGATGCAGGCAACGGTGCAAGGGGCACCCTGTTCAACGTGGTCGGCAATGAGCTTGGCGTAATCCATTTTGTAGATGTGATCGCCGGCCAGGATGAGGATGTATTTGGGACTGTGGGCGAGCAGAATATCGTAGTTCTGAAAGACGGCATCTGCCGTGCCCCGATACCAAGAATTCTCATCAACGCGCTGTTGGGCTGGCAAGAGATCGATGAACTCATTGACCTCGCTGCGCAGAAAAGACCAGCCACGCTGGAGGTGCCGCAACAGACTGTGGGATTTGTACTGGGTGACAACTCCAATCCGCCTCACGCCCGAGTTCATGCAGTTTGAGAGTGCAAAGTCGATGATGCGAAACTTGCCTCCGAAATAGACCGCGGGCTTGGTGCGCCTGTCCGTTAATTGCTTCAGTCGGGAACCACGACCACCGGCTAGAACCAGCCCGATGGTCTTGCGCGCAAGTTGGATGGGGCTGATTGATTCCATTGATGGCTCGTGAGGTCTAGGCAGCAGCTTGGTCTATGGGTTTCACGGCAGTCCTCGGCCATGGGCTTGGGTAATCTGCAACAGCTGAGTGGCTGCGGTGTCGTCGACCTGACTCCACTCAAAGCGCCACTCCCAACAGCCTTTGTCCAGCCCCGGAGTATTCATGCGGTGGCTTTCATCGAGTCCTAGAATGTCGCAGAAGGGGTAAATCACAGTCTGGGCCACCGATTGGGAGAGAGTCCTGAGCATAGCCCAATTGATTGCAGTTGTGGCCTCACAGCCTAAGTAACGCTCCACGTCGTCTCTTTCGGCCTCATCCAGCCCCCGCCACCAGCCAACACAGGTGTTGTTGTCATGGGTGCCGGTGTAGGCCACGACTTCTCGCTCAAAGTTGTGCGGCAGGTAGGGATTGCCCGGCCCATCATTAAACGCAAACTGCAGTATCTTCATGCCCGGAAAACCGTGCCTCTTGCGAAGTTCAATGACCTCTGGGTTGATTAAGCCGAGGTCCTCTGCGATGAGCGGGAGGGATCCCAGCGCCTGGCGCAGGGTGTCAAAAAAGTCATCACGTGGTCCGTCACACCATTGCCCAATAACAGCGTTGGGCTCGTTCCTCGGAATTGCCCAATAGGACTCAAGGCCTCGAAAATGGTCCAGGCGCAGCACCTCCGTGCACTCAAGCTGATGGGCAAGACGGGCACGCCACCATGCGTAGCCGTCGGCCCTCATGGCCGACCAGTCGTAGAGTGGATTGCCCCAACGCTGACCGGTGTGACTGAAGTAGTCGGGCGGCACTCCGGCCACAAAAGTTGGTTCCCCATCGGCATCAAGCAGATATTGATCAGGATTGGACCAGACATCACAGGAGTGATGCGCCACGAACAGGGCCATATCGCCAACCATCTGAATGCCTCGGCTCTGAGCGTATCGACGCAGGCCTTGCCACTGAGCCATGAACTGCCACTGCACAAAGCACCAGAACTCGAGGTCGGGTCTGTTTCGCTCTGCCAGGTCTGCCAGGGCACTGGGCTCGCGGCGAGCCAGCGGCGCTGGCCAGTGGTTCCAGGATGTGCCGTAGGTGCTGTCGAGTGTCATAAAGAGCGAGTAGTCGTCAAGCCAGTGACGGTGCAGGCTGCAGAAGTCCTCAAACTCTTGGCGCTCGGCCGTATCGGCGGTCTGCGCTAAAGCCCTGCCAGGCAGTTCGGAGTCGTTGCATGATCCAGGGTGTGATGCGAGCGTAGTCGCAGCGCTGCCGCTCAAAGCCCGGATCGCGCTCCACAGGAAGCCATCCCCGCTTGACCATGCTGGAGAGGTCAATAAGCAAGGGGCTGCCGGCAAAACTTGAAACGCTCTGATAGGGCGAGTTACCGGGCCCCACAGGATTTAGGGGCAAGACCTGCCAGAGGCTTTGCCCCGCGGTGGCTAACCAGTCAACGAAATGGTAGGCGGCAGGCCCTAAGTCCCCGCAGCCCTGCTGCCCTGGAAGGCTTGTGGGGTGTAGGAGCACGCCACTGCTGCGACGCTCGAGGATGCCAACGGGGCCTGGTTTCACTCGGATCAGACCTGCGCGACTGCCTTGGTGTCTTGTGACAAGACGATCAAGGTGTTCTGGTCTGCGTCGCAGTAGAGAGAGAAATCCTCTGCACCGCTAAACTGGGCAAGGGCTGTGTTGAGCTCCAGGCGCCACCGCCCTTGGGGAAGGGTGAAGCGGACTGGCGTGGCAGCAGGGTTAAATATCAACATGATGCGATGCTGGGCAGGGCGTTGCCCCTGGCCAACCTCAATTAAGCAGGCCAGACCAAGGCGGGTCGGGTCGTGCCAGTCCTCCTCGCAGAGCGTTAGGCCATCGGGCTTGAGCCAGGTGATGTCTCGCCCCGCACCCTCGTGTTTGCCATTGTGCTGGCTGGGCACCCCATCAAACCAGTCGGGGTGTCTAAGTGCAGGGTATCGGCTCCTTAGCGCAATCAGCCCCGCGACAAAGTCGATTAATCCCGCATCGGCTTTTCCCCAGTCAAGCCATGAGCCTGCATTGTCTTGGCAATACGCGTTGTTGTTGCCATGCTGGCTGTGCGCCAGTTCATCACCTGCCAATAACTGAGGGCTTCCTTGGGCGACAAACAGGGTGCCAAGCAACGCGCGTTGCCACAGGCCACGCTGCTTAAGGACGTCGTGGTCATCGGTGGCGCCCTCAATGCCGCCATTGGCGCTTAGATTGTGGCCATGGCCATCGCGGTTGTTTTCGCCATTGGCATGATTGCGGCGCTCGTTGTAGGAGGTGAGATCAGCCAGGGTAAAGCCATCGTGCGAGGTGATTAGATTGATGCTGGCCAGGGGGCTGCGCCCGCGATGCCGAAAGAGGTCGCTCGAGCCAGCCAGCCGGCAAGCGAACTGCCCACGGCTGCAGGCATGGCCTAACCAATAGGCCCTTGCCGTGTCACGGAACTGGTCGTTCCATTCCAGCCATCCCGGCGCGAAACCACCCAGCTGATAGCCGTCTGCACCAATGTCCCAGGGCTCTGCAATGCGCTTCACACTGCAGAGCAACGGGTCCTGGGAGATGGCTGTCATTAGGGCTCCGGAGGGATTAAAGCGGTGCTGCAGGGCGGGGTCACGGCCCAGGGTTGTGGCGAGGTCAAAGCGAAAGCCATCGACCCCGAAGGCCTGCACCCACCAACGCAGGCTGTCCATGACCAGCTGCACCATTCGCGGCTCTCCAAAGTTCAGCGAGTTGCCACAGCCAGTGTGGTTCTGGTACGAACCGTCAGCGTCGTGGGCATAGGCGCCCGCATTGTTGAGTCCACGCAGGCAGAGGGTGGGTCCGTTGGCATCGCCCTCGGCTGTGTGGTTGTAGACCACATCAAGCAAGACCTCTAGGCCATTGCGGTGCAGGGTATCGACCATGTCACGGAATTCAGCCCGCACCAGATCGCCACTCTCGTGGCTTGAATAAGATGTCTCGGGCACAAAAAACCCAGCGTGTTGTAACCCCAATAATTGACCAGACCCAGATCGAGCAGGTGCCTCTCACTGACATGCATCTGCACCGGCATAAGGCAGATGGAGGTGATGCCCAGCCTCTTAAAGTGCTCGAGCATCGGTGCACTGCAGACGGCTGCATAGGTTCCTCGCAGGGGCGGGTCAACCTTGGGGTGGCATTTGGTGAGTCCCCGGACATGGGCCTCATAGAGAATCATCTGAGACAGTGGAATGGATGGGCCAGGGGCGATGCCTGCGCCTAAGCGCAATTCCGCTGTTGAATCAATGACCCTTGTTTTAGGAATGCGGCCTGCATTGTCTTGTGTGTCGGCTGTGCGTTGGCCTGAGGGATCGAGGCTGTAGTCGACTTCCCTTGCCAGATTGGCCCGCGGTCCAACCAACTCCTTGGCATAGGGGTCCACCAATAATTTATGCCGATTAAAGCGGTGTCCGGCATCAGGTGCATAGGGGCCGCTTGCCCGCAGGCCATAGAGTTGACCGACACCGAGTTGTGGCACAAAGCCGTGCCAGACACCGTCTGTGCACCTGGGCAATGGCAGGCTGGCCTTTTGCTCATCGCAGTTCTCATCAAACAGACAGCATTCGATGCCCTCAGCCTGAGGGGCATGGACTGCGAAATTGACCCCGTCTTGTCCCTGCCAGCTCATGGGGGTGGCGCCCATTGGCCAGGGCTGCCCATCCAGGCAGACATAGGTGTCGGTCTCTCTCATTTTTCGGGCGCCAGCCAAACGACCGCCAGCGGTGGGAGGGTCAGGCAGACAGACTGGGCCTGGCCATGACTGGGCAGGTCCTGGCTGATGACGCTGCCAAAATTACCAACCCCACCACCTGCGTAATGGGTTGAATCGGTGTTGAGGACTTCGCGCCAGACACCGGGCCTTGGCACCCCCAGCCGGTAGTTGTGGCGGGGCACTGGCGTGAAATTGCAGGCCACAAGTATTTGATCAGTCTCGGCGCGTGCCTGGCGCATGAATGCGAAGACACTGCTGAGGCGATCGTTGACCTCGACCCAAGAAAAGCCCCCTGGCTCGTCATCGCGCTCATGGAGAGCTTTGCTGCTTTTGTAGAGCTGATTGACATCACGCACCAGCGCCTGGATACCTGCGTGCAAGCCGTTCTGTAAGAGGTGCCAGTCGAGCTCGGCGTCATGGTTCCATTCGTTTAACTGCCCGAGCTCTGAGCCCATGAAGAGTAGTTTGCGTCCCGGGTGTGCGTACATCAGGGCAAATAGAGATCTTAGGTTGGCTGCTTTTTGCCATTCATCGCCCCACATGCGACTGAACAAAGAACCCTTGCCATGCACGACCTCGTCATGAGACAGCGGCAAGACAAAGTGCTCGCTGTAGGCATACATCATGGCAAAGCTGATGCTGTCGTGATGAAAACGCCGATACATGGGGTCTTTCTCAAAGTAGGACAAGGTGTCATGCATCCAACCCATGTTCCACTTGTAATGAAAGCCAAGCCCGCCGGCCCAGGGAGGTGCAGAGACGCCCGGAAAGGCAGTTGACTCCTCGGCCATGACGGCTGCGCCTGGCGTCTGCTCTCCAATGACGCGGTTGGTGTTGCGTATGAACTCGATGGCCTCTAGGTTTTCTCGCCCCCCATGCTCATTGGGGATCCACTCATTGGGAGGGCGGCTGTAATCTCGATAGAGCATGGAGGCCACTGCATCAACTCGCAGGCCGTCAACCCCATAGCGTTCGATCCAGAAAAGGGCGTTGCCCACCAGAAAATTACGGACCTCATGACGCCCCCAGTTGTAAATTAAGGTGTTCCAGTCCCTATGAAAACCTTCCTTGGGGTCAGCGTACTCGTAGAGGGCCGTGCCATCGAATCGAGCCATGGCATGGGCGTCGGTTGGAAAGTGTCCGGGAACCCAGTCGAGTATCAATTGCAGACCGGCTTCATGAACCGCTTGAACAAAAGCCAGAAAAGACGCTGGCGAGCCGTAACGAGATGTTGGTGCGTAGAGACCAGTGGGTTGATATCCCCAGGAGGCATAGAAAGGATGCTCATGAATGGGAAGCAATTCGATGTGGGTAAAACCCATCTCCACAACATAGGGGACGAGCTGCTCTGCAAGAAAATGCCAATCTGCAAGCTGCCCCATGGGCTTGCGCCATGAGCCGGCATGGACCTCGTAGATGCAGATGGGCGCGTCGAGGGCGTTGCCCTTCTGCCTGATGGCCGCGCGATCCGTTACGGGCGCAGGCAGGTCCATGACACGCGAGGCATTCCCGGGCGGCAGTTCACTGCTCAGGGCATAGGGATCTGACTTAAGTGTGCGTTGCCCATCTGCGCCGAGCACATCATATTTATAGAGGGCCCCTGACCCAACCCCCGGCAGAAACAGCTCCCAGACGCCGCACTCCACGCGAAACCGCATGGGATGACAGCGCCCATTCCAGAGGTTAAATTCTCCAGCCAACGAGACTTGTCTGGCGTTGGGGGCCCAGACAGCGAATGCAACGCCGGCAACGCCCTCAAGGCTGCAGGGATGAGATCCGAGCTTCTCCCAGGGGCGCAGGTGACTGCCCTCTGAGAGCAGCCAGGCATCTGTCTGGCCAAGCCAGGAGCCAAACCGGTAGGGGTCTTCAATCTCCCTTGCCCCCAGGTCGGACTCGAGCCTAAGCAGGTAGTCACCAGAGGCAGCCAGCGCGACAACCCCGACAAAAAGAGCGCTGTCAGAGACCCGTTGGAGTTGGCAAAGCACCCGACGATCAGCAGGGGAGAGTGCCGACACCGCAAAGCATCCTGGTGCAAAGACCCGCAGGCGATAAAGGCCATCATCGGTCTGAAGATGGCAGCCAAGGAAAGCAAACGGGTTTGTGCAGACACCATCGTGCAGGTCGCGGGCCAGCTCGTCTTCGTGGGGCTGCACCTGAGCGCTTGTTGCTGCCTTGAGAACCTCTGGGGATGGATCCAGGCTTGATGTCTGCTTCATCAGTGGCATGTTCTCATTAATGTGCTTCCCGATACCTTACCAAAGTGTCTCGGCCCACGGGAAAAGGTTTCCTCACCTTCTGACCTTATTGGTGGGTTAACCCCGTTAGTAGCACCATGAAGAGCCAATGATGAAATAGACCCTTGCGGGTATTGACGTAAGTGACCTTCCGCTAAGTCTCAATTTCCCCCCACAGATGGCCATCGTTACCATCTTGGTTCTCGATGTTGTTGGACCCGCATTCATTCTTAGAGGGTCAAGGGGAACCGTAAACTCAGAACCAGGGTTTGCTTACTTATTCATTTCAGCACGTCAGGCCGTATCATGCCAAGAAATAGGAGTCAATGGTGCTACGCCTGTGAAAAGAGAGGGTGAGTTTCTTGGGGCATGTGGAAATTGCAAACCATTAAGGTTTTTTCCGGTGGTTCCGGCGGCGCTCCGAAACAGGTTATAAGGCCGCGCCAGTCCTGGCTAGACAGTCTTGCCGTCGAAACAACGGTCTTCGGTCTTCAATCAGTTCATCGCTATGGTGTTCTTGGGTCGGACCAACACTCGCTCTGGTCATATGCCATGTTTCGTGCCGAGCAGACTCAGTCTTTCTGCAAGGGATTGCCCTTCTCGCCTCAAGATCAGCTTGCACTCATCGTCTCAAATGAACTTTCAGTCCTGTACGCCGTTACGCCCTTACTGCAACTGCTCTGCAGGCGAGCTTCTCGGCTGGGTGTCCAGATTCACTGCGTCGAAAAAATAATTGTTGGGGGTTCTTGCTGGCCTGAAAGACTAACTGGGCTTTGTCAAAGGACCTTCCCGAGAGCAGAGATTATTTGCTTCTACGGTGCAGCGGAACTGGGTTACGTTGCGTACTCAGGGCCAGCCGAACCGCTGCGACCTTTTCCCGGCGTTGAGGTTCGTGCCGATGCACAGGCTCAGCTATGGGTCCGCAGTCCGCTCACCATTTGCCCTAACGAGTGGCTCGCCTCTGGCGATCGTGTTGCTTGGGCGGATCCCGACTTAGCGCTGTACTCAGGGCGAAACTTTTATCTTCTCGGACGCGTTGATCGTGTCATTAACCAGTCTGGAGTCAAAATCCAGCCGGAGCCAATTGAAGAGCAACTGAGGTCAAAATTGGACTGTTCAGAGCTTGCTCTTCTCGGGCTTCCCGACCCGCTTCGCGGCGAACGTCTTGCCCTTCTTCTTGGGCCTGAACTTGCATCCCGATATGTTGAGCTCAAACGAGTGATGCAAGAGCTACCCCCTCCTATGGCCTTAACTCTTAAGGGAGTAAAACTTCTGCAGCTAAATGCCTGGCCTACTGGCGCAAATGGCAAGCTCAGCCATAAAGCCCTTGCCGAAGCAGCACCCAGTGGGCATCCTATTCACCGAAGGGCATTAGAGAGTTCGTGAGGTCAAGGGTCTACGTGCTAGCCGCAGGCCGCTCGGTGATTGCGCCTAGGGGCGGTGCCCTTTCTCATCTTGATGAGGCCTGGTTAGGGGCGGGTCTTATAAAAGAGTTGCTTAAGGAGGCGCAAGTTAGGCCTGAAGATTTGGGCGGCCTCCTTGTTGGTAACGCGCTGGCTGCAGGGGGTAATCCCGCTCGGCGCTTGGGGCTCGCCCTTGGCCTTGGGCAAGAAGCCATGAGCCTGTCGGTTGACAGCCAGTGCTGTAGCGGGCTTGATGCAATTGGCCTGGGCATGGCGGTAATAAGAGCTGGGTCTCATCACCTTGTTATTGCTGGCGGTGTTGAGTCAGCCAGCAATGCACCCCTTCGGCAGTGGACTGCCCGCGATTCACATCCGGGTTGGCGCCAGGCCCCATTCACACCCTGGCCTCATGATGACCCTGATATGGTGGCCGCGGCTTTAAGGCTTGCTGAGGCGCGAGGAATTGATTCACAGATGCAATACGACTGGGCGATCCAGAGCCACAAATTGGCAAGACAAAACAAAGACCCATCGCTTAGGGCCATCGCTGATCTCGCTTTAGAAAAAGATCCTCACACTCGAGCCTTGACTATCGAGACCTGTCGTCGGGCAGAGCGGGCCAAGCCCCACAATCCTACAACCATGGCTCCTATCGCAGACGGAGCGGCTTTTATGATTCTGGCATCAGAGCTTTACCTTAGAGAGCATTCTGCGCAAGGACGACTGCTTAGGTCAATCACAGAACTTTGCGATCATAAGGCGATGGCCAGTGACCACCAAATACCGGGCTTAGCCTGCGGCGTGTTGAAGCCCTGGCTGCTCGACCAGATGCAAGCACAAGAAGGCTGGCAAGGTAGGTTTAAGGTTGAGCTTATGGAGTCGTTTGCTGCGCAGGCAATAGCAAACGTTGAAGACCTTAACCTTGGTGCAGCCGAGGTCAACGCATGGGGGGGCATGCTTGCATGCGGCCACCCTATTGGAGCCTCTGGCGCTGTTCTGGCAGTCAGGCTCTTCCACCGCTTAAGCCCAGGGGAGTGCGGCCTGGCGGTTATTCCTGCGGCCGGGGGTCTGGCAAGTGGGCTCTTTGCACGCTGCCATACGCACCCGTTAGACAGCCTGCTTTCGTAGTTCGCTGTAGATGTTGTAGGCCATGGTAAGGCAGGCAAGCCCAATGAGTACCCCGGCAATGGGTCTGCTTAGCAGTTCGATGAAGCTGTAGTCGAGCAGTTGCATGGACCGGCTAAAGGAGGACTCACCGAGCTCACCAAGCACGAGCCCAAGCACGATTCCAGCAATGGAGTAGCCTGAGCGACGCAGGAAGAAGCCAACGATTCCAGCAATAAACATGACCCAGACATCAACAACCAAATTTCGAAGGCCATAGGCACCGACAGTTGCAATTAAGAGAATGCCAGGCGCAAGAAGGTGGAAGGGAACTCGAAGCAGGTGCACTACCGTTTTAGTCTGGATGTAGCCAAGAAAAAGAATGCTGATATTTGCAAAAAACATCGCTGCAAAAACCGTCCAGACGAGATCTTTAGACTGAATAAAAATAAGTGGGCCAGGCTCCATACCGTGCAATTGGAAGACCCCCATCATCATTGCGGTCAGAGCCCCGCCAGGCAGGCCGAGCGCAAGCAAGGGAATCATGGCCGCCCCTGTGGCCGAGTTGTTTGCAGTCTCCGACGCAATAACCCCTGAAAGTTCGCCCTTGCCGAACTTTTTGTCTTTGCCGCCCCAACGTACAGCCTCGCTGTAGCTAAGGAAAGCCGCAAGCACAGCACCGATACCCGGCAGTATTCCTGCAAAAAAGCCAATGAAGACCGAGCGAATGACAACAAACCTGTTGACCCAGAACTCCATCCAAGAGGGAAATTCAAGGCCGATCTTTACCTTGCCCTGAATCCCGGAGACGCGGCTTGCTGTCTGGGCGAAGACTTCCGAAACCGCAAAAAGACCCAAGACAAGGGGGATGAAATGAATACCCGCAAGCAGGTAGTAGGAGTCAAAATTAAACCGTGCAATGCCGTCAGAGGGGTCGCTTCCAATGGTCGCAATAAGAAGCCCAAGGCCTACCGAAAGAATGCCCTTCCATAAGGTCTTAGCACCGACAGACGCTGAGACAGCGAGGCCAAAACAAATGAGTCCAAAAATTTCAGGCGGCCCAAAAGACTTCACGGCCCACATGGCAATAAGGGGAGTAGCAGCCATCATGACAATGCAAGAGATAAGCCCACCGAATGCTGAACAAATCACGGCAGCTCCAACGGCCTTACCTGCCTGGCCCTTAAGGGTCATAGGGTAGCCGTCAAACGCTGTCGGGGCATTTTCTGGAGAGCCAGGAATATTAAAAAGAATGGCCGTAATTGCCCCGCCGAATACCCCCGCACAGTAAATTACCGAGTAGAGCATGATGGCGTGGGTGGGGGACATTGCTATGGTGAAGGGCAGAATGACTGCCCCAAGGGTAAGCATATTGATTCCGGGAATGGCCCCGAAAAGCATGCCACCTAGAAGTCCGGCGACAAAGAGTCCAATGCCAACCGGGTCCGAGAAGAGGATGGAGGTTCCTAAGAGAAAATCATCAAGCACAACAACCCCCCAAGTGCGTAAATACAGTTATTAGAGTTAGTGAAAAGAAGGCTAGCGAATGGCTGTAACAAACCAATTGCTAAAGTCATAAAAGCCAGGCCAGATTCCTGTGGGCAGCGCCACATAGAAAAGTTTCGTGAATACAAGGTTCACCAGTCCGTAGATAAAGAGAGTCACAGCTAGAATGAGGCCCCAGCGCCGCTCGCCTAGGTAGTAAATAAAACCAGCAAGAAAGACGGGGGTTGCGATGTAAAAGCCAATGCGCGGAAGCGCTAGCAAATACACCAAGGGCATAAGAAAGACACCAAGCGCCCGACGATAATCAACGGGCGGTTCGTTCGGGCTGTCTTCGGAGGCCATCTCCTCACTGGAGGGCGCAAAGCTTTGCAGGCGATGGGCGCGCTTTAATTGCAGATAAAACTGAAAGACGGCACTAATAGCAATAACAAAAATAACACCGCGGGGCCAGCTTGCCGCTCCCCAGGCGAACGATCCAACCTCGTCAGCAAAGCCAAATGTAAGAATGTAAAAAAACAAGGCAAGCGCTAACCAGCCCATCATCTCGAGCCCGGGCTTTAAAACAGAGGGCTGAGATAAATGGGAGGTGAGCATAGGGGCAATGAGTCTTTTCGAACGGTTAAAAGAAGTCTTGTAATTGCTTCGGGAGGTTATTTAACGAGCCCGATTTCTTTGTAGACCTTTGTGTAGGCATCAATAGAATTGTTGATAAGCTTTTTTGAGCCTTCAGTGTCACGAAACGAATCAATGAGGTGCATGTAGTTTTTGGTATTGAACTCGGTGTAGGACGGAGAATTGAAGGCTTGCTTACAGGCTGCTGAAAGATAAGAGACGCGGTCTTGAGGAACATCTTTGTGAACCCAAAAGCCGCGGAACCTAAGCAGTGGCTCGAAGTTCGCCTCTTTAATGTCGTTTAGTGCTGGGGCATCTGCAAAGACCTTTGGCCGTTCCTTAAGAAAGGTAAAGATGGGCTTAAACTGCTTTGCTTCAATGAAGTTGCTGACGTCTCCGGGTTGCTCAAACAGAACATCCACCTGCCCCCCTACCAGAGCAGCATAACGCTCAGAGGGTTTGTCAAAAGCAATTTGACGCGATTTAAAGTTAAGCGCTGTCTCGAGCATGTTCATTGTGACACGCTCCATTGACCCAAGATTGCCAACGTTCGCAATCGAAAGCTTCTCGGGGTTGTCGCGTGCGTATTTCACCAGTGCATCGAAGGTGGGGAAGCGATCGTCATCGGTGCGGACATAAAGTTGACTGAAGGTAATCTGGGTCATGCACAGAGGTGTCCAGTCTTTTGCCGGATGCTCTTTTAGTTTTCCAGAGGCGTAGTTTGTAATGGCGTCATCAATTGACTGAAGGATGGTGTAACCGTCTTTCGGGGCCGACATAAAGTCTGGAACAGCTGCCATGCCGCCACCGCCTGGACGGTTAACCACCTGCATACCAATTCCAAGAACAGGGCGCATGGCCTCTGCCCAGGCCCGTGACAACTGGTCAGAACCACCACCTGGACCATAGGGTACGTAGACGGTTACAGGGCGCTCGGGGAACTTGCCGGGCTTGGCCAGAGTTTGTGCAATGGCCGGCGCTGCAACAAGGCTGGCAGCCATAACAGACAGACCTAGGACTCGGGTAAGGCTGGACTTAATGCGTCTCATAATTTGTTGTCTCCTTGGCAACGGGTTCGTTTTACTCTTCCATTCTCTTCAACTGCCGATCATCATTAACAGTGACAATAAAAGCACATAAGAAAAAAGAATGGCGACTTGCTACTCTCGTTAGACTGTACGCCAGTTTGCGCCAAGTCAATGCCTGGGGTTTACGCTAGTTTTTATTGATATTGCCAATGACTTTTATTCATCAAACAAATACATTTCAAAGTCTTGCCTGTGCCAGATCTCGGTGATTCGCAGCTTGTTTTCCTTGGCCTGTCAGCCTTTTTGGGTGGTCTGATCTTTGGGGTTTTAGGCTTTGCCTATGGCGTGATTGCGTCGCTGTTTCTTCATCACGCCTACAGCCCCTCGGAGGTTGTCTTCCTCGTTGTTGCGGGGGCCCTGACGCTCAATCTCTTTCTCCTGCCTAGGCTCTGGCGAGAGATTAACTGGCGGCAATCCTTTCCCTATGTAATTGGGGGGCTTGGCGGCATTCCATTTGGCTTCGTGCTGCTGGATTACCTTCCGGGCCCTATTATTAAGATGTCGGTCGCGGGCCTCATTCTTGTCTATTGCGGCTTTGCCTGGTGGATGCAGTCTGCAAATCGACCGGACCTGCCTGCCTTTGCGCATTCAAAGCCTGCGTCCTTTTCTGTGGGGCTTGCAGGTGGAATTGTTGGGGGAGTCTCTGGGCTTGGCCCACTTATTCCTTCGCTTTGGTTCGGTCTGCTTCGGCTCGACAAGCACACTCAGCGCGGCCTGTCCCAGCCCTTTGGCATATTCATTCAGTCTGTTATGACGGCACTTCTTCTTGGGTCGGGTCGTGTCAGTGCTGAGGCCCTCACGTCCCTTCTTATTGCGCTACCCCTTCTTGGTTTTTCTGTCTACCTGGGCTTTCGTGTTTTTCAAGCCATGGCCGTTGAGGGCTTCCGTCAGGCCGTCGTTATTGCCGCAATGGCCGGTGCATCGGTCTTGTTCATACGCCAGCTGCTCGCCCTAAGCTAAGGCAAGCCAAGTTAAGCTAAGGCGATGTCCCGTTATTTCTCCTCAGTGCGCTTCAAATGACGATGAAAACCTATGAACGCGCCACTTGTGCGCTTTGAATGAGGATGAAAGCCCATGAACACACCATTTGAAATTCGGGCCTGGAAGCTTCGTCTTCCCCTAACGAGTCCTTATCGACTTTCCTTTGGGCCGGTCTCTTCTTTTGAGACGGTTTTTATTCAAATCGACTCGCTGGAAGGGCAAGGAGGCCTTGGAGAGGCAACATTTCTAACGGGCTACACCGATGAGGTCTTTGAGGAAAGTTGGTCGTTCTTAGAGCAGTGGATTACAAGACAACAGAGCCTCGAGCAGTTCGATCAGTCGCTTACCAAGCTCGCCGATTCACGCCCTTTTTTAACAAGTGCCTTGCGTTCAGCCCTTGACATGGCGGCTAGCCTACCGGTTCTAAGGTCTGACCGCGCACTTCGGGTCCCAGTTCTTGGCTTACTTCAGGGCGACAACAAGAATCAGTTACAGCAGAACGTGCGCAGCCTGCTTGAACAGGGCTATCGAACCTTGAAGTTAAAGGTGGGCTTTGAGCCCTCTCGGGACGCTCAGTTTGTGAACGATGTTGCTGCCCTTTGCGAGGCAATGCCCGAGGCTGCTGGTCTGCAATCTGAATTGCGTCTGCGGGTGGATGCAAACCAAGGCTTCTCCTCAGACCAGGCAATTTCCTTTCTTAAAGAACTGCAACCGGCCAGCGTCTCTTTGATTGAACTCTTTGAGCAGCCATGCTCGGCCAAAGACTGGGCTGCCCATACGCGTGTCGTGCCTCACGCAAACGATTGTGGCATTCGGCTTATGCTGGATGAGTCCATTTATGGCGAGGCCGATATTCGGCGCGCGGGAGATTTACAGTTGGCGAGCTTCATCAAGGTGAAGCTTATGAAGTTTGACGGACTTGAGGCCCTAATGCGGGCGATTGCTCTTATTAAGCAGCTTGGTATGACGCCAGTGCTGGGTAATGGTGTGGCCAGCGATCTGAATTGTTGGATGGAAGCCTGTGTTGCAGACCTTTGCATTGACAATGCTGGGGAAATGAACGGCTATTTAAAACAGCGAACAAGCCCTTTAATAGAACCCTTGGCTTTTGCAGATGGTCATTTGTGCGCGCCTGCAGGCTGGAGGCCAGCATTTAATATGGACGCATTGGACGCTTTACAAGAGGGTCAGATTCGCGTCAGCATAGAACGTTAAAAATAAAGGAGACAGACTATGGTCGAGTTTAAAACCATTCACGTGAAACCCATTCATTCGCGGTTTGGTGCAGAGATTGCTGGGGTTGACCTGGCCAGCCCAAGCAAGGCTCAGGTCATGGAAATACAAAAGGCCTGGGCAGCGCATTCGGTGCTGCTTTTTAGAGATCAGTCTTTGGGGCCCGGAGACCTGGTTCAATTTAGCAAGCATTTTGGCAAGCTTGATCCACCACCCGTGAATGAAGATGGCAAGACCTTTGTGCAAGACTTTCCCGACATCTACGTTGTTTCAAATGTTCTAGGTGACGATGGAAAGCCCATTGGTAGCCTTGGGGCGGGCGAGGCCACATGGCACACAGACATGTCCTACCTTAAAGAGCCGCCCGATGCCTCCATGCTCTATTCCATCGAAATTCCTAGCCAGGGCGGAGACACCTGGTTTTGTTCCATGGAGGGCGCCTTGCAAGACATGCCCGAGGCATTACTTCGTCAAGTGCGCCAGCTTCATATCAAACACGATGGCACCTATAACTCAGGGGGCTATCTTCGACAGGGCCTAAAAGAGTCCAATGACCCCGTTCATTCGGTGGGCACGCCACACCCCGTTGTCTGTGCACACCCGGTTACTGGAAGACCATACCTGTATTTAGGTCGCCGCCGTAACGCCTACGTTTTGGGCCAGCCACTGCAAGACAGCGAGGCACTTCTTGACGCCCTGTGGACTTACCCGGTGGAGCAACACAATGTCTATTGCCATCAATGGAGACTTGGCGATCTTGTCTTGTGGGACAACCGAACCACGATGCATCGTCGAGACAGCTTTGATGCTTGCGCGCGTCGCATTATGCACCGCACCCAGATTAAGGGAAGTCATCAGCCTCGCGCCTTCTATTCAGAGGAGACGGTCGCGGCCGCATAGGAGCGGGCAGCTTCTTAGGGGAAGACCACCGTTTTTGAGCCATTGAGAAGAATTCGGTTTTCAGCATGCCACTTCACGGCACGCGCAAGAACTCTTGATTCAATGTCCGCACCCATCTGAGACAACTCGCTTGGGCTCAACGCATGCGATACGCGCTCAACGTCCTGTTCAATAATCGGCCCCTCATCAAGCTGATTGGTGACATAGTGTGCTGTCGCACCAATTAACTTCACACCTCGTTCATGAGCCTGCTTGTAGGGTTGCGCTCCTTTAAAGCTCGGAAGAAACGAGTGGTGAATATTAATAATGCGCCCCGAAAGTGCATCGCAGACCGCAGGGCTCAAGATCTGCATGTACCGCGCCAAGACGATAAGCTCTATGTCAAGCTCGTCGATAAGTTTCAATAACAACTTCTCTTGGGAGTTACGGTTGTCTTCAGAGACCGGATGATGGAAAAAGGGGACGGATCTTTGAGAGGTCATAGGCTTAAGCTGCTCATGGTTTGAGAAGACTGCGCAGACCTCTATGGGTAACAGGTTATTTTCCCACCGGAATAAAAGATCATTCAAACAATGGCCCAGACGGGATACAGCAATGAGTACGCGCATCTTTGTCTCGCATGCAGCGATTGCCCACTGCAAGCCCATTGAACCTTCGAGTTCCTTCAGTGACGTCTTTAGCTTGGGCAGGTCTTGAGAAGCTTCAAGCGAGAAGTGAATTCGAAGAAAGAAGAGACCCGTATTCTCATCGCCGAACTGAGAGGAATCAATAATGTTGGCCTCGTGCCGCAATAAAATTCCGGAAATGGTGTGGACCACGCCCTTGCGGTCAGGGCAGGTTAGGGTCAAGATGTATTCAGGTTGCATAATTGTTTACGGTAAAAAAAGAAAGAAAGGGGAAAAGAAGAGTGGGCTGGGAACCATTGAAAGACGCGGTAAGAGACCTTACTGAGTTGACAGCACGTTGTTGTTCAGAGCCAGAAGTTATTAAAGGCGCACGCCCCATTTTGTCTAAGCTCATCGAAGATTCGTCGTGGTTAGATTCTGCCTACAAAGAGCCACACCCCGAGTTTTATCAGCAGTACCTTCTGTATGCCGACCCGAACGACCGGTTTTCGATAGTGAGTTTTGTCTGGGGTCCCGGGCAATCAACGCCCATTCACGATCATACCGTCTGGGGCCTTGTGGGCGTTCTTGAGGGGGCTGAAAAATGCCAACGGTATCAGCGTGATGCCATGGGGCTCGTTAAGCCTGTGGGCTCGGAAGAAACGTGTTTTCCCGGCGATATCGACTGCGTATCGCCCTCGGTGGGTGACATTCATACGGTCGCCAATGCCCTGCCTAATCAGCCCTCGATTAGCATTCACATTTATGGTGCGAATATCGGAAAGACATCGCGCCATGTTTTCAAGCCAGACCTTGCAGAGCCCATTCATTTCATTTCTGGCTACAACCCGCTGTCTGCGCCAGCCTTGGATCTTTCTTAAGAAGCTCGTTCTATTAGGCGCTTATTTCAGGGGCCGGCAGTCAAAAATGGCATCGACTTCAACTGCAACATTGCGGGGTAGCGCGTTACTTCCAACTGCCGCACGCGCATGCCGCCCTTTGTCGCCGAAGACATCCACCATAAGATCGGATGCCCCGTTAATCACTGTTGGCTGATCACTAAAGTCGGGTGCGCAGTTTACGAAGCCACCGAGTTTGAGGCAGGCATTCACATGGTCAAGGTTGCCGTTAAGGGCCGCATTTACTTGCGCCAGAATATTAATGGCGCAAAGTCGCGCCGCGGCCTGGCCCTGCTCAATACTAAGGTCAACGCCCACCTTACCCAGGTAGGGCAGCGCCCCGTTTTGCAAAGGAACCTGGCCTGAAATAAAAAGAAGAGAGCCTGACCAGCGATAGGGCACGTAATTGGCCAAGGGCTGAACAGGTGTTGGCAGCTCAATGCCAAGTTCTTTAAGGCGCTCTGCGACTATGCTCATGGAAGTCTCCTGTAATGGGTGGGAAAAGTGTTCTGCGCTTGGTTAGCTTTCGGCCTTGAT
Organism: Burkholderiaceae bacterium; assembly: GCA_018402635.1. GTDB lineage: Bacteria > Pseudomonadota > Gammaproteobacteria > Burkholderiales > Burkholderiaceae_A > Hahnella. The sequence goes on from JAGYIP010000010.1 coordinate 27,341, forward strand.
GACTAGGGCTTTAGGCGCGTGATGGTTGGCCCAAGATCGGGCGGGGGAAGGGGATGCGAGGGCCGCAGGCCATTAATCACCATAGGCTGCCCAACCGTCTGAAGTAGGCTGGTGGTATCTCTGGGCCTTAGGTCTTCCACGGGCTTTAACGGGCTGTCTGCATGGGACACAAGCAACTGCCTTTCGTGCAGCTGTGGCTCTGTGAAAACCTCGGAGACGCTTTGCACCGGTGTACAAGGAACCCCCACAGCCTCAAAGCGTTCCAGCCAGTGGCTGCGATTTGCCTTCATTAACAGAGGCTCAAGCAGGCCGTTGAGCAGCTCCCGGTTTTCAACCCTTTGCGGGTTTGTTGCAAACCGCGGATCGGTAGCCCAACTGTCTTCATTCAAGGCCTTAGCAAGGCTTGCAAATTGTCGGTCGTTACCCACCGCAAGAACAAGGTAGCCGTCTTTTGCATGGTAGGCCTGATAGGGCACGATACTTGGATGGGTATTTCCCATGGCCTTGGGTTCTGCACCTGCGACAAGGTGAGCAGCCCCCTGATTGGCAAGCAGTGCGATACCCGTATCGAAAAGGGCGCAGTCAATGGTTGCCCCTTCGCCAGTCTGTGCTTTATGAAAGAGGCAGGCCGTAATAGCATTGCAGGCATAGATGCCGGTGACAATATCAATAACGGCCACACCCACCTTGAAGGGCGGGCCCTCGGCGGGCCCGGTGATGCTCATAAGCCCTGTGAGGCCCTGCAGGGCGAAATCGTAGCCTGCCTCGTTGGCGCGCGGCCCGTTCTGCCCATAGCCCGTAATGGAACAGTAAATAAGCTCGGGCTTCTTCGCACGCAGCGCAGCGGCATCAAGCCCAAAGGCCTTTAGCTGATCCACCTTGAAGTTCTCAACAATAACGTCGGCCTTTAAGGCGAGCTCGTGAACCGCCTGAAGCTGCTCGGGGTTTTTGAAGTCCACACTGACGGAATGTTTACCCCGGTTTGCACAGGTGAAGTAACTTGCCAAGCCTTGGGCCGTGTAGGGTGGCCCCCATTGGCGCGTGTCGTCGCCCGAACCTGCTCGCTCAACCTTCATAACGGTTGCACCAAGGTCGGCAAGCATCTGGGTTGCCCAGGGCCCAGCCAGCACCCGAGAAAGGTCGAGCACTTGAATGCCCCGAAGCATGGGGGCTTGTCCCTGATGAATCACGATCTAGAAGAAGGCCTGCAGTCCAGTCTGGGCACGACCAAGGATGAGGGCATGAATGTCATGGGTCCCTTCATAGGTATTCACGACTTCAAGGTTGACCATATGACGCATCACGCCATACTCATCAGAAATGCCATTGCCACCCAACATGTCGCGAGCAAGGCGGGCAATGTCGAGTGCCTTGCCACAGTTGTTCCGCTTCACAATGGATGTTGCCTCAACCGAGGCTATCCCTTCTTCCTTCATGCGACCAAGACGAAGCACTGCCTGGTAGCCCAGGGCAATTTCTGTTTGCATGTCGGCAAGCTTTTTCTGAATAAGCTGGTTGGCAGCCAGGGGCCGTCCAAACTGATGCCGGTCAAGCACATACTGGCGGGCCGTGTGCCAGCACGATTCGGCAGCACCTAAAACACCCCAGGCAATACCGAAGCGAGCAGAATTTAGGCAGGTAAATGGCCCTTTAAGCCCTTGAACATGGGGCAGAGCATTTTCTTCAGGAACGAAGACATCCTGCATCACAATTTCACCGGTGATTGATGCACGCAGCCCAATCTTTCCGTGAATGGCAGGTGCGCTTAATCCTTTCATACCCTTTTCAAGAATAAAGCCTCGAATGTCGCCGGCATCGTCCTTTGCCCAGACGATAAAAACATCGGCAATGGGGCTGTTGGAGATCCAAATTTTTGAGCCTGTTAGTCTGTAGCCCTTGCCTTCGGCCCTTGCCCGGCTGTCCATGCCTGCAGGGTCCGACCCATGGTTAGGCTCTGTAAGTCCAAAGCAGCCTATCCACTCACCACGTGCAAGCTTGGGCAAGAACCTTTGCTTCTGGTCTTCTGTGCCAAAGGCCTCAATGGGAAGCATGACCAGCGAGCTTTGCACGCTAAACATGCTGCGGTAGCCGCTGTCAACACGCTCGAGCTCGCAGGCAATCAGGCCATAGGCCACGTCGCCTACGCCTGCCCCCCCATAGGCTGTTGAAATGGTCGGGCCCAAGAGCCCAAGCTCACCCATCTCTTTGAAGATGGCCGTGTCAACTTTCTCGTGACGAAAGGCCTCGAGAACCCTTGGCTGCAGCTTGTCTTGGCAGAAGCTGCGCGCCGCATCACGAATCATCCGTTCGTCATCGGTGAGCTGGGCTGAGACAAGAAAGGGGTCTTGCCATTGAAACTTTGCCTGGGGCTTAAGCATGAGGTGAACCTTTCTTTTGAAGTGGGTGCATGGGTTTCAAAAATACTCCGCGTCTTTGAAGGCAACTGCCTGGGCGTCTTTCGCAGAGACCAAGACGCTTGTTCTTTCGGCCTCTGTGAGAGGCCAGTCAATGCCAATGGTGGCGTCGTTCCAGCAGATGGCGCGCTCGAGGCTGGGCGCATAAAAGTCGGTGGTCTTGTAGAACACCTCTGCAAATTCGGACAGGGTAAGAAACCCATGGGCAAACCCAGGCGGAACCCACAGCTGATGATGATTATTGCTGGAAAGCCTCTGGCCCACCCAGCGACCAAACGTTGCAGAGCCTTTACGAATATCCACAGCGACATCAAAAATTTCACCCGCCACCACCCGTATCAGCTTGCCCTGGGCCTGAGGTGCGAGCTGGTAATGGAGCCCTCGTAAGACGCCCTGCCGGCTTTTAGAATGATTGTCCTGCACGAATTCTTGCCTGCCACCAAGGGCGTTACCGAGTTCTCGTGCGTTGTAGCTTTCAAAGAAGAAGCCGCGGTCATCGCCGTAGACCTTGGGCTCAATAAGCAAAACGTCTGGTATGGCGGTTGGTGAAATGTTCATGAGGCCTAGGAACCCTCCTGAAGAAGCCGTTGCAGGTATTGGCCGTAGCCATTTTTAAGCAAGGGCTGGGCAAGTCGACCAAGCTGCTCGGCATCAATCCAGTGCTGCCGGTAGGCAATTTCTTCCGGGCAGGCCACCTTAAGCCCCTGACGCTTTTCAATGGTGGCAATGAACTGACTGGCTTCAATAAGGCTGTCATGGGTTCCGGTGTCGAGCCAGGCAAACCCGCGTCCCATAAGCTCCACATGCAGGGCGTTGGCCTGAAGGTAGCAACGGTTAAGGTCGGTAATTTCCAGCTCGCCGCGGGCCGAGGGCTTTAGGGACTTTGCAAAATCGACAACCCGGTTGTCGTAGAAATAAAGCCCCGTGATGGCAAAGTTACTTTTGGGCTTCAGGGGTTTTTCTTCGATGGAGAGCACCTTGCCCTGGGGGTCGAACTCGGCCACTCCGTAACGTTCAGGGTCATGCACATGGTAGGCAAAAATACTTGCACCCTGGCCGCGCGCCGTGGCATTGGCAAGCAACAAATTAAGTTCATGGCCATAAAAAATGTTGTCTCCCAGAACCAGTGCGCTGGGCTGTGAGCCAACAAAAGACTCACCAATTAAAAAGGCCTGGGCAAGACCGTCTGGGCTGGGCTGAACCGCATACTGAATGTTCATGCCCCACTGACTGCCATTGCCTAAAAGCTGCTCGAACCGGGGTGTGTCGGCAGGGGTGCTAATAAGCAAAATATCTTGAATTCCAGCCAGCATAAGTGTGGCCAAGGGGTAGTAGACCATAGGCTTGTCGTAGACGGGCAGAAGCTGCTTACTCATAGCAAGCGTTGCGGGATGCAGCCGTGTGCCTGCGCCACCGGCAAGCAGAATGCCTTTGCGTGTTTTCAAGGCTTCTTTATTCATCGATTCTAGAAAAATGGGTTAACTGGGTTAACGGAATTTAGTTAAGGCTTAGCTTCTGTAGGAGCTGCAGGCCAAGAAGACCTCCGACCCCAATACTAACAATAGCGACAACCGAGCCTAGGGCCAACATCGACAAGCCACTAAGCCCATGGCCAATGGTGCAGCCCATGGCCACCACCCCTCCAACGCCCATGAGGGTCGCCCCAAGCAGATGCAGCGCAAGGTCTTGGGTTGAGGCAAATCCTTGCCAGCTGAAGCCACCGGAGCGCAGGGCTGCCGCGGCTGCGCCGGCCACGGTGCCAATGACAGTGGCCACTGCGAAGCTTAAGAACTGAGAGGTATCACTGTAGTAAATAAAGAGCTCAATACTGTAGGAAAGTGGCGCTACGAAGGTGAGGCTTTCCGGGCCGCGCGTGTTGGTTGCAAGGTAGGCCTGCTTCAAGCGTTTCGGGATGCTCGATAACAAAGCCAAGCCAGCCGGTTACAAGCCATCCTGCAGCCACGCACAGACCAACAACAGCGCCGGCCAGCCATTGGCCTGCAGTTAATCTGCGACCGGGCAGGCCCTTCAGAAGGGCCCAAAAAACAAGACCTAAAAATACAACCAGAACAAGGCCGCGGCCTGTTTCGGAATTCAGGCCAGTTAAAGCTTCAAGAAGGCTGGGCAGGTCTTGGCGACTTGGGAGGTCGATGTAAATGCGATCGACCGTCTGGCTTCGCCAGACCGCCATCAGGCCACGCAGCGTTGCGAAGGCGGCGATACCCATGACCAGAAAAACAACCAGGGCCTTTAGACTGCCCTCGCCAATTCGAACAAGGTTGCGGCTTCCGCAGCCCGAGGCAAGCGCCATACCCACCCCAAACACGAGCCCGCCCGAAACATTGGAGAGCCATAAGAGGCGGGAGCTGGTGTAGAAGCTGTCCTCATCATTAATAAGGTTGAACTGAACGAAGAGCTGCACCAGAAAAACAGCCACCACCACAGACAAGAGCCACAGCCGCATGCGCTGCCCATTGCCCATAAGCTGAAGATCGGAGATGGCCCCAAGGGTGCAGTAGCGACTGGCCTGACTGGCCATGCCAAAGACGAGGCCAATTACAAGCCCGCCAAAGACAACCCAGGCCTGCAAGAGCTTGACCTGCTCAAGTTCAACCATATGGAAAAGCCTGCTTTAGTTTTTTGCTGGCCCCAGGGCCGCCAGCCGCTTCTTGGCAGTAGCTGCCTGGCTTGAATTTGGAAATTGTTTGAGTAAGAGGTCGAGAGAACTGCGGGCGGCTCGCGTCTGGCCGGACTCCGCCTGGCTTGCAGCCAGAGTGAGAAGGCTTTCCGGAACGCGAGGGTGATCTGGGGTACCTTTTGTAGAGCTCGGACAAGACAGAAATGGAGGACTTGTAATTTTTACGAAGGTAATGGGCTGCGCCTTCAAAGTTAAGCGCCCAGGGACGCAATGCTGAGTCGGGAAATCGACGGCTAAACTCATCGAAGGCAGCGGCAGCGACCTCGGTTGCCCCAGAGCCAAGAAGACCTTGAGCCGCCTCGAAGGCGGATTTTTCTTTGGCATCAACCAGCACGGTCTGGTTATCGATGACAAACGACTGCGGCTCAAAACGAGCAAGACGCTCGGAGAGGGATTGAATTTGTTGTTCGATGCCTGAGACAAGCGTGCCTTGGTCCACTGTTACTGAGCGCGTTAGGGTTTCGAGGCTACCAAGAACACTCTGAAGCTCAGACTTCAGTTGACCCACTTCAGAGACCATGTCGAGCTGTGATTTGGCCATGCCCTCGACACGCGACTTAAGCATTGTGTTTTCCGAAATTAAGGACTCCGATTGTTTCTCAACCGAAGCAATACGGGCGCGCAGTTCAATAATGGCTCGGCGGGCCTCATCGTCGGAGAAAAACTGGGCCCAGGCAGGTGACGCACTAAGCAGGCTAAGGGCAATAAAAGGGGCCCAGGCTTTGATCATGGCAATTTACTAACAAAGAAGAGATCGGCTCGCCGGTTCTCGGCACGAGCGGCTTCATCGCCCATTGTGTTTCGTGGTTTTTCTTTGCCGTTACTTACGGCCTCCATGCGCTGACTTGGCACTCCCAAGATCTGCAGGGCACGCGAGACAGACTCGGCCCTGCGTTGGCCAAGGGCAAGGTTGTATTCCGATGTGCCTCGGTCGTCGGTATTGCCTTCAATGGCCAAGGACTGATGGTCGTAGAGCCTCATGTAGTTTGCAACCTTCTGAAGCATCTCGTCGTAGTCACGGGCAATTTCGATACTGTCAAAGCCGAAATAAATGGCGGCATAGGGCACGCCATCGTCGCCCACTTGCGAGGCACCGGAGGATGCGTTGAGAGACTGCTCTTCAACACCACCGCCCCGAATGCCTTGCTCGGCGCCCATGCCAGGGCCGAGCCCTTGGACCTGCGCTGCGCCGGCCCGGTCAACCGACTCCACCGGGTTAATAGCACTGCCTTCGATGGGAGCAGGCGCATCGTCAAGACTCACGGTTGAACAGGCCGACAGTCCAAGAAGAATTGCAATAAGGGCCGCCTGGGGAAGACGCATAAAAGATGTCATTGACAGAGTCATGGCTTCACTATTTGGAGGAAGGTATGCGGCCCCAGGCCGGATTACGGATGCCTGCTGCATCCAGGCTTATGCGCGAGCGCACTCGCCCATCAACGGAGGCGGCCGACAGAAGATCGCGGTCGTTGACCCGGCTGGAAAAAATAACCCAGCGGCTGTTGGGCGCAAAGCTGGGTGAGTCGTCTCTGGGACCACTGCTGACAATGCGCTCTTCCTGGGTCTCGAGGTTCATCACAGCAATCAAAAACTTCTTGTCGCGACGGGCAACAAAGGCCATGGTTTTGCCGTCTGGGCTAACAACAGGCCTTGCATTAAAGCCGCCGGTGAAGGTAAGCCTCTCGAGCCGTCCCGAGCCATCAATGCGAACACGGTAGATTTGTGGGCTGCCCGTCTGGTCGGATGTGAAGTACACATGCTGACCGTCGGCGGAAAAACTTGGCTCGGTGTTAATGGCCGAGGAGCGCAAGAGGCGTCGAAGCCCACTGCCATCGGCGTTGGCAATGTAGATTTGGGAAATGCCGTCGCGTGTAAGCACCATAGCAAGCTGCCTGCCGTCGGGCGACCAGGCGGGTGCGCTGTTGCTTCCCTTGTAGTTGGCAACGACCGAACGCTTTCCGGTTGCAAGCTCATGCACATAGACCACTGGCTTACCGGTTTCAAAGGACACGTAGGCAAGCCTGTCGCCATTCGGTGACCAGGTAAGCGAAATAATGGGCTGGGTGGAGCGCAGTGCAGGCTGGGCATTCTCGCCATCGGAGTCTGCAATAACAAGAATGTGATTGCTACCCTCGCGCCGCACATAGGCAAGACGCGAGGAGAAAAACCCGGGTTCGCCCGAGAGCCTCTCAAGAATGTAGTCGGCCATACGGTGGGCGGACTTACGGGCATCGAGGTGGGAGGCCTGGCTTGTCAGCACCAACCCGCCCAGGTCTTCTGACTTAAGGGTGTCGAGCACACGAAACCGCACCTCAAGCTGACCATCAGGCGTAAGCGCGGCGCTGCCCACCACCAAGGCATTGGCGCCTTGGGCTCGCCACTGCCCAAACAATGTGGCATTTACAGGCGTATTTTCAGACAGGGCTGGGTTCTGCGGGCCCACTGGCAGAAGACTGAAGCTGCCGGTGCGGCGAAGGTCAGCCTGCACGACCTCAAGCACGGTATCGGCCAAGGCCCGGTTCTGGGGGTCGACGGTAAGTAAGGGGGCAAGAGCAACTGGAATTTGACGATCGCCCACGCCCGTGATGTCAATGCGCATGCCCTGGGCCTGCGCGGGCAGATGGGCACCGAGAAGGCCTAGGCTAAGGCCCATTCCTATAAACACGGCTTGAGCTTGACGCCGACTGATCGGGTTAATGGCAAGCAATAACCGCGTAAGCTTCGCCAGGGCAAGCCCCAGCCTTGCTGGCGGGGAAAAAGATGAGTAGTTCACCCTAGGCATTATAAGACCTGCCTCTGCCTAGCGAGCAGGTGGTGGACGATCAAGGGGACGAAAGGCAAGGGTTAAAGGGTTTTCAACCTGGCCATCGGCGGTTTTAGGCAAGGGGCTGCTGCCCCAAATGGCCCGCTCAACGGCCGCATCCCAGCCTGCGTTACCACTTGACTTATTTTTTGTCACTTTTAGAACGCGCCCTGTGGCCTGCTGCTCCACAACAAAAACAACCTCGGGGTTATCGGGTGCCCGCGCCGGGTCAAAGCTAATGCGATTGCGAATGCGCGCTCGAATGGATGCGGCATAGTCTGCAAGCACACCGGTTCGATCTCCCATTTCTGCGCCACCGGCCACGCCCGCCTTGGTGCGCAGATCGTCGCCCTTATCGGCAGCCTTCGCTTTGGGATCTTGGCCAAGGCTCTGCATCACCTGGGCAAGCTGTTCCTGACGAATGCGCTCTGTGGCCTCTTTGCGGCGTTGCTCAAGCGCGGCACGCTCACGGGCGACCTTTTCTTCGGCAAGTTTTTTCCGGCGCTCGGCCTCCTCTTTCTCTTTGGTAATCCGCGCTTGCTTTAGTTTGTCTTGTCTGTCTTTCTCTGCCTTTTCGTCTGCAAGGCGTTTCTGTTCATCGGCCTGCCTTGCCTTGCGCGCGCGGTCCTTCTCGGCCTGCTCTTCGGCCTTGCGGCGTGTCTCTTCTTCCTCGGCCTTCTTCTTCGCAAGCGCAATCTCGGCCTCCTCAGCATTGGGCTGCGCAGGGGCGGGTTCTTTCGGTGGTGGGCTTGGCGTTGGCGCAGGCGCTAGCGGAGCATTCGCGGCAATCTCTGCAGGAAGGGAGGACCAGAGCTCGGCCTGAACCACCGGGGGCTCCTCTTCCTTAACATCGATGGCAAGAAGCATGGCCAGACCAAGGGCGGCATGAACGGCAAGCGAGCCAAGCGTGGCCACCGAGGACTCAAGGCCGCTTGCTCGTGTGCCTTGAGGTGACCGATGCGGCGGGTCACTGGCCGGGCGCTCAGCGCCTTCAGGAAATGGCTGCGGCCCTTGGTTGAGAAGGGGGTCGCTGGGCATCTGGACTCCTAGTCTTGCCGAACTGCGAGACCCACCCGACCAAGGCCCGCAGCTTGAAGGCTGTTGAGGGCCTGGACGACAGCATCGTACGGGACCTCACGCTCTGCAAGAATAATAACGGGGCTGTCGGCGGCAGGGGCAAGCGCACGCACAGCCTCTGCAAGCTCGGAGCGGCTTACACGGGTCTCCTCGGCGCCCTTTTGTCTTAATCGCACCCCATGACTGCCGTCTCGCCGAACGGTGACCTCAATGGCGGCGACGGGGTTCTTCGATGACTGACCAACCCTGGGGAGATCGATGGTGCCCGTGACAATCATGGGCGCTGTCACCATAAAGATAATGAGCAGTACCAGGGTGACGTCGATATACGGCACGACGTTAATTTCGCTCAGGGCGCGGCGACCTCGACGCAGCCCAAAGCCTCGGCCTGAGGAGGAGCCAGCCATTAATGGGCCTGCCTTTGAAGAATATTGGCGAACTCGTCGGTAAAGTTTTCGAACCGCAAGGCAAGCCTGTCGACGCTGGTGGCAAAGCGGTTGTAGGCAATGACCGCGGGTATGGCAGCAAAAAGGCCAATGGCGGTTGCCACAAGGGCCTCTGCAATGCCAGGGGCCACACTTGCAAGCGTGGCCTGTTGAATGTTGGCAAGCCCCGTAAAGGCATGCATGATGCCCCAGACGGTTCCAAACAGACCAATGTAGGGCGAGACTGACCCCACCGAGGCCAAGAAGGGAAGGCTTTCCTCTAGGGCATTGATTTCGCGTTGGGCGCTTGCCCGCATGGCCCTCTGGGCACTTTCAACCATTTCCGTGGCCGAGGCCTTGCCGGCCTGGCGATGTTTCAAAAACTCGCGCATTCCCGCCTCAAAGATGCGAGCAGCGCTGCCAGGCACCTGGCCAAGCTCCACCGTTTTGAAAAGGGCCATCAGGTCGCCGCCCGACCAGAACTGGCGTTCGAAGGCTTCAGCCTGACGCACCGTGCGGCCAAGAACCTGCACTTTTTTAAGCATGATGGCCCAGGACGTCACCGAGACCAGTATTAGAAGAACGACCACAGCCTGAACCGGAATGGTGGCCTGAAGCATGAGAGCAAGAACGTTGAAGTCAGAGTTGGATGCGAGTTCGGGAATCATGGGCTGGGGCTTAAAGGAGTGATGGTTTTAGGTGTTGTTAAAAAGCGATGGGCCGGAGGTCATGGGCGCAACCTGCCCAAAATGAGCCCAGGCCGCCGCAGTGGCCTGTCGGCCGCGTGGCGTTCGTTGCAAAAAGCCTTGCTGAATTAGGTAGGGCTCAATGACATCTTCAATGGTCTCTCTGTCTTCGCCAATGGCTGCCGCAAGGTTCTCAATGCCAACAGGCCCGCCCTGAAATTTATCGATGATGGCCTGCAGCAGTCGCTGGTCCATCAGGTCAAAGCCTTGGTTGTCAACCTCCAGAAGGCTGAGCGCGGCCTGGGCCACTGAGGCATCGATTTCGCCATTGGCCCGCACCTGGGCGTAGTCACGAACCCGCCGTAAGAGTCGATTGGCAATACGGGGTGTTCCACGAGAGCGCCGGGCAATTTCGCGGGTGCCATCTTCGGTAATGGGAGCCTGCAAGAGGCCTGCGGAGCGATGAACAATAACGGCCATGTCGGCCTCTGAGTAAAACTCAAGCCTGCCAACAATTCCAAAGCGGTCACGCAAGGGGCCCGTGAGCATGCCCGCCCGGGTGGTTGCACCAACCAGGGTGAAGGGCGGCAGGTCAAGCTTAATGGAGCGGGCCGCGGGCCCCTCCCCAATCATGATGTCGAGCTTGAAGTCTTCAAGCGCAGGGTAAAGAATCTCTTCAACCACGGGGCTTAGCCGATGGATCTCATCGATGAAAAGAATGTCGTTGGCCTCAAGGTTGGTGAGCATGGCAGCTAGGTCACCGGCTCTTTCAATGACGGGCCCCGAGGTCTGGCGAAGCTGCACGCCCATCTCATGGGCAAGAATATGGGCAAGGGTTGTCTTTCCCAGGCCAGGCGGCCCAAACAAAAGGACGTGGTCCAGGGCGTCGCCCCTTTGCCGTGCGGCCTGTATAAAGATCTCGAGCTGACCTTTGACCTTGGGCTGCCCAATGTAGTCAACAAGGGTCTTCGGCCGAAGCGCCCTCTCGAGGGTCTCTTCAACGGGGCCTGTGGCCTGAGCATTAACCAGCCGTTCATCTGAACCAGCGGAAATGGGCACAGTGGAAGGGGCATTCACAGGCTGGTCAGACCGACCTTTTGGCGCAACAATGGCGTCGTGCTCAATCATGCTAAACAGTGTACCCGAGGGGCTAGCGGGCTAATAGCTTTAAGGCCTGGCGTATGCCCTCTGAAAGGTCTTCAAGGGGACCGAGCTGTCGAATGGCCTGTTGAATTTCCTTGTCGCTGTAACCCAGAGACTGCAAGGCATGCCCCAGCTCGAGGCCTAGCACGGACGACTCGTCTGAAGGGCCCGACAGGCTCGCCCCAGGCAGCGTGTCGGCAAGACGCCCCTTGAGTTCCAAAAGCATGCGCTCGGCGGTTTTTTTCCAATGCCTGGCACCCGAACCAGACCCGAGACGTCTTGCATGCGAATGGCAGTCACCAATTGATCGACGTTGAGCCCTGAGAGCACAGCCAGGGCAATTCGTGGACCCACCCCAGAGACCTTTATGAGCTCGCGGAAGGCATGGCGCTCGGAATGGGTAAGAAAGCCATAAAGAAGCTGGGCGTCCTCGCGCACAACGAAATGCGTAAGCAGCTTTACCGGCTGACCAATGTCGGGCAGGCTGAAATAGCTGCTCATGGGGAGGTCAAGGCTGTAGCCCACGCCGTGGGCATCGACAACGATGCTAGGAGGCGTCTTCTCAATTAAAAGACCGGAGAGCTGTGCAATCATCGGCCTTGAGCATGCCAGAAGGCCAAGGCGCATGCCAGGGCATCGGCCGCATCGGGGTTGGGCGTGGTCTCAAGCCCAAGCAACTGGCAGACCATATGGGCCACCTGGGCCTTGTCGGCTCGGCCCGTGCCCACAATGGACTGCTTCACCTTCAAGGGGGTGATTTCATGAACATCAATGCCCTGGGCTGCAAGTGCGGCAATGGACACGCCCCGGGCCTGACCGAGCGACAGGGTCGACTTCGGGTTCACGTTCACAAAGACACGTTCAATGACAGCGCAGTCGGGCTGAAGCTCGGCAAGGAGCTGTCGCATTTCGGTGTAGAGCTCGGTGAGCCGCTGTGGCTCGCTTGCCTTGGGTTCGGGACGAATGACGCCGCTTGCCAGGTAGACGGCCGCGCCTGCTGCCCGCGAGGCACCGGTTTCAATAAGCCCAAAGCCGGTTCGGCGCAGGCCCGGGTCAATACCAAGCAGCCGCATTGTTAAGACCCGCCTTAATGTCGAAAATGCCGAACCCCGGTAAAGACCATGGCCAGCCCCCGCTCGTTGGCAGCTGCAATAAGCTCGTCATCGCGCACGGACCCCCCCGGCTGAATAACCGCTGTGGCCCCAGCATCGGCCACGACATCAAGCCCATCCCGAAAGGGGAAAAAGGCATCGGAGGCCACCACCGTGCCTTGAAGGCTAAGGCCTGCATGACCGGCCTTAATGGAGGCAATTCGGGCTGAATCCAGCCGGCTCATCTGGCCAGCACCCACGCCCATGGTCATGCTGTCTTTGCAAAAAACAATGGCATTGCTTTTGACCCAGGTGGCCACCTTCCATGCAAATAGAAGGTCCTTGAGCTGCTGCTCGCTTGGCGTCTTTTGGGTGACGCATTGAAGCTCTTCTGCCTTAAGCCTGTTCCAGTCAGGGGTCTGAACCAGAAGCCCTCCGGTGACGCGTTTTAAGTCGAGCCCCTGGGTAAGGCCTGCCTCGGTGCCCATGGGAATCTTCAGCAGCCTTAAATTGGTTTTTTTCGCAAAAACGTTCAGCGCCTTGTCTGTGTAACCGGGGGCCAGAATAACCTCGGCAAACTGTTGGCTGATGGCCAGGGCGCAGTCCTCGTCAATCTCGGTGTTAAAGGCAAGGATGCCCCCGAAGGCCGAGGTGGGGTCTGTTTGAAAGGCCTTCTCGTAGGCCCCGAGGGCCGAGCCCGCTAAGGCGACACCGCAAGGGTTGGCATGTTTCACAATGACACAGGCCGGCGAGCCAAGGGCATCGAAGCTGCGCACGCAGAGCCAGGCCGCATCGGCATCGGCAAGGTTATTAAACGAGAGCTCCTTGCCCTGAAGCTGCTGGTAATAACCAAGTCCGCCCAAGGCCGCATGAGGCTGGCTGTAGAAGGCTGCCGACTGATGCGGATTCTCACCGTAGCGCATGGCCTGCTGCTGCTTAAACTGCAGGCTAAGAATGCGGGGCAGTGCCTGGCTTTCCGAGGGGCTTGGGGCTTCAACCGTGTTGTCTGCATTGTCCGCGCTTGTCCGCATTAGCCCCTTCAGCGGCACCTGCCGGTTGCGAACCGGCCTCGGGCTGCCTGGCCTCGTCTTGAGTGTTGGGCAGGGCATTAAGAAAGTTTGCAATGGCCCCGTCGTAGCCTGCGGTATGCGCAAACGCCTTGGCAGCAAGCCTTTGGCGCTGCGACCAGCTCAGCCTCCCCCGACCCTCTTCAAGCGCCTGGCCCAGCACGGCATAGTCACTGGGGTCGACCACAACGGCCACCCCGTCATGGTTTTTCGCCGCTGCACGAATCATGGCCGGCCCACCAATATCAATATTCTCAATAAGCTCCTGGTATCCCACGCCAGGCTTGGCCCGAGTTGACTCAAAGGGATAGAGGTTCACGACCAGAAGATCGATGGCGGGGTAGCCCATGTCGGCAAGCCTTGCCATGTGCTCGGGCAGATCGCGACGGGCCAGCAGGGGCCCATGGATGGCGGGATGAAGGGTCTTCACGCGGCCATCGAGCATCTCCGGAAACTGCGTGAGGCTGTCAACAGTAATGACGCGCAGACCTGCATCGGTAAGCGTTTTGGCCGTCCCCCCGGTTGAGACAAGCTCAATACCAAGCCTTGCTAAATGGCTTGCAAACTCCACAACCCCTCTTTATTAGAGACCGATAGAAGGGCACGACCGACGGCAAGCCAATTGGGGCGGGCGTTACCAAGAAGATTTGAACTAAGGGCAACCATAGGTTTTTGTTTTAAAGGACGGGTTGATGGGAATGTTGTGAATCTGAATTTTCTTTCGCAGAGTGTTGCGCGTTATGCCAAGAAGCAGGGCTGTCTGGCTCAGGTTACCCTGGCAGCGCTCTAGCGCGTAAGGAATGAGGGTGCGCTCCATTGCAAGGGTCACCATGTCGTAGACCGCGTGCGGTGCCTGGTTGCCAAGATGCTCGAAGTAGCTATCGAGTGCCGCAGTTAAGGCCTCATCAAGCCTTGCTGCTGGAGATGCCTGACGGTTAGGCCGCACAGCGCAGCCCTTGCTCGAGAAGAAAGTTGTCAATGGCGGCAAGCTGGTCTTCAGCCGTTTCGGCCGTAAAAATCGTTTCACGAAAAAGCCGAACCCCGGGCAGGCCTTGCAGGTACCAGCTAATGTGCTTGCGGGCTGAGCGCACGCCCTTGGCCTCGCCATAAAAGGCGTAGTGGTCAAGAAGATGGCCGCGCAGCCAGATGCTGATGTCTTGAAGCTCGGGTGGTGGAGGTGTCTTGCCGGTTGCTAAAAATGCGCAATATGTCCGCCGAGCCAGGGCCTGCCTTGGGCTGCCCGACCAATCATGACAGCATCTGCGCCAGTCTGGTTCAGCACCATCAGTGCCTTTGGGCCCGAGTCGATATCGCCGTTGGCAACAACAGGAATTTGAACCGCGGCCTTTACCTGGGCAATGGTCTCGTACTCGGCCTGGCCCTCTGTACTGGTCTTCGCGAGTGCGGCCATGCACCGTGACCATGGCCACACCTTCGGCCTCGGCAATGCGTGCGAGCTGCACCGCGTTTCGCTGATTGCGGCTGTAGCCGGTTCGCATTTTAAGTGTTACGGGTACATCCATGCCCTGAAGGCTTTTGACCACCGCCCTAAGAATGTCGGCGACCTGTTTTTCATCCTGCATCAGCGCTGAACCGGCCGCCTTGTTGCAGACCTTCTTGGCGGGGCAGCCCATGTTGATGTCGATAATGTCGGCGCCACGGTTGGCGTTAAAGCGTGCCGCCTCGGCAAGTATGGCGGCGTCGCCCCCGGCAATTTGCACGGCCTTTGGCGCGTGCTCACCCTCGTGGTTGATGCGGCGACTGGTCTTCTCGGTGGCCCAGAGCAGGGCATTGGAGGCCGCCATTTCACTAACTGCATAGCCTGCGCCGAGGCTGCGACAAAGCTGCCGGTAAGGGCGGTCGGTGACCCCCGCCATGGGCGCAACAAAGACGCGGTTTGCAAGCAGGTGGCGGCCGATGGCAAGGGGTTTTGTGAAAACAGGAAGGCCTGAAGCGGGGGCCTGCATAGAGGCAGAATGAACGACCGACGTCATGGTGAGACCTAGGCCCGACCCGCCATCAGGTCCTCAATTGCCTGCGGGTCGACCGGAACCCCACGTGTAATGAGTTCGCAGCCCTGCTCGGTTACAAGGGCGTCGTCTTCAATGCGAATGCCTATATTCCAAAAGGCTTCGGGCAGACTTGGCGAGGGCCGAAGGTAAAGACCGGGCTCAAGCGTTAGCACCATGCCGGGTGCAAGGGGCTCGCAATAATCACCCACGTCGTGCACATCCATGCCAAGCCAATGGCCTGTGCGATGCATGTAATAGGTTTTGTAGGCCTCGGTCTCAATGGCCTGCTCGACGGTTGTCGATGCGATCAGCCGCAGGTGAATAAGGCCTTCGCAGAGCACACGCACAGCAGCCTCGTGCGGCGCAGTGAATGCAGCCCCTGCAACAGTGGCCGCCCTCGCAGCCTCTTGCGCTGCCAGCACCACTTCGTACACAGCCTTCTGCTCGGGGCTGAAGCGGCCCGACACCGGAAAGCTGCGGGTAATGTCGCTGGCGTAGCCGTGAAGCTCGCAGCCTGCGTCAATTAAAAGCATCTCGCCTTCACGCATCACACGATGGCCTGCCCGGTGATGAAGAATGCAGCTGTGCGGCCCACCGGCCACAATGGACCCATAGGCCACCGACTCGGCCCCTTGGCCTCGAAAAGCCTGAAGCAAGACCGCCTCAATGTTGTACTCGGCAAGCCCGGGACGTGTGGTCTGCATGGCCAGGCAGTGGGCCTTGGCGGAAATGGCTGCCGCCTGCCGCATGGTCATCATTTCGGCCTGGTCTTTAAACAGACGCTGTCGGGCAACCAGGTCTCCTAGCGACAAAAGCTCACTGGGTGCTTTTTTTCCTGCCCTGGCCTTGGAGCGGCATTGCTGCAGCCAGCCTGAGAGGCGAGACTCAATGGCCTGCGATTCTGCCCAGGGTGCGACCAGGGTTGGCTGGTCGATAAGCAACTCGGGCAGATCGTTGTCGATTTCGGCAAGTGACAGAGACTCATCAAAAAGATAACGTTCGGCGGCCTGCTCGGGCCCCGTGCGCACGCCGTCCCAGATCTCTCGCTCGGGATCGCGAGGCAGGCAGTAGAGCCGATCGGTCATCTCGCCGTGGGCGTCAATTCGCATAACCAGCCAGGCATCGGGCTCTGGAAAGCCCGTGAGGTAGAAGAAGTCGCTGTTGAAGCGAAAGGCATACGGGTTGTCGCGGTTACGAAGAATTTCCTTGCCACTGAAGGCAAGAACAATGGCTGGTCGCCCATTGGATCGAGCGGCCACGGCCCGAGCCAGTGCCTGACGCCTCTGCCGGTGGGCCTCGCCATGAACGGGGCCGACAACAGGCTCTGGCCTTAGGTGGCTTGGCAACTGCTCGACAAAGAGGGTCTGGTCTGACGCGACCGATTGGGTGTTTAGACTGGCCATAGATACGATGGTAGATCTTTCTGGCTGTTGATCCATTGAAGCCGCTCAGGGGTTCCTACATCAACCCAAAGCCCATTATGAAGCCTACCTTGAAGCCGACCCTCTTCGGCCGCCGTTTGCAGCATGGGCCCAAGGGCCTGCCGCTGGCCGTGGGCCAGGTTTGAAAAAAGGCGCGGATGAAAAAGGCCAATGCCCGAATAGGTAAGGGCTGTGGCTCCAGCCAACTTTCTTCCAAGCCGCTGGTCTTCATTCAACACAAAGTCGCCCTCCGGATGGTGCTGCGGGTTCTTCACCACTATAAGCAGGGCATCGGTGGGCTTCTCGGCATTTGTAAAGACATGGGCAAGGGTCTCGGCTGTTTGAAACGGCCAGTCGCACAAGACATCACCATTAATAACAAGAAAGGGCGTGTCAAGGTCGGCCCAGGGTCGGGCGGTTGCAATGCCTCCCGCCGTCTCAAGGGCGCCTTCGGGCTCGCGACTGTAGCGAATACCCAGCCCAAAGCGACTGCCATCGCCAAGCGCTTGCTCAATCATCTGGCCAAGGTGGGCAGTGTTAATAACAACCTGTTGAAAGCCTTGCGCAGAAAGCCGTAGCAGATGCCATTCAATCAAAGGCCTTCCATGCACGGGCACAAGCGGCTTGGGGCAGTGGTCTGTCAGGGGTCGAAGCCTTTCGCCTCGACCCGCAGAAAGAATCATGGCCTGCATCACTAGAAGCTGTAAACGGTCTGGCTAACCGTTCCTTCGGCTCGCCGCAAAAGCCTTGCCAAGGGTGCAAGCTCAAGGTAACGGTTGGCGACCTGCTGCGCATCTTTAAGAACCTTCGGAATATCCTTCAGGTAGCCGTCTTTGCCGTCTCGAATCGAGAGCCGGGCAAAAATGCCCAAGACCTTGAGGTGGCGTTGCAGGCCCATGTACTCGAAGTCTCGGTAGAAGTCTGCGAAGTCCTCAGCCAGGGGCAGCCCCGCTGCGCGCGCGTCGTGCCAGTAGCGAATGGCCCAGTCCATTTGGGTGGGCTCGGGCCATTGAACATAGGCATCGCGAAGCAGGCTGACCAGGTCGTAAGTTATTGGGCCAACCACCGCGTCCTGGAAGTCAAGAATGCCTGGTGCTTGTGAGGGCCGGTGGGCATCCACCATGAGGTTGCGGCTGTGGTAGTCGCGATGGACAAGAACCGTGGGCTGGGCCAAGGCCCTTTCTACAAGCAGCGCCTCGGTGCGCTCGAGCATGGCCTTCTCGGCATCGCTAAGGCAGAGTTGCAGGTGCTTCTCAAGGTACCAGGTGGGAAAGAGCTGCATTTCATCGCGCAGACGTTGGGCATCGTAGGCGGGCAGTACGCCAATGGCGGCACGACCGGCTTTAAGACTCCAGACCTGCAGTTCAATGAGAGCCCTCTGGGCAGCCTGGTAGAAGGCGTTGGCCGGCTCGGCGGCGAAGCTTGTCTTTTCTAAAGCCTGCAGCAACGTCGTCTGGCCGAAGTCTTCAAGAAGTAGAAAACCATCCTGCGCCTGCTCAGCAAGTGTTTTCGGCGCCCGCAGCCCCGCTTTAAGGAAAAGACCCTGAACCCTTAGGAAGGGCTCGAGTGGCTCTCGGTCGGGCGGGGAGTCCATAAGAATGGCGGTGCCACCACCCGTGCCGTACCGAACTCGAAAATATCGCCGGAAAGAGGCATCAGCCGAGGCAGGGGCCAGTGTTTCAGGCTGGGCAAGAGGCAGGCTTTGAAGCCAGCGTTGGGCGGCTTCTCGCCTTAGGTCAGAAAGGGTCATGGTCCTTATAATAATTTATGCCTATCAAGCCTTTGTGGCCTCTTCTTGCCTTTTCCCCTGTTTTTCTTTTCGGCAGCCTTAGCTGGGCCGCCGAATGCAGGCTGGGCGCAACACCCTCGTCATTCGAACCGACCCTTGTTCGCCTTCAAGACACCGCAGGTGGAACTCCAGCCAGCCGTCCTTCTTCCCAAGGCGCTGGTGTGGGCTTCTCCGAGGGCGGTTACCTTGGTTTTCTTCCCCTTCGATTGGACCCAAGGCTTAATCTGCTGCCCTCGAGCGCCCAGACCCCAGCCTATTTGTTTGGCCAGGCCCTTGATGGCCAGTTTCAAGACCAGGTTCGTATGGAGGGTGAGGCTGCCCTTCGACAGCTTGGTTTTTCGCTCAAGGCCAATCAGCTCACCATGGACATGGTTCCGAATCGGCTTATCGCTCGGGGGGAGGTGACGCTCTTTCGCGAGGGCGAGTTGTACAAAGGGCCCGAACTCACTCTTGATCTGGGTACTCAGCAGGGCTGGTTTCGTAATGTGAGCTACGAGTTCAGCAGCCTTAATGCAACAGGGCAGGCCGAGCGCATCGACTTTATTCAGCCCGGTGAGGTTGTCTTGTCCAATGCCAGCTTTACCACCTGCCCGGTGGATCGACCTGCCTGGCGGCTTGAGAGTAAGACCTTGGCCGTGGACCAGGTTCGTGAAATAGCCAGCAGCCAGGGCAGCCAGCTTTATTGGGGAGATACCCCTTTGCTGCCCTTGGGCGATCTCTCCTTTTCAATAGGGGAGCAACGAAAGTCGGGTGTGCTGCCGCCTCTTTACAGAGTCACCTCCAACCTCGGGCTGGAGCTTGAAGTTCCTTATTACTGGAACATCGCACCTAACCGAGATATGACGTTAAGTCCGCGATTGATTCAGCGACGGGGGCTAATGCTTGGCGCTGAGGGGCGATACCTCTGGCATCGAGGGTATGGAACCCTCGATGTTGACTATCTTCCCAATGACCAAGTGATCAAGGCTGATAGGCATCGACTTGAGATGAATCATGTTTTTCAGGCCCGCCCCGACCTGCGGCTAAGCATAGACGCTGCTCGTGTGTCGGACGACAGCTACTTCGCAGATTTTGGAGGCTCGCTTCTTGGCTCTTCCCGAAGGGTTTTACCTGTATTAATCAGTGCGGATGCACATTGGAAGGGCGTTCAGATGGCCGCTCAGGTGCAAGAGTTCCAAGTGCTGCAAGACCCGAACGCTCCCATTATTGCTCCCTATGCTTGGTTGCCGCGTTTTGTTGCAAGTCGATCGGGCACGTTTGAGCCAAATCTTTTTTCTCAAGGAGCGTCACTTCCTCGAGTGAAGTGGAAAAGCGACTTTGAGGCTATTTCCTTTCGACATCCAACGCTTGCCGAGGGGGATCGTTTCGTAGTGAGAACCAGTGCAGAGCTCCCAATACAACTTGGTGTTGTCGAAACGAGGGCTCGACTTGGTCTTCATACAACCCATTACATACACAGGAAAAACGGTAGTCTCGAGGAGACGGGCAGACGTTTTTTTGGGGGTCTTCGAGACCCAGCGCTTGGTGTCTTCCAGCCCAATATCGGCGAGGCTACCGAGTCGTATTCGCGGGTTTTGCCGTCGTTTAGCCTCGATGCCTCGACGACGTTAGAGCGAGACATTCGTTGGCAGAGTAAGAACGATATCTTGACGATTGAACCGCGGATGCTTTACGTCTACACACCCTTTAAGGACCAAGAAAAGCTTCCGGTTTTTGATGCGGCTCAGCCTACCGTTAGCTTTGCTCAGATCTTATCTGACAGAGTTTTTAGTGGCCAAGACAGGATTGCAGACCAGAATCATCTAACGACAGCGTTAACAGGTCGGGTTCTTGATAATGAGACGGGACAGGAAAGGCTGCGGGCTTCTTTTGCCCAGCGTTTCTATTTCACAAAGCAGGGCGTTGTCTTGCCCGGCCAGACGCCTCGAGAAGACATGGAGAGCGACCTTTTTGCCGAAGGCGGATTTTCGGCCTTTCGAGATTGGCGCTTTGATGCGGTTGGGCAGTACACCGCCAGACAGGGGCGCTGGCAAGGGGGGGCTGCTTCGGCCAGGTATGAGCCGCGCCCCGGGTATTCCGCTTACATGTCGTATCGCTTCACCAGGGATTCAGTCAATGTCATCGATCTCGCGTTTCAGGCGCCTGTCGCAAAGAATTGGTATGCGGTTGGCAGGTACAGTTACTCGCTTGCACACAAGGAAAATGGTATTCAAATGGATGCTGGCCTCGTCGAGGCCATTGCCGGGTTTGAATACGATGGCGGCTGTTGGGTGGGCCGTGTTGTCTTGCAGCGCTTTGCCACGGCAGCGCAGGAGACCAATACAGCGGTATTCTTACAGATTGAGCTCAATGGCATTGCCAGGGTGGGCACCGATCCGCTGCAGGTTTTACGTCGTAGTATTCCAAGCTACCGCATGGTGAACCAGTTGGCGCCTGGTCCTGCAAGGTTTGAGAACTTCCAGTAGCCCGTTGGCCTTAGGGCACAGAGTAAGAAAGGTAGGAATGGCATTGCGAAGACCAGTTAGTCAAACAGAGGAGCGATCCCAGGGCCTGGCTGTTGCGCATCTTTTTTGTGTTGGCATCGCCTCGGTCCTTCATCTGGGCTCAGCCCACATCGGCAAACGCTCAGTCGGGTCTGTCGCCGGGCATTTCAAATAACTCACCGTCGTTAGCGCAACCCTTAGGCCAGGCCCGCGCACCCATACTGCTTGACCGAGTTGTGGCGGTGGTCAACAACGATGTCATTGTCGAGAGCGAACTGCGCCGTCGGCTCGACCAGGTGCGCCGCAACCTTGCCCGCCCGGGCCAGGCCCTTCCCCCCGAGCAGGTCTTGCGTGACCAGGTGCTCGACCGCATGACCACCGACCTTGCCTTGCTTCAGCGAGCACTTGAGGCGGGCCTGCAGGTTGATAACCAAAGCCTTGATCGCGCCATTGTGAGGCTAGCTGAATCCAATGGCCTAACCGTCTCTGCCCTTCGTAATCAGCTTAGAGCAGAAGGCGTCAGTTTTGAAACCTTCCGCGAGGACATTCGCGATGAAATTACCATCTCAAGGCTGCGTGAACGCGACGTGGAGAACCGCCTTCGAATATCGGATTCCGAAATCGATGCCTTTCTTGAGTCGCAGGGCCAAAGCCTTAAAAGAGTCGAGGAGTGGCAGATCTCGCAAATTCTCATTCCTCTTCGTTCAGACGCCTCCGAGCAAGAGCTTCAAGAGGCAACCCAGCGCATAAAGGCTTGGGCAGAGGCTGTTCGTAAGTCAGAGGCCTCTTTTGCCGAGCTTGCAAGGCAACACTCCAAGTCGCCCGAGGCAGCCCAAGGCGGCGCCCTGGGCTGGCGGTCTTCGGAACGTATGCCCTCGCTTTTCTTCCAGGCAGTTAAAGACCTCCAGGCAGGCGACCTAACGACGCCCTTGCGCAGTGGCAATGGCCTGCATCTTCTGCGTGTTGACGACCGACGGGTTGCCATTGGTGGTGAGCTTGTTGATGTCTATCGGGCGCGCCATATTCTTATTCGGGTGGATGCCAATACCTCCGAAGAGCAGGCCGCACGCAGGCTTGCCGATCTGCGCGATCGGCTCAAGCTTGGGGAGCCCTTTGAGCGACTGGCGCGCGCTGTTTCGCAGGACCCGGGCTCTGCTGCAAAAGGCGGTGAGCTCGACTGGGCCTACCCTGGCGACCTGGTACCCGAGTTTGAGCGGGCATTGGCTCAGCTTCGGCCCGGTGAAATAAGCCCGCCTGTGCGGACCATGTTTGGGCTGCATCTTATTGAGCTTCTTGAGCGAAAGCGTGAGCCACTCTCCGAGGAACGTTTTCGGCTGGCAGCCCGTCTTGCCTTGCGGGATCGCAAGTTGTCGGAGGCGGTGAATGACTGGATGCGCGAGGTGCGTGCCAACAGCTATGTGGAGATCAAGCCCTAGGGCTCTACGGCCGTGAAAGCCAAGCGCCGGTTTGGTCAAAACTTTCTGCGCGACCAGGGTATTGCTCGTGCCATTGTTCGCTGCATTAACCCATCTCCAGGCCAGACGCTTGTTGAAATTGGGCCTGGCCAGGGTGCCCTGACGGGGCTGCTGCTTGAGCAGGCGGGCCGTCTTGCAGCCATTGAAATTGATGAAGACCTGCTTCCGGTTTTGCGTCAACGCTTAGAGCCCAAGGGGCTTCAGCTGATTGCCCAGGATGTCTTAACCGTTAACTTCAATTCGCTTGCTCATGAGCTGCAGGCCTCGACGCTTCGGGTGGTGGGCAATCTGCCCTACAACATCTCCTCGCCGGTTTTGTTTCATCTTCTTGCCTACAGCCATGCCATAGAAGATCAGACCTTTATGCTGCAAGAAGAGGTGGTGGACCGCATGGTTGCAGCCCCGGGATCGAAAACCTATGGGCGCCTCTCGGTCATGCTTCAGGCGAAATACGTCATGGAAAAGTGCCTGCATGTTCCGCCCGAGTCGTTCTGGCCGGTTCCCAAGGTTCAGTCGGCCGTGGTGCGCATGCAGCCCTTGCCCGTCGAGAACCCGCTTGTAAAAGACTGGCAGGTATTTGGCGGTCTTGTGACTCAGGCTTTTTCATCTCGGCGCAAGATGATTCGAAATACCTTGGCCGTTTACCTTGATCGGCTTGACCTTCAAGCCCTTGGCGTGGATGCTCGGCAGAGGCCGGAAGAACTAAGTGTGACTCAGTACGCAGGCCTTGCCAATCAGCTTACCGACTCAAACGTCACCCCTTTAAGCCCCTGCTGACCGGCCTTGTAGTCAGGCAGTATGGTGGCCACCTCGTCCCAAAACGACCGGCTGTGGTCCATGGCCTTCAGGTGCGCAAGCTCGTGGGCCACGACATAGTCAATGACTGCAAGGCTAAACTGAATGAGCCGCCAGTTCAGGCGAATATGACCGTCCTGGGTGCAGCTGCCCCAACGGGTGCGCGCATGCGTAATGGAAAACCGGCTGTAGCCGCGCCCTGACTTCTCAGACAGCGCATCAAGCCGCTCTTTCAAAATATCTTTGGCCTGTGCCTGCATAAAACCATGCACGCGGTCGCGCACTTGTTCGTGGTTGGGGTCGCCCACCGAGGGCACAAGCAATGCGGCCTCCTTGGCATCCCACAGCACTTCATCCATATGAGGCTGCAGTTTAAGAACGCAGGACTGGCCAAGAAACTGAACCGTTGCGCCCTGGGCCCAGCGGTCTTCGGGTTCAAGCTTATTGGCCTGACGCACCTGCCATTCTTTAAGCCGGTTGGTCAGCCAGCGCGACTTGTAGTCAAGAATGTTTGCAATTTCAGTAAGGGGTACCCAGTTGGGCGCAGTGACCTTAATACGCCCTTCAAGAATGGTCATGCCTACGGTGCGTCGTGCGACTGCGGCTTAACTCAATGGGGATCTTCTGGCCATCGAGTTCCATAAAAGGTCCCGAGCGGCGCAGTTCAATGGTTCGTTGCGAGCGGCCAGCAAACGGCCTTGGCTCTGCCCGTGCATTGTCATGGGTCTGCGCGTTTTCAGGTGAACTGCTTTTTGGATTCGGGCTGGCGAGTGTTACACCAGATTCCTCGGACTCAAGAAGAGACAGTTGGCTCGGAGAGTCGTTGGGTTTCGTCTTCAATGAAGGTCTCGATGCGAGACATAAGTGCCTCGGGGGTCTCGTTGGGTTGCGGAAAAACAGGCTCGCCAATTGACACCGAGATACAGCCTGGACGTTTGATAAAAGCATTGCGGGGCCATAACAACCCTGAGTTTAGAGCAATTGGTAAAACAGGTACACCGAGGTCAATGGCAAGCCGGGCCGCGCCGGCTTTGTAGCGGCGACGCTCGCCGGGCTGGGTGCGTGTTCCTTCAGGAAAAAAGGTAATCCATCGACCCTGATCGAGTTTGGTCTGCGCCTGTGCCGCAATGCTCTGATAGGCATCTCGGCCATCACGCCGGTTGATATGAATCATGTCAAGAAGACCTATGGCCCAGCCAAAAAATGGAATGCGTAAGAGTTCTTGCTTGAAGACAAAGCAAAGCGGGCGAGGCAGAAACGATGGAAGAAAAAGTGTTTCCCAAGACGATTGATGCTTGGCGCAGACAATGAGCCGTTGATCTTTTGCAGCCTCTAAATGCTGCAGGCCTTCCACTTTCCAAGAAATGCCTAAAAGAAACCGCGCAGCAACCACTGTCATGGCAGGCCATTTCATGGCAAGCCTGTAGCGATTGCGCTGAGATAAAAGCGGTGCTGTGCTTATAAAAAGTGTGGCCCAGACAACAAGGCTCGCCGCTTGAAACCCACCAAAGACCAGCGAACGAAAAAGTGAAATAACCAGACTCACGTTGCTGCAGTAAGCCTTGCCAGGTCGGCAACCTGGTTCATGGCGCGGTGGGTCTGGCCAAGCAGTGCCATGCGGTTGGCACGCAGGCCTGGGTCGTCTGCGTTCACCATAACGGCCTCGAAGAACGCATCCACAGGTGCCTTTAACGCGGCAAGGCTTTCAAGTGACTCTTGAAAATGGCCGGACTCGGCAAAGGCCTGTGCCTTGGGTGCCGTCTGTGAGAGTGCCTGGGCAAGCGCCTTTTCGTTGGGCTCGATAAGCAGCTCGAAGCGAACTTCGCCAAAGGCCTTGTCGGCATCGGCTTTTTTAAGAATATTGCCAATGCGCTTGTTGGCTGCGCATAAGGCGGTTGCATGGGCGGTACTTAAAAACGCATTCACGGCTTGAAGTCTAGGCAGCCACTGCCAAGGCTTGTCAGGGCACTCAGCAAGTACGGCCTCGATGGCATCAACGCCATGGCCCTGGTCCTTTAAATAACCGCGGGCGCGATCAAGAAGAAAGCTATGAATGGCCTCAGCCTGCTGCTTCACGCCATTCACACCCGCAAAGCTTTGTTGCCCAGTCGCAAGCAGCTCGGTGAGCCTAAGCGTGATGGGCGTCTCAATAAGCATGCGCAGAAGGCCAAGGGCAGCACGCCGAAGTCCGAAGGGATCTTTCTCGCCGGTGGGGCTCAAGCCAATGCCCCAGATGCCAACAAGCAGTTCGGTCTTGTCCGCTAGGGCCACGGCAAGTCCAAGGCCATTGGAGGCAAGGCTATCGCCTGCAAAGCGCGGATGGTAGTGGCCCTCAATGGCCTTGGCCACCTCGGCTGACTCGCCGTCGTGAAGAGCGTAGTACTGGCCCATTACGCCCTGCAGTTCAGGAAATTCGCCAACCATGTCGGTGGCAAGATCGGCCTTGGCAAGTCGTGCGGCCCGCGTCGGCATCGCTGGCGTTGACACCCACGGCCTGGGCGAACTGCCCCGCAAGTTTTTCAAGCCGTGCAACGCGCTCGGCCTGGCTGCCAATTTTGTTGTGATAAATAACCGACTGCAAGGCGGTAAGCCTGTCGGCAAGCGGCCGCAGCCGGTCTTGATCAAAGAAGAATTTTGCATCGGCAAGCCGCGCGCGAATCACCCGCTCGTTGCCTTCAATAACCTTCTGGGGGTCTTGCGAGACCAGGTTTGCAACCAATAAAAACCGATTTCGCAGCCGGCCTTCGTGATCGGTGACGGCAAAGTATTTCTGGTTCTGCTGCATGGTCAGAATGAGGCATTCTTGCGGCACTTCAAGAAAGGCCTCCTCAAACCTGCCCTCAAGAACAACTGGCCATTCCACCAGGCTTGTCACTTCATCTAAAAGCGCCTGAGGCATGACCACCTGGTCTTGCCCACTTGCCTTCTGAAGTGCGTCAGCAATAAGCGCCTGCCGCTCGGCAAAGCTTGCAACCACATGGCCTTGGGACCGCAACTGAGTCTGCCAGCTTTCGGCCGATTCAATAGTGAGTGGTTCTGGGCAGTGAAACCGATGCCCAAGGCTTACTCGCCCGGACGTCAGGCCGAGCGCCTCAATTTGCAAAACCTGGCTGCCGTGCAGGGCAACAAGCAGATGGGCAGGCCTTACGAACTTCACCTCCTGCCCATTCATGGCGTAGCGCATAACCTTTGGAATAGGCAGGTCTGCAATGGCGTCGTGAACGGCCTGCTGCAGAGCATCTTGAAGGCTTGCCCCGTGCTTGGTTGTCTGAACAACAAGAACCTGTTGCTTGCCGTCGTCTTCGCGTTGCAGATTCTCAAGCGCGAGGTTCTCCCCAAGCACAAGATTGAATCCAGCCAGTTTCTTAACAAGCGGAGCCGTGGGCTCACCCTTGGCATCAAGGCCAATGGCAACCGGCAGCAGCTTAATGCGCAGGCTTTCATCGGCGGCCTGCGACAAGACATTGGAAATACGCACGGCAAGTCGCCGGGGGCTGGCGAACTCGGCAGCTTGGGACTGCCCATCGCAGACCCCTGCGGCCTGAAGACCTTTAAAAACGGACTGCGCAAACGACTGACCGAGGAACTTTAAGGCCTTGGGTGGCAGCTCTTCGGTGACCAGCTCAACAAGAAGCGTCTGCCGCAGAGCAGACCCGGCCCCTGCGGACTTGGTCCCTGCGGACTCGGGCCGTGTAGACGCTGGGTTTGTCATGCGGCGCCCGCCTGGGCTGCGACGGGCGAGGATGCGGCTTCGCCTGCCCGCCGGGAGCTTTGCAGAGGACCGTCTGCCTGGCACATGGGAAAGCCAAGGGCCTGGCGAGACTCAAAGTAGGCCTGGGCAACCTGGCGTGAGAGGTTACGAATACGGCCTATGTACTGGGCCCGTTCGGTGACCGAAATAGCACCTCGGGCATCAAGCAAATTAAAGGTGTGGGCAGCTTTAAGCACCTGCTCGTAGGCGGGCAGCGCCAGGCTTTTTTCAAGCAGGCTCTGGGCGTCCGACTCGTGCTCACCAAAGCGTCGCAGCAGGGTCTCAACGTTGCTTGCCTCGAAGTTGTAGGTGGACTGTTCCACCTCGTTCTGATGATAGACATCGCGATAGAACATACGATGGGTCTGCGAGGCATCGTCTTGCCACTGACTCCAGGCAAGGTCGAAGACGTTTTCAACACCCTGCAGGTACATGGCAAGCCGCTCAAGGCCGTAGGTAATTTCGCCGGTAATGGGCTGGCAGTCGATGCCACCCACCTGTTGAAAATAGGTGAACTGGGTAACCTCCATGCCGTTTAGCCAGACCTCCCAGCCCAGCCCCCAGGCGCCCAGGGTGGGG
Organism: Burkholderiaceae bacterium; assembly: GCA_018402635.1. Taxonomy (GTDB): domain Bacteria; phylum Pseudomonadota; class Gammaproteobacteria; order Burkholderiales; family Burkholderiaceae_A; genus Hahnella. Next base: position 55,050 of record JAGYIP010000010.1, read on the forward strand.
TTCTCCCAGTCGTCTTCCACAAAGCGAATGTCATGCACCTTGGGGTCAATGCCCAGGGCTTGTAGAGACTGCAGATAAAGATCAAGAATGTTGCTAGGAGAAGGTTTTAGGACCACCTGGAATTGGTAGTAGTGCTGAAGCCTGTTGGGGTTCTTGCCATAGCGCCCGTCTTTGGGTCGTCGAGACGGCTGCACATAGGCCGCCCGCCAAGGCTCGGGCCCAAGGGCGCGTAAAAAGGTGGCGGTGTGCGAGGTGCCCGCACCCACTTCAAGGTCGATGGGCTGCAGAAGGGCGCATCCCTGCCGTGCCCAGAACTGCTGCAAGGTAAGAATGACGTCTTGGAAAAGAGGTGTTGTCATAGCCCACCATTCTAACGGGCGGAGCCTTGCTGCCGACGGCGAGCCTGCAGCCAGGCGGCTAAGGCCGCAAGGGCCACCAAAATGAAAATGGCCGTGTTGCCCCATCGGTTATAAGGCGTTGCCCCTTCCATGCCCTGCACCTGCCCAAGCAGAATGTTGCGCCCTTGGCTTGCAATGCTTTCTTGCACACGGCCTTTGGCATCCACAATGGCGGTAAGCCCCGTGTTGGTGGCGCGCAGCATGGGCCGCCCGGTTTCAAGGCTGCGCATGCGCCCCACGTTCAAATGTTGCTGCAAGGCAATGGAGTCGCCGAACCAGGCGAGGTTGCTTAGGTTTAGCCAGATGCTCGGCGGGGTTACGCCGGGCCGATGATCTTGCAAGGCTGCAATCAGCTCCTCGCCAAAAAGATCGTCAAAACAAATATTAAGGCCAATGCCCTGGCCCTTAATTAAGAAGGCGGGCTGCGCCAGCCCACCGGAGCGAAAGCTGCCCAAGGGCATCTGCATAAGGTCCACAAACCACTGAAATCCCCAAGGGATGAATTCACCAAAGGGCACAAGATGATGCTTGTCGTAGCGGTAGGCCCACTGCCCGTTGTCTCCGGGTTGAAGGGCGATAGCAGAGTTCGACCAGCCTTGGGCGTCCTGCAGGGGCAGCCCACTAATAAGGGCTGCGCCGCTGCGATCGATAAGCCGCTGAACCAGTTCCCGGGTCTCGGGGTTCAGCCGTTGCCAGGTATCAATGAAGGCGGTCTCGGGCAAGACCACCAGGTCGGCTGCCACAGGTCGGCCTGCCGAGACAGGCGTTGCAACGGCAAGCAGTTCAAGCAGGCTACGCTCGGTGGCCTTGGCATGGGCGGGGTCAAACTTCATTTGTTGGTCAATGCTTGGTTGAATAAGTGCAACACGCAGGGGTTCGCCAAGGGGCGTTGTCCAGTGAATGCTCAGGCCAACGCCGCCCGCCAGATGCAGGCTTAGCACGGCAAGGGCGGGCCCGGGTTTCAGGCGGGCAAGCCATGCCGCGCAAAGGGCAGCAAGAAACACCAGGCCATAGACGCCAAGCACCGGCGCAAAGCCCGCCAAGAGGCTATCGACCTGCAGGTAGCCCCAGTTAAGCCAGGGAAAACCGGTGAACAGGTAGCCTCTTAAGAGCTCGGCAAGGGTGATGGCGCAGGCTACGGCCAGTGGGCGCAGCTTGTAGCGCCGAATGGCGACACCGGCGGCAAGGGTAAAAAGGCTTACGTAAAGCGCAAGCAGCAGGGTGGCAGTGGCCGCAATGGGAGCCGCCATAAGCCCATAGACATGAAGGCTTGTGAAGATCCAGTGAAGGCCGGTCAGGTTAAAGAGTAAGAGCAGAGCGGCTGCCAGCCATGGGGCATGCCGTTGCGGGCTCCACCAGAGGCGAATAAGAACCGCTAGAAAAACCAAGACGGCAAGGCTTGCGAGCCAGCCTGGAACTTGCGGGTCCATGGGCTAGTCGGCGTTCACGGTGCGCCCAGGCATGACCGTTCGGGGGCTGCCCTTTTAATAAATACGAGGGTCAACGGCTTTCAGGCTCTGAGGCGGGCTTAACCTCTTGCATCTCAAGCCGACGCACAAGCAGCACGTGGGCCATGCGAGCGTCTGCGCGCTGAACCTCAAACTCAAACCCAAAGGCCTTCACCAGCTCATCGCGATGCGGAACACGGCCCAGGTGGTCTGTGACAAGCCCCCCAATGGTGTCGGCCGCCTCCAGGTCAAGCTGGCATTCAAAGAACTCATTGAACTGCTCAAGCGGCGTGAGCGCCCGAACGCGGAACTGGCCGGGCGCATGGTCAAGCGCAAGAATGTTGTCTTCTTCCTCGTCGGTGTCGTGCTCGTCCTCAATATCACCCACGATTTGCTCCAGCACATCTTCAATGGTGATCAGGCCGGCAACCCCGCCGTACTCGTCAACCACAATGGCAATGTGATTTCGGTTGTTGCGGAAGTCGCGCAGCAGAACATTCAGGCGCTTGGACTCGGGCACAAAAACGGCAGGCCGCAGCAGGCCTCGTATGTCTTTCTCGTCGTTGGCCAGCACCCGAAGCAGGTCTTTGGCTAAAAGAATGCCAATGATGTTGTCCTTGCTTCCATCGGTAACAGGAAATCGCGAGTGCGCGGCCTCGATGACCCGGGGCAAAAGCATGTCGAGGGGCTCGTTGATGTCAAGCACGTCCATCTGTCCGCGTGGAATCATAAGGTCGCGCACGGCCAGGTCGGCAACCTGCAACACGCCTTCCATCATAGACACAGCATCGGCGTCAATGACGGAGTGGGCTTGGGCCTCGCGGAGCTGCTCGATCAGCTCCTCTTTTTCATCGGTCCGGCCAAAAAGCCGGTCGATGAGCCGTTTGAAGGTTTGACTCAGGCCAGATGGCCTAGGGTCGGGTTCAGACATGCAGGGGCATGGAAGTGGAACACGGCGCTAGTTTGCCACAGCTTGGTCCAAAGGCGTAGGGGTCGGGTATGCCCAGCCTCGCGAGCAATGCCCGCTCCAGGTCTTCCATGACAAGGGCTTCGGGCTCGGTCTGGTGGTCAAAGCCAAGAGCATGAAGGGCGCCGTGAGCAGCCATATGAAGGAAGTGATCACCAACACTTTTACCCTGTTGCTGGGCCTCCTTAATGAGCACGGGCAGGCAGAAAACAAGGTCGGCCGTTGCTCTTGGAAGCGGCTCGTAGCCGAAGGTAAGAACATTGGTTGGTGAGTCTTTACCTCTAAATTGCCGATTGAGCGCTTGAGACTCCTCTGTGCCAACCATTCGCAGGGTGAGTTCCAGCGAGGCCGCCTTGGCCGCCGGCCGCTTTTTACCCGCCGGGTTCACAACCTGGTTTGCCTTATCGCCTGCCACAACCTGGTTAAAGGCCGTCTGAAGAAGGCGTTCAAGCCGTGCCCGGTAAACCGGCCAGCGGGCGGGCCCTAGGCCAGAGCGGTCCCACTGAAGGCTGAGTCGAACCCCGGGCCTAGGCCGCGTTGGCAGCACGGGCCTCGTCTTCCGGGCGAAGAACCAGTGCCCCACGCAGGCTGTGGGCAAGCGCTGCGGTGACGGTCATGGGAAGAACCTGGCCAACAAGCCTTGAAATGGTGTGGCCTGGCGCGGCGAAGTTCACCACCCGGTTGTTTTCCGTGCGGCCCATGAGTTCGGCAGGGTTCTTCTTTGAGCGGCCTTCAATGAGGATAGGAAGGGTCTGCCCAACCATGGCCTGGCTAATGGCCTGCGCATTGGCATCAATGGCTGCCTGAAGCCTTTGCAGGCGGGCAAGCTTGACGGCCGCTGGGGTGTCGTCTTGCAGGTCGGCGGCAGGCGTTCCGGGCCTGGGGCTGTAAATAAACGAATAAGAGTGATCAAAGCCCACGGACTCAATGAGCCGCATGCTGTCCTCAAACTCCAACTCGCTTTCCCCGGGAAAGCCCACTATGAAATCGGTGGAGAGACAAATGTCGGGCCGTATGGCCTTAAGCCGGCGGGCAATGCTTTTGTATTCCAGTGCCGTGTAACCACGCTTCATGGCTGCAAGCACGCGGTCGTTGCCAGACTGAACAGGCAGGTGAATATGGTTCACAAGTTTGGTCAGTCTGCCGTAGGCATCAATAAGCTTTTGCGTGAACTCTTTGGGATGCGAGGTTGTGTAGCGAATGCGGGCAATGCCGGGAATGTCGCTCACCATTTCAAGCAGGTCGGTGAAGTCAAGGCCGTGTTCGGGGTCAAGAAAGGCATTCACGTTTTGGCCAAGCAGGGTCACCTCGCGCACGCCCTGGCTTGCAAGCTCGGCCACCTCGGTTAAAACGTCTTCAGCCTTCCGAGAAACCTCTTGGCCTCGGGTGTAGGGCACGACGCAGAAGCTGCAGAACTTGCTGCAGCCTTCCATAATCGAAACAAAGGCGCTGGGCCCCTCAACACGGGCCGGTGGCAGGTGATCAAACTTTTCGATTTCCGGAAAAGAAATATCCACCTGAGGCTTGCCGCTTAATTTACGAGCCTCAATAAGTTCAGGAAGCCGATGCAGGGTCTGAGGCCCAAACACCAGGTCCACATAGGGCGCGCGCTTCACAATGGCCTCGCCCTCTTGGCTTGCCACGCATCCGCCCACGCCAATAATGAGGCCAGGCTTTAGTTTTTTTAGGTCTCGGGCGCGACCAAGGTCGGAGAAGACTTTTTCTTGCGCCTTTTCGCGCACCGAGCAGGTGTTAAACAAAATAACGTCAGCCTCCTCGGGCGAGTTCGTGGGCTCAAGCCCATGCGACTCTCGCAAGACGTCGGCCATCTTGCCCGAGTCGTAGTCATTCATTTGGCAGCCAAAGCTGCGGATGTAGAGCTTAGAGGTCACTGCGATGTCTTTCGGCCGTGTTAAAAAGAAGGTCTTGGTTTTAAGGGAAGCACCATTTTGCAGCATTCTTCTGCCCAGGGGTTATTAAAGCCGGGTGTTCAGCGCCGAGAGTTCTGGGCATGGGCGAGCCTTGACTTTGCCAATTCGGGCTACACCACCGTTGTGCTTACGGCTGTTTTTAATGCCTACTTTGTTGCTGTTGTTATGCAAGATGCCGCGCATGCCACCCTGGCATGGACCCTGGTTCTTTCGGTGAGTTATTTATTGGTGATGGTCACTGCCCCCTGGCTTGGCGCCTGGGCCGACCAGTACCAGGCCAAGCGAAAGCTGTTGTGGCTCGCAAGCCTTGCCTGTATTTTTGCAACAGCTTTGCTGGCTGGTGTCGGCCAGGGTCAATGGCTTTGGGCAGCGGCCTTACTGGTTGTCTCTAACCTGGCCTATGCCAGTCATCAAGACCTCGCGGCGGGCTACTTGTCGGAACTTGCCCCGAAAGAAAAGCTCGGCCGTCTCTCGGGTTATGGCTGGGCCTGGGGCTACCTGGGTGGTCTGCTGAGCCTTGTCATGGCCTTGGCCTGGGTGCAGTTTTTGGGGCTCGAGCTCTCGCCTTTCATTGCCCAGGCCCTGGGCCTTCCCAACCCAGTCACCGACCAGGGGCTTGCCACCGAGTGGGCGGTTGGCGGGGCCATGCTACTTACAGCCTTTCTGTTTGCCCTGGTTGGCCTTCCCGCCCTGCTGTTTCTAAAAGACCATCAGCCGGCTCAGCCCCAAGCCCAGTGGCGCGGAGCCTGGGCTCGGCTTGTCCAGGGCTGGACTGGCCTGGCCGCCGGTCAGCCCTTGCGCCAGCTTCTTGTCTGCATTGCGGTCTATCAGTCGGGGGTGGCCACGGTTATTACCCTGGCCGCCATCTATGCCCAGCAGGTCATGGGCTTTTCAATGGCCCAGACCATTGCCCTGGTGCTGGTGGTGAATGTCACCGCAAGCCTAGGGGCCTTTTTGTTTGGCCTTCTTCAAGACCGGCTTGGTCATAAGCGCAGCCTGGCCTTTAGCCTTGTGCTCTGGATACTGATGGTTCTGGTGGCCGCCTTCTCAACCACCGAGCCAGGCTTTTGGCTTGCGGCCAACCTTGCAGGGCTGGCCATGGGCGCCTCACAAAGCGGCGCGCGCGCAGCCGTGGCGGCCTTGTCAGAGCCCGACCGTCAGGCGGAATCCTTTGGCTACTGGGGGGTTGCAGTGAACCTTGCCTCGGTCTGCGGGCCGCTTTGCTATGGCCTCACAAGCTGGCTTTCGGGCAATAACCATCGACTGGCCATTGCCCTAACGGGCCTCTTTTTTGTAGCGGGCCTTATTCTGCTGCTGCGAATACCCTTCTCCCAGGCGGACGCACGGCCCATACGCCAGGCTTAAAAGCCCAGAGGAACGCACCAGCCTATTGCAGACGCCAGGCCGCAAGGCGTTTGCAGGGCAGGCCTTGGGCGCAATGGGCTAGCGCGTTAACAGGAACTCGCGCATGGCCGGCCAGTGGTCGGGAAAGTCGGACAGGCTGTGATCGGAGCCTTCAACAATGTGGTGAAGGGCGCCAGGGTAGCGGCCCACCATCTCGTTCCAGTCAAGCAGCTCATCGCCCTTGGCAGCAACCAGCATGTAGCGCTCGGGCTGGCTAAGAGGCACCTCCATGGATCGCAGGTCATCAATGTAGTCCTCTTGAAACTGCAAGACCTCGTCGCTGTGCCAGGCTTTTAGGGGGCCAACCTGGTCTGCCAGGTCGCGGGCAGGCGCGCAGGCTGGGTTAATAAGTGCCGCCTTAAAGGCCTCGCGCTTGGGGTGGCGCTCCATAAACCAGCTGGCATAAAACCCGCCCAAAGAGCTTCCAATGAGGCGAATTTGAAAACCCTCGGAAAGGGCGTTCTCAACCGTCTGCGATGCGAGGTCCATGGCGGCAAGCGGCGCAACCTCAAGGGCAGGGCATTCGAAACGCACCCCTTCTTGTTCCAGCCATTGGGCAAGCAGCAGGGCCTTGGAGGACTGGGGGGAGCTGCGAAAGCCATGCAGGTAAATGACACAAAAGTCGCTGGGCTGGGACATAAAACGGTCCTCCTTTTCGTTGGGTGGGGCAAACACGCAGTCAAGCTAAGCAGGGATTTCCCCAATGCGTCAATTGGGCAGACAGGGCACAGTCGATTTGTTATGCAACAGCTTTTAAAAAGTGAGCGGTAGTGGTTTAGCTAAAAACCATTTGCTCGGGAACTCGAAATTGTTTCGATGTCTTGAGGCTGCTTTTTCATTCTGTAGAGGAGACCAAGGCATGTCAACTGTTGTAAAAAAGGTTTTAACGTCCGTTCTTTCCCTCGGCCTTGTTGCCGGGGTTTCCTTATCGGCCAGTGCCCTGGAGCTCAAGATCTCCCACCAGTGGAAGGCCAATGTTGACGGCCGCGACCGTGCAGCCCGGCTTTTTGTAAAAGAGGTTGAAAAGGCCGACCCAGGCATCAAGTTCCGCATCTACCCCGCCCAGTCGCTTGGCATCAAGCCGGTTGCTCAGCTCGATGCGCTTCAGAATGGCACCCTGGAAATGGCCATTTTCCCCATGTCCTACGCGGTGGGTAAGGCAAAAGAATTCTCAGGAGTCATTCTTCCAGGTGGTGTTCCAAGCCTTGATATCGCCATGAAGCTCAAGCGCTCGGACTACCATAGGGAAATTCAAAAGCTCGCCAATGCCAACGGCATTCACATTGTGTCGTGGTGGTGGACGCCGGGTGGCTTTGCAACGAAGACAACCCCTGTTACGGGCCCCGATTCTGTCAAAGGCCAAAAGCTTCGTGCAGCCGACCCCACGTTTGAATCCATGCTAAAGGCAGCCGGCGCATCCACCTCGGCCATGGCCTCCACAGAAATCTACCCTGCGCTGCAGTCGGGTGTTCTTACCGGTGCGCTAACCTCTGCCGAGACCTTTGTGTCGGGTCGTCTTTACGAGCAGACCAAGCATGCCACGGTGGGTGGGGCGAATTCGTTGTGGATGCTCTTGCAGCCTCTGGTGATGTCCAAGCAGCACTGGGACAAGCTCTCGCCTAAGCAGCAGAAAATTTTTGAAGAGGCCGCTGATAAGGCTGACGCCTTCTTCTTAACGGTTCAGCGCGAGGCCACCAATGCCATGGCCGAGGCCTACCGTAAGGCAGGTGGCACGCCTCGCGAGATGACCGATGACGAGTACAAGCAATGGATTGCCCTAGCTAGAACCACAGCCTACCCCGAGTACGCTGCCATTTCACCAACGGCTAAGCGCATTCTCGACGCACTCGAGAAGTCCAAAGCCGCGAAGTAAGGTTTTTTAATCGGCCCCGGAAGCAGTTAACTGCTCTGGGGCTTTTTTGTATCTTGTCTGCGAGGGAAGGTCTTGCCAGCCAGGTTGACCTTGCCTTCGTGAAAGACTCAGGCCGCTTTTTGTAAAGGGATCTTCAGTGGACGGGTATCGGCGTTTTGTGTCGCGCATATCGGATGCCTGCGCGGTGGTTGCGGGTTTTTTATTGGCAGTGGCCGCACTCATTATTTGCTACATGGTCATTCGGCGGACTGCTGGCTTCTCAACCGACTGGGAGCTTGAATTTGCCGTCTTCATGATGGTGGCTTCCCTGTTTCTGGGCTCTCCGTATTGCCTAAAGACCGAGGGCCATGTTGCCGTCGGTCTGATGGAGACGGCATTGCCAAGCCGCAGTGCACAGTGGTTGCGGTTTGGCACGCAAGTTATTGGCCTGCTCATCGTGCTTTTTCTTGCCTACATGGGCCTTGAAAAAACATGGGAGGTCTTTATGAAAGGCGAGCTCACTGAGAGTTCATGGGCGCCGCCTAAGTGGCCGTTGTATGCAACCATGCCCATCGGTTTTTTCTTAACCGCCTTGCAGTACATCGCAATTATTGGGGTTGACCCATCGAAGCGCTCGGAGGCCACCGATGTCTGAACTTCAAATTGGCCTGTTGATTCTTATTGCCACCCTGGTTGTGCTTTTCTCAGGTCTTCCTATTGCATGGGGGCTCATTCTTGTTTCAGTAAGCTTTCTTACGATTTTTGAAGGCCCGATGTTTCTGGATAACGTTGCAGTGGTCATGATGGACGAGCTTGCCTCGTTTGCCCTGCTTACCATCCCACTCTTTATTCTTCTGGGCTCGGCTGTTGGCGGAACCAATGCAGGCCGCGATCTTTACGAGTCCTTGCATCGCTGGCTGGTTCGTATTCCTGGTGGGCTGGTTATTGCCAATGTCTTGGCCTGCGGCATTTTTAGTGCCATTAGTGGCTCGAGCCCAGCAACGGCAGCGGCCGTGGGCAAGGCGGGTGTCCCCGAAATGCTGCGCAGAAATATTTCTGCCCGACTTGCAACGGGTTCGGTCTGTGCGGGGGGCACGCTGGGCATTCTTATTCCACCCTCCATCACCATGATTCTGTATGGAATTGTGACCGAGACCTCCATTGGACGGCTCTTTCTTGCCGGTGTCATTCCCGGAATTATGTTGGTGATTCTTTTTGCGATTTATGCCTGGCTTTCAAGCCTGCGCAGTGAGCGACTCTCGGGCTACATTGAGCAACAGCGCTACAGCCTGAAAGAGAAGATGTCAGGCCTGCTTCGTGTCTCGCCCTTCATCGCCATCATTATTGCAATTGCCTACTCCATGTACGGGGGCATCGCCACACCAAGCGAGGTGGCGTCACTTTCGGCCATTCTTGCTCTGGTCTTGGTTGCCATTATTTACAAGGCACGTAGCCGGAAAGATCAGTGGAAGATCTTTAGCGAAACGGTTCGCGAATCCACCATGATTCTTATGATTATTGCAGCGGCCGCTGTTTTCTCCTACATGATGTCGCTGCTTTACGTCACCCAGACAGCAGCGCAGTGGTTGGTGGACATGGAGCTCAATCGCTGGGTTCTTATGCTGGTCATTAATCTTTTTCTGTTGCTTGCAGGCATGTTTCTTCCACCCGTTGCCATTATTTTGATGGTGATGCCCATTCTTACTCCCGTGCTTGAGGTCAACAACTTTGACCTTATTTGGTTTGCCGTCATCCTCACCATCAACATGGAGATTGGTCTTATTACCCCGCCGGTGGGCCTGAACCTTTATGTATTGAAGGGCGTGGTGCCCAATGTCAGCCTTAAAGACATACTGCTTGGCTCCATGCCTTTTGTCTTCATCATGATGGGCTCGATGGTTTTGCTTTCAATCTTTCCTCAGATCGCGCTCTGGCTTCCGAGCCAGATGATGGGGGTGTCTCAGTAGAGTTGGGTGGCTGAGGTGGCAGGGGCTCGCAGCGAAAAACTCGCTCGGCCTGCCTGGCAGGGCCTTTGTTTTCAGTGCCCGCTTTTGCAGGGTCTGGCTCCCGGCATCGCATGCGCAGGCCCTGGCTGAATCTCAATTCAAGCTCAAGCGAATCCGAAACCAGGTCCTGCCCGCCAAGGTCAACATGCCCCTCGGGCGTAAAGCCAAGGGCCCTTGCCTGGGGGTCAATCACCTGCTGCAGACGCTGCAAAATAGCAAGGGGGAGGTCAAGCCTTGCCACCGCTGCCTGCTGCCCCCACTCGGCGGGCTCTTCGGCCTCAAGCCAGTAGGCTCTGCGGCTAGCCACGGCAAAGGCCTCAAGCGATTCTGGGCTTACCTGGTCAAAGGAAAGGCTCCGAAGGTTGTAGCGAAACCGGTTGGCTGTCCATGCCCCTGTGCGGGTAAGCGCAGCGAGCCCCTCGGCGTTACTGGTTCGCCGCTGCAGGCCATTGCTTAGCTCAAGGCCAGGCGTTTTTAAATCAACAAGAAGAAGGTTGTGGTCGCCTGGGCTTCCTAGATGCAGCCCTTTGGGTGTCAGCCAGATTCGGCTTGCCAGGGCGAAGTCGGTTGCAGTCTGCCCGTCAGAGTTCTTGCGCCACTGCAGGCTCAGGTCGCCTTCGGGCCTGCGGGTGCGCAGTTCTGCAAGGCTCTGCTGTCTTATAGTGTCGGCGTTCATGGCCTGTGACTGCGCCATCGATTGTCGCAGGCTAAGCTCTGGAGCCTCGGGGCCCGAACCCAACGATTGCTTAAGCTGCAGGCTTGCTCGTCGAAGGCCTGGGCTTACAGAAAAACTGCTGCGCAGCTGGCTGCGTTTGAACTGTCTGGGCTGAAACTGCAGGCTTAGAAAGAACTGCGACTGACTGCCTGATGCAGGGCCTGCAACGCCCACCAACGAAGCCTGGCCAGCAGGTTGAACGGCCCCTCGAAGCCGGCGCACCGATGCCGTTAGGCTAAGGCCTTCGGCCAAGGTCTGCGACCAGCTGCCCAGCCAGGCCTCGTCGCCGTGGGCAGACCGTGACCATTGAACCGAAAGGTTTGCCCAGCCACCAAGGCTTTGGCGCAGGCTGACTTGGCCGGCCTTAGCTGTAGGGCTTACGTCAAGGGCAAGCTGTTGGCCTGAGCCAAGACGCGACCGGCTGCTTAGGCTTGGCACAAGGCTGCAGGCCTGTCCATGGGGGCATTGGCTTAAAAGCTCGGCACCCAGCACATGACCAAGCCATCGACGCGACTGCAGGCCCAGGTTCAGAGAAAGACCCGCCGAAGTATCCCGAGCCGACATGCTTTCCTGGGCGCGGCCTGTTGCAGCCCCGGTGCTGGGCTCATAGGCGAGCTTTGCTGCCAGCGTCTCCTCCCCAGTAAGCCCCCAGAGCGTCTGGGCAGCCGCGGCCCCTTGCGGGTAGAGCTCAAGGTCAAACAGCCGGTCGCCTTGATTAAGAAGCAGAGGGCTGGTCACCCAGGGCAGAAGAACTGTCTGTCGTTGGCCCGAGAGGGATTCCAGCTCAAGCTGCAGAAAGCCAGGCAGGCTGGGCGCTGAAAGCCCGTCAAGCCTGTACTGACCCGATGGCAGCAGACCCGTGGCATAAAGCGCCAGGCCGTCTTCGTTTAGAACGCGAAGCCTTGAGGGCTGGTCAAGCTGGAGCAGGCCTGGGCCTGCGGAGGGCTGCCGCAGGGGCCTGTGGCGTGATGTCCAGCGCAGGCCTCGACGCTCGGTTAAGGCATCTTGGGCAAAGGCCTCGGAGGTCAGGTCGCCGAGCTGCAAGGCCGCCCCCGATTCAAAGAGCCACTCCAGCCAATAGCGTGCGGGCTGCCCTGCGGCGTTGCCCTTTTGCATTAAAAACTGGGCCGGGCCATAGGACATGCCAAGGCCCAGCTGTTGGGAGCGCCGGCTTTTGAAAATATCCATGTGGGCGCTTGGCAGCTCGCTGCTTGCCGGGCTGTGCAGGGTTTTTAGGGCGTCCAAGGCAGAAAGACCTGGTCGGCCAAACTGCAGGCTGCGCTGCCTTAAAAGCTGCGGGGCAAGCTGCACCAAAAGCCGGGTCTCTTCGGCGATGAACTGGCAGGCCTCTGCGGGAAACTGCAGCCAGTTGCCCGCGGCCTTCTCTAAAAGCTCGGCATCAAGCTCTTTTTCAAGCAGTCTTCTCTCAAGCCAGCAGCCGAACTCGGCCGCGTCGTGAGAGTCAGTCGATGGGCCTGGGCGATTCAGAAAGAAGACGCTGCCTCGGCTAATCTGGCGGCCGTTGAGTTCAATGGCAGCGAAGTCTTCTTTGGCCAAGGGGTGGGGCGGGCTTATCGTGATGCCGCTTGCATGGCCTGGGGTCAGGCTAAGGCAGAAGCCAAGCCCAAAGACAAGTCCCAGGCCAAGGGCAGTGAGGCAGCGCATTGCCCAGGCTTTGGTTTTTAAAAAAAGAAGGCCCTGAACCAGGGCCCGTATGCAGAAGACAGCCTTTTGAGTCATGCAACTACTGCGGGTTAAGCCCCGTGGTCTTGGCAAGCCGATCGGTTCTCGGGCTGCACAACTGGGCGGTTTCGCCGGGCAGAAGCACCTGCGGCCCGGTGGTTGCAGCGGCAAGTTCAAGACGCACCACCTGAGCCTGCGAATTGGTAAACGACTGGCAGCCTCCCAGGTCTTGATTGGCCAGGCTGGGCTTAAGTGCAACAGGCTCCTGGGCAAGCCGATAGACAGGAAGGCTGAACCGAAACCGAAAGGCAAGCCCCGAGATGCTGTTGTTCGTTTCGGGAATCTGCTCAATAAGAAGCCGGTGGTAGCGCGCACGGTTGGCAATGCGTGCACGCACCAGCTGCCTTCCACCCGGCGCGAGACTAAAAAACCGCGGGGCCACCTGGCCATCGGCGCCCGGCTGCTCTTCGCCTGCCGGCCCCCAGCCCACAAGCCGCACTGACCAGCGCGATGGAGTGGTCAGGCTTGACTGCACCTCGGTGACCACCACCCCACCCTCGTCAAGGTGCAGCTGCGGCGGTGTCACCGAGAGCGCCGCATGGGCTGCAGTAAAGGGTTTGACTGAAAGAAAGGAAAAGGCCAGGCCTAGAAGAAGGCCTGACCGCCCAAGAATAACCAGGGGCTCCCAGCGCATGGCTAGTAGCTAATGGTGGCAACCACCGTGTCGGCGTAGTTACCCATTTCAGGAACGAGTTGACCAGAGGGGATGCGGCCGTAGACGGGGAGGAGTTGGTTGCTTCCATTCCCTGTTCCCGAGACGAAGAGGCTTGTGTTCCATTCCGCACTTCGGTTCACATCTTTGTAGAGCCCGTAGCCCACGAAAGAGCCATTGCTCGCCAGCCGCCGTCCGTCAGAGAAGTTGGAGCCATCGTTGAGCTTCACCGAGTAGGGCGCCCCGTTGGAGCAGTTCACAGTGATTTGGCCTTCGGAGTCACTAACCGTGGTCGTACCAGTCGTGATGGTGCTAAAGGTGATGTCTGAGGCATTAATCGAACAGGTCGCCACCACCTCCATGCCGACGTTAAAGCTGGCCGACTCGGTGTCGGCAAGGGCAGGGGCCGCAACGGCAGCGCCAAGCAGGCTGGCAAGGGCAAGGCGAACAGCAACAAGCTGGGTCTTGGTCTTCATGGTTTCTCCTAAAAAGTTAAAAGGCGATGAACCGGCCCATGGCCGATGAGGCCCTGGGCACGGACCCGACTCTGAAGCTGCTTATGGGTTGGATGAAGATCGCGAAATGGCCGATGCAAAAAACTCTTACAGCCCTATTGGCCTTTGCGGCCGGAAAAACAGGCAGACTTGCAATACGCAATCACATCAAAAGAGAGATGCATGAAAGAAGGTCAAGCAGGCACCCCCACCGCCCAGGTCATTCGGCAGTCCGACTACCGCCCCCCCAGCCACCGCATAACCGACCTTCAACTCGACTTTGAGCTTGGGCTTGAGGAGAGCTGGCTCACCTCGGACTTTGGGTTTGAGCCGCTTTTGGCGTCTTCGCAAGAGGGCTCAGCCGACCTTCTGCTTGCAGGCGATGGACTCTGTTTTGAGGCGGCCTGGCTTAATGGCGAGCCGCTTCATGCGCGGGCCTTCCAGGTGTCACCCGAGGCGTTCTGTTTAAACAATGCCAGCACAGGCCGGCTGCGCATTCGCACCCGGCTTCAGCCTTCTGCCAACACCGAGCTCATGGGCCTTTACGCCAGTCGCGGGGGGCTTTACACCCAGTGCGAGTCCGAGGGCTTTCGGCGCATGACCTATTTTCTCGACCGGCCCGATGTCATGACGGTGTACACGGTGACCTTAAGGGCACCGGTGGGCCAGTTTCCGGTGCTGCTCTCCAATGGCAATTTGGTAAAGGAGTACGAAGACAACGGCCAGCGTGTGAGCGTCTGGCACGACCCCTTCCCGAAGCCAAGCTATTTGTTTGCCCTGGTTGCGGCCGACCTGCAGTGCCTTGAAGCCTTTGTTACCAGCCTGTCGGGCGCGCGCAAGCAGCTGCAGGTTTACACCCGCCCGCAAGACCTTTGCCGGGCCGAGTTTGCGCTTGAAAGCCTAAAGCACTCGGTGGCCTGGGACGAGAAACGTTTTGGCCTTGAGCTCGATTTAGAGCGGTTCATGATTGTGGCGGTGCCCGACTTTAATTCAGGGGCGATGGAGAATAAGGGCCTAAACCTTTTCAACACCAAGTACGTTCTTGCCGACCCCGATACGGCCACCGACAAAGACTACGAGCTTGTCGAGGCGGTCATTGGCCACGAGTATTTTCATAACTGGACAGGCAATCGCATTACCTGCCGTGACTGGTTTCAGCTCACCTTAAAAGAGGGCTTGACGGTTTTTCGTGACCAGGAGTTCACGGCCGATCGGCTGGCCGAGGGCCTAAGCCCCGAGCAGGCTGCAAGCGCGCGAGCCATTAAACGCATTGAAGATGTGCGCACGCTGCGCACCCATCAGTTTCCTGAAGACGCCGGCCCCATGGCGCATCCGATTCGGCCCTTGCAGTACCAAGAGATTCGCAACTTTTATACGGCAACGGTCTATGAGAAGGGGGCCGAAGTCATTCGCATGCTGCAGACCCTTCTTGGCGAAGAAGGGTTTCGCAAGGGCATGGCCCTTTATGTGGAACGGCATGACGGCAGGGCGGCCACCTGCGAAGACTTCGTGAGCTCCATTCTTGATGCCAACAACAGGCCTGAGCTTTTTGAGCCTTTTATGCGCTGGTATTCGGCGGCAGGCACCCCCGGGGTCGGCGTAAAAAGCCACTGGGATGCGCAGCAGGCCAGGCTCACCCTTACGCTTACCCAGGCGTTGCAAGCCGGCCAGCAGCCGCTGGTTATCCCAATTCGTGCAGGCCTTTTAAGCGAAGAAGGCAGGCAGCTTTTAGAAGACCAGGTGCTCTTACTCACCGAGCTCGAGCAGTCCTTTGTTTTTAATCTGCCTTCCCACAAAGGCAAGTCCGAGCCCATTGCATCGTTGCTTCGCGGTTTTTCAGCGCCGGTGCAGCTTGGGCAGGGTCTTAGCGCCAGGGCTCTGCAAAGCCTTGCCGCGCATGACACCGATGCCTTTAACCGTTGGGAGGCCTGCCAGCGCTTGATGCTTGCCCAGCTTATGCCCGAAGCCACCAGCGCCGAAGAGCGCGAGGGATTAATGCATACGCTTTTGCGACTTGCAGCCGACCCGGCCTTAAGCGATGGGTTCAAGCTCTTGTGTCTCACGCCGCCCTCGGAGGCTTTGGTGGCAGAGCACTGGTGCTCAGAGGGTCATGCCATTGACCCCAGTGCCATTCGGCGAAGGCTTGAGGCCCTAAGGCTTGCCATGGCCCTTGCGCTTGAGCCGGTGATGAAGCCCTTGGATGCCCAGATGGATGCAACCGAGCAGGCCGAGCATTACCAGCCCTCGGGGCCTGCGGCGGGTCGTCGGGCCCTTCAACACCTTGCCCAGTGGCTTCTTACCCTGCTAAGCCCAACACAAGACCGAGCCCAGCAGCTTTTAAAGCGCTACTTCGCGGCAACCAATATGACCCGGCGAATGGCATGCCTGTCTGGGCTTGTAAGTCTTCAGGGTATTGCAGCTCAGCCCTGCCAGAAGGCCCTGGATGACTTTCTGGAGCGCTACAAGGACAACGATCTGGCCCTAGACAAATGGTTCTCGGTGCAGGTTGCAACGGTTCGACTGCATGACACCGAGGGGCTTGATTTATTAGCCACCGTGCAGGGCCTGCTTGACCACCCGCGTTACGATTTGGGCAGTCCCAACCGTATTCGCTCGTTGCTCGGCCCCTTCTTTATGCAGGTCTCACCCGGTTTTCATCGCAGCGACGGGGCGGGCTACCGGCTCTGGTGCGAGCAGCTTGCGCGCCTGGCGAGCCGAAACAGTCAGCTTGCCTCTCGGCTTGCCCGGTCGCTTGATCGCTGGCAGGCCTTTGAGCCGCAGCGTCGCCTGGCCATGCGCAAGGCCATTGAGGCCTTGGCAGAAAGCCCAGGCCTGCCTGCCGATCTTGCCGAGGTCTGTGGCAGGTTTCTTGCCGATGTCACGGAATCGTCACGATGATGGCCTAGATTGGAAGACCTGCAGCCCATGGCCCACTTCTTTTTAGCCCGTTGACAATACTTTCCCAACGAGACGAATACCCGATGACCCAGCCCCCCTTAAGCTTTCAGCAGCGCGCTGACCTTGACCTTCTTGATAGCTACGATGAAGAGCTTGAAATGGAGCTTGACGACGACCGGCTGGATGCGCTCTTGCTTGATGGGCCTCAGCAGAGCCCTTCCACCGAGGGCGCCATTGACCGCAGGCTTTATTTTCGTGAACTCTTTCGTCTGCAGGGCGAGCTGGTGAAGCTGCAGGACTGGGTGGTTGAGAAGAAGTTAAAGCTTGTTGTGCTCTTTGAAGGCCGCGATGCGGCAGGCAAGGGAGGCGCCATTAAGCGCATCACCCAAAGGCTTAACCCCCGCGTGGCCCGGGTGGCCGCGCTTTCGGCCCCGAACCAGCGCGAGCGCACCCAGTGGTACTTTCAGCGCTACGTCAGTCATCTTCCTGCAGGCGGTGAAATTGTTCTGTTCGACCGCAGCTGGTACAACCGAGCCGGCGTTGAGAAGGTGATGGGCTTTTGCAACGAGGACGAGTACGAAGACTTCTTTCGAACCGTTCCCGAGTTTGAAAAAATGCTGGTGCGTTCCGGAATTATTCTAATTAAGTACTGGTTCTCCATTTCGGATGAAGAGCAGCACATGCGCTTTACCATGCGCATGAAAGACCCATTAAAGCAGTGGAAGCTCTCGCCCATGGATCTCGAATCGCGCAGGCGATGGGAGGCCTACACCAAGGCCAAGGAACTTATGCTTGAACGCACGCACATTCCCGAGGCACGCTGGTGGGTCGTTGAGGGCAACGATAAAAAGCGCGCGCGTTTGAACTGCATGGCCCATTTGTTAAGCCAGATTTCTTATGCTGAGGTGCCCCACGAGCCCGTTGCTCTGCCGGCACGCGAGAAAAACCCCGATTACTTTCGCAGGCCCGTGCCTGCAGAAATGTTTGTTCCTTCGGTGTACTAAGGCCGAGAGCCGCTGGGCGGCACCCCATTAGGTGTGTTTATCTCCACTATATTAAAGGAGCGGTACACTTTGCCGATACTCAATACTACGTAACATCTAAGCGAGCCATTCATCAAAGGCTCCACCAAAGAGTAAACCGCACGACTCGGCACAATCTGAGGGTGACCATGTCAGAACCTGTTGAATTTAAAATTGACAAATCCGCCTTTGACGATTTGAGCCTTACCGCCCTGCGGGGGGCAAGTGTTGCCTTTTTCGATGAGAACAAACTCAGCGGGCAGGAGAGACTTTTTTACCGCTTGTGGGCGAGCAAGACCCTTAAGACAGTCGTCTTTGTTCCGGATCAGGTCATACAAAAAAAAGACTCGGTTCCTGATGATGCCTATGTGGTGGTCTCGGGAGAGGTGCAGGTCATCGACGAATCGCAGGAGTACCGGTTTGGCCCTGGCGCTGTCATCGGGTTGGCGGAGGGTCTTTGCGACCTGCCTGTTCGTCACGAGTACAAGGCAGTTTCCGCGGTGACTTGCAAGATTATTCCAATAGAAACTGCTGGCCGAGAAATCGTACGTATCAATTCAGGGCTCAAGGGCATCTGCCGTTTTACGGTGGAGAGGATTCTCGGGAAACGTACGGTTGTCCCTGATTTCATGAAATAGCTTTTTAATGCCTAAGCCTCCCCCCCTTCAAGAGTTGTCACCCTCCCTAACGATAGAGGAAGTTTGTGAGGCGGCGGCTCGGCGCAGTGCAGAGCTGAGCGAGGAGACACACCAGGTCTCCGAATCTCTGGTTAAGGCGCTTCGCCTCTTTACGAAGAGGGAGGAAATTCCTGCTGATTTAGTGCCAACGCTGCAAACACTACCGGCGATACCGGAGCCGGTGAGGGCGATCGCCGTGCCTGAAGTGGAGCTTAAACCCAAGCCCAAGTCAGCGCCGGTGAGGGCGATCGCCGTGCCTGAAGTGGAGCTCAAACCCGAGCCCAAGTCAGCGCCTACGGTCCCTGTGCAGGCCGCCAAGGCTCTGGCAGCGGTTACCCCTCAACCGACTGAGCAGAATGTCTTCGTATCCTTCAAGCCAGCTGCCCTCGCGGCTGAGGAAGACCCTTCGCAGTCGCTTACCCTGGCACCACTTGCCGAGCCGCCTGAGCAGCCCGCTCTTGGCCCCAATGAGGTCTACTTTGCACCCGGCCAGCTCTTGTTTAACAAGGGAGATGGCGCCGACAATTTCTTTGTCATTCGAAAGGGCAATGTGGCCTTGTTTGAGCCCATCTCGCAGAAGGAAATCGCTGTGCTTTCAGCCGGTGTCTCTTTTGGAGAGCAGGCTATCCTGGTGGGCGGGGTGCGCAGTGTCTCTGCCCGATCTGTCGATGGCGTCATCTGCCTAGCCCTGTCTGCAAAAACACTGCGCGACATGCTTGAGGTTCAGGAGGGATCGATCAAACCGGTCATCGAGGCACTGCTGCTCCAGCTTTATCTGCGCAATGACCTGCAGGCACGCGGCCACCAGTTCAGCGCTTAGCGCCGCGCACTGGCAGCCAGAGTGCTGGCTGCGAGAACTTCGGCTTGCCGAATTAACGCTGTCGCGTGAACGTGCAACCCGTGCTTGAGAAAGATCTTCTGAGAGACTAAATGTGAAGCAACATTGACGAAAAGTACAACATTTTCGTCACCACATTGACGGGGCTTGTCGGGGCCCATAAGCGCGTTGTTTAAATTCCTCTAAATGAATATACCTGAACAATTGGGATCCTGGAGTCATCGAGCTTGAGCGAGCAGCACTCGGGTGGGCCGAGGGTAGCCGTCTTACAACGGTGGCAATCCCTATATCTGGTTGCCATTTAATGTGACTTTCTCCTTGTTTTTTGGGGTGTTTAAGAGGAATATGAGGTTGGGGGATTCTATCCGAAAACTTTATAAATCAGTAATTTGTAAATCAATGAAGGAGTACGCATCTTGCAGAAAGATATTTTCGTAGACGGCATCGGAAATATTTCCGTACAGGCCGGCTTGGCCAGGATTGAATTAATGGGGTTACAGAAACTCCCGTCGGAGGGAACCTCGCCAGCCTTCGATGTGAGTGAGCGACTTGCCATGAGTCTCGAAACAATGTTGAGGATGCATGGAGCGCTGTCGGAAATAGTGAACCAAATGGAGTCGAAAGGACTGATCAAGAAGAACGCGGACGGCGCCCCTGGCGCGCAAGATGAACACAGCCGTGATCGAGAAGAGAAAAGGCACGGCAGCTTGAAAATTCAGAACAGCCCCTCATCCATGGAGCCTGCATCCGGATGAATTCCAGGATGCTGCCACCCGACCGGCATGCCAGTGGTGTGTCGACTCGCACAACGACGTCAGGCGGTCGTGTAGCAAGAACGGTCGGTTCGTTTGGCAATCTTCCGCTGAACAGGGACGTTTCACTGTTGACGGCGCTTGTCGGGGCGATGATTGTCAACGAGTCTCAGGCGGCTCTACTCAGCGCCAAACCTGCACCACCCTTGGAATTGCCACCCAAAGACGGTCTGCAGGAGGCAATTGGCGATGCTCTTTACGACTCAATCCTGCAGCTTCGTCCCGAGGGGTGGCTGCTTGCTCTCGTTTGTGACATTCAGGAGCTCTGCCGTCACGAAGAGATGGCGACAGGCGAACTTGAAAAACTCATCCTCACATTTCTTCCAGATTTATCAACACCAAACAGTCAGTCTCCGCTGGGCTATCAGTTGGCGGTCGACAGGCTCACCCAAGTTAATTTATCTCTCGCGGGTGAGGACAGTGATGACCAAACAGGTGAGACGGGCACCAACAAACCGTTCGTGTCGGACGAACTTGATCGATCTGGAAGTGAAGCCTTTTATGCCGTTGATGAACATGTAGAGGCTCCAGTTGCTGAATTCCTTGAGCAGTTGTTCGCGCAAGAGGCATTCGTCCCGGATACACACGAAAGCGATATTTACGAGGTCACGCTAGCAGACCTCTCTGACTACCTATCGATGGAGTGGTCTGGTCAAGATCCAGCAACTGAAGCGACGGCCGATACTCAGCAGGAGCAAGAGGAGGACTCGCGCACCAGCCTAACCGAGGCTGATTTTGAAGATCTCACCCTCGAAGAGGGCGAACTCGATCCGAACCAAATCACGATCGCTGAGAGTTCTGAGGGAACCTACTTCCCAGCGGGTTCGCTGGCACAGGCAGGTGGCGGTGGCGGCGGTGGCGGTGGCGGCGGTGGTGGTGGCTTCAGTGGCCGTGTGATTGATGGCTATGTGGAAAACAGTTTGGTGTTTGTCGATGCTGATGGCGACTACGTGTGGGACACCGATGAGGTTTGGGCGATCACCGATGCGAGTGGTGCCTATACCCTCGCGTACACCGGTAGCCTCACTGGTCTAAATATCGTGACCGATGGTAGTTATTACTACGACGCGGCAACGAAGACGGTGTATACCGATGCCCGAAGCGACTGCCCTTGGACTGAGTTCGGATTACTTCGTTAATGCGGTGGACGTAACCACTCTCGCAGTAGTCGATAGCGCGATGGTGTCCTCCACCGGAAGTGGATACATTACGCCGATCTCGACTATCTATTCCCAAGCTGAAGTGGCTGGCGCAAGCGGTGGCGAGGCCTTACTGGAGTCGCTGGGTCTAAACCCCTTCGATCTGACCTACGATCCTTCTGCCACGATCGCTACCAATGCCAATGCAGCGACCATGTTAAGGACGGGCGCCTCATTACTCACGATGGTCAGCAATGCCGCAGCGCTTGTGAGCTCAGCGGGCGCTGTGAGTGGGGATGAGGCGGTCAGAAGTGTGTTTAGTCAGATTGCAGCCTTGGGTAACAGCATTAATGACCTTTTTGACACGAAAGATACGACAGGCAAGACCAGTCAAGAAAAATTTACTGCAGTTTTAAAAAGCTCAATAACAAACGTCAATTCAAGCATTGATGTCGAAACGACCAGTAGTCTTACCGATTTGATTACGAGTACATCGAATTCGGTTACTGCCGTAACAACAGCCTTGCAAAAGCTAGACGACACCGCCATAAAAGCTGGGGCGCACCTGGGCATAGCCGCAACCGGTCAAACTAACCTACTGGCCAGTTTGAAATCCACAGCTGCTCTGGTTGCCGCAGGTGATCCGAGTGCAGCTGCGGCGATTCAAGATCTAACAAGAGCGTTTACTAGCGCAAACGTTGAGACCTTGGCGGCTACATCGGCAGCGAAGTTGGCCTTTAACACCCAAGATCCAACCAATCCAATTAGGACCTCTGCCGATTCAGTCACGATCAGCGCGCCCGTCGAAAGCCCGGTCGTTCAGCTTTTTGACATTTTAAAAAATGACACGATCACCTTTGCAGGAGTGACTGCGTCAGGATCTGCCGCACTCGATTTGGCGGCAGTCGGTATTTTCACGGCCAACGCACGCAACGGCAGCATCACTGGCTCATCGGCTAATACGATCACGCTCGAAAATTCTGCGAGTGCAACAGCAAACGTTTATGCCGGAATGAGCATTACGCTCCTCACTAACAATGGACCGATTTCGCGCACGATCTCGAGTTACGACGGCACGAGCAAAGTTGCGACACTGAACACGGCACTCACTGTGAGCGAACAAACGGCTATGGGTAACACTGCCTCGTATTTAATTTCGAAGGCACTGCCCAGTAATCTTGAGTTAGCGATCGTAGATGACCAGTTGCAAATCACCAATCGCCCTGCGACGGAGTTAAGCTTAGAAGTGGGTCAGTTAGACCTGGTGTATGTGGCGCAAAAAGCAGGTGACCCAAGCATTGCTAAAACGGGTTTGGTCACTGTCAATGTGTTGCCACCCAAACCGAGTATTGCCTTTGCAAGCAATACGATCATAGCCAGTGAGGCTGTTGATGGTGTAACCAGCGGTGCGCAAGCACCGGTTACGGCTGCTGGGCACCCGGGTGATTTCACGGTGGTCGATGTACCGCTCACGCTCACGGGCGGCTTAGGACTCACGGGCACGATTCAGATTAGCGGTTTACCCACAGGCGCTTTATTGCAAGTCGGCAGCACGGTAGATGGTCAAGCACCGATGATCATTGAGCAACGCGTCAAGTTTTGGACGATTAGCCAACAAGATGCGCCATCTGCAGACTGGTCGAGCCTGAAGGTATTGATTCCATCGGATCTCGCTGGAGATTACACCTTATCGGCGATTGCGACAGCGCGCTATGGCGGACTCGCAAGCCAGTCAAGCATCATTAGTTTATCCCTGACGGTGACCCCAAGTGCCGATGGCTTGATCTTGGCCAGCGGTGATGCAGGCACGCTCACGGCATTTTTCGATCAAGCAGTGCCCGATGCGGTGAATGAAGACACTTCTTTTGCCTTGACCAGTAGCGAGACGACCCCCGCGATTGATCAACTCATCAACGCCTTGCATCTGCGCCGTGGTGATAGCGATGGCTCTGAATTCTTGGGCCTGAAATTAGAGTTACCTAAAGATTGGCTGGCGAGCTTTACGAGTTCGTTGGCGGGATCGATCATCACTGTGCAGAATGACAAAACCATGGTGGAACTTTATGCCACCGATGCAGATGCTACCTCATTAAAAGTAGCCCTAGCGGCGCTCCGTTTAACTGCTGCTTTGGATTACTCTGGGGATGCGACAGTTAAATTAACCGCGGGCACTTTTGAGGCAACGAATGCAGTTAATGGTATTCCGAGCCCGGCAAACTTTAAGGCGCTACCAACAAGTTTTAATATCAACGTTACCGTCGCCCCGGTCTCAGACACACCGTTTATAAGCACGAGCCCGTTTGCAGAAAATTGGAATCAGGAGACGTATTTACGCAGTGATGGTTTTTATTCGATTCCGGTGAGCGTCAAGGCGGTGTCAACTGATACCGTGACACCTGAAGAAACACTCTATTTGGCGGTTGGTAAGGCTGAGCTTGATGCGGTGGGTGCAAGCTTAAATGTGCCAGCAGTTACCTCTGTCACGCTTGAGGGTAAGGAGTATCTCCGTTTTCTCGCAAGCGACGAACCGTTTAGCATTATCGTGCCCAGTAATGTTTCTGAGCTACTGACATTTTCGGTGCTAGCAGGCGCGACTGATCAGGGCGCTGATTTTGTCTACAGCAGCGCACAGACCGTCAGTATTCCATTTGTTGGAACACCCAAGACACCTTCCTTCGCGATAAAGGCGACCTCCGGTTATAGCGAAGATCTGGGTGTTGCCTTAAGCGATTTATTGTTCATCTCGCCTGGCGAGGGACGTGAACTCGCAACCCACAAAGTCTTTATTAAGCTTCCCGCAGACCCGGGCTATGCCCTAAGTAAATCAGGCGTGGCAATTGCGCGCACGAACTGATGTCGATGATCAATGGCGAAAATACGCGGTTGCTGATCTTTCAACTGGAAGTCTTGCTGACTTTAAGGTTGTTACACCTGCGAACTTCAAAGGCAGCATTGACGATCTTAAAGTGTTTGTTCGTGATACCGCGAACAATGGCGCAGTCGCTAATTCCGAAATTGTGACAACGTCGGTTGCCATTAGCGCGGTCGCTGATGGAATTAACACCGCCTTACTCGACGACACACCTGCACTCAATTTGATTGTGGGTCAGGAGTCCAACCTCTATGACCCAAGTAAGCCGAGTGAGAGCCTCTTTGCCAAGATTTCACCGTTCGATGCCAGTGAGGCCTATATGGCCAAGCTCGTGTTTAAAGCGACCTCGAGCAATGCCCTAGTCATTAGGGTCGGTGGCGATTTTGTTTTACCTCAAACGGTGGGAGCGGATTTAGTCTATTCCTTAACTCCCGAACAACTCAGTGGCTCGTCAGCAATTACCATGACTGCACGCAGTGGGTTATTTGGCAAGTCCATTGAGCTGCAAGCCTTCACCATTGACGGCGCTGCGATCTCAAGCGTTGCAAGTAAAGTCATTACCCTGAATTTATCCGCGCAGGCCGTAGCCCCCGATGCGAGCTTGAGCAGTGCCTCGGGCGCGGAAGATAGTGCGATCTCAGTACCCGTTGCGCTGACGATCAACCCCGATCGTGTCGGCTTTGAAAAAATTGGTTTTGAGATCACCACCACCAATTCGGCATTGCAAGGTGGCGAGTTTAGTGTGGATAGTCAATCCTTTACCTATAGTGATGGCAAGTGGACTGTCTTTAATGATAGTGCGCAGCTTGACTTTAGCGCGCTCACTTTTACGCCACCTACTAATTTTTCTGGAAGCGCGAACTTTAGTTTTAAATCGTTCTCGCAAACCAGTTCAGGTCGAGTAGACGCAAATGCCACCCCAGTCACGGTCGAGGTTGTAGCCGTCGCTGAAGTGGTTCAAGCAAGCGATACACCACCCGCGGCGCTCACTGCGCTAGAAGATACCGCTGGAATTAGTTTCCCGCTAGCGAGCTACTTTGAAACCACGACCTTTACCGATGCCGATGAAAAAGTATCGCTGGAAATTTCTTTACCGTCGGAAGTGAGTCTACAAAAACTTGCGGGCACGACTTATAGCAATTTAATTCCGGTTTCAAACGCCAGTGGAGTCTCCACCTATTCAATTACAGTCGATCAAATCAGTTTTGCAAATCAATTAGAAGGTTATCGCTTAGTCCCCTCGAAGGACTATGCGTCGCCCACTGCTTCAGGCAGCGCCATCACCATTAAAGCGATTGCTTATGAAACCAGCAATGGCGCACAAAGCGCAGCGCTTACCCAGACAGTCAATCTCACCATCACTCCAGTAGCTGATACACCCGGCGCGCTCCTCTTGGCGCGCGCCGCTACGACCATTGATGAGAGTCAAGCTGCCAACGGTAGTGCTGGCGCAAATCCAGTGTGGTTTCAAGCCAGTGATGCGGTTAAGCTCAGCGCAACCACCTCGAGCGATGCGAGTGAGGCCTTTAGTGTCGAGATTGTCGCGAGTAGTAATTTACTCCTAGCGTTACGCAGTGGCTCTGCAGGCAGTTATAGCTACACCACGCAAACGCCTGATAATGGCAGCTACGTATTAAGCGCAGAGCAATACGCTAATTTATTTGTGCGGGGCGTGGATTACGCAAGCGGTGCCGCGAGCTTAACTGTGCGCTCGGTGCACACCGAGTCGTGGGGAGGTTCTTTTGCCAAGAGTGCCGATAGTGTGGCGAGCTTTAACTTAAAGCCAGTTGCCAGCGGACCGGCCAGTGTGCCTACCCTTAAGCAAGTTACCGTTTTAGAAGATCCGAGCACGGCAAATGCACCAAGCTTAAAAGACTTTATTACTGCTGATGCGACAAAACTCGATGCGACGGAGACCTTGCTCTATAAGGTTACGATTCCGACTAACGCGAAGTTAGTCGTGCTTACTGGTTCATTACCAACGGCCACCCCAGGGGGGTCGTCGGGCTTGAGTTATTTAATTGAGGCATCGAAGCTCTCTACCTTCAAGGTTATTCCTGCACTCAATTACTCCGGGGATATTTCGGTAGGTTTTAGGGCGGTTACGCAAGAAAGTAACGGAGCCTTGGCTTATGGCACGCTAGTTTCCTCAACATTGACGGTCACTCCGGTTTCCGATGCGCCACTGCTTATTACACCAAGTGCAGTCAGTGGTCTCATCACGAATGACGGCGATTCGCTTGCGATCCCCATCCAAACTGCGTTGGTCGACAGCTCAGAGACCTTGAGCGTAAAGGTGTGGGTCAAGGGCTTGACCGACCCCTCAGTCATTAGCTTTAAATACGGTACTGAAACCACTCCAATCACCTTAGCCATTGGTACGCTCAATAACGAGAGCGTGTATTTCTTTGAAGCTAAAACGGATGCAGAGCTTGCCAAGCTTGCAACATTGAATGTCTCGGCTACTACCGATTTCCGCTTAGGCAACAAGCTCTCTTTGTTAGTAGAGTCAAGCTCCAAAGATACAGGCGTTGCTGCGGCAACAGTATCCAAAAGCATCGACCTCTCGATCTATCGCCCGATTGGCGCACCCACATTGGATTTAAACCCTACTGGCAATCCGGGCTTGCCCACGGGAACCGACAATATCGGTGCGGTTGAAGTTGGCACGAAGGCAACCATCCCCTTTAGTGTCACATTGCCCGCAAACCTGCCAAGCAATGTGAGTTATGACAATGTCTCGATCTTGCTCACAGGCGCCCCAGGCCTCGGTTACTTTGCGGTAAAAAATGGCTCAGGTTCGAGTGCCAGCTTTACCACAGTTGGCGCAAGTCTTGGTGAGGGTGGGGTCTGGCTCTTTAGAGCGAGCGACATCATTGACAGTAATGGCACATCTAAGTCTCTCGTTTTAATTAGTGAAGCGCTAAGTGAGACGGTCGTTAATAACTTGGGTGCTCAAGCATTTATTTCGGATGCAACAGGCGGGACCACGGCGGCATCAGGCCAGGATAAATACAACGTTACCTTTAAGGTGGGCGGCATAGACAACACCGACCCCTTGATTTTGAGTCTTTCTGGCGATCCGATTAGCTCGAGTGCGGTGAACACCACAGCAAGCAATGCGATAAGTTTTGAGCTCGAATCCCTATCGGATGGTCTTGAGCGCCCAACTTATTGGGTCACAGGCGATGCGCAAGCACTCAGTGGCTTTGCGTATTTAGTAAAACCCGGCGTTACGGAAAACCAACAAATTGGTTTAGATAGTCTTTACAGTGACTTTAATGAATTAGCCGGTACGAATCGCGCCCTGGCAGCTGATGGTGTGATTACTGCAGCGGAGTTAAGTGGGGTGTCCTTATGGTTTGATAAGGATAGCGATGCCTTTATTGATGCCGGCGAGCTGGTATCGCTTAATGCCTTACCTAACTTCACAGTAACCGTTCCCGAAGTGCTCGCTCGCGCAGCAAGTACTGGCGAGATCACCCCCTTATACGAAGCCAAAGCAAGTTGGACTGGAGCTCCAAGCTCGGGCGGTGCATTATTTGCAGTTGCCATTCCCTACAAAGCCGCGATTGATCTCGCACCCGTACCCTTTTCAGTTGGCAATATTACGGTTACAAAAACAGACGGAGCAACCAGTAACGTAACAGAGTCAAATCAAATAGCATTTAAATCTCTCGCTGCGAGTGAATCCATTACGGTTGGAGGCTTAACATTTACGGCTGGGTCCGGCGGTGCGACAGCTTCTCAAGTTGCAACTGCATTTAGTGGTATTGCAAACGACACAGCAGCCACAAGTTTAAGTGCAATTACAGCAGGAGGAACATTTACTGCTGGAACATTAAATGGCTGGAGCGCTGGTAATGTCAACGATAGTTCAGTGACCTTTACTAGCGTAACCCCGAATGAAGACGTCTCTGATTTAAAGGTAATCACTTCAGCATTTGCCACCAAACCCACCGCCAAAGTCACCGTTTTAGGCGACACCTTAAGCGCAAGTTCCACCGCAGTCCCAGAGGATCTTGCTGGCGGAATTAAATTTACGGTGGATCTGGGCAAAGCCACACTTGTTGGTCCGGGAAGCGTGACCCATCTCATAAAAGTCTATGGCATTCCGGATGACGCTAAATTATCGGCGGGCGCCAAGGTGGAGGCAGATGGAAGTAAACCTAGCTTCTGGGTCTTAACCGAAGAGCAGGCTGCCAACCCACTAGCCATTATTGGTTTACCGACCAACTACCTCACACCCATTGCACTTCAGGCCCAAGCAGTTGCCTCCGCAGTGGTTGGCACTTCGGTGCAAACGGTAATCGGTGATGCGCAAGCGATTGCCTCTACTGCAACCATTATTGGCGTTGCCGATACGCCCCTCTTAACACCTAGCGTATCGGCAATTCCTGGCACGGAAGGTGGCGAGGTGTTTGTTAGTGCGACCGGCCAGGCGGCTGGTAATCAAACAGTCACGCTTACTAAGGGTACGAACGATGACAACGAGACTTTGTATGCGCGCGTCTCTTTAGATACCGCTGCTACTAATTTAGAGGGCGTTCGTTTAGATGGTGAAACGGGCTCACTCACCACGCTTACCAACGGCCAATACGAGGTTTTATATAGTGACTTAAATCGCTTAGCGTTTGACTTCCAGCCTTTCTTTAATGATCCAGTCAAACTGACCATTGAAGGAGTGAGTAAGCAAGGTGCGACGAGCTACGCAGTAGCAACGCGCACCGCCGAGATCACGATTTCCTTAACACCGGTCGCTGACACGGTAAGTGGAGTAGCGTTCGGTTGCCCAAAGCACTGGCTCTGCAAGCGCTACCGTGGACGAGGGCGGCACCCCGACCTTGAGTCTTGTGGGTACACCAGTAGACGCCAAAGAATTAGTCCGCTTTGAAATCTTGGTCGGTGGGGATAGCGTTGCTGCCAATGCGATTAAATCGATTAGCGGCGCCACCTTACAGACTTTTGACGCTACTAAAGCAGCGAGCTTTGGTTTGAATTCCAGCGAAGTGGGTAATTGGAAGCTCTTTAGTGTCTTGGGGACTAAAGATGGTGCGACCTATAAGGTCAACAACGCGAGCATTGATTTAGATCAATATTTTGATGGCACGATTAGCTACAAGACCCGTGCCGTTGCGATTGAACCCACGACGGGACAAGAGGGTAGCGCCTCTGCTGTGGTGGATGGGACTTCAGCTGGAAGCTTCACGATTACCCCAACCGTTGCGGACAACACCTACTCCGTGCAATTGCGCGATTTGGATGGCAATGCCATTCGCTCGATTAGCTTGGATGAGGGCGGCAGGTCCGACTACTTTACGGTGGCGGGCACGACCTTTGATCCGGATGAGTCGATTTCGGTGGCATTTGCCGATACCGACTACTTTACGATTGAACAAAATCAAAATGATGCCGCGCAATTTCGCCTGTTTCATAAAGTCAGTGGCGTACCAACGGCAGTTTCTGACCTGACCTTAACCCCTAGCGTTACGCTCAATGACAGCGGCACTAGCGCGACCTACGCAGCCAGCGCCTCCAGTCTCGCGGTGGTGGTGAACGAAATTGCGAGCACACCGATTCTTTCATCGACTGCTGCGCTTGCCACGGTTATTAATGATGGACAGGCGGGTCTTAATATTGCCTTGCCTACGCGCACGAATGCGGGTGACGATGCATTGCTCTATCGCCTTGAGGGCGTACCTGTATGGCTTACGCCGTCTGCAGGTACCTTGATATCAACAACGGGTAGCGGAGCGACTGCGCTTTCGGTGTATCAATTTGATAGCAGCATTGATTTAAATAGCCTGAGCTGGTCGGCCACCCGCAGTTATGTTGCGAGCGATACCGCAGTGAATCTCAGTTGGAAAGCGATTCATGTCGAAACATCCAATATGCGCACGGCCGAGTCAACGGCTGTGCCCATTACGCTCACCTTAAAACCCGTCGCCGCCCCTCCTGAAATCATTGGGCCATCCAGCTTTGCGATTGATGAAGGTGGTTTTGTAGCGCTTAATCAATACAGCATACGGGTGCCTGGTTTTGAAACCAGTGTTATTAATAGCTCGGTGAGCGCGACCGTCACTTTAGGCGCTGGCGCTACGCTCGAATTTAGCCGCGCTGGATCGCCCGTAAGTGCCATTGGCACCGTAATTGGTCTTACGACCACTGAGTTAGCGAGCGCCAAGGTGCTCGCCTTTGATGAGAATTACTATTCCGATACCTTCGATCCAGAAAAGCCGCCACTGAGCTTTACGATTAGCGCAACGCAAACTCTGGGCAATAGTTCAGCAACAGTCATTACTCCACGTCAAGCATCGATTGCTTTAGAAAACGTTCCCGAAAACGTCGAGGTGGTCTTAAGCTCGACTTTGACGAGTGCCAGCATTGCCGAGGGTGCAAGCTTTACGATTCCTGCGGGTGGACAAGTACTCGGTCAGGTGACGGGCGAAGCGGTTAGCTTAAGCCTCAAGGTCAACAAAGCAATTAGTCTTAATGAGCTCTCTGGTGGCACTGTCACCAAACTGACTGCGCTTTCGATTGACGGTAACTTTGCCACCTACCGCATTGATGAGACCAAGTTTGAAGGAGGTGATTATCAACTTGTCGCGCCATCGGGCACTCTCCCGGGTAATTACCTTGTAGAAATAAATGCGCAGTCGGTCGTGAGTGCCACGGGTAAAGCGGGCGTGATTGATAGCGCTTCCTTTACCTTAGCCGTGACGCCGGTCGCCGATATACCGATTATTTCGGTATCGCGCACCGCGCTTAATCTCTTAGAAGATACATCGGCTAGTTTT
Organism: Burkholderiaceae bacterium; assembly: GCA_018402635.1. GTDB lineage: Bacteria > Pseudomonadota > Gammaproteobacteria > Burkholderiales > Burkholderiaceae_A > Hahnella. Next base: position 85,715 of record JAGYIP010000010.1, read on the forward strand.
GATGTAATGGCCTATAGCCCCGATGCGACCGAGCAAGTGCGTGTTTATTTACAACTCGTGGATGCGAGTGGCGCTGCAGTGACCGGCGATGTTGCGCAAAATGTCGCGCTTGCTTTAGCTTCTACTACCGGTGCGACGCTCACCCCCTCAGCGCCCGGTCAGTGGGAGTTACTCACCCCAGTGGGTAGTAAAGCGTCCATCCCGATTACGCTCACACCCCCAGATAACTTCGCTAACCTCATCGGCACAACGGGCAGTAACGCCGTCTTTGATGGCCTAGCCCTCAAAGTGAGCGGGCGTTCTGAACTTACCTTTAATAGCAGTACGGTCAGCTCTGACACTATCTTTGCGAGCAATATTGCATTGAATGTGACCCCGATTGCCGATGGCTACACGCTCAGCCAAGGTACGTTTGATGCACTCATCGCTCAGCTCGTTCCAGGCTCTCTCTCCAATACCGATCCTTTTGCGCTCAACAAGAGCGCAGTGACTAATTTAGTCAACGGCTTACAAAGCACTCAAATTGATAGCGATGGTTCGGAGTTCCCTGGACTTTCCATCAAAGTCCCCACCGCATGGAACCTAACCTACAGCGCGACTACTGGGATTGATGTAAGTTTTGTTCAGAGTACCGGGACCTATACCTTTAAAGCGGCAACCGATTTAACTCCAGAGGCAGCGTACAGCGCACTCGATTCCTTACTCAATTCCATTAGTCTGACCCCACCTGGGGGGGTTGGCTCTTTAACAGGAACGAACGCACCAAGTTTCTCGGTTTTTACCTATGAAAAATTAACCCCCACGATTACCAAGGTCAGTGCAACCTCGGGTGTAACGATCGCGCGCGTCGAGCAAGTGCTTACCGAAACCGATACAGCGATCAGCGCCACGGGTTCGCTGATCATTGTCGATAGCGCTGGTGTACTACTGACTACCGGTATTGCTTCACTCGAAGTAAGCGCAGTGAGCAAGTCTGGTGCTAGTTCAGGTCTTACATTAACTGATGGTCAGCTAATTGGATTGCTTAGTACGAACCTGAATTCAGGAGCTACGTATAACTTTACCTCCGGCAACACCACCTTTGATTACTTAGCCAATGGTCAGAGTATTAATTTAACGTATACCGTCCTTGCAAAAGATGCCAATGGTGCTCTTTTAGGAACTAGGAAGTTGATTCTCTCGGTAGCGGGCACCAATGATGTTCCAGTGCTAACGGCCACCGATGTTGCAGGTGCCATCACCGAGGGGTCGGGAGTATTAAGTGATACGGGCTCGATTGCGTTTGCAGACCTTGATCTGACGGATCGGCCCACCGCCACAGTTATGGCCACCAAGTCGGTGGCGGCAGTCAGGGCTGATGGATCTACTACGCTTACGCTCACCGCCGATCAGCAAGCAGCCATTGAGGCCGCATTCTCGATTACACCGGCTACGGGCAACACCAACAATGGCACCATCGCCTGGACCTACTCCATTGCAGAGGGTGCCCTTAATTTCCTAGCCAAAGACGAGCAGGTCACGGCAGTCTTTACCGTCACGCTTACTGACAGCAACGGCGGCACGGTCACCCAGCCTGTCACGGTCACCATCACCGGCACCAATGATGCACCAACGCTAACGGCCACCGATGTTGCAGGTGCCATCACCGAGGGGTCGGTATTAAGTGATACGGGCTCGATTGCGTTTGCAGACCTTGATCTGACGGATCGGCCCACCGCCACAGAGGCCACCAAGTCGGTGGTGGCAGTCAGGGCTGATAAATCTACTGCGCTTACGCTCACCAATGATCAGCAAGCAGCCATTGAGGCCGCATTCTCGATTGCACCGGCTACGGGCAACACCAACAACGGCACTATCAATTGGACCTACTCCATTGCAGAGGGTGCCCTTGATTTCCTAGCCAAAGACGAGCAGGTCACGGCAGTCTTTACCGTCACGCTCATTGACAGCAACGGCGGCACGGTCACCCAGGATGTCACGGTCACCATCACCGGCAGCAATGATGCGCCAACGCTAACGGCCACCGATGTTGCAGGTGCCATCACCGAGGGGTCGGTATTAAGTGATACGGGCTCGATTGCGTTTGCAGACCTTGATCTGACGGATCGGCCCACCGCCACAGAGGCCACCAAGTCGGTGGTGGCAGTCAGGGCTGATAAATCTACTGCGCTTACGCTCACCAATGATCAGCAAGCAGCCATTGAGGCCGCATTCTCGATTGCACCGGCTACGGGCAACACCAACAACGGCACCATCAACTGGACCTACTCCATTGCAGAGGGTGCCCTTGATTTCCTAGCCAAAGACGAGCAGGTCACGGCAGTCTTTACCGTCACGCTCACTGACAGCAACGGCGGCACGGTCACCCAGGATGTCACGGTCACCATCACCGGCACCAATGATGCGCCAACGCTAACGGCCACCGATGTTGCAGGTGCCATCACCGAGGGGTCGGGAGTATTAAGTGATACGGGCTCGATTGCGTTTGCAGACCTTGATCTGACGGATCGGCCCACCGCCACATGAGGCCACCAAGTCGGTGGTGGCAGTCAGGGCTGATGGAAATCTACTGCGCTTACGCTCACCAATGATCAGCAAGCAGCCATTGAGGCCGCATTCTCGATTGCACCGGCTACGGGCAACACCAACAACGGCACTATCAACTGGACCTACTCCATTGCAGAGGGTGCCCTTGATTTCCTAGCCAAAGACGAGCAGGTCACGGCAGTCTTTACCGTCACGCTCACTGACAGCAACGGCGGCACGGTCACCCAGGATGTCACGGTCACCATCACCGGCACCAATGATGCGCCAACGCTAACGGCCACCGATGTTGCAGGTGCCATCACCGAGGGGTCGGGAGTATTAAGTGATACGGGCTCGATTGCGTTTGCAGACCTTGATCTGACGGATCGGCCCACCGCCACAGAGGCCACCAAGTCGGTGGCGGCAGTCAAGGCTGATGGATCTACTACGCTTGCGCTCACCACTGATCAGCAAGCAGCCATTGAGGCCGCATTCTCGATTACACCGGCTACGGGCAACACCAACAACGGCACCATCGCCTGGACCTACTCCATTGCAGAGGGTGCCCTTGATTTCCTAGCCAAAGACGAGCAGGTCACGGCAGTCTTTACCGTCACGCTCACTGACAGCAACGGCGGCACGGTCACCCAGGATGTCACGGTCACCATCACCGGCAGCAATGATGTCCCAACGCTAACGGCCACCGATGTTGCAGGTGCCATCACCGAGGGGCGTCATGATGACCTATTAAGTGATCACGGGCTCGATTGCGTTTGCAGACCTTGATCTGACGGATCGGCCCACCGCCACATTTGTGCCCACGTCGGTGGTGGCAGTCAGAGCCGATGGGTCTACTACGGTCGACGCCTATCAGCGAGCAGCCATTGAGGCCGCATTCTCGCTTCCTCAGAACGGACCGAGCTCGACAGCGTTTAATACCAACAACGGCGTTATCGACTGGGACCTACTCCATTGCAGAGGGTGCCCTTGATTTCCTAGCCAAAGACGAGCAGGTCACGGCAGTCTTTACCGTCACGCTCACTGACAGCAAAGGCGGCACGGTCACCCAGGATGTCACGGTCACCATCACCGGCAGCAATGATGCGCCGGTGATCAATGCAATCAGCCCGACTGCGCTGACTGAACAAACGAATACTGCGGCACTCACCGCCTCGATCCCCGTCAGCTTTACCGATGTTGATCTCACTGACATTGGGCATACAGCCAGCATTACGGGTGTACAAGCTAGTGGTACCACCACCGGTCTAGCCCTAACTTCTGCTCAACTGATAGAGCTAGTCACCCCGGGCACGGTTACCAAGGCCAGTGGTAGCAGCAGTGGCTCTATCAACATGGGCTTTAGTGCACCGGCAACCGCGATTGATTACTTGGCTGCGGGTGAAGTTCTAACCCTCACTTATACCGTTGCGGTCAATGACGGTGACGGTGGCATCACACCGCAGACCTTTGTGGTCACCATCACCGGCACGAACGACGCCCCCACGATTACCACTGTCGAAGGAACCACCGATGTAGCGGGTGCGGTGACCGAAGATGCGTCACTCTCCACGCTGACCGATACCGGCACGATCACCTTTGATGATGTTGATCTGACTAACACTCACACCGTCTCGGTTGCCTCAGCCAGTGGCAATACCCTTGGTGGCACTCTCACACTCGGTGGTGTTAGTGAAAGTGCAATCACCAGTGAAGGCAGTGTGCCTTGGACCTATAGCGTTGCCAATAGTGCCACCCAGTACTTAGCGGCTGGTCAAACCGCCAGCGAGGTCTTTACCGTCACCGTTAGTGATGGCAATGGCGGCTACGGTCACCCAGGATGTCACGGTCACCATCACCGGCACCAACGATGCTCCGGTGGTTAACGCGATTACAGCAGTAAATCTGGTTGAAGTCTCTTCTATTGCTACTGGCCTCAAGTTTGACGGACAACAGGTAAAAATTGAATTAAATGAACCTGAAACTAATATTAGTCGCGAGTTTTATTTCAAAACAACTGAAGGAGGCGGTCTATTTTCTGTAGATACAGATGCCGGTTGGGACCGCACCTTAATTATTGGTCAGCAGGTTAAATCTAGAGTTTGGTCTGATGAAATAATCGCCTCTACAGGATTAAATTTAACTGATGGGGCAATTCATCAATTAGTATTTACGTTAGGTGCAAATGGTACCAATATTTATATCGATGGAAGCCTTGTGGCGCAAGGATTAAAAACATTTTCAGACTTTAATTGGGATACTTATCAACGAATCGGTAATTCATCAGATAGCGACGATAAACCATTTAATGGAGAAATATTTTCCTATCGAACATGGGATGTAGAGCTTTCTTTGGCGCAAATTAGTTCTAATCAGTTGCCACGACCCACACATGAGTTTCTCTTTACAGATATCTCCAACAGAAGTCAGATCATTGATACTGGGCTGCAGCCATTAGCTAATACAAAAATTGTTGTAGATTCAGGATTCAATTTTAGTAATATCAGTTCGGGTAATGTGACTGCCACCATCCCCGTCACCTTTACCGATGTTGATCTCACTGATATCGGGCATACAGCCAGCATTACGGGTGTGGTAGCTAGTGGTATCACCACCGGTCTAGCCCTAACTTCTGCTCAACTGATCGCTCTGGTCACCCCGGGCACGGTTACCAAGGCCAGTGGTAGCAGCAGTGGTTCTATCAACATGGGCTTTAGTGCACCAGCCAGCGAGCTTGATTACTTGGCTGCTGGTGAAGTTCTAACCCTCACTTATACCGTTGCGGTCGATGATGGTGACGGTGGTATCACACCGCAGACCTTTGTGGTCACCATCACCGGCACCAATGATGCGCCAACGCTAACGGCCACCGATGTTGCAGGTGCCATCACCGAGGGGTCGGGAGTATTAAGTGATACGGGCTCGATTGCGTTTGCAGACCTTGATCTGACGGATCGGCCCACCGCCACATTTGTGCCCACGTCGGTGGAGGCAGTCAGGGCCGATCAATCTACTGCGCTTACGCTCACCCCTGAGCAGCAAGCAGCCATTGAGGCCGCATTCTCGATTGCACCGGACTCCGTGAACACCAACAACGGCGTCATCGCCTGGGACTACTCCATTGCAGAGGGTGCCCTTGATTTCCTAGCCAAAGACGAGCAGGTCACGGCAGTCTTTACCGTCACGCTCACTGACAGCAACGGCGGCACGGTCACCCAGGATGTCACGGTCACCATCACCGGCACCAATGATGCGCCAACGCTAACGGCCACCGATGTTGCAGGTGCCATCACCGAGGGGTCGGGAGTATTAAGTGATACGGGCTCGATTGCGTTTGCAGACCTTGATCTGACGGATCGGCCCACCGCCACAGAGGCCACCAAGTCGGTGGTGGCAGTCAGAGCCAATAACACTGCGCTTACGCTCACCACCGATCAGCAAACAGCCATTGAGAACGCATTCTCGATTGCACCGGACTCCGTGAACACCAACAACGGCACCATCAATTGGACCTACTCCATTGCAGAGGGTGCCCTTGATTTCCTAGCCAAAGACGAGCAGGTCACGGCAGTCTTTACCGTCACGCTCACTGACAGCAACGGCGGCACGGTCGCCCAGGATGTCACGGTCACCATCACCGGCACCAATGATGCGCCAACGCTAACGGCCACCGATGTTGCAGGTGCCATCACCGAGGGGTCGGGAGTATTAAGTGATACGGGCTTCATTGAGTTTGCAGACCTTGATCTGACGGATCGGCCCACCGCCACATTTGTGGCCACGTCGGTGGTGGCAGTCAGAGCCAATAACACTGCGCTTACGCTCACCACCGATCAGCAAGCAGCCATTGAGGCCGCATTCTCGATTGCACCGGACTCCGTGAACACCAACAACGGCACCATCAATTGGACCTACTCCATTGCAGAGGGTGCCCTTGATTTCCTAGCCAAAGACGAGCAGGTCACGGCAGTCTTTACCGTCACGCTCACTGACAGCAAAGGCGGCACGGTCACCCAGGATGTCACGGTCACCATCACCGGCAGCAATGATGTCCCAACGCTAACGGCCACCGATGTTGAAGGTGCCATCACCGAGGGTGACAGCCTCACTGATGATATCGTCATTCATTCGACCTCGGGCTCGATTGCGTTTGCAGACCTTGATCTGACGGATCGGCCCACCGCCACAGAGGCCACCACAATCACTTTCGCACCGGGTGCCGGTGGCACGATTACCCAAGTTGGTAATGACTATGTCCACACTTTTACTTCTACAGGCACCTCAACCTTTGTAGCACCTGACGCTAATGTGAGTGCACAGATTCTGTTGGTGGGGGGTGGGGGCGGAGGCAGTGGTGGTGGAGGTGGTGGCGGCGGAGTTGTGTATCTAGCTGATTACTCGTTACTTGCAGATCAAACGTATAACGTTAGCGTTGGCACCGGAGGAGCACCAAACCCTGATCGTTTTTTTGCGAGCGGTAATGGGGCAAATGGTGGAAGTTCATTTTTTGATTCCATTACTGCCTATGGTGGTGGTGGTGGCGGCGGGGTGGGAAGTGGCGGCTCAAGCGGGGCTTCGAGCGGGGGAGCTGGGCCGGACACGGGCGCTATTTCGGGTACCCCGACACAGGGATATTCAGGCGCAAATGGTGCTGCATATGATGGATATGTTGCATCTGGTGGGGGCGGTGGAGCAGGGGGTCCTGGCACACGCGGTCTCTATGGCGCTGACGGTTACGGATGGGCAACAAGTTCATCACCCGGTGGTAACGGAGGCGCTGGTTTGGCTTATGCCATTTCTGGTGTTGAAAGTTATTACGGTGGTGGGGGTGGTGGGGGAGCAAATACAAACGCCGCTGACACCACTATTGGTGGGTTAGGCGGTCTCGGGGGCGGTGGTGCGGGCGCCCGAACGAATAACGGGCAGGGCGGCGCAGGACTTTCTAATACTGGTGGCGGGGGTGGGGGCGGCGACTTTGAAGGTCAGGGCGGCGCCGGCGGTTCTGGCATCGTGATTGTGCGCTACACAGCAACAACTAACAATACTGTGGCGGCAGTCAGAGCCGATAAAACACCTCTTGAGCTTACCTCCGCTCAGCAAGCAGCCATTGAGGCCGCATTCTCGATTACACCGGACTCCGTGAACACCAACAACGGCGTCATCGCCTGGGACTACTCCATTGCAGAGGGCGACCTTGATTTCCTAGCCGCCGGTGAGACGGTCACGGCAGTCTTTACCGTGACGGTCGATGATCAAAAGGGCGGCACGGCCACCCAGGATGTCACGGTCACCATCACCGGCAGCAATGATGCGCCGGTGATCAATGCAATCAGCCCGACTGCGCTGACTGAACAAACGAATACTGCGGCACTCACCGCTTCGATCCCCGTTACCTTTACCGATGTTGATCTCACCGACATTGGCCATACAGCCAGCATTACGGATGTAGTAGCTAGTGATACCACCGCCGGTCTAGTCCTAACTTCTGATCAACTGATGGCTCTGGTCACCCCGGGCGAGGTTACCAAGGCCAGTGGTAGCAGCAGTGGCTCTATTGAAATGAACTTTAGTGCACTATCCAGTGAGCTTGATTACTTGGCTGCGGGTGAAGTTCTAACCCTCACTTATACCGTTGCGGTCAATGATGGTGACGGTGGCATCACACCGCAGGACTTTGTGGTCACCATCACCGGCACCAATGATGCGCCGGTGATCAATGCAATCAGCCCGACTGCGCTGACTGAACAAACGAATACTGCGGCACTCACCGCCTCGATCCCCGTTACCTTTACCGATGTTGATCTCACCGACATTGGGCATACAGCCAGCATTACGAATGTGCAAGCTAGTGGTACCACCGCCGGTCTAGTCCTAACTTCTGATCAACTGATGGCTCTGGTCACCCCGGGCGCGGTTACCAAGGACAGTGGTAGCGGCAGTGGCTCCATCAACATGGGCTTTAGTGCACTGGCAACCGCGATTGATTACTTGGCTGCGGGTGAAGTTCTAACCCTCACTTATACCGTTGCGGTCAATGACGGTGACGGTGGCATCACACCGCAGACCTTTGTGGTCACCATCACCGGCACCAATGATGCGCCGGTGATCAATGCAATCAGCCCGACTGCGCTGACTGAACAAACGAATACTGCGGCACTCACCGCTTCGATCCCCGTTACCTTTACCGATGTTGATCTCACCGACATTGGCCATACAGCCAGCATTACGGATGTAGTAGCTAGTGATACCACCGCCGGTCTAGTCCTAACTACTGAGCAACTGATGGCTCTGGTCACCCCGGGCGCGGTTACCAAGGACAGTGGTAGCGGCAGTGGCTCCATCAACATGGGCTTTAGTGCACCGGCAACCGCGATTGATTACTTGGCTGCGGGTGAAGTTCTAACCCTCACTTATACCGTTGCGGTCAATGACGGTGACGGTGGCATCACACCGCAGACCTTTTTGGTCACCATCACCGGCACCAATGATGCGCCAACGCTAACGGCCACCGATGTTGCAGGTGCCATCACCGAGGGGTCGGTATTAAGTGATACGGGCTCGATTGCGTTTGCAGACCTTGATCTGACGGATCGGCCCACCGCCACATTTGTGCCCACGTCGGTGGAGGCAGTCAGACACGATGGGTCTACTACGGTCGAGGCCGATCAGCAAACAGCCATTGAGGCCGCATTCTCGATTTCACCGGAATCGTATAACGCCAACAACGGCACCATCGCCTGGGACTACTCCATTGCCGAGGGCGACCTTGATTTCCTAGCCGAGGGTGAGACGGTCACGGCAGTCTTTACCGTGACGGTCGATGATCAAAAGGGCGGCACAGCCACCCAGGATGTCACGGTCACCATCACCGGCACCAATGATGCGCCAACGCTAACGGCCACTGATGTTGCAGGTGCCATCACCGAGGGGTCGGTATTAAGTGATACGGGCTCGATTGCGTTTGCAGACCTTGATCTGACGGATCGGCCCACCGCCACATTTGTGCCCACGTCGGTGGAGGCAGTCAGACACGATGGGTCTACTACGGTCGAGGCCGATCAGCAAACAGCCATTGAGGCCGCATTCTCGATTTCACCGGAATCGTATAACGCCAACAACGGCACCATCGCCTGGGACTACTCCATTGCCGAGGGCGACCTTGATTTCCTAGCCGAGGGTGAGACGGTCACGGCAGTCTTTACCGTGACGGTCGATGATCAAAAGGGCGGCACAGCCACCCAGGATGTCACGGTCACCATCACCGGCACCAATGATGCGCCAACGCTAACGGCCACTGATGTTGCAGGTGCCATCACCGAGGGGTCGGTATTAAGTGATACGGGCTCGATTGCGTTTGCAGACCTTGATCTGACGGATCGGCCCACCGCCACATTTGTGCCCACGTCGGTGGAGGCAGTCAGACACGATGGGTCTACTACGGTCGAGGCCGATCAGCAAACAGCCATTGAGGCCGCATTCTCGATTTCACCGGAATCGTATAACGCCAACAACGGCACCATCGCCTGGGACTACTCCATTGCCGAGGGCGACCTTGATTTCCTAGCCGAGGGTGAGACGGTCACGGCAGTCTTTACCGTGACGGTCGATGATCAAAAGGGCGGCACAGCCACCCAGGATGTCACGGTCACCATCACCGGCACCAATGATGCGCCAACGCTAACGGCCACCGATGTTGCAGGTGCCATCACCGAGGGTCGGTATTAAGTGATACGGGCTCGATTGCGTTTGCAGACCTTGATCTGACGGATCGGCCCACCGCCACATTTGTGCCCACGTCGGTGGAGGCAGTCAGACACGATGGGTCTACTACGGTCGAGGCCGATCAGCAAACAGCCATTGAGGCCGCATTCTCGATTTCACCGGAATCGTATAACGCCAACAACGGCACCATCGCCTGGGACTACTCCATTGCCGAGGGCGACCTTGATTTCCTAGCCGAGGGTGAGACGGTCACGGCAGTCTTTACCGTGACGGTCGATGATCAAAAGGGCGGCACAGCCACCCAGGATGTCACGGTCACCATCACCGGCACCAATGATGCGCCAACGCTAACGGCCACTGATGTTGCAGGTGCCATCACCGAGGGGTCGGTATTAAGTGATACGGGCTCGATTGCGTTTGCAGACCTTGATCTGACGGATCGGCCCACCGCCACATTTGTGCCCACGTCGGTGGAGGCAGTCAGACACGATGGGTCTACTACGGTCGAGGCCGATCAGCAAACAGCCATTGAGGCCGCATTCTCGATTTCACCGGAATCGTATAACGCCAACAACGGCACCATCGCCTGGGACTACTCCATTGCCGAGGGCGACCTTGATTTCCTAGCCGAGGGTGAGACGGTCACGGCAGTCTTTACCGTGACGGTCGATGATCAAAAGGGCGGCACAGCCACCCAGGATGTCACGGTCACCATCACCGGCACCAATGATGCGCCAACGCTAACGGCCACTGATGTTGCAGGTGCCATCACCGAGGGGTCGGTATTAAGTGATACGGGCTCGATTGCGTTTGCAGACCTTGATCTGACGGATCGGCCCACCGCCACATTTGTGCCCACGTCGGTGGAGGCAGTCAGACACGATGGGTCTACTACGGTCGAGGCCGATCAGCAAACAGCCATTGAGGCCGCATTCTCGATTTCACCGGAATCGTATAACGCCAACAACGGCACCATCGCCTGGGACTACTCCATTGCCGAGGGCGACCTTGATTTCCTAGCCGAGGGTGAGACGGTCACGGCAGTCTTTACCGTGACGGTCGATGATCAAAAGGGCGGCACAGCCACCCAGGATGTCACGGTCACCATCACCGGCACCAATGATGCGCCAACGCTAACGGCCACTGATGTTGCAGGTGCCATCACCGAGGGTCGGTATTAAGTGATACGGGCTCGATTGCGTTTGCAGACCTTGATCTGACGGATCGGCCCACCGCCACATTTGTGCCCACGTCGGTGGAGGCAGTCAGACACGATGGGTCTACTACGGTCGAGGCCGATCAGCAAACAGCCATTGAGGCCGCATTCTCGATTTCACCGGAATCGTATAACGCCAACAACGGCACCATCGCCTGGGACTACTCCATTGCCGAGGGCGACCTTGATTTCCTAGCCGAGGGTGAGACGGTCACGGCAGTCTTTACCGTGACGGTCGATGATCAAAAGGGCGGCACAGCCACCCAGGATGTCACGGTCACCATCACCGGCACCAATGATGCGCCAACGCTAACGGCCACTGATGTTGCAGGTGCCATCACCGAGGGGTCGGTATTAAGTGATACGGGCTCGATTGCGTTTGCAGACCTTGATCTGACGGATCGGCCCACCGCCACATTTGTGCCCACGTCGGTGGAGGCAGTCAGACACGATGGGTCTACTACGGTCGAGGCCGATCAGCGAAACAGCCATTGAGGCCGCATTCTCGATTTCACCGGAATCGTATAACGCCAACAACGGCACCATCGCCTGGGACTACTCCATTGCCGAGGGCGACCTTGATTTCCTAGCCGAAGGTGAGACGGTCACGGCAGTCTTTACCGTGACGGTCGATGATCAAAAGGGCGGCACAGCCACCCAGGATGTCACGGTCACCATCACCGGCACCAATGATGCGCCAACGCTAACGGCCACCGATGTTGCAGGTGCCATCACCGAGGGGTCGGTATTAAGTGATACGGGCTCGATTGCGTTTGCAGACCTTGATCTGACGGATCTGCCCACTGCCACATTTGTGGCCACGTCGGTGGCGGCAGTCAGACACGATGGGTCTACTACGGTCGAGGCCGATCAGCAAACAGCCATTGAGGCCGCATTCTCGATTTCACCGGAATCGTATAACGCCAACAACGGCACCATCGCCTGGGACTACTCCATTGCCGAGGGCGACCTTGATTTCCTAGCCGAGGGTGAGACGGTCACGGCAGTCTTTACCGTGACGGTCGATGATCAAAAGGGCGGCACGGCCACCCAGGATGTCACGGTCACCATCACCGGCACCAATGATGCGCCAACGCTAACGGCCACTGATGTTGCAGGTGCCATCACCGAGGGTCGGTATTAAGTGATACGGGCTCGATTGCGTTTGCAGACCTTGATCTGACGGATCGGCCCACCGCCACATTTGTGCCCATGTCGGTGTCTGCAGTCAGACACGATGGGTCTACTACGGTCGAGGCCGATCAGCAAACAGCCATTGAGGCCGCATTCTCGATTTCACCGGACTCGTATAACGCCAACAACGGCACCATCGACTGGGACTACTCCATTGCCGAGGGCGACCTTGATTTCCTAGCCGAGGGTGAGACGGTCACGGCAGTCTTTACCGTGACGGTCGATGATCAAAAGGGCGGCACAGCCACCCAGGATGTCACGGTCACCATCACCGGCACCAATGATGCGCCAACGCTAACGGCCACTGATGTTGCAGGTGCCATCACCGAGGGGTCGGTATTAAGTGATACGGGCTCGATTGCGTTTGCAGACCTTGATCTGACGGATCGGCCCACCGCCACATTTGTGCCCACGTCGGTGGAGGCAGTCAGACACGATGGGTCTACTACGGTCGACGCCGATCAGCAAACAGCCATTGAGGCCGCATTCTCGATTGCACCGGAATCGTATAACGCCAACAACGGCACCATCGCCTGGGACTACTCCATTGCCGAGGGCGACCTTGATTTCCTAGCCGAGGGTGAGACGGTCACGGCAGTCTTTACCGTGACGGTCGATGATCAAAAGGGCGGCACGGTCACCCAGGATGTCACGGTCACCATCACCGGCACCAATGATGCGCCAACGCTAACGGCCACCGATGTTGCAGGTGCCATCACCGAGGGGTCGGTATTAAGTGATACGGGCTCGATTGCGTTTGCAGACCTTGATCTGACGGATCGGCCCACCGCCACATTTGTGGCCACGTCGGTGGTGGCAGTCAGAGCCGATGGGTCTACTACGGTCGACGCCGATCAGCAAGCAGCCATTGAGGCCGCATTCTCGATTACACCGGACTCGTATAACGATAGCGCCAACAACGGCGTCATCGCCTGGGACTACTCCATTGCCGAGGGCGACCTTGATTTCCTAGCCGAGGGTGAGACGGTCACGGCAGTCTTTACCGTGACGGTCGAGGATCTCAAGGGCGGCACAGCCACCAGGATGTCACGGTCACCATCACCGGCACCAATGATGCGCCAACGCTAACGGCCACCGATGTTGCAGGTGCCATCACCGAGGGGTCGGTATTAAGTGATACGGGCTCGATTGCGTTTGCAGACCTTGATCTGACGGATCGGCCCACCGCCACATTTGTGCCCACGTCGGTGGAGGCAGTCAGACACGATGGGTCTACTACGGTCGAGGCCGATCAGCAAACAGCCATTGAGGCCGCATTCTCGATTTCACCGGAATCGTATAACGCCAACAACGGCACCATCGCCTGGGACTACTCCATTGCCGAGGGCGACCTTGATTTCCTAGCCGAGGGTGAGACGGTCACGGCAGTCTTTACCGTGACGGTCGATGATCAAAAGGGCGGCACAGCCACCCAGGATGTCACGGTCACCATCACCGGCACCAATGATGCGCCAACGCTAACGGCCACTGATGTTGCAGGTGCCATCACCGAGGGTCGGTATTAAGTGATACGGGCTCGATTGCGTTTGCAGACCTTGATCTGACGGATCGGCCCACCGCCACATTTGTGCCCACGTCGGTGGAGGCAGTCAGACACGATGGGTCTACTACGGTCGAGGCCGATCAGCAAACAGCCATTGAGGCCGCATTCTCGATTTCACCGGAATCGTATAACGCCAACAACGGCACCATCGCCTGGGACTACTCCATTGCCGAGGGCGACCTTGATTTCCTAGCCGAGGGTGAGACGGTCACGGCAGTCTTTACCGTGACGGTCGATGATCAAAAGGGCGGCACAGCCACCCAGGATGTCACGGTCACCATCACCGGCACCAATGATGCGCCAACGCTAACGGCCACTGATGTTGCAGGTGCCATCACCGAGGGGTCGGTATTAAGTGATACGGGCTCGATTGCGTTTGCAGACCTTGATCTGACGGATCGGCCCACCGCCACATTTGTGCCCACGTCGGTGGAGGCAGTCAGACACGATGGGTCTACTACGGTCGAGGCCGATCAGCAAACAGCCATTGAGGCCGCATTCTCGATTTCACCGGAATCGTATAACGCCAACAACGGCACCATCGCCTGGGACTACTCCATTGCCGAGGGCGACCTTGATTTCCTAGCCGAGGGTGAGACGGTCACGGCAGTCTTTACCGTGACGGTCGATGATCAAAAGGGCGGCACAGCCACCCAGGATGTCACGGTCACCATCACCGGCACCAATGATGCGCCAACGCTAACGGCCACTGATGTTGCAGGTGCCATCACCGAGGGTCGGTATTAAGTGATACGGGCTCGATTGCGTTTGCAGACCTTGATCTGACGGATCGGCCCACCGCCACATTTGTGCCCACGTCGGTGGAGGCAGTCAGACACGATGGGTCTACTACGGTCGAGGCCGATCAGCAAACAGCCATTGAGGCCGCATTCTCGATTTCACCGGAATCGTATAACGCCAACAACGGCACCATCGCCTGGGACTACTCCATTGCCGAGGGCGACCTTGATTTCCTAGCCGAGGGTGAGACGGTCACGGCAGTCTTTACCGTGACGGTCGATGATCAAAAGGGCGGCACAGCCACCCAGGATGTCACGGTCACCATCACCGGCACCAATGATGCGCCAACGCTAACGGCCACTGATGTTGCAGGTGCCATCACCGAGGGTCGGTATTAAGTGATACGGGCTCGATTGCGTTTGCAGACCTTGATCTGACGGATCGGCCCACCGCCACATTTGTGCCCACGTCGGTGGAGGCAGTCAGACACGATGGGTCTACTACGGTCGAGGCCGATCAGCAAACAGCCATTGAGGCCGCATTCTCGATTTCACCGGAATCGTATAACGCCAACAACGGCACCATCGCCTGGGACTACTCCATTGCCGAGGGCGACCTTGATTTCCTAGCCGAGGGTGAGACGGTCACGGCAGTCTTTACCGTGACGGTCGATGATCAAAAGGGCGGCACAGCCACCCAGGATGTCACGGTCACCATCACCGGCACCAATGATGCGCCAACGCTAACGGCCACTGATGTTGCAGGTGCCATCACCGAGGGGTCGGTATTAAGTGATACGGGCTCGATTGCGTTTGCAGACCTTGATCTGACGGATCGGCCCACCGCCACATTTGTGCCCACGTCGGTGGAGGCAGTCAGACACGATGGGTCTACTACGGTCGAGGCCGATCAGCAAACAGCCATTGAGGCCGCATTCTCGATTTCACCGGAATCGTATAACGCCAACAACGGCACCATCGCCTGGGACTACTCCATTGCCGAGGGCGACCTTGATTTCCTAGCCGAGGGTGAGACGGTCACGGCAGTCTTTACCGTGACGGTCGATGATCAAAAGGGCGGCACAGCCACCCAGGATGTCACGGTCACCATCACCGGCACCAATGATGCGCCAACGCTAACGGCCACTGATGTTGCAGGTGCCATCACCGAGGGGTCGGTATTAAGTGATACGGGCTCGATTGCGTTTGCAGACCTTGATCTGACGGATCGGCCCACCGCCACATTTGTGCCCACGTCGGTGGAGGCAGTCAGACACGATGGGTCTACTACGGTCGAGGCCGATCAGCAAACAGCCATTGAGGCCGCATTCTCGATTTCACCGGAATCGTATAACGCCAACAACGGCACCATCGCCTGGGACTACTCCATTGCCGAGGGCGACCTTGATTTCCTAGCCGAGGGTGAGACGGTCACGGCAGTCTTTACCGTGACGGTCGATGATCAAAAGGGCGGCACAGCCACCCAGGATGTCACGGTCACCATCACCGGCACCAATGATGCGCCAACGCTAACGGCCACTGATGTTGCAGGTGCCATCACCGAGGGTCGGTATTAAGTGATACGGGCTCGATTGCGTTTGCAGACCTTGATCTGACGGATCGGCCCACCGCCACATTTGTGCCCACGTCGGTGGAGGCAGTCAGACACGATGGGTCTACTACGGTCGAGGCCGATCAGCAAACAGCCATTGAGGCCGCATTCTCGATTTCACCGGAATCGTATAACGCCAACAACGGCACCATCGCCTGGGACTACTCCATTGCCGAGGGCGACCTTGATTTCCTAGCCGAGGGTGAGACGGTCACGGCAGTCTTTACCGTGACGGTCGATGATCAAAAGGGCGGCACAGCCACCCAGGATGTCACGGTCACCATCACCGGCACCAATGATGCGCCAACGCTAACGGCCACTGATGTTGCAGGTGCCATCACCGAGGGGTCGGTATTAAGTGATACGGGCTCGATTGCGTTTGCAGACCTTGATCTGACGGATCGGCCCACCGCCACATTTGTGCCCACGTCGGTGGAGGCAGTCAGACACGATGGGTCTACTACGGTCGAGGCCGATCAGCAAACAGCCATTGAGGCCGCATTCTCGATTTCACCGGAATCGTATAACGCCAACAACGGCACCATCGCCTGGGACTACTCCATTGCCGAGGGCGACCTTGATTTCCTAGCCGAGGGTGAGACGGTCACGGCAGTCTTTACCGTGACGGTCGATGATCAAAAGGGCGGCACAGCCACCCAGGATGTCACGGTCACCATCACCGGCACCAATGATGCGCCAACGCTAACGGCCACTGATGTTGCAGGTGCCATCACCGAGGGGTCGGTATTAAGTGATACGGGCTCGATTGCGTTTGCAGACCTTGATCTGACGGATCGGCCCACCGCCACATTTGTGCCCACGTCGGTGGAGGCAGTCAGACACGATGGGTCTACTACGGTCGAGGCCGATCAGCAAACAGCCATTGAGGCCGCATTCTCGATTTCACCGGAATCGTATAACGCCAACAACGGCACCATCGCCTGGGACTACTCCATTGCCGAGGGCGACCTTGATTTCCTAGCCGAGGGTGAGACGGTCACGGCAGTCTTTACCGTGACGGTCGATGATCAAAAGGGCGGCACAGCCACCCAGGATGTCACGGTCACCATCACCGGCACCAATGATGCGCCAACGCTAACGGCCACTGATGTTGCAGGTGCCATCACCGAGGGTCGGTATTAAGTGATACGGGCTCGATTGCGTTTGCAGACCTTGATCTGACGGATCGGCCCACCGCCACATTTGTGCCCACGTCGGTGGAGGCAGTCAGACACGATGGGTCTACTACGGTCGAGGCCGATCAGCAAACAGCCATTGAGGCCGCATTCTCGATTTCACCGGAATCGTATAACGCCAACAACGGCACCATCGCCTGGGACTACTCCATTGCCGAGGGCGACCTTGATTTCCTAGCCGAGGGTGAGACGGTCACGGCAGTCTTTACCGTGACGGTCGATGATCAAAAGGGCGGCACAGCCACCCAGGATGTCACGGTCACCATCACCGGCACCAATGATGCGCCAACGCTAACGGCCACTGATGTTTGCAGGTGCCATCACCGAGGGTCGGTATTAAGTGATACGGGCTCGATTGCGTTTGCAGACCTGATCTGACGGATCGGCCCACCGCCACATTTGTGCCCACGTCGGTGGAGGCAGTCAGACACGATGGGTCTCACTACGGTCGAGGCCGATCAGCAAACAGCCATTGAGTGCGCATTCCGATTTCACCGAATCGTATAACGCCAACAACGGCACCATCGCCTGGGACTACTCCATTGGCCGAGGGCGACCTCTGATTTCCTAGCCGAGGGGTGAGACGGTCACGGCAGTCTTTACCGTGACGGTCGATGATCGCAAGGGCGGCACAGCCACCCAGGATGTCACGGTCACCATCACCGGCACCAATGATGCGCCAACGCTAACGGCCACTGATGCTGCAGGTGCCATCACCGAGGTGTATTGCGGTATTAAGTGACATGGCTCGATCGGTCGTTTGCAGGCACCTCGATCTGACGGATCGGCCCACCGCCACATTTGTGCCCACGCCGGTGGAGGCAGTCAGACACGATGGGTCTACTACGGTCGAGGCCGATCAGCAAACAGCCATTGAGGCCGCATTCTCGATTTCACCGGAATCGTATAACGCCAACAACGGCACCATCGCCTGGGACTACTCCATTGCCGAGGGCGACCTTGATTTCTAGCTCGAGGGTGAGACGGTCACGGGCAGTCTTTACCGTGACGGTCGATGATCAAAGGGCGGCACTAGCCACCCAGGATGTCACGGTCACCATCACCGGCACCAATGATGCGCCAACGCTAACGGCCACTGATGTTGCAGGTGCCATCACCGAGGGTCGGTGGCTAAGTGATACGGGCTCGATTGCGTTTGCAGACCTGATCTGACGGATCGGCCCACCGCCACATTTGTGCCCACGTCGGTGGAGGCAGTCAGGACACGATGGGTCTACTACGGTCGAGGCCGATCAGCAAACAGCCATTGAGGCCGCATTCTCGATTTCACCGGAATCGTATAACGCCAACAACGGCACCATCGCCTGGGACTACCCATTGCCGAGGGCGACCTTGATTTCCTAGCCGAGGGTGAGACGGTCACGGCAGTCTTTACCGTGACGGTCGATGATCAAAAAGGGCGGCACAGCCACCCAGGATGTCACGGTCACCATCACCGGCACCAATGATGCGCCAACGCTAACGGCCACTGATGTTGCAGGTGCCATCACCGAGGGGTTCGTATTAAGTGATACTGGCTCTGATTGCGTTTGCAGGACCTTGATCTGACGGATCGGCCCACCGCCACATTTGTGCCCATGCTGTCGGTGGAGGCAGTCAGACACGATGGGTCTACTACGGTCGAGGCCGATCAGGCAAACAGCCATTGAGGCCGCATTCTCGATTTCACCGGAATCGTATAACGCCAACAACGGCACCATCGCCTGGGACTACTCCATTGCCGAGGGCGACCTTGATTTCTAGCCGAGGGTGAGACGGTCACGGCAGTCTTTACCGTGACGGTCGATGATCAAAGGGCGGCACAGCCACCCAGGATGTCACGGTCACCATCACCGGCACCAATGATGCGCCAACGCTAACGGCCACTGATGTTGCAGGTGCCATCACCGAGGGTCGGTATTAAGTGATACGGGCTCGATTGCGTTTGCAGACCTTGATCTGACGGATCGGCCCACCGCCACATTTGTGCCCACGTCGGTGGAGGCAGTCAGACACGATGGGTCTACTACGGTCGAGGCCGATCAGCAAACAGCCATTGAGGCCGCATTCTCGATTTCACCGGAATCGTATAACGCCAACAACGGCACCATCGCCTGGGACTACTCCATTGCCGAGGGCGACCTTGACTTCTAGCCGAGGGTGAGACTGGTCACGGCAGTCTTTACCGTGACGGTCGATGATCAAAGAGGGCGCGCACAGCCACCCAGGATGTCACGGTCACCATCGCCAGCACCAATGATGCGCCCAACGCTAACCGGGCCACTGATGTTGCAGGTGCCATCACCGAGGTCGGTATTGGCGGATGATGGCCTGACTGCGGTTTTGCAGACCTGACTGATGATCGCCCACCGCCACATCAGCCCAATGCTCGTAGCAGTCATCACGATGGTCATTGATGGTCGAGGCCGATCAGCGTAAACAGCCATTGAGGCCGCATTCTCGATTTCACC
>JAGYIP010000011.1 GCA_018402635.1 Burkholderiaceae bacterium
CATTCTCGATACCTAAGAAACCATGATAGGACTGGGCGAAACACGGATTGCCCCTTTCTTGCCCACCATCTAGCAAAATGACTTTCTTCACTGTGCCCTCTGACCTAGAGTTAAGAATGGCCTCGGTTGCGCTAACCGGGGTCTTTACGCAGCCATCTCTCTTGTGATGAATTCCCAGTGCTGGCAGCGTAATGGAAGAGGGGATAGACTCGCCTGTTAGGGTGCCGGCAACAATATAGCCACTAAGATGACCAATCTCTGGCCGGCTCGAAGTCATTAATGCTGCAACGGTCGAAGTTCCCATGCTATGCCCGAAAACCCAAACGGACTGCCCTTGCCTCTCTCGATAAAAGGTAATGACCTCCGCAACACGGGTTAAGTGAGCGTCAGTATCTCGTTTGTGGCCCCTTTTGGCATTTCCGAGGTCAAATGGCGAATCAACAAGAACTGCATTAATGCCATGGCTTGCCCATCGCTCAATTGATCTAACGAATGTATGGCGACTCTCGGTCTGTCCACCATCAGTCAATTTCAGTTGCCCATCGCCACCAATAAAAAGTAAAACCGTAGCTTTGTGGTCTGGTGTTTTGAACTGAAGTGTTCTAGTCGGAGACTCCAACTTCGAGGGAACATCAATCACATCTCGAGCGCACACCGCTGCGGACAAGAGACACAACAGACCCGTCAGCAAACTATTAGATAAAAGGCGAGAATGCATTGCCAACCTAGTTATGAAC
Organism: Burkholderiaceae bacterium; assembly: GCA_018402635.1. Taxonomy (GTDB): domain Bacteria; phylum Pseudomonadota; class Gammaproteobacteria; order Burkholderiales; family Burkholderiaceae_A; genus Hahnella. The sequence continues at coordinate 738 of JAGYIP010000011.1, forward strand.
ATGCCAAATCCTTTTCCAAGTGCCTGATCCGTCTAACCAACTCATCACTGTCCCGAATTTTGCCACCTGGCCTAGTGCTGAAAGCAACTCACCACCCGTAGAGGGTGCGATTACTCCAGAGGAAACCGCTTGCATGGGACCGCATTGGCCTGGTCTGTCAGGGTCGGGCCCTCTGAAGGGTGGAATGATGTTGGTAGGGTCTCTGCCTTTGCTGGGGCCACCAGTCTGCCTAGCAAGGCCCGCATAAGCCCAGAATCGCCTTGTAACGCCCGGTCTATTGCGGAGTCAATCAGGTCATCAGAGCGGCTTTCTAGCCTTCTGCGTAGCTCTGTGCGGCGATCAGTACCTCACAGGTCTGCCTTCGTTGCAATGCTTTGTCCTTTTTGAATGTCATTCCTGGCTGCTCTAGAAGCTTTTTGAGCAAGTAATAAGTCGCACCAATTGTTACAAGTCTCTACAAACCAAGAGAGCTATAATGACCTGCCTTCATCGGCTTTCCAGAGGGGCCTGCGAAGATGAAGGCCCATTCAGTGTCGTAGAAGGCAACTCCCTCTGGAGGCCCCCAGAACTGTTAACCAAGGCGGGAAAAGTACGGCTCCCAAGAGAAGCAGAAGGGTTTTAAAGCCCGGGCCTTTTGACTTCATCTGATCAACTCCAAATCAAGAAATTCCTGGTGGCGGGGGAGGTTGCTAAAGTGATACCTTACCCTCAAGACCCATTTCAAACCCAACCTTAACGCACACTGCGTTAACTTGATAGGGCGTTACAAGATAGACCGAAACTCTTGTTCAAGCAGTTCGGTTTTGGGCAGCACCTCTTAGGTGGTTTTCTAAGTTTTTTCCCACAAACCCTTTATATGAAAGTGGGCCGGCGTGGAGAGGGTGGGATTCGAACCCACGGTACGGTTGCCCGTACGCCTGATTTCGAGTCAGGTACATTCGACCACTCTGCCACCTCTCCGCGAATCGGCGATTATAGCCTGCCTCGGCCGGCCCTCTTTCACCAGGGCCTTGGTCTAAACTTCGGGCATGCAAGCAATTTCTCAAGCGACGCTGAGACGAATTCAAGGGCTGGGCTACGGTGGCCTTCTTCCCTTTATAGGACTGGCTCTTTTGGTGGTCTGGCCCCCAGCCCCAACTGGCAGGCCTTTGCCACAGAAGGGCTTGGGCTCTACGCGGTCACCATATTAACTTTTGTGGGGGCTGTTTCGTGGGGAATTGCACTGGCAGACCCGCAGCTTAACGACAACCAAAGGGCGCGGCTTCTGTACTTCAGCGTCTTGCCATCGCTTGTCACCTGGCTTGTCTGGATGACCTTAGTAGGCAGTGCGCAGCTTATGGCGTTTACCGCGCTCACCCTAATTGTTTTTTTGGTGGATCGTATGCACGGGCGGGCCCTTGGCTGGCCAGCAGCATGGCTTCGACTGCGTCAACACCTTAGCCTTACGGTGGGCTTGTGTCTGCTACTTGCAGCAACCGCGCTTAACCTTGGCCATGGCAACTAAACAGGCAAGTGCCCAAAGGCGCGTGGCGGTAATTGGCGCTGGCATGGCCGGCGCATCGGCATCGGTGGCCCTGCACGATGCAGGCTTTGCGGTAACGCTCTTTGAGAAAAGCCGGGGCGCATCGGGCCGAATGAGCACGCGCCGTAACGACAAATGGCAGGCCGACCATGGCGCCCAGTACTTCACGGCAAAGAGCCCGGCTTTTCAAGCCGAAGTGCAGGCCTGGTGCAACAAGGGCTGGGCCGCCGCCTGGGAAGGGCGCATTGCGAAGCTTGACCTCACCAAGGCCACCCCACCAGGCGAAGAAGGCAAGGCTGCACAGGCCCTTCGGTTTGAGCCCACACCCCCTACTCCAAGGTTTGTTGGCTCGCCTCGAATGACATCCATTGTGGCCGCCATGGTTGCACCTCTGCACGTGACCACCCAGACCACCATCACTGGGGCTCAGCGTGTCGAAGGCCAATGGCGGCTTGCATCCAAAGAGCATGGCGAACTGCCACAGGCTTTTGATGCGCTCATCTGGGCCATTCCTCGACCGCAGCTTGAGCCCTTTGAAGGGCTCTTTCCGAACAGCTGGCAACAAACACTCAACAGCATTAACTTTGCACCCTGCTGGGCTGTGATGGCCGGGTTTGATAGGCCCTTAGACCTTCCCTTTGATGGCCTTTTTGTGGGTCGCCCCGACGACCCGCAGCCTGAAGCATCGCCGTTATCGTGGGTTGCACGCACACTTTCAAAGCCAGGGCGCACAGGCCAAGAAACCTGGACACTGCATGCAAGCTATAGCTTCACGCAGCAACACCTAAACGACACACCCGAGGCCATGGCCGAGCGCCTAAGCTCAGGCTTTCATGTATGCTTGGTGCGCCCCGCCCCGAATGGGCCCTTGCCCACCGATGGCTCTATGCCCTTGCTGAATCTACGGAGCCGTTGGCAACCAACCACCTGTGGGATGAGTCAAGTCAACTGGGTGTCTGTGGCGACTGGCTAACAAGCGGGCGTGTTGAGGGCGCCTGGCAGAGTGGCAGCCAGCTTGCCAAACACCTGTTTCACTCGCCTAAGTAGTTCCCCGCCTCACAGCCCATGTAGGGCTTCAGCACCTCGGGAATACGCACGCGGCCGTCGGCCTCTTGGTAGTTCTCAAGCACAGCCACGAGCGCGCGACCCACAGCAAGGCCTGACCCGTTCAATGTATGGATGGGTTCATTTTTGATCTTGCCATTTTCCACGGTGCGTTTATAACGGGCCTGCATACGTCGCGCCTGAAAGGCCTCGCAGTTGCTAACACTTGAAATTTCGCGGTAGGCCTTTTGCGAGGGCAGCCAGACCTCCAGGTCGTAGGTTTTTGCAGCACCAAAGCCCATGTCGCCTGTGCATAAGAGCATGACGCGGTAGGGAAGCTTAAGGCCCTGAAGAATGGCCTCGGCATGGCCCACCATTGCCTCTAAGGCCTCGTAGGAGGCATCGGCCCCAACAAGCTGCACCATCTCTACTTTGTCGAACTGGTGTTGACGAATCATGCCCCGTGTATCGCGCCCATAGGAGCCCGCCTCGCTGCGAAAGCATGGGGTGTGCGCAGTGAGACGAATGGGAAGCTCGGACTCTTCAAGCAAAGCGCCACGCACCATGTTCGTCAGTGAGACCTCGGAGGTTGGAATGAGGTAGAGCATCTCGCCCTCGCTGTCTTGGCCCCCCTTCTTCACGGCGAAAAGGTCGTCAGCAAATTTGGGCAGCTGCCCCGTGCCAAAGAGCGTTTCACTGTTCACAATGTAAGGGGTGTAGCACTCGGTGTAGTCATGCTTACCGGTTTGAATGTCGAGCATGTACTGGGCAATGGCTCGGTGAAGCCTCGCAATGGGCCCTTTCATAAAAACAAAGCGCGAGCCCGAAAGTTTTACGCCTGCTTCAAAATCAAGCCCATAGGGTTCACCAAGCTCAACATGGTCTTTGGGGCTGAAATCAAACGTGGGCAGGCCACCCCAGTCACGCACATAGACATTCTGGTCAGCCGATTCGCCCACAGGAACCGAGGCGTGAGGCAGGTTGGGAATGGTGGCAAGCCAAATGTCTAACCGGCTTTGCACCTGATTCAACAACTCATTCACACGGTCAAGCTCTGCAGGAATGCCTGCCACCTGATCCATAAGCGACTGCGCATCTTCGCCTTTGGCCTTGGCCTGACCAATTTGCTTCGACAAGGTATTGCGGCTTGCCTGCAGGGCCTCGGTTTTAAGCTGAAGTTCCTTTCGTTCCGCCTCAAGCGCATTGAAAGCGACAGCATCAAGCTCGTAACCACGCTGCGCAAGACGTTGGACTACTGAGTCAATGTCACGGCGCAGAAGTTGAATGTCAATCATACAAATCCTAAGGTCAGGGGCCTGGCCCAAGAAAGCCTTTGATAGCGCTTAGCTTGTGCGGCAGCCCGAATGGAAGTTGGCTTTTTAGTTGCGACGACGTAATTCAGCAAGTTTTTCTGCCATTTTACTTTCAAGGCCACGCGGCACCGGCGAATAGAAAATGGGGGGCTTTAACACCGCATCGGGGAAGTAGCGCTGACCGGCCGAAAAGGCATCGGGCTCATCGTGGCTGTAGCGATAGTCCGCCCCATGACCCATGCTTTTTGCAAGACGGGTCGGTGCATTGCGAAGGTGGTTGGGTACGGGCATTGAGCCCTGCTCTTGCACATAACGCTGGGCGGACTTCCATGCGGTGTAGACAGCATTACTTTTTGCAGCCACCGCCAGAAAGACGGTGGCCTGGGCCAGGGCAAGCTCGCCTTCAGGTGAACCCAGGCGCTCGTAGGCCTGAGCGGCCTCAAGGCATAAGGTCAGTGCTCGCGGGTCGGCAAGGCCTATGTCCTCGCTTGCCATACGAATAAGCCGACGTGCAATGTAACGAGGGTCGGCACCCCCATCAAGCATGCGAGCAAGCCAGTAAAGGCTGGCATCGGGGTCGCTTCCACGCACGGATTTATGAAGCGCAGAAATTTGATCGTAGAAGGCATCGCCCCCTTTATCAAACTGGCGCTGCAAGGCAGGCAGCATGGCCTGAAGGGCTTCGATGCCAAGCGGCTGGGGCTCACGAGCCCCAGCAGTGGATGGGGCGGCTGCAGCGGTATGACCCTCGTGGTCCTCGTCCTCGCCTTGCTTGGCCTGAACCTGGGCCAGCATTTCAAGAAGGTTCAGAAGCTTTCGACCATCACCATCTGCCGTGGCAATAAGCAGCGCCTGTGCGTCCTCAGACAGCATAGGAGCGGCATGCTTAAGCGCCTCAAGGCCTCGAAGCAGAAGCTGTCTTAGGTCATCCGCACTTAACGATTCCAGCCGAAAGACCTGGGCCCGAGACAACAACGCGGAGTTCACCTCAAACCCAGGGTTCTCGGTGGTTGCACCAACGAAAACAAAAAGGCCAGACTCCACATGCGGCAAGAAGGCATCTTGCTGAGACTTGTTAAACCGGTGAACTTCATCAACGAAGACAACAACCCGCTCGCCCTGCCCTTGCCAAAGCTCGGCCTGAGCCACGGCCTCACGAATCTCTTTAACGCCCGAGAGCACGGCCGATAGGCTAAGCATCCGGGCATTCACAGCCTGAGCCAAGAGCCTTGCCAGGGTGGTCTTGCCAACCCCAGGCGGCCCCCAGAGAATCATGGAGGGTAACCGTTGCAGCTGGGCTGCGCGCGTTAAGGGACCTTGGGGACCGAGCAAGTGCTGCTGCCCAACAACCTGATCAAGCCGCTGCGGGCGCAGCCTTTCAGCAAGAGGCGGGGCGGTGGTCTGTATGAGGCCCATCGGTGTCTGCTGCACAGGGTGCATGAACTGCAGCGCTACTGCCGCAGCCTTTCCGTGCCTTCGGGCGGATCAAACTCAAACAAAGACTCGGGAAGGCTTGTATTGCGTTGCCGGTTCGTGAGAAGCACGCGGCTTTGTCGGCCCATGGCATCTTGCATAAAAAAGGAGGCGAGCTCTCCTGCCTCATTCATACCGACTTCAAGCAAAGCCTTAGATACCTCCCCTTTGGACTTAGGCGACAGGCGCACCCACTGAAGGCCATCGCGGTCGGGAAGGTTCGCTAGCTCAAAACGTTTTTCAATAAGGGCCTTGGCCTTTGGGCCTGAACTCAATAGCAGGCCTGCGGGCGTTGCATCAAGCGCCTCGTCAATGGTCCGCTCGGTCAGCTGATTAAGGTCGGGGTCGTAAAGTAGAAAACGTGATCCTTGAATAAGCTGCAACTGCGAATAGGGCTTTTTGATCTCCCATCGAAACTGCCCCGGCCGGGCAAGCGCCATCTGACCACTAAAGCGCTGGGGCCTTCCTCCGGAAGAGATTTGCTCGTGAAGAAAGTCGGCCTGCAGGCTCTGGGTGCTTGCCAAGTAGGCCAGCAGCTTCTGGTCGGCTCCGGCCAAGACCTCGACAACAGTCTGCCCCCAGGCCACAAAAGGAAGGCAGAAGATAAACACTAAGGCAGTGAAATGTCGCAGCACGGATTTGCCCTGTTTGACGTTTTGGTGGGTCGACCTAACCCTTACCTACTGGCACCAGAATTTCTCGGTTGCCATTGCTTTGCATGGCTGAAACAAGCCCCGCCTGCTCCATGGCCTCAAGCAGACGTGCCGAGCGGTTATAGCCAATACGCAGGTGTCGTTGCACCAGCGAGATGGATGCACGACGATGCTTCAATACAACCTCCACAGCCTGGTCATAGAGCGCATCGGCCTCTGTGCCCTGCTCGCCACCAGGGACCTCAAGGCCTGCGGTAAAACTGCCGCTGGTCTCTGGGTTGGCGCCATCAAGAATACGCTCGTCGTATTCTGTTTCACCAAGGCCACGAAGATGCTCCACAACCTTTAGCACCTCCTCATCGGCAACAAAGGCCCCATGCACACGAACGGGCAGCCCCGTGCCTGCGGATAAAAACAGCATGTCGCCCTGACCCAGCAAAGCCTCAGCGCCCATTTGATCGAGCACCGTGCGTGAATCGATCTTGCTTGAAACCTGAAATGAAATTCGCGCTGGAATATTGGCCTTGATAAGACCCGTAATGACATCGACCGAGGGCCTTTGCGTGGCAAGAATTAAATGAATACCCGCTGCCCGCGCCTTTTGTGCAAGCCGCGCAATAAGCTCTTCCACCTTCTTGCCCACCACCATCATGAGGTCGGCAAGCTCATCAATCACCACCACAATCTGGGGCAAGGGCTCAAGCAGTGGGGCCTCGCCTGCAGCAATAAGATCGTCCGGTGCCAAGGGGTCGGTTAAGGGCTTGCCCTTGCGCAGGGCATCAGCAACCTTTTGATTAAAACTTGAGAGGTTTCGCGTGTTAAGCCGACTCATGAGCCGGTAGCGGCGCTCCATTTCGCCCACACACCAGTGAAGGGCATTGGCTGCAAGCTTCATGTCGGTGACCACGGGGGTAAGCAGATGCGGAATACCTTCGTAGATTGAGAGCTCAAGCATCTTCGGGTCGATAAGAATGAGCCGAATGCGCGAGGCAGGCGCATGGTAGAGCAATGACAAGAGCATGGCATTTACACCCACCGACTTGCCTGAGCCCGTGGTGCCTGCCACTAAAAGATGGGGCATGCGTGCGAGATCGACAACATAAGGTGCGCCCGAAATGTCTTTACCCAGGGCAAGAGGTAGGGTTGCGCCGCTTTCTTGGAAGGCCGCTGACCCCAGAATTTCCGATAACCGAACGGTCTGCCTGCGCGCATTCGGCAGTTCAAGGCCCATGAGGCTTTTACCCGGAATGGTCTCAATAACTCGCACAGACACGATCGATAAGGCCCGGGCAAGGTCGCGTGCCAGGTTCACAACTTGTGAGCCCTTTACTCCAAGCGCGGGTTCAATTTCATAGCGAGTAATGACAGGCCCAGGCTGAGCCGAGATCACCCGCACGGTCACGCCAAAATCGGCCAGGCGGTTTTCAATAAGTCGTGAGGTGTAGGCGAGCGTCTCGGGAGAGACAGACTCGGTCTGATCGGTAACCGGGTCAAGCAGTTCGACCGAGGGCAGGCTGGTATGGGCCTGGTCATCAAGTGCCCCGCCCTCAAACAGCGCCGCCTGCTTGGGAATGCGTGCCTGCTCGGCAAGCTTGGCCGATGGCTGAACCTGAGCAACGGGCATGACAACAGGGGGTTGATCGGGCAGGCCTTCCTTCTTCACACGAACAGTGGCAGCACGGGCCTCGGCAAGGCTTTGGCCCTTGGCCTTGTCCTGCTGGGTGGCAAACCAGCCTTTCAGCCCGAAAACCAGTCGCTCTGCCGTATGGCCCAGACTTTCAAAGACGGTCATCCAACTGAACTGAAGGGCAAGCGAAAGGCCCATGAAAAAGCCCACATAGGCAACGATGGTGACCCCGAGAGGACCAAGCAGCCAGTCAAGGCCCGAACCCACAAGGCTTCCAACAAGGCCGCCTGCAAAGTAAATAACGTCGGAGCCAAAAAAGTTAAGTCTTTGGGCCTCGATCACGCAGCTTGAGACCATGAAAAGCACAACGCCCAGAAGGTGCTGCCAAGACTTTAAGCCTGCCTCGGCCTCTTGCGCCCTGCTTTGTGTTTCACTTAAGCCTAGGCGCCGGGCACGCCGCACAGCAAAGGAGGCGCTAAAGCTTACCAAGGCCCAAATAAGCAGCAGGGCCACCCACCAGTAGGCCGACAGGCCAAAGAAAAAGAAGCCCACATCCGACAAGTAGGCTCCGAAGCGGCCCAAGAGGTTAAGGGGCTCTTCAGCGCCTCCGGACTGAAACCAGGCCTCATCGGTGGCCGACCAGGTGGCAAGCGATACAGCCAGAGCCAGGCCAACGAAAGTGAAGGCAAGCCAGGCCAGGTCTGCGGCCAAGGAGCGGGTGGCCGTGGTGGCAAGACTCGCGGCGTTAGCAGCCGCGGAGTTGGGACGGCGGCGGGCAGTTGCGCCGCCAGATTTGAGTCGTGAACTGCTTCGAGAAGTCATATTCCTATAATTGTCCTTCAAAACATCTTTTAAGGTTGTCTCATGCCCAACGCCTCTCAACACCACCGCTTAATTATTCTTGGCTCTGGCCCCGCTGGCTACACCGCCGCCGTCTATGCGGCCCGTGCCAACCTTAGGCCAGTGCTTATTACAGGTATTGCGCAAGGCGGCCAGCTTATGACAACCACAGACGTTGAGAACTGGCCTGCCGACCCCGATGGCGTTCAGGGCCCTGAGCTTATGCAGCGCTTTCTTAGACATGCCGAGCGCTTTGAAACGCAAATGGTGTTTGACCACATTCATACGGCAGCCCTTACCGAAAAGCCTGTTCGACTGGTTGGTGATGCGGGAACCTACACCTGCGATGCGCTGATTATCGCAACGGGCGCCTCCGCCCAGTACCTGGGGCTTGACTCCGAGCAGGCCTTGTTGGGCAAGGGGGTTTCGGCCTGCGCAACCTGCGATGGCTTCTTCTATAAGAAGCAAGAGGTCTGTGTGATTGGCGGAGGAAATACCGCTGTTGAAGAGGCTCTTTACCTGACCAATATTGCAAGCAAAGTCACGGTCGTGCATCGCCGAAATAAGTTTCGGGCCGAACCCATTCTTATTGATCGGCTTATGGCCAAGGTTGATGAAGGCAAGGCTGTCATTGAATGGAACGCAGTGGTGGAGGAAGTGCTTGGCGATGACGCCGGGGTGACCGGCGTTCGGCTTGGCGCATCGGGCAATGGGCCCTTCAACCCAAAAACGCTTGCGGTAAGCGGTGTCTTTGTGGCCATTGGGCACAAGCCCAACACCGATCTTTTTGAAGGCCAGCTGACCATGGCCAATGGCTACATCAAAACGCATAGTGGCCTTGAGGGCAATGCCACGGCAACCAATATTGAAGGCGTTTTTGCTGCAGGCGATGTGCAAGATCATATTTATCGTCAGGCCGTAACCAGTGCGGGCACAGGCTGCATGGCCGCACTTGATGCCCAGCGCTACCTTGAGAGCCTTGATAGCGGTGGTTAACGACGACGAAAAGGCGCTTTTTGAGCAGGCAACCGCCGGCGCCATTCGGCATCGCCACGAGCGGCATCCGGATGCTGGCTTTCGGCCAAAGCCCAAGCCCATTCCAAAGCAACGCATGCTTGATGAACAGGCCGCTCTTGAAGAGAGTCAGCTCTCGGACATTACCCCCGATACGCTGCTTGATAGCGACGATGCGCTTTCGTTTACACGCAACGGCATCTCGGCAGATACCCTTCGGAGGCTAAGGCGCGGACACTGGGCCTTGCAGGGCCAGCTTGATCTTCACGGGCTGCGCTCCGAGGAAGCCCGCGAAGCGCTTTATGGCTTTGTTCGTCAGAACTGGCGCTCGGACCGTCGCTGTCTGCGGGTTATTCATGGCAAGGGGCTGGGGTCGGAGGGTCGCACGCCGGTGCTAAAAAGCAAGGTACGGTCTTGGCTTATGCAGTTAAACGAGGTGCTTGCCTTTTGCCAGGCCCCCGCCCACGAGGGAGGCTCGGGCGCGGTAATTGTGCTGCTTAGGTCGTCGCGCTAAGGGCGTTGGGCGAGAGCTTTCCATGAGTAGACCGGCCAGGTGCTTCGAGCCTGCCCCGCCTCACCACCAAACACAACACCCCCTCCCGCTAAGGCCTCTGGGAACGTATTTGCGAAGCTTCTCAGACCCCGGAAATAGTCGTTTGTAACAGTCTGGCCAGCCTTGACCTCAATGGCATGAACCTGCCGACCCAGCGGTAGAAGCAGGTCAATCTCGTTGCCCTCGGAATCCCGATAAAAATACATTTCGGCAGATTCCCCCCTGTTTAGACGGTCTTTCATGGCCTCAATAACAACGAAGTTCTCAAAGAGTGAGCCATACAAGGGATCTCTTTTTAGCTGGTCTTCCGACCGAATACCCAAGAGCCAAGAGGCAAGACCAACATCGAAAAAAAATAACTTGGGAGACTTAATGAGGCGCTTACTGGTGTTAGTGAACCAAGGCGGAAGCAGGGTCAGGACGTAGCTGGTCTGCAATAAATCAACCCAGGCCCTTGCAGTTGCATGCGAAACACCCGCGTCGTTGCCCAGGCTGACCAGATTCAGAACCTGACCAATACGTCCGGCGCAGAGGCGCACGAAGCGCTCAAACCTTTGCAAATCATGGACAGCAGCAAGCTGCCGAAGGTCGCGCTCGATGTAGGTTGAAAAATAATCGCCAAGTGCCTGCGTGGGGTCGAGGCCGCGATGGTGAATTCGCGGATAGAAGCCTGTAAACAAGGTTCCCTCAAGGCTCTTAAGCCCAGAAGAGCCCGCGCGTGCGCGGACCGATTCGCAGAGTGTGAAAGGAAGGAGCTTCAATAAGGCTGTTCGACCCGCAAGCGACTGAGAGACATGCCGCATAAGCTCAAACTGTTGGCTTCCAGTAAGGATGAATCGCCCTGCAATGGGGTTTTGATCAACCAGAGTTTGCAGGTACGACAAAAGTTCAGGAGCCCGCTGAATTTCATCGAGGATGGCCCCGCCTGATAAAGACCCTAAGAAACCTCTTGGGTCGTCCAAGGCAAAGCGCCGAGTATCAGGGTCTTCTAGGCTTACATAAGCCAGGTGAGGAAAGCATGCCCTGGCCAAGGTGGTTTTACCGCTCTGCCTTGGACCTGTGAGGGTAACAACAGGAAACTTTGTGGCAAGCTTTTTAAGGGGGCTCTCAATGTCGCGGGCGATCATCTAGGAAGGATAACCTAAAACCTGCAAATTGAAGAAATTTTCTTCAATTTGCAGCAAACGGGGGGCACAAAGAAAGGTGAAGGGTAAAGCCTTGAACCCTCCTTTTAAACCGCCTCTTCGCCCGTCTCCCCTGTGCGAATTCGAATAACCTGCTCAACGGGCTGCACGAAAATTTTACCGTCCCCAATGCGGCCCGTTCGCGAGGCCTCGGTAATGGCCTCGATGGCGCGCTCAACCAGCTCGTCAGCAACCACCGCTTCAACTTTTATTTTGGGAAGAAAGTCAACCACATACTCCGCGCCGCGGTAGACCTCGGTATGCCCTTTCTGGCGACCGAAGCCTTTGACATCTGTAACCGTAAGGCCTGCCACCCCAACGTCTGCAAGCGCCTCACGAACCTCGTCGAGCTTAAAGGGCTTCACAATGGCGGTAATTAGCTTCATGAGAAAAGCTCCTTTTCAGAAAAGCGGTTGGTAAGTGGAAAACGCCAGTCGCGCCCGAAAGCACGCGGGCTAATACGAGGTCCGGGCGCTGCCTGCCGGCGCTTGTATTCCGAGCGTCTTAATAGACCCATGACTTGTTCAATAACATCTTGACTATGCCCGGCGGACTCAATGGTTCCGAAATCCTCGCCACGCTCAACGAAACGCTCCAAGATGTCATCAAGCACATCGTAGGCTGGCAGACTGTCTTGGTCGGTCTGATCGAACCGAAGCTCCGCCGTTGGGGCCCGGGTAATAATTCTTTCCGGAATGACCTCAACGCCACCGTGTTTAAGACTTCGTGTATTACGAAGCCGCGAAAGCCTATAGACCATGGTTTTTAGAAGATCTTTAATTACAGCGTAGCCACCCGCCATATCCCCATAAAGCGTGCAGTAGCCCACAGCAAGCTCCGATTTATTGCCTGTAGTGAGAACAAGCCGGCCCGTTTTATTGGACAAGGCCATAAGGTAGGTGCCTCGAATACGAGACTGCAAATTTTCTTCGGTAAGGTCGGGGGCAAGGCCTTTAAAGGCGGGCGCAAGGCCCTGTTCGAAGGCTGTGTAGGCCGACTCAATGCTAATTTCGTGAGCCTGAACACCAAGGGCCTGAGCGCAGGCACGTGCATCTTCAACACTCATGGCAGCGGTGTACCGCGAGGGCATGATGACTGCTGTTACCTGATCGGGCCCTAGGGCGTCGGCCGCAATAGCAAGAGTAAGGGCGGAATCGATACCACCCGACAAGCCCACAATGCCGCCACGAAAGCCGTTTTTCAAAACGTAATCGCGCGTACCCAGCACAAGGGCCTCGTAGGCCTGATGATTCGTGTCAAGCTCGTCGGTTAATTCGCCCTCAAAATGATGGCGAAGACCGTTGAAGCTCCAGATGCAAAGATCTTCTTTAAAGCGTGCCGCTCGCGCCGTAACCTGGCCCTCGCCATCGACTGCAAAGCTATCGCCGTCAAAGACAAGCTCATCTTGCCCGCCCACCAGGTTGCAAAAAACAGTTGGAATTTTATGGCGTGCCACGTTGGCGCGAACCACCGCAAGCCGCTCGTTCTGCTTATTTACATGGAAGGGCGAGGCATTCATAACCAAAAGGGCCTGGGCACCCTCAGCCTTGGCCATGGCGGCAGCACGCGGAAACCAGACGTCCTCGCAAATATTAACCCCAAGACGTACACCCTTCACCTCGAATACAAAAGGCGCCCCGTCGGGCTGGAAATAACGCTGCTCGTCAAAGACTGCATAGTTCGGTAGCTCGAGCTTGGCATAATGACCCAGCACGGAGCCATTTTTAAAAATAAGTGCAGCGTTGTAAACACGGCCCTCGATTTCGCGTGGATAGCCCACTAGGTAGGTAAGCGAGGAAAACTCTTGGCTTTTTTCAACGAGCTCATCAAGAACCTGTTGGCTACGACGCAGAAACGATGGGCGCAACAAAAGATCTTCGGGTGGATAACCCACCAATGAAAGCTCTGGCGTTAGCAGCACGTCAGCACCTTTTTCTGCTGCCTTGGCTGCTGCCTGATGAATTTTTTGAGCATTTGCCGCAAGGTCGCCTACGGAGGCATTAATTTGAGCAATCGCAATCTGAAGGGCCATTCGTGAATTATCGCATGCAGCTTGCAGCCAGCTTTGCCGAGGTTGACCCCGCAGCCTGGGATGCACTTGTGGCCGCCAGTCCGCGCCCGACCCCGTTTATGCAGCATGCCTTTTTGCGACTTGCCGAGCAGACCGAGTCCGCCTGCCCACAGACCGGCTGGACCGCTCGGCCCCTTTTGCTTTTTACTGAGGCGGACGACTTGGTAGGAGCAGCTGCGCTTTACGCCAAGGCCCACAGTTATGGCGAGTATGTTTTTGACTGGGCCTGGGCGCGAGCCTACGAGCAGGCGGGGCTGAATTATTTCCCCAAGTGGCTCGTGGCAAGCCCCTTTAGCCCAGTGCCTGGAAGCAGGCTCTTGGGGGTCAGCGCTGATGCCCGACATGCCCTGGCCGTTGCACTTGCACAGCTAACAAAGGAATCGGGCCTGTCGTCTTGCCATATTCTTTTCGCCCATGAGTCGGACCAAGAGGCCCTGGAGAGCACTGGCTGGCTCATTCGTAAGGGCGTGCAGTTTCATTGGTTCAACAAAAACTACACGGACTTCGAGGCATTTTTAGGCCAGCTAAGTCAGCCAAAGCGCAAGAAGATTCGGGCCGAGCGTCGCAAGGTAAGCGAGGCGGGGCTTCGTTGCCGGATGGTGAAAGGCGAGGCCATAAGCCCAGACCTGCTCGCCTTCTTTTATCGCTGCTATTCCAACACCTATTATGAACATGGCAACCCACCCTACTTCTCAGAAAGCTTTTTTACGGGCCTGTTGCAGGCTATGCCCGAGAACCTGGTGCTAAGCCTTGCCGAAGACGCCACAGGCACACCCATTGCCTGCGCCTTGCTTATGAACCATCGAGACGCTGAGGCAAATGAGAACGTGCTTTATGGCAGGTACTGGGGGTCTACCCAATACGTACCCTGCCTGCACTTCGAGCTGGCCTACTACACGCCCATTGAATGGGCAATTGCCCAGGGCATTCAACGGTTTGAAGGTGGCGCCCAGGGAGAGCACAAAATGGCAAGAGGCTTTGAGCCCATTCCAATGGGCTCAGCCCACTGGATTTCTGAAGCCCGATTTCGAGATGCCGTTACCCGCTTTTTAGAACGAGAAGGCGAGGGAATGTCGTCTTATTTCAATGAGCTTGAGGAGCGCACCGCATTTAAGGTTACGGGCTTGGCCCCTTAGCCCTCCCCCAATTAATTTCGCGGTGCTGGGCTACGCCTTATAAGGAAAGACTTTTTTTGTAGCGTTGAGCGCTGTCGATAATTTCTTGTTTGGCCGACTCAGGCCCTTCCCAGCCCTGCACTTTCACCCACTTTCCCTTTTCAAGATCTTTGTAATGCTCGAAAAAGTGTTGAATTTGATGAAGACGCTCGGGCGCGATGTCTTCGGGCTTACGCCAGTGTTTGTAAATGGGCAGGACTCTGTCAATTGGAACCGCCAGAAGCTTGGCGTCCTGCCCTGCCTCGTCCTCCATTTTTAGAACGCCAATGGCACGGCAGGGCACCACCGCACCCATGGCCACTGGAAACGGAGTGATAACAAGCACGTCCACCGGGTCTCCGTCATCGGAGACCGTCTCGGGCACATACCCATAGTTACAGGGGTAATGCATCGAGGTCATCATGAAGCGATCAACAAAAAGCGCACCCGAGTCTTTATCGACCTCGTATTTAATAGGATCGCTGTGGGCGGGGATTTCCACAATGACATTGAATTCTTCGGGGCTGTTTTTGCCCGCTGAAACGCTTTTGAGGGCCATAAGCAAGGGTCTCCAATAAAGGCCTCCATCATAAGGGATTCCCCTAGGTTAGGGCAAAGAAAGGCTGAAGCGAGCCTGCAGCCTTAAGCATCGACAAAAGTTCCAAAGAGCATTGGCATACACTTCCGACTGCTCACTCAAATTCAATGCTGTCTGCTGTTTACTAACCTTTTAGGGGGATGTTGTCATGATGGATGGACTCACCTTTGCCATAGCCTGTGGGGTCTTAGCAATTATCTATGCGCTTGTCTTAAGCCGATGGATTTTGGCTCAACCCGCGGGCAATGCGCGTATGCAAGAAATCGCGGCCGCCATTCAGGCCGGTGCCTCGGCCTATCTGGCTCGGCAGTACAAGACCATTGCCGTTGTTGGGGGCATTATTTTTGTTCTTATTGCGGTCATTCCTGGCCTAGGAATACCCACCGCCATTGGCTTTGCCGTGGGTGCCATTTTGTCGGGAGCTGCAGGCTTTATTGGAATGAACATTAATGTTCGGGCCAATGTAAGAACGGCAGAGGCGGCAAAAGGAGGCATTAACGCTGCGCTCAACGTAGCCTTTAAGGGCGGTGCCGTCACCGGTATGTTCGTCATTGGCCTAGGCCTGGTTGGCGTTGCCGTGTTTTATGGTGTCATGCGCAGCCAAAGTGACGATGTGTATGAGGCACTGCAACCGCTTATTGGCCTTGCCTTTGGCTCTTCCCTTATTTCCATCTTCGCGCGTCTTGGTGGTGGTATTTTCACCAAGGGCGCAGACGTGGGCGCTGACCTGGTTGGCAAGGTGGAGGCAGGTATTCCCGAAGACGACCCGCGCAATCCTGCTGTTATTGCCGATAACGTTGGTGACAACGTGGGCGATTGCGCAGGCATGGCAGCCGATCTTTTTGAAACCTATGCCGTTACCGTCATTGCCACCATGCTCTTAGGGGCGCTGACCTTAAAAGGCCTTGGCGAGTCTGCCGCCATCTATCCGCTGGCCTTGGGTGGCGTGTCCATTATTGCCTCGATTATTGGCTGCTTCTTTGTCCGCTACAGTGGCACAGGCAAAATCATGACGGCGCTTTACAAGGGCCTTATTGTGGCTGCGCTGTTGTCGATTGTCTTCTTTTGGTTCGTCACCGAGGCCTTCATGGGCAACATTGCAAGCGTTGCGCCCGGTATGACCGTTGCAAGCCTGTGGGGCTCGGCGGTGGTCGGCATTTTATTAACCGCAGCCATGGTCATTATTACCGAGTACTACACTGCCACCGAGTACGCGCCGGTGCGTCATGTAGCCAAGGCCTCAGAGACTGGGCACGCCACGAACATTATTGCTGGCATTGCTGTGTCAATGAAGTCCACCGCCTGGCCTGTTATTGCTGTGGTTCTGGCCATTCTTGCATCGCACTCTCTGGCTGGTCTTTACGGTATTGCCATTGCAGCAACCTCCATGCTGTCCATGGCGGGGATTATCGTGGCGCTTGATGCCTACGGCCCCATCACCGACAACGCCGGTGGCATTGCAGAAATGGCTGAGTTGCCGCCCGAGATTCGGAGCATTACCGACCCCCTTGATGCTGTGGGCAACACAACCAAGGCAGTCACCAAGGGCTATGCCATTGGGTCGGCAGGGCTTGCAGCACTGGTGCTTTTTGCCGACTACACCCACGCGCTTGAAAAAACCGGCCAGTCGGTATCCTTCGACCTATCAAACCACATGGTGATTGTGGGTCTCTTTATTGGTGGCCTTATTCCCTTCCTGTTTGGCGCGATGGCCATGGAGGCGGTGGGCCGCTGTGCAGGTGCAGTTGTCACCGAGGTGCGCCGCCAGTTTCGAGAAATTCCCGGCATTATGGAAGGCACGGCCAAGCCCGAGTACCACAAGGCCGTTGACATGCTGACGGCTGCCGCCATTAAGGAAATGATGATTCCGTCGCTGCTGCCCGTCGTCGTGCCAATTGCAGTGGGACTTATTCTTGGCCCTCAGGCCTTAGGCGGCATGCTTATGGGCACCATTGTCACGGGACTCTTCGTAGCCATTTCCATGTGTACGGGAGGAGGCGCCTGGGATAACGCCAAGAAGTACATTGAAGATGGCCACCATGGTGGCAAGGGGTCTGAAGCCCACAAGGCTGCCGTAACGGGCGACACCGTAGGCGACCCCTACAAAGATACGGCAGGCCCTGCTGTAAACCCGCTTATTAAAATTATTAATATCGTGGCACTGCTTATCGTGCCTATTCTGTAATTTAGTCTGCAAGCTCCCGTGCGGTGCGAAGCGCCGCACGGCTAGCAGGAAGATCGTTCAATACGCTGTAGACCTCGGCCAAGGCCATTTGCACCTTGGCCGTTTTCTTTTGAGTGGCAGCCTGTTCAAGCCGATCTTTGGCCAACTGCCAGTCGCCTGCAGCAAGACCCAAAAGGCCCTGGGCAAGCAGGCTTGAATACTGGGTTGGCTTCGAGGACGACTGGGCAAGCCAGCCCTGTAAGCGACTAAGCTGCTCAGAAGGGTTGTCGAGGCAGCTTCCGTAGAGCTCGATAAGCGGCTCATGCAGCCCACGCTTTAAAACAGACTCAAGCATCTGGCGGGCCTCGCGGTGTACACCTGCAGCCAGCCATGCACGTGCAATGGGGGCAACCAATGAAGGCTCCTGCTTCTCAGTTGAAGACAACAAGTCTTGGGCTGCACGTATCTGGGCCGGTGTGGCAGCTGGCGTTGCGTGCACAAGGCTTTGCTTAAGCAGCCTGCTCTTTTGTTCAAGGGCCTGCTCGGGCTGAAGGGCATGGCGATTCTCAAGCAACCGCGCAAGCCGAAAAGCCTCAGGCAGATCGAGTGTTGCCTCGGCAAGCTTTAGCATCATGCGCATGGTGTGAATCTGCTTGCGCTCGGAGGCAAGCTCTGTGGAGAGAATGGCCTTGGCCTTTTCGGGGTCACGGTCGTCAAGGGCAAACATGGCCTGGGTTAATGCCTGAAGCTGTGGATGGTCCACCTTCTGTCCATCGGTGTTCAATCGTTCAAGCCAGTAATCGCGCAGGCTGTAGTCGTTGATTTGATGGGCTGCGCGCGAGGCGAGAGCCGCAGCCAGCCGCATGAGCGAATCGGTTGGCGCGCTTAGCGCGCGGAAATCGCGCTCAAACCGCTTGGCCGAACTGGTCACACGTGCGAAACGGCCCTCGAAGTAATCAAGCACCATGTCGGCAAGTGCCGAGAGCCTTTTGGCCTCCCGACTGCGCTGACGAAAACCACGAATTCGGTCGGGAAAGGCGCGCAGCCAGTCCCAGGTGCGCACCCAGACGACAGCAACCAAGAGCAATGCCAGAAGCGCGAAAATGGCGGTTGCCAGCGAGAGGTCGATTCGAAGATCGTCCCACCAGACGCTGACCATGCCCCCCTTAGACTGCAGGGCCAGCACGAGCCCAATAAGCACAGCGAGCCCAATGAGCTTGGCAAGAAACCACTTCATGGGTGAGTTCCTTGTCATTGCAAAGACTCAACCTGACGTCTTAGCCCTGAGAACTCGGCCTGCAGCTGAAAGACCTTGGGGTCGGCTCGATCGAAGTGACGTTCAAGAAGCAGCTCTGTCTGCTCGAGCTCACGGCCCGCATGCGCCACCTCGCCAAGCAAAAGGGCAAGTCGTGCTGCCGCCAGCTGGGCCTGCATCTGCTGACTTACCAGTTGGTAAAAAGCCTGGGGCTGGGCAGCAAGGTCGGGGCCTTGAACAGTCTGCACCCGCACAAGGCTCTGCAAGAACTGCAGGCTTTTTTCAAAGACACCGGGCTCAAGCATTGGGGCATCGGGCTGCTCTGCTGCGCCAGCAAGAAGACTACCCGAGGGTTTGGGCATGGCTGCCTCGGGCAGGCTAGGCTTTTGAGGCCCGGCAGGCAAGGCCGATAGCGAGCGAGACAGCCTATCGATATCCTCAAGTGCCTTTCTAAAAGCGGGGTCAAGCTGGGGTGCCGGTCGAATGGGTGCGGGGGGCTCGGCCGCAATAGAGGCTGAGCCCTGCGTGGCGCCACCCAATGCACTGGCCGGTGGGTCAGACGGGCTGCCCGGGCCCAAGGAGCCTGCACCGCCTAAGGACGTACCCGTTGAAGGCGCCTGAGACGAAGCGCCCTCGTTGTCTGAAGACGACTGCGATGCCGTGTTGGAACCGTTGTCGACAGGCTGCTGCGAGACCGAGGCGGGCAAAAGCCAGGCAGGAAGCTGCACATTCCAGCTAAGAAGCTCTCGGGCAACGGTCTCGTTGTTCTTCACCAAATAACCAGCCCCCGCAACAAGAACCAATACAAGAACGAGCAGAAGCACGAGGACGGCCTTTAGGTTTGAGCCCGTTGTTGAGGGTGTGCTGGCAGCACCCGCAGAAGACCCCGAAGGGCTGGCCTGTCGCGAGTCGTCGCTGGTCGTTGCGGCTGCAGGTTTTTCAGTGGTGGATGAATCGGAAGTGGTCATGTGCTTAGTTTAGTCGTTCATGCGCGACAACTCGATGACCTTCGTAATAATCGTCTGAGGATTGAGGTCTGCGAGTTGATAAATTCGATGCACAGAGGCTTTTTCAAGCGCTTGCGCAATTTTGCTGTGATGGCAAAGCCAAAACACTTCTTTAGGGTTGAATCCATTTTTCTGCAGGCCTGAGATGGCTGGATCCACCAAGGCCGAGCTTGAGACCAACAGACAAGCCAAGGAGCACTCAGTGGTCGCAGGCGAGAGTTCCAAGGGGAGGTCGATGCGTTCGTACAGACCAAAGCGCGCGGTTCGAAGGCCGCTTGCGCGAAGGCCTAGGGCGAGATCGGGCTGATTGGTGGTGGATTCCAACAAGACAAAAAGTCTATTGGCTTGTTGCGCAGGCGCCCCGGTGTTGGCCTGAAAGATCTCCAGAAAAGCCTCAACACCGGAGCCTTTTGGTGGCGAGGTCACCACGGGGTCGAGCCCATAGGCCTGCGCCCATGCAGCCAAGCTGCTTGCAGACCCCGGGCCCACGGCAAAAAGCGCAGGCTTATGCGAAAGCCCTTTCGCCAGCTCTTCGCAGAGTGCCGGCATACCCTGCAGGGCCTCGACCGAGGCTGGGCTTGTGGCAACAAGCGCCATTGCACTGCTGTCTTTTGCCTCGGAGGCCCTGAGATCGAACCATTGTTTAATCAATTGATCCTGCGGCAGCCGGCGTAAAGATTGCAAAGGCGCTGCCACGTATGACAGGTTCGGTGCTTGAAGACCGCTCGTACCCGACTCCCAGACAGGCCGTGTGTCGATGACCAGCGCAGGTTTAGCGCCGTTCACGGCATTAAGAGGCCTGATTAAGCGTCGCCATAATCGTATCGGCCCCCATGCCTCGTAGCTCTTGCGCCGCCTGCATGCCAAGGGCCTCGGGCTGCTCCCCTTGAAGGTCAACTGCATGCAGAACTGAGCCATCGGGCATGCCAAGCCTTGCGCGTAGGCGAAGCTGGCCGTTGGCCTCACGTGTGCAATAGGCTGCAAGCGGCACCTGGCAGCTTCCGCCTAGGGCACGCGATACCGCTCGCTCGGCGCGAACCTCTTCAAAGGTGTTTGCATCTGCAAGGCTTGAGACCAGGGCATGGCTTGGCTGGTCTCCTGCCCGAATTTCAATGCCCAAGGCGCCCTGCCCCGCAGCAGGAAGCATGAGCTCCGGGGCAATGACCTGACGAATACGCTCGACAAGCCCAAGGCGCTTGAGACCGGCTGCAGCTAAAATAATGGCCTGCATCTCTCCGCGGTCAAGCTTGGCAAGCCGGGTATCAAGATTACCCCGCAATGGAACAATTTTAAGATGGGGAAACCGATGACGCAGCTGGGATTCACGACGAAGGCTGCTGGTACCCACCACGGCCCCATTGGGCAGGGACTCTAGGCTTTCAAACTCTGAGGAAACAAAGGCGTCACGGGGGTCTTCGCGCAGCATGACAGCGGCAAGCTCAAAACCCTCGGGCAGTTCCATGGGCACGTCTTTTAGGGAGTGCACGGCCAGATGCGCCCTGCCCTCGGCAAGCGCGGTCTCAAGCTCTTTGACAAAAAGCCCCTTGCCACCAACCTTGGAGAGCGTCTTGTCAAGAATCTGGTCGCCACGGGTGGTCATGCCCAGTATGCTCACAGCCTGACCCGAGGACTTCTGCAGTAAAGACTGGACATGCTCGGCCTGCCACATGGCAAGACGGCTTTCACGTGATGCGATGATCCACATAATTCGTACAGTGTAATGCAGCTGTAACGAATTAGATTGGTAACTCAATTGGAGACACCACGCGGGCACTGTCTCCAATGGGCCAGCCCTCGCGCACTGGTGCAACCACCCATGCCTCGTGCACACCGACGTCTTCACATGCCTGCCAAAATCCCTTGGTTACAGTGGGCGCCGACGAGAGCTTTGCCTCAATGCCGACCAGCCGGCCTTCATGCTCGATAACCAGGTCCAGCTCCGCGCCGGCCGAGGTACGGTAGAAGTTGGTGGGTGTTCCTGCAGGTAATCGGGCGCAGATCTGTTCCACCACAAAGCCTTCCCAAGAGGCGCCCGATGCGGGATGACCGGCCAAGGCCTCAGCATCACGAATTCCGAGCAATGCATGCAAGAGCCCTGTGTCGCGAAGGTAGATCTTTGGAGACTTCACAAGTCGCTTTCCAAGATTTGCATGCCAAGGCTCAAGCCGGCGCACAACAAGCGCATCAACCAGGTGGTCCAGCCAACGGCTCACGGTGGGAGCAGACACCCCAAGAGAACGCGACAAAACCGACGCATTTAAAAGTTGCCCATTTAAATGCGCAAGCATGCGCCAGAATCGCCCCATGCTTGGGGGGTCTACGCCAATGCCAAGCGCGGGGAGATCCACATTCAAAAAATGCCGAATGAAGTCTTGTCGCCACTGCCAGGAGTCTTCATCAGCCGGTGGGGTGTAGCTGCCAGGAAAACCTCCCCGCACCCATAGCTGCTCGATATCCTCAAACCGCTGCGCGACTTCGGGCAAGAGCAGCGGCGCCATGTCAATGACTTCTAGCCGCCCGGCAAGAGTCTGCGCCTGACGAAGCAGCTGAAAAGAGGCCGATCCAAGCAGAAGAAACCGCCCTACCCTACGATCGGCATCAATCTCTGCGCGTAACTCCGAGAAAAGTTCGGCCAGATTCTGCACCTCGTCAAGCACCATCAGAGATCCGCGGCGCGAGGCGAAAAATCGGGGCGGGTCGGCGAGCTTGGACTGATCGGCGGCGGTCTCTAGGTCAAGATAAATCGAATCCGGGCGCACGGCGGCAGCAGCGCGGGCAAGTGTTGTTTTGCCCACCTGTCGAGGGCCAAGGATTGCCACGGCTGGGCTTCGAGCCAATGCACGATCGACCTTAGTAGTAGCAAGACGCTTGAACATCCTTGCAATTTAAACATTGCATATTCAAATTGCAAGAAAAAAATGTTCTCAAAAGAGAGGCGGATAACGACCGCTGGCATGCCAGATGGTAAAACGGCATTCGCGCGATGCAATAATACCTCTCACCGCCATAATGCAATGCAGCCATGACAAATTCCTTAAACAAAAAAAATGAAGCCTGGTCGGGCCGCTTTACAGAGCCCGTCTCCGAACTTGTGCAGCGCTACACTGCCTCGGTGGGCTTTGACCAGCGGCTTGCCGAGGTTGATATTCAGGGCTCGCTGGCCCATGCCGAGATGCTCTGCCATGTGGGCCTACTTTCAAAAGACGACCTGCAGGCCATTGAAAAGGGCATGGCCGCCATTCTTGAAGAAGTTCGCGCAGGCCGCTTTGAATGGTCTGTGGCCCTTGAGGACGTCCACCTGAATATTGAAAAGCGGCTAACCGATCTTGTGGGCGATGCGGGCAAGCGGCTTCACACCGCTCGCAGTCGTAACGACCAGGTGGCCACCGACATTCGGCTTTGGCTGCGCGCAGAAATAGATGCCATTCGACTCGATCTCAAGGCCTTGCGGCTTGCGCTTATCAACCAGGCGCAGGCTCATGCTGACACCATCATGCCGGGCTTTACCCATCTTCAGGTGGCCCAACCCATTAGCTTTGGCCATCACATGCTGGCCTACGAGGCCATGTTTGCCCGCGACGACGAGCGGCTGGTGGATGCGCGTCGCAGAGTGAACCGACTGCCCCTGGGTGCGGCCGCGCTTGCCGGTACAAGCTACCCCATTGACCGGCAACGGGTGGCAAAAACGCTGGGCTTTGAGGCCCTGTGCGAGAACTCGCTTGATGCTGTAAGCGACCGTGACTTTGCCATTGAGTTCACCGCCGCCTGCGCGCTGATCATGACCCATATCTCGCGGCTGTCCGAGGAGCTTATTCTTTGGATGACGAGCCGCTACGGCTTTATTAAGCTGCCCGACCGTTTCTGCACGGGCTCCTCCATCATGCCCCAGAAGAAAAACCCCGATGTGCCTGAGCTTGCACGGGGCAAGACTGGCCGGGTGAACGGGCATTTGGTGGCTCTGCTAACGCTGATGAAGGGCCAGCCCCTTGCCTACAACAAGGACAACCAAGAGGACAAAGAGCCTTTGTTCGACACGGCCGATACCGTGCGCGATACCTTGAAGGCCTTTGCTGACATGGTGGCAGGCCTTGAGCCCCAGGCTGAAGCCATGCGCGCTGCCGTGCTTGAGGGCTATGCCACCGCAACCGACCTGGCAGATTATTTAGTGAAGAAGGGTCTAGCCTTTCGGGATGCCCACGAGGCCGTGGCCCTTGCCGTGCGTAAAGCCGTAGACAAGCAGTGCGGCCTGGAAGATCTTTCCTTGGTCGAACTGCAAAGCTTTCATGCCCTTATTGAAGACGATGTCTATGAGGTCCTGCGCCCTGAAGGGTCCATGCAGGCCAGAGACCATGTCGGCGGAACAGCACCTAGCCAGGTAAGGCTGCAGGCGGCCAAAGCCAAAAAGCTCTTAGACGTCTAACGTTTTTTTGTTGGAGGCAGGTCGGTGCAAATGCCTTCAAAGACTTCAGCCACCATGCCAATGGATTCGCCCAGGGTAGGATGAGGATGAATGGTCTTGCCAATGTCGGTTGGGTCGCAGCCCATTTCAATGGCCAAAGCCAGCTCGCCAATCATGTCACCTGCATGGGTACCCACAATGCCACCGCCCACAACAAGGTGGCTCTCGGCATCCACCAATAATTTGGTGAAGCCTTCGTCACGGCCATTGGCAATGGCTCGGCCGGAGGCGGCCCACGGAAAAACAGCCTTTTCAATTCTAACGCCCTTGGCCTTGGCCTCGTCTTCGGTAAGGCCCACCCAGGCCACTTCCGGATCAGTATAGGCAACAGAGGGAATAACACGGGCATCGAAGAAGGACTTCTGCCCTGCCGCGGCTTCAGCTGCCACATGCCCTTCATGAACAGCCTTGTGGGCAAGCATGGGCTGACCGACGATGTCGCCAATGGCAAAAATATGGCCCTGTCTCGTGCGCATCTGGGTGTCCACATTCAGAAAGCCTTTGTCGTCTACTTCAACGCCAGCACGTTCTGCCGCAATGGCCTTGCCATTGGGCCTGCGACCAACCGCCTGCAAGACAAGGTCGTAGCATTGCGGCTCTGCCGGTGCCTTGCCACCTTCAAAGCGAACATAAATACCGTCGGCTTTGGCCTCGGCCCCAACGGTCTTGCTTCCTAACCAAATGTTGTCGAACCGATGCTCGTTGAACTTCTGCCAGACCTTCACAAGGTCGCGGTCCGCGCCCATCATCAGGCCGTCCATCATCTCGACAACATCAACGCGGGCACCTAGCGTTGAATACACGGTGGCCATCTCCAGCCCAATAATTCCTCCGCCAATAACAAGCATTCGCTTGGGCTGTTGGCGAAGCTCAAGTGCGCCGGTTGAGGTCATCACGCGAGGGTCGTTCGGAAGAAAAGGCAGCTTCACGGCCTCAGAGCCTGCCGCCACAATGGCCTTTCCAAACTTAATAACCTGCTTGACCCCTTTGTCGTTCGTGACTTCGATATGAAAGGAGTCAAGGAACTGGCCTACACCTTGCACCACGGTTACCTTACGGGCCTTGGCCATGCCCGAAAGACCACCGGTGAGTTTGCCCACTACTTTTTCTTTCCAGCCACGAAGCTTGTCGAGATCGACCTGAGGCTCACCAAAAGAAATGCCGTGGGCCGCCATGGTCTTGGTCTCGTCCATGACCGCAGCCACGTGCAACAGCGCTTTAGACGGAATGCAGCCGACGTTCAGGCAGACACCACCCAGGGTGCCAAAACGTTCCACCAACACCGTGCCCATGCCAAGGTCTGCGGCTCGAAAGGCGGCGGAGTAGCCCCCTGGGCCGGCGCCAAGCACGAGCATCTCGGTCTCGAGGTCGGCTTTGCCCATGTAGGTTTGAAGGGGCGAGTGGGAGGCGGCAGCGACGAGCGTTACTGATGGAGCGCTGGCTATTGACCCCTCGGGCGAGGACTTCACGCCCTCGGCGCCAACAGCCCTCGCTCCTAGCGATGTAACAGCCGAGGCTGAGATGGCCTCCGAAGACGTGATCTTTTCGGCTGAGGAGGGTGTCTCAGTCGCAGGCGGTGCATGCAGAGGCAGAGCGGCGCAGCGGAAACGAACCCTTCGGCGCCAACAGTCATCGCTCCTAGTGATGTAACAGCCGAGGCTGAGATGGCCTCCGAAGACGTGATCTTCTCGGCTGAGGAGGGCGTCTCAGCCACAGGCGGTGATGCGGAGACAAGCGGCGCAGCGTCAATAACGCCAAGCACCGAGCCCTCACCCACCTTATCGCCCACCTTCACCGACAGACTAATAAGCTTGCCCGCATGCGAGCTCGGTATCTCCATCGAGGCCTTGTCACTCTCCACCGTAATAAGGCTCTGCTCCACCGACAAAGAATCCCCCGGCGACACCAAAACCTCAATAATCTCCACCTCTTTAAAGTCCCCAATGTCCGGAACCTTGATCTCAATGTGTGCCATGACGGGGTTCCTTAAAGGACAATGCGACGAAAGTCAGCCAAAAGCTGACCAAGGTAGGCGTTAAACCGCGCAGCGGACGCGCCGTCAATAACACGATGGTCATACGACAAGGACAAAGGAAGGGTGAGCCGCGGAACAAATTCTTTGCCGTTCCAAACTGGCTTCATGGCTGACTTTGAGACACCAAGAATGGCCACTTCAGGTGCATTAATAATGGGAGTGAAATGGGTTCCTCCAATGCCACCGAGCGAGGAAATGGAAAAGCACCCACCCTGCATCTCCGTAGGCGAGAGCTTGCCCTCGCGGGCACGCTTGGCCATTTCGGAGGTCTCCGTAGCAAGATCAATCACTCCCTTCCGATCGACATCGCGAACCACGGGAACAACAAGACCGTTGGGCGTATCGGCGGCAAAACCAATGTGGAAGTATTTCTTCAGAACAAGCGTTTCACCATCAATAGAAGCATTGAACTCTGGGAATTTCTTAAGTGCAGCCACCACCGCCTTCATTAAGAAGGCAAGCATGGTGAGCTTTATGCCGGCCTTTTCATTCTCTTTATTGAGCTGAACACGCAAGGCCTCAAGCTCGGTAATGTCAGCCTCATCGTTGTTGGTGACATGGGGAATCATCACCCAGTTGCGATGCAGGTTTGCCCCTGAAATTTTCTTAATGCGCGACAGTGGTTTGGGATCAATGGGACCAAACTTCGCGAAGTCCACCTGAGGCCATGGCAAAAGGTCAAGCCCAACACCCGAGCCTGAACCGGCCGAGGTCTGAGCCGTTGAAAGAGAAGCGGCGCCCGACATAACCGACTTCACATGACCCTGAACGTCAAGCTGCGTGATCCGTCCCTTGGGCCCACTGCCCTTCACCTGTGTCAAGCTGACACCCAGCTCGCGCGCGAACTTACGCACAGAGGGCGATGCATGTGGAAGGTTGCCGGCGATGTTGTTGCTGCTCGATGCCGCTGACGCAAGGGCAGCGGCGAGCGTTGGCGCCGAGGGCGTGATCTTTTCGCCCGAGGGGTCAATGCTCGTCGGTGCCTGAGTTGCGCCAACAGTCATCGCTCCTATCCCTATTCCTGATGTCACCGAACCCGATGAGGCCGAGGCTGAGATGGCCTCCGAAGACGTGATCTTTTCGGCTGAGGAGGGTGTCTCAGTCGCAGGCGGTGCAGCAAAGGCAGACGGCGCAACGGAAACGAACCCCTCGGGCGAGGACTTCACGCCCTCGGCGCCCATTTGCTTTGCGCCTGCAGAAACCTCAGCGTCAATAACGCCAAGCACCGAGCCCTCTCCCACCTTATCGCCCACCTTCACCGACAGACTAATAAGCTTGCCCGCATGCGAGCTCGGTATCTCCATCGAGGCCTTGTCACTCTCCACCGTAATAAGGCTCTGCTCCACCGACAAAGAATCCCCCGGCGACACCAAAACCTCAATAATCTCCACCTCTTTAAAGTCCCCAATGTCCGGAACCTTGATCTCAATGTGTGCCATTGGCTTGTCTTCCTTTAATGAGGTGACTTAAAGAACCATTGCGGGGTTCGACCGCTCGGTGTTGATGCCGTACTTCTTAATGGCAGCCTCAACGGCCTTTGCATCCAGTGCGCCGTCTTGCATAAGGCTATAAAGCGCAGCAATAGCCACATAGCGACGATCAACCTCAAAGAACTCACGAAGCTTCGCACGGGTGTCGGACCTGCCGAAGCCGTCGGTACCTAAAACGGTGTAGCGACGTCCTTCAGGTATGAAGGGTCGAATTTGATCGGCAAAGGTCTTCATGTAGTCGGTTGCTGCAACCACAGGG
Source organism: Burkholderiaceae bacterium (assembly GCA_018402635.1). Lineage (GTDB taxonomy): Bacteria > Pseudomonadota > Gammaproteobacteria > Burkholderiales > Burkholderiaceae_A > Hahnella. Next base: position 28,453 of record JAGYIP010000011.1, read on the forward strand.
CCATCATGACCTTGCAGCTGTTGAGTAACGAAGGCCATGCGGGGCTTTTTGGTGGGATGCAGCAGGCTGTAGCGTTGGGCATCAAGCCCTTCACGGCGCAGTTCATTAAAACTTGGGCAGCTCCAGATGTCGCTGGCAATACCGAAGTCGGCTGCAAGAAGGTCGGCTGCGGCAATAACCTCACGAAGTATGGTGCCGCTACCCATTAGCTGAACGCGCTGTTTGGCTTTCTTCTCACCCACAGATTTCAGAAGGTACATGCCCTTGAGAATCTGGTCTTCTGTTCCCTTAACAAGACCGGGATGTTCATAGTTCTCGTTCATAAGGGTGAGATAGAAAAAGACATCTTCTTGATGCTCGACCATACGCTTTAAGCCGCTGTGAAGAATCACGGCAACCTCGTGACCGAAGGTGGGGTCGTAGGACACGCAATTGGGTATGGCTGAGGCGAGAATTTGGCTGTGCCCATCTTCGTGCTGCAAGCCCTCGCCATTGAGCGTAGTACGGCCTGCCGTTCCGCCAAGCAAAAAGCCTCGTGCACGCATATCGCCTGCCGCCCATGCAAGGTCGCCCACCCGCTGCAGGCCAAACATAGAGTAATAAATATAGAAGGGGATCATGATGCGGTTGTTGGTGGAGTAGGAGGTTGCTGCCGCAATCCACGAGCTCATACCGCCTGCCTCGTTAATACCCTCTTGAAGAATCTGACCCTTGATGTCCTCGCGGTAATACATTACCTGGTCGCGATCTACAGGCTCGTACTTCTGGCCCTCGACCGAATAAATGCCAATTTGTCTAAACAATCCTTCCATACCAAAGGTGCGTGCCTCGTCCACCAGAATAGGGACCACGCGAGGCCCTAGCGACTTATCGCGCAATAACTGTGTCAGGCAACGCACATAGGCCTGGGTGGTGGAAATTTCACGGCCCTCTGCGGTTGGCTCAAGCACGGGTGCAAAGACATCAAGACTTGGAACCACCAAAGACTCTTCAGCCTTAACGCGGCGCGACGGCAGATAGCCACCCAGAGCCTTGCGGCGCTCTTGCATGTACTTCATCTCTGGGGAATCATCGGACGGCTTAAGGAAAGGCACAGAGGCCAGCTGCTCATCGGAGATAGGAATGCCAAACCGATCACGGAATTCTTTAATGGCGGTGTCATCAAGTTTCTTTGTCTGGTGCGCCGTGTTGCGGCCCTCGGCCACCTTGCCCATGCCAAAGCCTTTGATGGTCTTCACCAAAATGACCGTGGGCTGCCCCTTGTGCCGTGAAGCAGCCGAGAAGGCGGAATAAATTTTGTGGGGGTCATGCCCCCCGCGGTTCAAGCGCCAGATGTCATCGTCCGACATGGTGGCAACACGCTGCAATAACTTGGGATGCTTGCCAAAGAAATGCTTACGAACATAGGCACCGTCATTAGCCTTGTAGTTCTGGTACTCGCCATCCACCGTATCCATCATGACTTTTTTTAGAATGCCGTCATGGTCCATGGCTAAGAGTGGATCCCAGTAGCCGCCCCAGATCACCTTAATTACGTTCCAGCCCGCACCACGGAAGTCGCTTTCCAGCTCTTGAATAATTTTGCCGTTACCTCGAACGGGACCATCAAGGCGCTGCAGGTTGCAGTTCACCACCATCACAAGGTTGTCGAGCTTCTCGCGCGAGGCCATACCAATGGCCCCCATGGACTCGGGCTCATCCATTTCGCCATCGCCGCAGAAGGCCCAGACCTTGCGCTCGGCTGTGTCTGTAATTCCACGGGCATGCAGGTACTTAAGGAAACGCGCCTGGTAGATGGCCATGATGGGGCCAAGACCCATGGAGACGGTTGGGAACTGCCAAAAGTCGGGCATAAGCTGCGGATGGGGGTAGCTTGATAAGCCTTGGCCATCGACCTCGCGACGGAAGTTGTTTAAACGATCTTCCGTTAGGCGGCCTTCAAGAAAGCGCGCGCGTAAATTCCAGGACTGGAGTGCCCCTGAATGAAAAGAAGGTCTTGACCTTGAGGATGGTCCGGGCCCTTCCAGAAATGGTTAAAGCCAATACCAAGCATGTTGGCCAAGGAAGCGAAGCTTGAAATATGGCCGCCAAGATCGCCGTCGTGACGATTGGCTCGCACCACCATGGCCATGGCATTCCAGCGCATCCAAGACCGCAGGCGCTCCTCGTACTCCAAGTTGCCGGGGCAGTGCTCTTCCCGAGCGACCGGAATAGTATTGACGTAGGAGGTGTTTGCCGAAAACGGAATAAAGCCTCCGGCTCTGCGCGTTTCGTCAATAAGCGTCTCGACAAGAAACTGTGCCCGCTCGGGCCCCTCGCGGGCGATGACGGCATCAAGGGCCTCACGCCATTCGATGGTCTCCTGAGGATCGGTGTCTGCGGCGGTGTGGACCTGCTGGCTGACATGAGGAGGAAGCGTGGACATAGAGAAGTCTCCTTTTGCAATAGCTTGATTGTCCGAGGCTTTTTTGACTCTAGCAAGTGAATTTTCGCGATGCGGCATAACATTTCACATTAAGAAATGCAGTCAGCCCTTTACACAAACCCCGTTACACTGTCGGGCATGAGAGATTGGCTGCTAAGCCTTCTACGCCCAGGTCAACCGCGCGCTGAGCAGGAGTTACTGCGCGAAATCGCCTTCCGTCGAGCCATGGAAGATTCCATGCCAACGGGCATGCGCACCATTGCCCCCGACGGGCGCATCACTTATGTCAACCCGGCCTTTTGTCGAATTGTGGGCCTGCCTCAAGAGTCTTTGGTGGGGGCTGAGCCACCCTACCCTTATTGGCCCCCCGAGGAGCGACGCCAGCTTGAGGTCAACCTAAAAAGACTACTCAAGGGTGACTTAAAACAGGTCAACACCCAGGTCAATGTCATGCACAGCGACGGGCGGCGACTGATTTGCCGAATGTACACCTCGCCCCTACGAGGCCCGGACGGACTGCAGGCTGGTTGGATGACCTCGGTCACTGACATCACCGAGCCAAGCCGCATTCGGGCAGAGCTTGCACAGGCTCAGGAGCGCTTCATTACAGTGCTGCAGTCCCTGGATGCGGCGGTGTCGGTTGCACCACCGGCTCCGGAGGACGAGCTGCTTTTTGCCAATGAGGCCTATCGAAAGTGGTTTGGCGACTCCTTAGAAATTGGCCACAGGCTCTTAAGTGCAGCCCATCGCTCACCCTGGGCCGATAGCCGAGAATTTTTTAATGCGGCCGTCCAACGCTGGTTTGATGTCCGTAGCCGAAGCATTCAATGGGTGGACGGGCGCCTGGTGCAGTTGGTAGTGGCAACGGACATTACGCAACGCCATATTGCTGAAGAGAACCAGCGGCTTCAGTACGAAAGGCTTGAGCAGACCTCACGCTTAATTAATATGGGCGAGATGGCCTCTTCGCTTGCCCATGAGCTCAACCAGCCCTTAACGGCCATATCAAACTACACCATGGGGGCAGCCGCGAGAGTTCGAGCTGCTGCCCATCGAGGCGAAAACCTATCGTGCGAAGAACTTGAAGGTATGTTGGTGAAAACCGCAAGGCAAGCCGAACGAGCAGGCCAGGTAATACGCCGGATACGAAGCTTCGTGAAGCGAAGCGACCCGATACGAAAGTTTGTAGACCCCTCGGCGATTATTGCCGACGCCCTTGGACTGGCTGAAATTGACGCTCAGTCTTTGGGTGTTTCAATAGAGAAATCCATTGCTCCTAACCTGCCTGCCATTCACGTCGACCCAATACTGATTGAACAGGTGCTAATGAATCTCTTGAAAAATGGCATGGATTCCATGAAGGACAGCCCAGAAAAAGAGCTGGTGCTCTCTGTGGTGACCCGAGACGAACAGATTGTTTTTGCCGTCCGCGACCATGGCAAGGGCATGGCCCCCGAGGTGCGGGACCATATTTTTGACTCCTTCTACACAACAAAGACCGAGGGCATGGGCATGGGTCTAAACATATGTCGGTCTATCATTGAGTCTCATCAGGGTCGGCTTTGGTTCGAGGACAACCCTGAGGGTGGCTGCCTTTTCCAGTTTAGCCTGCCACTGGGGGCTGTTGCCGATAGCGATCGATCGCCTGTCACGGAGAAAACACAATGATTGAGATGGTCTATGTTGTAGATGATGATGAGGCGGTTCGCGACTCGCTGCGATGGCTGCTCGAGGCCAATGGCTTTCGAGTCACCTCGCTTGAGAGCGCCGAACGCTTTCTTGCAAGCCTGCCTAAGCTTTCAAACCAAATAGCCTGCCTCATTCTTGATGTTCGCATGCCCGGAATGACAGGAACCGAGCTGCACGAAGAGCTGCTTGAGCGCGGCCACCGCATTCCACTTATTTTTATTACGGGTCATGGCAACGTCCCCCTGGCCGTCGACAGCATGAAAAAGGGTGCGGTGGACTTTCTTGAAAAGCCCTTTAATGATGAACAGCTCTGCGCCCTTGTGGCCAAAGCCTTTCAGCAGCTGCGTGATGACGAGGAGAAAACACATGGTGCGAAACGCGCCAAAGAGCTCCTTGCCCGGCTGACACCCCGCGAGCAGCAGGTGCTCGAACGTATTGTTTATGGAAGGCTCAACAAACAAATCGCAGATGATCTCAACATCAGCATAAAAACCGTCGAGGCCCATCGCGCAAACATCATGGATAAGATCGAGGCACGAACCATGGCCGACCTTATGAAGACGGCCCTTGCAGCAAGCGAAGGCGATGCACAGCCTGGTGGCAGTGGTACACTGTAGCGCTTGATTTAAAAGGCTTAAGTTGCTTCTACGGACCGCGCGCCCGTAGCTCAGTTGGATAGAGTACCTGGCTACGAACCAGGGGGTCGTGGGTTCGAATCCTGCCGGGCGCGCCATAAGTAAGTAAGTAAGTAAAGCATGCTGTTGTCATAACAGTGTGGCTTGTTGGGTCAATCAATCATCTGCACCCAGGCCTGTCCGCCTCACGGGCTAGCCAACAGGCAGCTGCAGAAGCCAGGCTGTTGCTGATCGTGCCCTGCTTTTTTTAACCATTTATATTTATAAAAATATTTTTGAAATTTCTTTTTACTGATCTTGACGGCACCTTTCTTGGCGGGACCAGGCAGGATCAGCTGCGCCTGCTTCAGGCCATCGAATCTTCGGGTATTGGTCTGGTTTATGTCTCGGGCCGGGGCCACCAGCGTATTTTTCCAGCCATCGATTCCAACGAACTTGCCAGGCCTAATGCCGTTATTGGTGATGTCGGCACAAGCCTCTGGAACGGCAGAGGCGAAGCCTTTAGCCAAGACTACGAAAGTCTTGTAAGCGCGCGCTGGGGAGACGGGCAGCATCTTTTACGAGAGCAGCTGAAGGAGTTTCTCAACCAAGGCCTTAGCGAGCAGCCCATTTTTGGCCCTCGCCGTTACAGCCTTTACTACGACAGCCCCGCAATGGCGAAACACGCAGCGCAACGTATTGAGGCGCTTGGCTTTGACAGCCTTATCTCTGACAACCAGTACCTTGATGCGCTGCCTCGGGGCGTTAACAAGGGATTTGCGGTGAGCTGGCTTATGGCTCACTGGGGGCTAACCGCCAGCCAGGTTTTACTGGCAGGAGACACCCTGAACGACCTGGCGATGTTAAGCCTGCCGTTGCCCGCAGTGGTGGTTGCGAATGCCGAGACGGCGCTAAAAGAAGCGCTTTTAAGTCGTAATGACAACCCAGGCCTCATGTTTGCGAGCCAAGATGGCGCTGCAGGCATTCATGAGTCGCTCAAGCAGCTTGGATGGCTGTAACAACACCAAAGGAAACCCTAACGCCATGACAGGATCGGCCCGATTTGTATTGGTGTACCACCGACAACCTTTCGAGGAATATGAAGAAAACGGCGAGGTCCGACTTCGGCCCCACCGCAGTCCCAACGGAATTATTCCTAGCCTGAAAGGGTTTTGCGCAAGCCTTCCCGATCCGTCCGAGGCGGTCTGGCTCGCATGGAGCCATGTTGATACAGACGAGCAGGCTGGCACCATTCTTGGTGAGGCCACAGTGGAGGCTCAGAAAGAAACACCCCTTCGAGTGGTACGCATGGGCCTCACACGCGAACAGGTGAGCTCGTTTTATCACGTGACATCGAAGGCTGCCCTGTGGCCTATCTTGCACGGGTTTCCAGGCCGCTTTGACTACGACGCCGCCGACTGGGAGGCCTTTCGTGAGGTGAATGCGCTTTTTGCAAAAGCCGTCTGCGAAACAGCTGCGACCGGCGCAACGGTCTGGGTTCACGACTACAACCTGTGGCTTGTGCCTGGGCTTGTAAAGGCTCAGCGACGCGACCTTATTATTAGCTTTTTTCACCACACGCCTTTTCCGCCTGCAGATATCTTTGGCATTCTTCCCTGGCGCGAAGAAATTCTTGAAAGTCTTCTTCAGTGCCATCGGGTTGGATTTCATGTGCCGCGATACGCCGATAACTTTGCCAACTGTGCCGAATCGTTTTGCCGAGCTCAGCCACTGCGACGCCAATTTGTTGGCAAGGAGCTTGCCCAGGTAGGCAGCGTCTTGCACCAGGCCTCTTACACGAGCATTCTTCGATACAAAGACCAGATCTGCCAGCTCGATGCGGTTCCAATTGGCATTGACACAGCGCTGATTCAAAGAACCTTGCGAAAGAAGGCCTCGCAACAAAAAGTTGGTGAAATTCGGCGCGAGCTCAATGTTGAGAAAATGATCTTCTCGGTGGGTCGAGTTGACTACACCAAGGGAACCTGCGAGATGCTCGATGCCTTTGAGCGTTTGCTTCAGCGTGAACCGCAATGGCATGGCCGAATAAAGTTATGTCTTACAAGCGTGGCGCCCTCGCGCGGCATGAATGTCTATGAAGATATTCAAGATGACATTGAGCGACGTGTCGGACACATTAATGGCCACTTCTCAAAGCTCTCCTGGAGCCCCATTCTTCTCTTCACGCAGCCTATTGACTTCGAGACTCTGGTGTCTTGGTACTGTGCGGCCGATGTCTGTTTTATTACGCCTTTACGTGATGGCTTAAACCTTGTGGCCAAGGAGTTCGTCACCTGCCAGTCGGGCCGTGCAGGTGTGTTGGTGCTCTCGGAGTTCACCGGCGCCGTTATTGAACTGGACGAAGCCATTCATGTGAACCCTTATTCCAGTCGCAGCCTTGACCGTGGTCTTTCACAGGCCTTGGTTATGCCACGCGAAGAGGCCATACAACGGCTTCAAGCCATGGAGAAAAGGCTTCTGCGCTACAACATTCGCCATTGGACACGCAAAATGATGCAACTGCTTCGACCAGGAACCCGAAAAGACGACTAGACTTTAGGCCATGGTCTGGCCATATAAAGTTCGCGTCGTGGGCGCCGGTATTGCTGGTTTAAGTTTTGCGGTGGCGCTTGCCCAAAAAGCGAAGGCTCGCGGCCTAGGCGAACTCAGCACCGACTGCCTTCAAATTGACGAAGCCGCCTCAAGCCCTTCAAGCGATGGCGCAGGTATTCAACTTGGGCCCAATGTGGTGCGGCTTTTACAAAACGAGCTTGGCCTCTCCAATGCCTTGCGCACCCTAAGCTTCGCACCCAAGTGCATCAGCCTTTACAGCCTGCAGTCAGGCAAAAGGCTCGCCCACCTCTCACTTGAAGACTTTGAACACCGCTATGGCGCCAAGTACCTCACCATGCATCGGGCTTCATTACAGTCTTCGCTGCTTGCTCGGCTTCATGAAAGCGGCCATGCGGTGAACTGGGCAAGCCCCTTTAACGACGGCCAAAACGGCCCGCTACCGACCGTATCCGAGCGCAAGTCTAATCAGACTCGAATCACCCAAGGCCTTGAAGACAAGGACAGGCTTCTTGTCGGGGCAGATGGTCGCAAAAGCACCTGCAGAAAGGTTTACTTCGAGTCCTTTGAGCAAGCCGCAGGCAGACCGGAGGAAACCAATGCCCTTCGGCAGCCTTTTTTTACAGGCCAACTGGCGCTGCGAAGCGTAGTGACCTCACTTAACAATGTGCCCGAGGCCCAACAGCACGAAATTGCGGTCTGGACAGCACCCCATCATCATCTGGTGGGCTATCCCATGGTCATGCCAGTGGCCGAAGGTACGCGCCTTCACTATAACCTTGTGGGCTTTATTACCAGTGAAGATACCAACGCCAATGTGGCTGGCTGGTCCCACCTTGCGAGCACCGATCAGGTGGGTCTGTTACTGCAGGCCTTGCACCCGAGCCTGCAGTGGATACCAACGTCCGCGGAATCCTGGTCGAGCTGGCCGCTTTGGGCAAGCCCAACCATGCAGTCGCCTGAGGATCACTACAAAAACAATGTCTTTCTTATCGGTGATGCCGCCCACGCAATGCGACCTCATCAGGCACAAGGCTCGGCCATGGCAATTGAAGACGCCTGTGCTTTGGCCCATCATTTAACCTCTGGCTTGGGAACGCTGCACGATAAATGCCAACGCACTGCTCAAGAACGCTGGCAGCGCAATGCCAGGGTTCAACGCCAGTCCCTGCGTAACGGCAGAATTTTTCAGTTAACGGGGCCCCTGGCATGGTTTCGAGACCGCGCCCTAGGGCTTGCCGGCAGCAGGCTTATGGATCAGCCCTGGCTCTTTCGTGGCTCATCGAGCCTCTAACGCAAGGAAACGGCAAGAAAAGCACGTTACACTCGAACCAACAGAAGCTAACATTAGCGTGTATTAGCTTTTTTTGATTAGCTTTATTTGTGAGACTTTTCCCCATGACAATAGACTCTACACCCTCTCTTACTGAACTCGATCTTCTTCAGAAGGTTGTTGGCGAACATGGGCTTGAAGCGGGTCTTGAGTCGCTATGCCTTGGGCTTTCCCGCCTGTTTCATTGCCAGGTTCGAGTGGCGGTTCTAGACCCCGATGGTCAGCTTGAAACGCCCTCCCCGGGCAGCCAGACCGAATGGCTCGAGGTACAGGGCCACTCCTACGGCCTTTTTATAATCCGCAGCGAGCCCCTATCACCGACTGAGCGTGAACATGCCCGCATTCTTATCGGCATCTCCGAGCGATGGCTTAACGCCGTGTCTGAGATTAAGCGTCTTGAAGACGAGCTTAGCCAGACCAGCCGTATCGACCCCTTAACCCGTCTCGCTAACCGTCGCTACTTCGAAGAGTCGCTGCGTCAGTCCATTTCGCGCTCAACCCGTTCGGGCCAGATGCTGGCCTGTATGCATGTCGATCTCATTGGCTTCAAAAAAGTAAACGAGGCGTTGGGTGAAGAGATTGGTGATGAAATGCTCTTTGCACTGGCCGAGAGCATGCAACGGCTTGTTCGCACAGACGATGTGGTTGGACGTATTGGTGCTGATGAGTTTGCGGTGCTGCTTAATGCTGTCGGCACGCCAGATAATGTCGCCTTAATTGTCGACCGGTTCCAGTCCATGCTTGCCACGCCGCCCATCCCCACCGACTTATGGAAGGGCGCACGCATTGGTATTTCAATTTTCCCCCTTGATGGTCAGACCGAGGCCAGCCTGCTTGATGCGGCTGCCGTTGCGTTAAACTCCACCAAGTCAAGCCAAGAGGCTGTCCATGCCTACTACCACGAACTGCCTGCAAACGAGCGCTAAGAAATCGCATAAGCCTCGCGCTCGAGCCCCTGGGCTGCAAAGCCCGGGTGCAGACATTAAAGGCGAGGCCTTCTTAAGCCTTGCATTGAAGTGCCATGGCCTTCTTGGCGCTGACATTCTTTTTGGAGGCAAGGCGCAAGACGATCTCTACACCACCGTAAGTAAGCGACTTCAGAGAAGTCTGCTCTGCGCGTTTAAAGAGCTTGCTGCAGACCGAGGGGCAAACCCAAAGGCAAAACCAGCCTTTCAGTACCAGGTTTCAAAACAGACCGACCTGCTTCTGCTTTCTCTGGTAGCAACCAAGACCTTACTTGATGAAGACAGCCTTCAAGCGCTCATCGACAGGCTGATTGCCGCGCTAAAGAAGCCCATGAAGATTTCAGGCCAGGCTTTGATGCTCGAGGCCGACCCTAGAATTGGCTACCATCTAGGCCACGAACTCGCGTTTGATAAGGCTGCGTTTGCACTCGCCAGAACGAGCCTTCACAGCCCTGTTCAACGGTACGATCTGCGCCATCGCCGGTTACGTCTTGCACGCATGAAGCGCGAGACGGAGATACGGGACGGTTTAAGACGAGGCGAGTTTGTAAGCTACTTCCAGCCCAAAATTGACCCACGTAACAACCAGGTGGTGGGTGGTGAGGCCCTTGTGCGCTGGAAGCACCCTGAGAAGGGACTGTTGATGCCAAAAGACTTCCTTGGCATTGCCGAAGAATCGAGCCTGATCTGCGACATTAGCCAGACCGTTGCCAGACAGACCATTGCCTTGCTTGTTCGTCTGAAACGCAAAGCTAAAGAAGTGCCCATTGCCATTAACCTTTCAGAGCAAGACCTCAAGGTACCCGACCTTATTGAGCAGGCCAGCAGGCAGCTTGAAAAATACAACCTAAGCCCAGACCTCATTAACTTAGAGGTCTCTGAACGCGTGGCTTTAATTAATGAAGAGGAGCTTTCTGATTTCATGAGTGCGGTTCAAAAGGCGGGTTTTAGCCTGGCTTTGGACGATTTCGGAACCGCCTATTCAGGCCTTCTACGGTTGCTGCAGCTGCCTATTTCGGAAATTAAAGTCGATAGGCTTTTTTAGTAAAGGCTGCAGCATCCCCCCAAGGACGCAGCATCCTACAGAACCTTGTAGGCATGCTGCTTGAGCATAAATACCGCGTTACCGTTGAAGGGGTTGAGAAGCTAAAAGAACTTAATCTTTTGAAAGCCATGCCTGGCTGCTTTGCTCAGGGCTTTTATTTTTCACCGGCGGTGGACGCGCAGCAGTTTCAGGGTTTAAGGGTTTAAAGGTTTCAAGGGTCTAAGCACCTCATGTTCACAGCCTTCAAAGTTCAGGGTGCTTGCGCACTTTTGCTAAGCGCTGGGCTGGGCTTCGTGCTGCATGCTGTTGCCGCCCCGCCAGCGAACAAAGGGCTCGTCAGCGAGTCCTCTATACCAGGGCAGTGCCTTGGTAATAACCATGCCCAAGGCTCTCCAAAAAGGCTTTCCGTGGGGGTTGTTCCACAACTTCCAGCAACAGAGACACTGAAGCGATGGAGCCCCTTCCTAGAGAACATTGGAAAATCAACCGACGTGTGCTTTGTTCTTTCGGTGTCAACAAGCATTCCAGAGTTTGAGTCTGAGTTTTTACAAGGGCGTCACGACCTTGCCTTTATGAACCCTTACCATCAGGTTATGGCCTTTAAGGCCCAGGGTTACGAGGCCATGCTGGCCGATACCCGGCTACTTACCGGCATTCTTGTGGTGGCCAAAGACAGTCCTTTAAAAAGTCTTAGCGACCTGCAGGGCACAACCCTTAGCTTTCCCGCACCCAATGCCTTTGCTGCCTCCTTGCTTATTCGCTCCATTCTGGCCGATCAAGGCGTGAGCTTTAAAGCAAGTTATGTAAAAACACACACCAATGTCTACCGGTCGGTGGCGCTTGGTTCTGCCAAAGCCGGTGGGGGCGTAAACAACACACTCTTGCGCGAGCCCGAGTCACTTCGAGCAACCTTGCGCGTTCTTTACGAAACCCCTGGCTTTAGAGCTCACCCTTTTTCAGCCCACCCAAGGGTCTCCTCCGAACTGCGCACGGCAATTACAAAACATATTCTGCAAATGACCTCTAAGCCCGAGCAACAAAACCTTCTAAACCAGGTCCAGATGCCGAACCCCGCCCAGGCCAGTCACAGCAAAGACTATGCGCCACTTCAGAGGCTGGGCATTGAGCAGTTCGTTATCAACGAAAACAAAAACTAACTCTGCTGCGAAAAAGCGTGCTGAGACGCAGCGACCGCCCCACCCTCTCATCAAACTACGTCGTAGCCACGGCAGCATGGCTTACTGCCGCCACACTGCTGATGATTCTTACGGGCGCGTTCTGGGTTTACTACGAGTCGAAAATTATTCTTAGCGAGCAGCAACAGCAGGCGCGAAGCCAATTGGCTGAGGGCATTGGCATTGCCATGACCGAAGGACTCGCCGTCAAAGACTTCGGCCTTTTAGAGTCTCGGCTTGTGCAGGCCTTATCGAACCCAAGTCTTGAATCGGCGCTTATTGTTGACCCTGACGGACGCGCTTTAGCCCGGGTTGAGATTAACGATGAGGGCCTGCCAAGCCCCATCTTCGATACAAGGAGCATCAACCTTCCCGAAGCCACAAAAAGCCCCATTGCCTTTGAAGAATTTGGTGCTGATGGGCGGGTTGTTGCATGGCAGCCTGTTACAGCAGGCACACTCTTGGGCTGGCTGTCGCTGCGTTTTGCCTACGATGAGACCGAGCTTATTCTTGCAGAGCTAGGGCGTAAGACCTTTTTCTTACGCTCACCATCACCCTTATTCTGCTTGGGCTTTTTGCCCTTATTTTGCGCAGAGCCTATCGTGTCATTGTAGAAAATGAGGTGCAACTTCGGCGTGCAAACCAGTCACTTAAAGATGCGGCCGAGCACGACCCGCTTACTCGGCTTCCGAACAGGGCAGCGCTTACAAACATGCTTCAGACCTGGCTTGATGAGGCAAACAGGCACAAGCTTGGAATGGCGGTGGTCTTTCTTGACCTTGACGGCTTTAAGCCTTTGAACGATACCCACGGCCACCGCTTTGGGGACAAGGTTTTAATTTGGGTTGCTCAGGCCCTAAAGCAATCGGCTCGGCAAGAAGACTTCATCGCACGCTACGGTGGCGATGAGTTCATTATTCTTCTTCACGAGGTGAGCAATATGGATGAAATTTCACCCTTGCTGCGTCGCGTACTCAAACGCCTCACCCAGACCTTTGAAATTGACGGCATTCAGGCTCGGCTGGGCAGTAGCATTGGGGTGGCGGTATACCCTATGCATGGTCGGTCAGCCAACGAACTTCTTATAAAGGCCGACCAGGCCATGTACGAGGCAAAGGCAGCCGGTGGTAATCAATGGGCTGTCTGGACCCGCTTAAGCTTATAAGGCACTAGGCCGTCTGATGGTCGGGTCTTCGTAAAAGGCGCTCCTTGGCTGTCGTAACGTCCATGTCACGGGGAAGCGGAACATCATTTTTCACAGCAAGCACCTCGGCCATCACACTGACTGCAATTTCTGCGGGCGTTTTACTTCCAATGTAGATACCTATTGGGCCACGAAGCCTGGTTACCGAGGCTTGTGTCTGATCAAAATGCTCAACAAGCCGCTCGCGACGTTGCTGGTTATTGCGTCGTGAGCCAATGGCCCCTACATAAAACGCGTCGGTTTCTAGCGCCTCAAGCAGCGCCAGATCGTCAAGCTTCGGGTCGTGGGTCAGCGCAAGAACACAGCTGCGTCGATCGAGGCGAAAGGCCTTGACGACATCATCGGGCCAATCGTTAAGAAGGCTTACATTCGGAACAGACCAGGAGGTTCGATACTCTTGCCGGGGATCGCAGACCGTAACGGCAAAGCCACAGAAATTGGCCATGGTGGCTAAGTATTCAGAGAGCTGACCGGCGCCAATGATGAGCATTCGGAACTGTGGGCCGAAGGTGTTTACCAAATGCGTGTCGGTGAGCCGAATTCGATTGGGCTGCTCGGCAACGTCTAGTGTGACCGCGCCGGTGGTTAAAAGCGTACGGCGCTGCACAAGCCTTCCCTTCGCCAGGGCATCAAGAAGAAGCTCAAGCTGGCTTAGCTCGGGGTTGAACTCAAGCAAAAGCTCCAATGTTCCGCCACAGGGAAGGCCAAACCGATGGGCCTCATCGGCCGTCACGCCATAGGTTAGGCGCCTTGGCGGCCCGCCAACAAATTCGCCTGCTCGCGACTTGGAAAATTGGCGAATAAGATCGTCTTCTATGCAGCCCCCCGATACAGACCCCACAACGGCGCCATCCTCCGAGAGCGCCATGATGGAGCCTTCGGGCCTCGGGGAGCTACCCCAGGTTCGAATCACCGTAGCAAGCAAGGCCTGGCTACCCGCAGCCCGCCAGGTTCTGAGTGTCTGAAGCACAATGACGTCAAGATTTTCCATAGGCTCGTCTCACTTTCTTAGGCGTTATTCACTGCACGCATTCAAACAACATTGTTTAGGTTCCCGAGGCGGGTGCAAAAGCGATGACCAGGCCCGCAGCCACTGCTGCCGCCAGGTACAGACCCCAGCGTGGAATACCAAAAAGACCATCCTGAGTATTTGCTGAGGAGCCACTTGCTGTCTTCTTGGATGCATCAACGCCCGCCAATAGGCCCGAGCCCAGTTGCTCGGACTGAAGACGCTCAGCAAGCTTTGCCTCAAACCGCTTGAAGAAATCTTCGGCCAGAGACTTCGCAGCAACATCAATGAGCCGCTGGCCCACCTGGGCAAGCTTGCCTCCCACATGCGACTGAACCTGGTACTGCAGCTCAACGCCTTGATCATTCGGAATCAACTGAACCTTTGAGCTGCCTTTGCCAAAACCGGCAACACCACCCTGCGCCTCGAAGTGAATGACATAAGAGCTAGGTGGAACAACATCTGCAAGCGTGACCGTTCCCGAAAACTTAGCGGCCACCGGGCCGATACGAATAGAGACGCCCATGGCGTACTGCAGGTCGGTTACCGCTTCAAACCTGTCGCAGCCAGGAATGCAGGCCTTAAGCATCTCAGGGTCGTTCAGTGCCTGCCAGGCCTGCTCGGGTGTGGCGGCCAGCTGGCGTGTTCCATTCATCTGCATAACGAATCTCGTCCTAATAATTGTTCGACAGCCTGCGAAAAGACCTCGAGACTCTCGAGGTTATGCACGGCCATCATGGAATCACTGAAGCGTGCCAGAGTGGAGGCACCGGCCGCAAGGGGTTGATAACCCGAATAGCGCAACAAGGGATTAAGCCACAGAAGGCGGCCTGCCACCGAGCGCAGCCAACGCAGCCCTTCGTTAAGCTGCCCAGGCTCTCCGGTGTCAAGGCCATCGGTAATTACAAGAACCAGGCTACGCCGGCCGACAAAGGCTGCACGGTGCTTGGCACGAAGTTCGTGCAGGCTTTGCGCCATTCGTGTCCCACCGGCATAGTCGGGAATGGCCTGGGCCGCCTCTAGAAGCATCAGGTCGGTATCGGGCTGACGAAAGACCTTCGATAAAGGGGTTAACCGGCTTCCAAATGCAAAGACATGAGGCTTGCTGACATGGGTTGCCGCATGAAGAAAGGACAGAATCATTCGCGCATAGCGCTCCATAGAGCCCGAGATATCGATAAGTATCACCAAAGGCATCGGACGACGCATTGGCTCCTGGTAGCCAAGCCGAAGCATCTCACCATAGCTTCGGTGCGCCCTGCGGGCTGTCTCACGCCAGTCGGTCTGACGACCACGCATAGACGACGCCTGACGCCGGCTTTTATAGCGAGGCAGACAAAGCGGAATACGACGGGCAAGCTGCTGAACCCTTAGAGCCTCTGATGCCGAGAGCTGCTCGAAATCAGCCTGGCGAAGACGGTCGAGCTCGCTCATCGTCATGGCCATGTCAATTTCAAACGACTGCTCGTTTTGTTCTGTGCTGCGAAGAGACGCCCTTTCAGACGGTGAGCGAAGGGCCTCTTGGCTACGGGGCCTTCGCGCGGGACGCTCCCTGCCTTGTTCGGTGGCAGAAGCTGCGCCATGAGCTGCCTGGCCATATCGGGATTACGAAAGACGGCATCAAAGAGCTCGTAGAAAACAATACGGTCTTCCGACCGGCTTACCAACACCGCCTCAAGCGCCGCACGCACTTCATCACGCCTACCAATATCCACAAAGCCTAGGGCCTGCTGGGCCAGTGCAATACGACGACTGTCCACCGCAAGGCCGGCCCGGCGTAAGGTTCGGCAAAAGCCAAAAACATTATCGGCAAGCTTGTTTTGAAGGGCATCACCAAGCGCCATAAACAAAGACCTTTATGCAGCTTTGGCTGGTGTTAAGAGCTCATCGATGAGGGGCTGCAGGGCCATGATGTCGTCGCGCTGCTTGAATAAAACGCCTGCGGTGGACTCCACAATTTCGGGGTCAAGCCGCAAGGCATTAAGGGCAACCAAGGCCTTGGCCCAGTCAACCGACTCGGCAACGCCTGGCGCCCTTGAAAAGGCATTGGTGAACGGCTGGCTGCGCAGTCGTGCAACAAAGTCTGACACCTGCTGGGCAAGCTGCTCGCTGGCTTGCGGCACCTGACTTTTTACAATTGCAAGCTCGCGGTCGCGGTCGGGAAACTCCATCCAGTGGAAAAGACAACGGCGCTTGACGGCATCGTTAAGATCGCGGGTGCGGTTGCTGGTAAGTAGGCTAATGGGGGGCCGGTCGGCCTTCACCGTGCCAAGCTCAGGAATCGACACCTGGTACTCGCCCAGGTATTCCAGAAGAAACGCCTCAAACGGTTCATCGGCCCGGTCCACCTCATCAATAAGAAGAACAACCCCCGGTGCCTTGGCACGAAGTGCCTTAAGCAGCGGACGCTCAATGAGGTAGGCATTCGAATAAAGCTCGCGCTCAATTTGCTCGGCAGACTGATGCTGCTCGCTTAACCTTAAATGAAGCATCTGCGCAGCATGGTTCCATTCATACAGCGCATCGCGATGGTCAAGGCCGTCATAACACTGAAGCCGAACAAGCTCACGTCCTAAAAGCTGACTTAACGCTTTAGCAAGTTCGGTTTTACCAACCCCAGGGTCGCCTTCAAGAAGTAAAGGCCTGCCCAAACCCACAGCCAAGTGAATAGCCGTTGCTAGGCGAAGGTCGGCGAAGTACCCCACCGACCGCAGGGCCTCGACCCACTGAGGGGCAGAGGCCGGAATAGCGTGTGTCATGCCAGGGCCTGCTCGACCGCCCTTTGGGTTTGAACTGCAATTAAGGCAGCGCGGTAGTCGGCCGAGGCATGAATATCACCATTAAGCTCGCTGGCATCAATGGCAACCGACTCCACCGCCTTGGCCGAGAAGTCTTTCGTAAGTGCTGCCTCGAGCCCGGCATGGCGGAACACGCCATTGCCAGCGCCCGTAATGGCCACCCGAACACCCGAGGCAAACCTGGCAACAAACACACCCACCAAGGCATAGCGTGATGCAGCCTGCTTGAATTTTGCATAGCCACTGGCATCGGGAATGGGAAAACTAACCGCCTTCACCAGCTCACCCGGTTCAAGCGCCGTGGCATAAAGACCAAGGAAAAAATCGTCTGCCGCAATGCTTCGCTTGGTGGTCTGAACGGTTGCATTTAAAGCCACCAAAGCGCTTGGGTAGCAGGCAGCGGGATCGTTGTTGGAGATTGATCCCCCTAACGTGCCCATGGCGCGCACCTGCTTATCGCCAATGCCTCCCGCTAGCCTGGCCAGGGCTGCAATGTGCTCGATCACCTCGGCATTGGCGGCCACCGCCTGATGCCGTGTCATCGCGCCAATAACCAAGGCATCTTTATCCATGCAGATGCCCTGAATATCTTTAAGCGAGGAGAGATCAATAAGCTTCTCGGGTTGCATAAGCCGCTGCTTCATTGAGGCAAGAAGCGTCTGGCCTCCGGCCAAGGCATGACCACCAGCAGCCACCGCGGCGCAGGCAGCCTCAAGGCTTGTGGGCTTTTCATAATCAAAGCGATACATGGTGCGTCTCCTTCAATGTCTTGAGATGGGCTGTTTGGTTAACGACAACCCAAACTAGGCCCTGGCCTCTTGAATGGCCTTCCATACCCGGTGCGGACTTGCTGGCATGTCCATGTCTATCACGCCCAGGGGCGCTAAGGCATCGAGTACCGCATTCATCACTGCAGGGGTGAGCCAATGGCACCGGCCTCGCCACAGCCCTTGGTGCCCAGAGGGTTGGTCGTGCAAGGCGTGCAGACATGGCCAATTTTAAAGTTGGGAAGGTCATCGGCCCTGGGCATGGCATAGTCCATGTAAGACCCGGTGAGCAATTGTCCGGATTCACGGTCGTAGACACAGTTCTCAAGAAGCGCCTGTCCGATGCCCTGCGCAAGACCTCCATGCACCTGACCCTCAACAATCATCGGGTTAATAATGGTGCCGAAGTCGTCCACCGCGGTGAATCGGTCAACACGGGTCTCGCCTGTCTTAGGATTAATTTCCACCTCACAAATATAGGTTCCTGCAGGGAAGGTGAAGTTGGTGGGGTCGTAGAAGGCAGTTTCGTTCAGGCCTGGCTCAAGGGTTTCAAGCGGGTAGTTGTGTGGCACGTAAGCCGTGAGAGCCACCTGGCCAAACGGTATTTTTTTGTCGGTGCCCTTCACCACGAATTCACCATTGGCAAACTCGATATCGGTGTCACTGGCCTCAAGCAGATGCGCGGCGATTTTCTTGGCCTTGGCCTCGATCTTATCAAGCGCCTTCATAATGGCCGAGCCCCCAACCGATATCGAACGCGAGCCATAGGTGCCCATGCCGAAAGGAACACGACCCGTGTCGCCATGCACGATGTCAACATTCTCAACAGGAATACCAAGACGTGCGGCCACCACCTGGGCAAAGGTTGTCTCGTGGCCCTGGCCATGACTATGGGAGCCGGTAAAGACCGTGACACTGCCCGTAGGATGCACCCGAACCTCGCCGCATTCAAAAAGCCCTGCGCGTGCACCCAAGGCGCCTGCAATATTCGACGGTGCAAGACCACAGGCCTCGATGTAGCTGGAATAGCCCATGCCGCGCAACATGCCCTTTGCCTCCGAGGCCTTCTTGCGATCCTCAAAGCCCTTTACATCTGCAAGCTCTTGGGCCTGGTTCATGCAGCTGTGATAGTCACCAATGTCGTATTGAAGGGCTACAGGGGTCTGGTAGGGAAACTCGGTAATAAAGTTACGTCTACGAATTTCGTCTTGACTTAACCCAAGCTCCCAGGCGGCTCGCGTGACGATGCGCTCAAGCAGATACGTGGCCTCGGGCCGGCCCGCACCTCGGTAGGCATCAACAGGCGCGGTATTGGTAAACCAGGAATCCACCTCAACATACACCTGCGGAGTTGTGTACTGGCCTGCCAACAGGGTGGCATAAAGAATGGTGGGTACGCAGGTGCTAAAGGTGGATAGGTAGGCACCAAGGTTGGCATCGGTGTGAACCCGCAAGGCCAAGAACTTGCCCTCTTTATCCATGGCAAGCTCGGCGTGGGAGACATGGTCCCGGCCGTGGGCGTCTGTTAAGAACGACTCCGAACGCTCCGCTGTCCACTTAATGGTGCGGTTTAACTTCTTTGACGCCCAGGTGACGCAGACGTCTTCTGCATACAGATAAATCTTGGACCCAAAGCCGCCGCCCACATCGGGCGCAATCACCCGAACCTTGTGCTCGGGCAGGCCCATAACGAAGGCCGTTAGCAAGAGCCGCTCAACGTGCGGGTTCTGGTTGGACACATAGAGCGTGTATTCGTCGGAGGCTCGGTTGTATAGGCCAATGGCTGCCCTTGGCTCCATAGCATTGGGAATAAGCCGGTTGTTCACCAGGTCGAGCTTGGTGACGTGTGCGGCCGTTTGAAAGACCTCATCAACCTTGGCTTTGTCACCAATGGCCCACTTGTAGCAATGATTCTCGGGCGCCTCGTCGTGAACCAAGGGAGCACCGGGGGCCTGCGCATCGCGCACATCGACAACCGACTGCAAAACCTCGTAATCCACTTCGACGAGTTCGGCTGCGTTTTTGCCGCCTCGTAGCTCGTGGCTATCACCATGGCAACACCATCACCTACATAACGGGCCTTGCCCTGCGCAAGAATGGGGTGAGGCGGCTCTTTCATGGGCTCACCGTTTGTGCTGGTAATGAGCCAGCCACAAGGCAGCCCCCCAACCTTATCGGCAGCCACATCTTGGCCATCAAAGACAGCAAGAACCCCAGGTGCAGCCAGTGCTGCTGCTTTATTTATCTTCTTAATGACCGCGTGGGCATGGGGCGAGCGAACAAAAACGGTGTAGGAAATATCCTGCAGGATCACATCGTCGGTGTACTGGCCTGCGCCCGTTAGAAAACGAACATCTTCTTTGCGAAGAACCGATTCACCAATGTAGGGAAGGCTAGAGAAATCTGAGGCACCCATTGCGACAACTCCTTAAGTGAAGATTTAACTGAGGCATTTGCGCGTAAGACTTCGTACAGAAAACTATGCGCGGAAAACTTCTAAAAAAGGCCCACGTGCGGCCCTTGCAATTAAAACCTTAGGCCGCCATTTCCTCGGCGCCCTGTTTCACAGCGCGAACAATATTTTGGTAGCCCGTGCAGCGGCAGATATTGCCCTCGAGCAGGTCACGTATTTCACTCTCAGTGGCCTTGGGATGCTTACGACAAAGGTCAACCGCACTCATCACCATGCCCGTTGTGCAGAAACCGCATTGCAGCCCATGACAGTCCTTGAAGGCCTTTTGCATGGGATGCAGGGTTCCGTCTTCTGCAGCCAGGCCCTCGATGGTGTCAACCTGCGCGCCCTCGGCTTGCACCAAAAGAACATTGCACGACTTCACGGCGTCACCGTTCATTAAAACGGTGCAGGCACCGCACTGGGCCGTATCGCAGCCCACATGCGTGCCGGTAAGCTTCAGATGGTCGCGAAGCGCCTGGACGAGCAAGGTGTTGGCTGGGGCATCGATGGACACCGACCGACCATTAACAGTAAGTTGAACCGGCATGACTTCCTCCACGTTGGTTGGAATTTCCTTCTAACTCTAGAACTCAAACGCAAAGGTCACAATGGGGAGAACCCTTGGCATAAGCCCAGTAATTCAGAGGGGAAATTGGCCTATGGCCGGACGGTTGTAAAAACCGCATTAAAAACGCGGGCTTAGACCGAAAGGGTTGCGCCACCATCAATGCGGTGCATGGAGCCGGTGATGTAACTCGCCCGCTCTGAAGCCAGAAAGGCGACGAAATCTCCGTATTCGTCAGGCCGCCCGTAGCGACCCACGGGAATGGTGGCCTTGGACTTCTTTTCAACCTCTTCAAGGCTAATTCCTTCGCGACCTGCCCTGGCGTTATCAAGAAAGGCAATTCGGTCGGTGTAGACCCGGCCAGGAAGAACCATGTTCACCGTGACACCTTTGGCTGCAACCTCATTGGCCAGGGTTTTCGACCAGCCCACCAAGGCGCTGCGCAACGTGTTCGACATGGCCAGGTTGGGAATGGGGATGATTACGCCCGAGGATGCATTTGTAATGACGCGCCCCCAGCCTTGTTCAAGCATGCCGGGCAGGACTGCGTCGGTAAGACGAATAATGGAGAGCACCATGTTCTGAAACTGGGACTGCCAGGCATCGGCGGCCTGCCCATAAGCGGTTCCGGGCGCAGGCCCCCCGCCGTTATTGAAAAGAATTTGAATGGGCCCGCCGAGTTGGCTAGCAGCCTGCGCGGCCCGAGCCTCAATCTGGTTAAGTTCAGTGAGATCCCAGACCAAGGCACTTGCCTTACCACCGGCTGCTGTTATTTCTGCAACGGCATCATCCAGCTTTTCCTGCGTTCGGCCCGCCACAACAATGTGGGCGCCTTCTGCGGCAAGCGACAAGGCCACCGCCCGTCCAAGTCCTGCACCACCGCCCATTACCAGGGCTCGCTTATTATTAAGCCTGAGGTCCATCAGTTATCTCCTTACTCTTCTTTATAACGTTAACTTTTGCTCGTTCCGCCCTTACTTAAGCGACTAACCTGATGGTACCCCTGAGCCTGAACCCTGCTGAACTAACAAGGCTCAAAGCCGCGCCCCCGGGCAAAGACCCCTACGACTTCTTCTGGTCGCTTATCTTTCGTCACTTCAAACTTAGGGCTCTCGGTCTTGTCTTGCTAAGTGTTGCGGGCATTGGCTTTATGGGCTTTGAGCCTGTGCTTATGAAGTCCATGATCAACACCTTAAGCCAGACGCCTGTTAACACGGCGGATGTCTGGCTTTACTTCGCGCTCATTGTGGGGGCCTGGTATGCATCATCCCTCGCCAACAGGTTGCGAGACTGGCTTGACATCCACACGGCGCCAGAGATACGCAAACGCGCACAACTGGAGGTCTACTGCTGGCTTGAAGGCCACAGTCAGAAGTTTTTTGAAGATCATCTTGCTGGAAGCCTAAGCCAGAAGGTCAAGCAGGCGGGGGCCGCCATGATTAGCCTCACCGGCATTATTTTTGATGGCTTTGTTCGGGTCATCATGGCTATTTTTCTTGCAGCGGTGATTTTATCGACCGCACCTAGCCATTTTTTCTGGATCTTCATCGCCTGGCTCGCAGGCTTTCTCGCGCTCTCAGCCTGGTTCGCTAAAAAATGTGTTCCGCTCTTTAAAGACTTCGGCGACCAGGTGTCGGAGTCCACTGGCACTCTGGTTGACATTACCAGTCATATGCAAACAGTGCGCTCAAGCGTGAAGACCATTCGCGAGCGGCTAAACGTTCTCGCCAAGCTGGAGCAAGAAAAGGCCGCCTCCGTTCGAACGCGTTGGTTCCTTATTTTTATGTTTGGCGTTCTTTATTCCCTTTTATTGCTCTTTCAAAGCGCATTTATTGGGCTTGCCATTCAGTCCTACCTAAGCGGCGCCTTTGGACTTGGTGAGGTCGTCATGGTCGTCTCACTTGCCGCCATTCTTGTAGCCAATGTATGGGGGTTGTCCACCCAACTGCTGTCTTACTTCGAACAAATTGGAACACTGAAGTCGGCCCTAACACTTATTTCAAGCGAGCACGACATTCAGGAATCGGCCCAGGCGAAAGACCTGCAGATTTCAAAGGCAGAGATTCGCTTTATTAATATGGGTTACCGGCTGCCTGATGGGCGTTTCCTGTTTAAAAACTTCAACCTTCATATCGCACCTGGCGAACACGTTGGCTTTGTTGGTCTCTCGGGGGCGGGTAAAAGCACCTTAACCAAACTGCTGCAACGTCAGTACGACCTGCACGAAGGCCTTATTACCATTGATGATCAATCGATTTCCGAGGTTACCTTGGCAAGCCTTCATGGCGCCATTGCAGTTGTTCCTCAAGAACCGGAACTCTTCCACCGAACGCTTCGGGAGAACATCACCTATTCGCACCCCAACCCAACCGAGGAAGACTTCCTTCGCGCTGCGAGTCTGTCGCACTGCATGCCCTTTATTGAATCGCGACCGGAGGGCGCTAATGTATTGGTGGGTGAACGCGGCATAAAACTCTCGGGAGGTGAACGTCAGCGGGTTGCCCTTGCCCGAGCATTCTTAAAGAACTCCCCCATTTTAATTCTTGATGAGGCCACCTCGGCGCTTGACAGCCAAACCGAGGCACTCATTCAGCAGTCCATTGCCACGCTTTGCCAAGGCAAAACCGTGCTGGTCATTGCCCATCGTTTATCGACGCTACTTGGTCTTGACCGTATTGTAGTGCTTGACCAAGGCCGTATCGTGGAAGAAGGTACACACCATGCTCTGCTTGCAGCCAAGGGGCTTTACAGCAGGCTTTGGGAGCAGCAGGCCTTTACGCATCCCTAATGCATACACATGCCTACCAAGTCTTCGGGCGATTCGCTCGGTCGCAACGCACGGGTCTGACGCGGACTCAATAGGCTTAAGGGGTTTTGAGAACCGCCTTGGCCAAATTCGAGCTGGCCTCGGTCTTTGAGCACTGGGCCTGCGTTAATGCACAAAGCAATGGGTAGACATCCATGTTTCGTACCCGCCCAAGCCTACCAGGCATAACGTCTGGCCCATGAACAACAAGCAGCCCCTGCATAGACTTTAGGGATGGATCAAACCCGTGTTGCCCAGGAATAGGAAAACCAACACGCCGATCGGTTGTTGACCAGCCTTCCTTCGATAGGCAAAGCACATCAGGAAAACGACGATGGCTTGTTGGGCCCAAGGCCTTGGGCGTTTTCCCTTTCGGCCAGCAGGTCAAGGATGGTTCTTCACCAAGGCGCTTTAGAACCTCTGGGATAAGGCTGGGGTCTTGTACGCGAACGCCGGCTGCCGGACCGGACCACTCCCACCGAACACCAGACATACCCTCAAGCAACTTTGGCCCATAAACCACTTGGTCAGCACGCACATGGGCCATGCCGTGATCGGCAGCCACCACCACCGTCATGGCGTCCCAGAGCCCCCTCGCCTTAAGCTCATCAATAAGGAATCGTAATGCCTCGTCAACGTTCTGAATGGAGTCGTTCACAGAACTGTGGTTCGGGCCAGCCGCATGCCCCTGGGAGTCCACTTCGGAAAAATAAAGTGTGGCGAACTGGGGTGGGCTTGAGCTCTCGGCGAGCCAGACAAGAAGTTGCTGGACACGCTGCATCGAGGTCATGGAGTGGTTGTAGGCAAGCCACTTGGCGGGACGCACGCCTTGAATCTCTACCTCAGCACCCGGCCAGAACATGGTGTAGGACGAGTGGCCCTGCTGCGCCAGAGTCACCCAAAGTGGAACAGACTCCGCCCACCATTGGGGAGCCGTCACCGCCTTGCGATCGGCCAGACGAAATGTCTGCCCAGGAAGATCGGGGTCGATCATCAGGTTATTTACGATCCCGTGATTGCCTGGATACTGCCCGGTCACAATGGAGACGTGATTGGGAAACGTGACCGACGGGTAGACCGGGGTCAGTTCCTGGCTAAAGGCGCCCTGCCTAGCCAGCTGGTTCAGGGTTGGCGAGAAACCGCGGTCAAGGTAGTCGCCCCGAAACCCGTCAATGCCAATAAGAAGCGTGAAGGCAAAAGCCTTTGCGGGCAGAAGAACAAGGGCTAGAACAAGACTAACCTGGATAGACTGAAACACACGATTCAGGCACCTGCACCGATACAAACATCTCGTCATTGCTGCGGTCACGGTAGTTAGACTCCACGCTTATTTAAGCTTTCATTTTTTTCTCTGGGGGCGCCTACCAGAGAATCGCTCGATGGGCTTGACGATGTCGCCCTTGATCTGCAACGAGGGATGCAAACCCAAAGGGCTCGCCAACTTCTGGCCCAACGAGTAAGGGTGGATTTCGACAATAGGTCGTCCGTTCTTGGTAACAACCAGAACCCGGCCGCTGCGTGCGACGTCATCCATAAGCGCCAGGCATTTCGCTTTAAATTCAGAGGCCTGAATGGTTTGCATGAACCTTCACCTTAACAAAAAAGACTATGGTCAGCGACTTTAGTCATCGTATTGTTTTAAGTCAAAGTAAGATGCCTGAAAGCCGTTCAATAACAAAGCGAGAGACAACACCATGACCGCCCAAAACCGCCTCGTAGGAACTTTTCCAGCCAACCCCATTGGCCTTGGCTGCATGAGCCTAAGTTTTGGTTATGGACCCGCCAGTTCAAGCCAGCAGATTCAATCGGTGATTGAACTTGCCATTGACCTTGGTGTGAACTTCTTTGATACCGCTGCCGTGTACGGGGATGGTCATAACGAGACGGAGCTTGGCAAAGCCATTGCGCCCTTTCGATCACAGGTTGCCATTTGCACCAAGGGCGGCATGACCGCTATTTACAACGCACAAGGTCGGCAACGTAAGATCGACAGCCGGCCCGAGGTAATTCGCTCAAATTGTGAAGACAGTCTAAGGCGCTTGAACGTTGAGGTGATTGACCTTTACTACCTTCACCGCTGGGACAAGGTCACACCCATAGAAGACGTAGCAGGTGCCATGGCAGACCTTGTTGCTGCTGGAAAAATTCAGGGCTATGGGCTGTCGGAAGTATCTGCGACGACGCTTCGCCAAGCGCACAAAGCTCACCCCGTAACCGCTATTCAGTCGGAGTATTCCCTGTGGACGCGCAACCCCGAAATTGCCGTGCTTCCAACCTGCGAGGAACTGGGCATTACCCTGGTGGCCTTCAGCCCCTTCGCCCGTGGCTTTCTGGCCTTGGGTTCGCCAGAGCCTTCACACTTTGAAGAGAAAGACCTGCGTCGGGTGATGCCAAGGTTTCAGGCGCCCTACTACGAGAAGAACCTTTTGCTTCGCAAGCAACTTAAAGATCTTGCCGAGGCGGCGGGCCTCACCAATGCCCAGCTTCTTCTAGCCTGGGTGCTTGAACAAAGCCCGTCCATCGTGACCATTCCTGGCACTACCAAGTTAGACCATCTGCGCGAGAACATGAAGACGCAAAGCCTAAACATTGCAGCGGAGGTTTTAAAAGAAGCCTCAATGCTTATTAATCAGAATACGGTGGCGGGTGAACGCTACGACAGCGTGGCAACAGGCCAGGTGGGAACAGAAAGGTTTGAGAGTGAGGCAATGAAGGAGCCTGCTGCTCACACGCGCTTTGTGCCGGTAGCGCGAGTGAACTCATCGTAGCGTCTGGGGAGCCCGGACGAGTGCGTCGGGTGATGTCCGCTATTCGGAAAGAGCCCCTCTCCACCCTTAAAGCACCAACCCCCATTTTCTGTGGCGTACTTGGCCTTGAGGGCGATGAACAGGTTGACCTGACTGTTCACGGCGGCCAAGACAAGGCCTTGTATGCCTACCCGCAAGAGCACTATGACTTTTGGCGGCAAGCGCTTGAAACGAAGGAGTCCAAGCTTTCAATTTTTTCCTCGCCTGGTGCACTGGGGGAGAACTTAGCGACTAGGGGCCTGAACGAGAAAGACGTGTATCTAGGGCGACTTGTGGGAGATCGGTGAGGTGACCCTGCAGGTCACACAGCCGCGCGAGCCCTGCTTTAAGTTCAATGCGGTCACTGGAGACAAACACGCCTCAAAGAAAATGGCGGACTCTGGTTTTAGTGGTTGGTATTTGGCGGTTATTACACCCGGCGTTCTTAAGGCCGGTGACTCTGTTCGTGTGGTACCCGGTTCACGCCAACAAACGGTAGAACAAGCCTTTAAGCAAAAGCTTCGTCGCACCTAAACATGACCCCGAGCCTCTGCAATCGCCTGAAAAAGTGCCGCCGAGCCCACTGCGCCGTTGAGCCAGACCTCGTTTACTGAGTCTGATGAAAAACAAAAAGCAGGAACGCCGTGAATGCCGCGGGTTGGCCATTCCTCGGCCTTGTGCCGAACACGTTTGCGCAGCAGGGTATCTTCCAAGGCGCCTTCCGCATAAAGCCTTTCCATGCCAGCGGCCTCGGCGATATCAAGCAGCTGCTCACGCTGTGTAAGGTCTCTGCCTTCACAGAATAAAGCCTCATAGAGGCCTTCAACCATCTGCAGGGCCTGATCGCCCGCGGCTGCAACGAGCATATGGGCATCGAGCGTGTTTGGCTGCACGACAATACGGTCCAGCCTCATAGGCAGGCCCTCGGCCCTTGCACTGTCTTCCACCCTCTTGTAACGCTCGAGACCAGCCTCCCCAAACTTGGCAACCAGGTAATCACGACGCGGCATGCCGTGCTCGGGCATGGCGGGATTCAGCATGAACGGAGACCAGGAGATACTTACAGAAATTGACGCCTCTTGGGCTTGTTCAAGCGCACGCTTTAACTGCGCATGACCAACGTAACACCACGGACAGGCGATGTCGTGTACGACTTCGATAGGGATGGGGTTGAGGTCATGCTCAATGTATGCGGCTGTCACTCGCAATAGACATAGCGAATGGACAGCTGGAAGTCAGCGTGCCATGCCAGACACAGTCTTCAACGACTTTAGGCAACCACATCCACAACTATCTTTTGGCAGCAACAACGTATGCGCAGACTTCAAGCAACTACGACCAAGCTGGATACCATTACGAATCTCGAGACTGAAACGGACATGGGTTACGCCCATCTCATCTAAGAATAGACCGTTCGAAATGACCCGCACCCTCTTTCAAATTAGCTTGAAGTTCATCCAAGGTCTCACCTTGTGTATGGGCACCTGGAACCCCCGGAATAAATCCAACATACAGATGTTCGGCTTCTGAGGGCACCCGTCTTGCAATCAACAGCTAGAAAACTGTAGCTCTGAATCAGTAGATACTCCGATCTTGAATCACCGCAATATTTGCAGGAAAGGCTCGACTGGACATAGCAGGTGAGGCGAACTGAAAAATATGCCAACAACGGAATCGTAAATGTTGCCGCAGTCAAAACTCGATACTGCAACAGTAGAGAATTACACTGGAAGAAGCCTTCACGTGCCAACACACCAAGACATCACAATGCCAACACCAACCGCTATTGCGGCCCTCGCCGTCAGCAATCAACAGAGCACGGCCTTTAGTTAACTTCGATGCCTGAGATACGAGGTATTGGTTTGGTTCCTCGCCAAAGAGAAAGCCTTCTCTGCGAAATCGTTCATCCCAAACTTCCTTGGCCTGGGCGAAACCTTTTTCATTTTTCATCGACTACCTTATGCTCATTCTTTTCATTTCAGGTCTTTACTTGCCAGAGCCAGCAACGTCTCGGCCTGATTCAGGCACTCCTGTAAAACACTTTGTGTGATCGACTCACCGTTGTAGTCGCTCAAATTGCGCTGCTTACGCAAACCATCCAATACACGCACGGTGTAAGGCTCTACTCCCAGCGTATGTATCAGGCACTGCAAAGTGACTTGATGATGCCCAGGTTTGCTGGTCGAGGTGCGAAAACCCTTCTTTAGCAATGCCGCATCCGCCACTGCCCGAATAGCGGTGTAGGCGCAGTCAAATCGCGTTTCCGGACTATTTTCTACGCGCCTCGCGTCCCGCAAGCGACTGTCGGCTACAGCAAGCATCTTTCCTAGTAGCTCTCCTGAAAAAGGTACCGCATCCAACTGGCCCAAACGTTGCAAATTTAGCAAATGCTCAGAGATCATGATCTGCCCCGACGATGAAAAGCTTAGGCTTACGTAACAACTCATGCACGAAAACGTTACCCTCTGCCTGCTTTGCATGCCACTCCTGATCAGTCATCACCTTAGGGTTAATTTCACGCCCCAAGATAGACTGCGCATCGTACAAAGCGTTAACTACCTCCCCAAAACTGGCATCGCCAATCACCATCACATCCACATCGCTTCGAGTTTTCTCGGTTCCGTTAGCCATTGAACCAAACACGAACGCAACCTTAACCTGGTCAGTCAGCGGCTTTAATGCGACGGTTAGCAAATCGCACAAACCTATGGTTTTGCGAATCAGACCGGAGAGCTCTGGGTACACCGGGTGCTCTGTGTTAGCACAGAACTGGGACTGGTTACCCACTTTTCTTGATGTAAGAAGTCCTGCTTTCGTTAAGGCGTCCAACTCCTTTTTCAAGGTTCCTGCGGATGCGCCTGTTGAACGTGCCAGTTCACGCAGGTGGACCCATTCTTGGGGATGCATCACCAACCATGCCAACACTCTGCGACGGTATTGGTTAGGAAACAGCAGGTCGGATACGGACATATAGTTTCTCACACGAAAACAATTGTTTTTTTACGAGAAACATTTTACTTGCTGCCCGCCAGTGAGTCCAGTCACCGAGTCTGCGACGCGTTGGACTTGTAACGAGCGAATAAGGAAAGGGCCACCATGCTATTCATGGCGGAGACGGTGGGATTCGAACCCACGATGGGCTTTTGGCCCATACTCCCTTAGCAGGGGAGCACCTTCGGCCACTCGGTCACGTCTCCGCTTGCCAAAGAGTGTACCCGATTCAGGCTTTTCGACCCAGTTCCGAGGTCTGCTCCTGCGGCAGGGGAATGAACTCAACATCGCTCGCCAGGCTTGGGAAACGGCCCTGCTGCCAGTCGGCCTTGGCCTGCTCAATGCGCTCTTTGGAACTGGCAACGAAGTTCCACCAGAGGTAACGAGGGGCATCCAGCGCCTCACCCCCAAGCACCAAGACACGCGCGTCTGTCTGCGCCATAAGCAGCCAGTGATCGTCTGCAAGGCTTTGAGCGGCGTCAGCTAAAGAACATGGGCTTTTCTTGGAAGCACGAAGAATAACCAGGTCACCGGCCTTTGCGGTGGTCGAGGCATCAAGCTCGACCTCGCCCTTGGCAATGTAGAGGCCGAGTTCAAGATTCAAAATAGAGCCCGACTCTTGGCCAAGGCTGTTCTCCCCTAACAGGTCTTCGCAACGAAGTGAAAAACTTCCACCCGGTTCGAATTCAATGTCGAGCGCAATGGTGGGGCTGTAGGCCTTAACCGGCGAAGCCCTACCCGCCCACTGACCTGCAAGCACCTTCAGTGAATAGCCATGGGCCTTTGAGCCCTGAAATTCGCGGGCGGGGTAATTGCTGAACTCGGGTTTCATGGCTTCAAGTGGCTTGGGCAGGGCAAGCCATAACTGCATCCCCTCAACCTCTGACCCACTGTTACGAATGTCTTGAGGGACACGCTCGGAATGCACAATGCCCTTTCCCGCCGCCATAAGGTTCACCGCGCCTGGCTCAATGCGCTGCTCGGTTCCAAGGCTGTCCCGATGCATAAACCCGCCCGAAAACAAATACGTGAATGTAGCTAGGCCAATGTGCGGGTGTGGACGGACATCGCCTGAGGTCTCGTTTGCAGCGAACTGGGCCGGGCCCATGTGATCAACAAACACAAAGGGGCCAAGCGCCCGACAACCCTCAACAGGAAGAGCTCGTCGAACAGGAAAGCCGACATCTTTCTGGCTGGATTGCAGAATAATCATGCTGCCAACCGGCCCGACTGATAGTCGTTAATGGCCTGCTCAATTTCTTCACGGGTATTCATGACGAAGGGGCCATGCTGCACGACAGGCTCTCGCAAGGGTTTAGCAGCAAGCACCAGAAAACGCGCGCCCTGGGCGCAGGCCTGCAGATGCAGGCGCTCCCCTTCACCAAAGACAGCCGCATGCTTAAGCGGCAAGGCCTGGGAGAGGCTGGCTGAAGGCGCCAATTCGCCTTCAAAGACATAGACCATTGCCGTGTGATCAACCGGCAAGGCATGCTCGAAGACCATTCCTGCAGCAAGCTTGACATCAATAAAAAGTGGCTGGGTGCTGACCCCTTGAATGGGGCCCTGCAGACCCTCGTAGTCACCTGCAATAACCTTGACCCATCGTCCGTCCTCGCTTTGACAAACAGGAATGTCATGCGAGGGTATGTCCCGATAGCCAGCGGGCTTCATCTTCTCTGCCGCTGGCAGATTAATCCATAGCTGAAAACCGCGCATGGCTCCTTGCTCTTGCTGAGGCATCTCCGAGTGAATAATGCCGCGCCCTGCTGTCATCCACTGCACATCCCCACTGCGCAGGTGCCCCTTATTGCCTAAATGATCCTCATGCAGCATATGGCCCTCGATCATGTAGGTGACCGTCTCAAAGCCACGATGCGGATGGGCGGGAAAGCCAGCAATGTAGTCGTTCGGGTTCTCAGTGCTAAATTCATCAAGCATTAAGAAAGGGTCGACGCGACCCTGACTTGAGCCAATGCTTCTAAAAAGCGAGACGCCTGCGCCGTCTGACGTCTTCTGAGCGCGTATAACCTGTTGAAGTTGACGAACCGATGGCATGTACAGGACCCCCCCTAACCCTTAACTAAGCAACCTTAAGCTCGCTTTGCGCACTCTGCAAGGACTTTTCTTTCTGCTCGGCAGTAATGAAACGGCCCTGTGCATAAATGAACCTCACAGCATCGATACCAACAAACCCTAATAACATTCGCACAGATCGGCCTCAGGGCCTTGGGCTCTATGCGTTAAGCAGCATAGCTTTCATCGGCAAGCCCAAAGGCTTTGTGCAGCGACCGCACGGCAAGCTCCATGTACTTGTCTGCAATGACCACCGAGATCTTGATCTCGCTTGTGGAGATCATTTGAATATTAATGCCCTCGGCCGCCAGGGTTTCAAACATCTGGCTTGCAACACCCACATGGCTGCGCATACCAATGCCCACCACAGACACCTTACAGATCTGGCCATCGCTTGAAATATCACGCGCCTGAATTTCAGGCTGAACCTTGTCGCTTAGAACGGCAAGCGCCTTTTGCAGCTCGTTGCGATGAACAGTAAACGAGAAGTCGGTCATGCCGTCGTGGCTGGCATTTTGAATAATCATGTCGACATCAATGTTCGCTGCGGCAACAGGGCCTAAAATTTTCGAGGCGATGCCAGGCCTGTCGGGCACGCCGGCCACCGTAATTTTGGCCTCGTCGCGGTTAAAGGCAATTCCAGAAATAACAGCCTGTTCCATTGTTTCATCGTCCTCGTAGGTAATTAGGGTGCCCGACTGCGCCTCTTGTTCCAGGTTGATCTCGGGGTCGGTGAGGCTAGAAAGCACACGGGTCTTCACACGGTACTTGCCTGCAAATTCCACCGATCGAATCTGCAGCACCTTAGAGCCCAGGCTTGCCATTTCAAGCATTTCTTCAAAGGTAATTTTTGCCAGGCGCCTGGCCTCGGGCTCGACCCGCGGGTCGGTGGTGTAGACACCATCCACATCGGTGTAAATAAGACACTCTTCTGCCTTCAACGCCGCGGCAATAGCCACAGCCGATGTGTCTGAGCCACCTCGACCAAGCGTGGTGACCGACCCCTGATCATCAAGGCCCTGAAAACCAGTAATAACAACAACATGGCCGCTATCGAGATCTTCAAGCACCCTTTGATCATCAATGGATTCAATACGCGCCTTGGTGTAGGCGCTATTGGTTCGCACCGGAACCTGCCAGCCTGTGTAGCTGCGAGCCTTCACACCCTGCTTTTGCAAGGCCAAGGCCAGTAGACCAACCGACACCTGCTCACCCGTGGCCGCAATCTGATCGAGCTCACGGGGATCGGGGGTCTCGGTGATTTCTTTAGCAAGCCCCAGGAGGCGGTTTGTTTCACCACTCATGGCAGAAGGGACCACCACCATACGATGGCCAGCCCTGTGCCACTTGGCGACACGCCGGGCAACATTCTGAATGCGCTCGGTCGAGCCCATGCTCGTGCCGCCGTACTTATGAACAATAAGCGCCATAAACTTTTCTACACCCATTCAACCGTAAGAAATCCAGCTCGCAACCTTACCCGAAACGACGGGCCGCCTCCAGTGGAAGGGGCCGTCACCGCAAGTAAAGGGCGACGGCCAGCCCGAGCGGTCCGCAGTTGACGAAGAAATTCTTCAAGCCTACGAGCCGGTGGCATGGCTGCACCCGGTACTTTTTGATGGCCAACCAGCCAGGCCCGAAATGTTCGTGTCTGCCGTGCCGCCGGTAGGCGTAGTAAGGCAGTAAGGCTAAGCCCTTGGGGCTCGATACAGCCTGCGAGATCGTCCTGATCAAGCTGCTCAAGCAGCAGACGGGCCTGCTGAAGATGCTGCAGGCTGCGGGTCATGGCAGCCACGGCCCCGGGTCGCATAGCACGCAGTACGGGAAAGACCTGCTGGCGCAGCCTGTTTCTGTCTTGATCAAGCAGGGCATTGCTGGGATCTTCAATAAAAGGAAGCTTGCAGCTGCGTGCATAGTCTTCAAGCGTGCTGCGGGTAAGCGACAGAAGCGGGCGCCACAGAATGTAGCCCTCTCGCTGGCTAAGCACAGGCATGGCCGATAGGCCCTCAAGACCCGCGCCCCGCATCCACTGCAAAAGCGCCGTCTCGACCTGGTCGTTGGCATGATGGGCAAGCACCAGCACAGGCCAGTTCGAGCTGTCCGGGTCGTAAGGTAAGGCAGGCGGCTTGGCTAACCCGGGTTCTTCTGCTCGCCGCGATGCTGCCTTAAGGCCCATAACCTGCTCAAAGGCGGCGTAACGACGCAGCCTTGCGCTTGCCTCAAGCCCGAGCTGGCTTGCCTGGCCTTGAATCTGGGCGGGGCGTTTCACCGTAAGGGCGACTTTCCAGAGTCTGGCCATTTCACGGCAATGGCGCTCAAACTGCATGGCGGCTGGCTGCAATCGATGATTCACATGGACCGCCATTAGCCGGCCACCCAACGGGCGCATAACCTGAAGGAGGGCATGGGTGAGCACCGAGGAGTCAAGCCCGCCTGAGAAACCAATGAAAAGGCTGCGCTTGGAAAGGTCTGCGGCCTTAAAAGCTGGGGCTGAGGCTGAGCCCGTGCCCGTGCCCGTGCCCGTAAGGGCTTCAATAACCGAATGACTTACCGCGGCGCGGCGCCTTGGGGTCTTGCCATCAGCCCCCACCTGCCCACTGGGTATCAAGGCATTAACCCCATGAGGTCGCGCGTTCTAGCCAAGCCCTTAGCCCGCAGACCTAAGGCTTAGGCCTTTACTGCAGGCTGCTTGACTCGTCCATAGGCGCGCACGCGCTGCTGGCGCCTGGCAACCAGGGCATCTGCATCAAGCCCCTCAACCTGGGCAAGGCCGTCGAGCAAGGCCTTCTTCAAGGCATCGGCGGCCTTTGAAGGCGACCGATGGGCACCGCCTAAAGGCTCGTTGACCACCTTATCAACAAGGCCCAGAGACTTAAGCTTTGGCGCCGTTACGCCAAGGGCCTCTGCCGCATCGGCGGCCTTGTCGGCGCGCTTCCAGAGAATGGACGCGCAGCCTTCAGGCGAAATAACGGAATAGGTGGCGTACTGCATCATGACCAGGTGATCGGCAACGGCAATGGCAAGCGCGCCACCGGACCCCCCCTCCCCAATGACAGCGGCCACAATGGGAACGCGCAGCCCCGCCATAACAAACAAGTTTCGGCCAATGGCCTCGCTCTGCCCACGCTCTTCAGCCCCAATACCAGGGTAGGCCCCCGGGGTATCAATGAGCGTAATAACAGGAAGGCTAAAGCGCTCTGCAAGCTTCATGAGGCGCTCGGCCTTGCGATAGCCCTCGGGCCTTGGCATTCCAAAATTACGATACGTGCGCTCTTTAAGATCGCGGCCCTTTTGGTGGCCAATAACCATCACCGAACGGCCTTCAAGCCTGGCAAGCCCTCCAACAATGGCGGGGTCGTCTGCAAAGCCTCGGTCGCCATGAAGCTCTTTGAAGTCTGTGAAGGCCTTTTCGATGTAATCGAGCGTGTAGGGCCGCTGGGGATGGCGCGCAACCTGTGAAATTTGCCAGGAGGAGAGCTGCGCGTAGAGCTCTTTAATTTGAATATCAGCCTTCTCACGAAGCTTTTGAATTTCCTCAGAGATATCGACTGCACCGTCGGCCTGGGTGAACTGCAGCTCCTGAATCTTTGATTCCAGATCTGCCACGGCCTTTTCAAAATCTAAAAACGTCGGTTTTGTCATGCCCCTATTGTCCTCTAAATTGAGGCTCAACGAGCCAGGCTATGCCCTTCGCCAGCGACTACCCGTCGGGCCATCTTCCACCACAATGCCCTGCGTCACCAGTTCATCGCGAATGGCATCAGCCCGAGCAAAGTCTTTGGCCTTTTTGGCTTCAAGGCGTTGCTGCAGCTTTTGTTCAATACCCTCGTCGCTTAAGCCCTGCATGGCCTGCCGGCCTGCCGCCTTCTTGGCATCTTCGGGGGCCCGAAGCAATAGGCCCACGACCGACGCCAATCCCCTAAGAAGCTCGCCAAGTTCAAGACTCGCCTGGCGGTTTAGTTCAGATGCAATACCAAAGAGCGCAGCAATGGCCTCGGGGGTATTGAAGTCGTCCTGCATGGCCTGGCAAAAGGCTAAGGCCTGGGGATGGTCTGAGGCGAGCGCCTTGGCTACGAGGTTTTGCTTGTGTTGCGAGCCTTCTTCAAGCGCTGAATCCACACCCGCCAATTGCAAGGCCGTGTAAAGCCGGTGCAGCCCAGCGCGTGCCTCTTGCAGCGCTACATCGGAGTAATTAATAGGGCTGCGGTATTGCGTTTTTAGAATAAAGAAGCGAACCACCTCGGCATCCACATGGGCCAGCACATCGCGCACTGTGAAGAAGTTGCCCAGGGACTTCGACATCTTTTCATTGTCAATATTGACAAACCCGTTGTGCATCCAGATGTTGACAAAGGGTTTGCCCGTTTCTTGTCGGTAGGCGCCTTCGGACTGGGCAATTTCATTTTCATGATGGGGGAACTGCAGGTCGGCCCCACCGCCATGAATGTCGAACTGCTTGCCCAGAAGGCTGCAGCTCATGGCCGAGCACTCTATATGCCAGCCTGGTCGTCCAAGCCCGTAGGGCGAAGACCAGACGGCCTCTTTGGGCTCTTCGGGCTTGGCGCGCTTCCAGAGTACAAAGTCCAGAGGGTCGCGCTTGCCTTCGGCAACGGCAACCCGCTCGCCTGCTCGAAGCTCGTCCACCGACTTGCCCGAGAGCCTGCCGTAGCCAGGGAAACTGCGCACGGAATAGTGCACATCACCAGGCTGGCCCGAGCTGTCGAGATCTTGGTAGGCATGGCCATTGGCCTGGAGCCTTTGAATAAGCTCGAGCATTTCTGGCACAAACTGTGTGGCACGCGGCTCGTGATGCGGGGGCAGCACACCAAGCGCGTGGGCGTCTTCGTCGGTGGCCTGAATCATTCGCTGGGTAAGTGCGCTAATGGGCTCGTTGTTTTCAACCGCTCGACGAATAATCTTGTCGTCGATGTCGGTGATGTTACGAACATAGGTGACCTTGTAACCAAAGGCCTCAAGCCAGCGGCGCACCATGTCAAAAACAACCAGCACACGCGCATGGCCAATATGGCAAAAGTCGTACACAGTAAGGCCACAGACATACAAGCGAACATGCCCAGGCTCAATAGGAACAAGCGGCTCCTTGGAGCGCGTTAAGGAGTTGTAGATTTTCAAGGGTCAGATCTTCTTTAAAACTTCTGGCATTCTAGGGCCTATTGCGAAATCAAATTCAATAACAAGGCTCGCTTGATCAAGGAGGCAGGCTGCATGTTGTTTAAACAGACGAAAAACAAGGGGCAATGGCCGATTGCCAAACAAGTTCGTGGGCTTGCCTTGGCGCTCTTTGCCTTGGGTTCGGCGGCCGTGTTCACAGCAGGCTTGCTTGGCAACAGCCCAAGCTTTGCCCAGGCCATTAACCTTCCAACCGAGCAGGCTCCCTTGCTTTCGCAGTCCATCCGCGAGGCAACTGACCTTATTGAGCTTCGACAGTTCGACCGTGCACGGCCCTTGATTGAAAAGGGCCTTGAAAATAACCCGCGCGACCCTCAGTGGCGCTTTCTTGAGGCCATGGTGCTTGCCGACATGCAGTCTCCAGAAAAGGCCATTGCAGCCTTTGAGTCTTTGGTTGATGAGTTTCCTGAACTGGCAGAGCCCTACAACAACCTTGCCGTGCTTTACTTACGCCTAGGCCAGCCCGAGCGAGCGCAAGAAGCCCTTGAACGCGCCATTGTGAATCGCCCCGACTACGGCCTAGCCCATGAAAACCTGGGCGACCTTTATGTTCAGCTAGCCCTAAGGGCCTACGAGGCAGGGGCAAAGGCGCAAGGGGCATCGGCCTTTCTTGAACCCAAGCGCGATCACTTATTGAATATTCCCTCGGCACGGCTAGGCCGGCCCTCAACTCCTGCCGTCGATCAAGCGCCTGTTCGTTACGACGAACCTCCACCACAGACAAGGGAAGGCTTTCTTCCTGTTGCGAAATTTCAAACAAGCTCACGAAAGGCAAAACCCATGGTTGAACTCAAAACCTCGATGGGCAGCATTAAGCTGCAACTCAATGAAGAAAAGGCCCCGAAGACGGTGGCCAACTTCCTAAGCTACGTGAACGACGGGCACT
This sequence comes from Burkholderiaceae bacterium, assembly GCA_018402635.1. GTDB lineage: Bacteria > Pseudomonadota > Gammaproteobacteria > Burkholderiales > Burkholderiaceae_A > Hahnella. The sequence continues at coordinate 65,800 of JAGYIP010000011.1, forward strand.
TCAACGGCACCATCTTTCATCGAGTCATTAACGGATTCATGATTCAAGGCGGGGGCTTTGATCTGGCAATGGATCAAAAGAACGTGAAAGAGCCTATTGAAAACGAGGCCAACAACGGCTTGAAGAACAAGGCCTACACGGTGGCTATGGCCCGCACCGGCGACCCACATTCGGCCACCGCTCAGTTCTTCATTAACGTGGCAGACAACGACTTTCTTGACCACACGGCACCTAACCCGCGCGGCTGGGGCTACGCCGTCTTTGCTGAGGTTGTTGAGGGTAAAGACGTCGTCGATAAGATTCGCGCTGTGAAAACCGCAACCAAAGGCTTTCATGAGAATGTTCCTGTTGAGGCGGTCGTTATAGAGTCGGCCTCTGTTGTGAAGTGAGACCACTGAACTCGCTTGTGCTTGATGGTGCAAGCGAGCCTCTATTCTTTTCGGATGTTCATCTCGGTGAGGAATGCCCCTTACTAACAGAGCCCTTCCTTGCCTGGCTTGACAAGGCCCTTGCCTCAAGCAAGACCGTCTTTATTCTTGGTGACCTTTTTAATGCCTGGATTGGCGATGATCTGCTGGAGCAAGACCGTTTGTTTCCAGAAACGGTGCGTGCAGCAAGGGCAGTCTGCCAAAAGCTAAAGGCTTTTACAGAGGCCGAAGGGGCCGCCTACTTCATGGCAGGTAACCGCGATTTTTTAATTGGCCCGAATTTTTTTAAACGCTCGGGCCTCAGACCCATTGCCCAAGAATGCCTTTTGCAGTTTGCAGGACGCCGCTGGCTGCTCTGTCATGGTGACCATCTCTGCATTGATGATCGACCACACCAAGACCTTCGCAGCCGACTCTTAAGCCCTTCATGGCAGGCCGAGTTTCTTGCAACCTCGCTGGCAAGCCGAGCGGAGTTTGCAACGACGCTGCGCGAGAAAAGTCAGGCAGCCAAGGCAATGAAGGCAGAGGAAATTATGGATGTGAATCGGGATGAATGCCTGCGACGCGTTCGTCACCATGAGTGCCTTGGCCTTATTCATGGTCATACCCACCGGCCGGGCAGTTACCCAATGGCCGAGGGCTTGATGCGCTGGGTCATTCCCGACTGGTATGCAAGGCCGAACCAAGAGAAGTATGCGGGCTATGATTCAGCTGGCTTCGCGGGGGGCTTTCTGCGGCTAACTGGCGCAGGCCCTGAACTTATTAAGGTTTCGTAGCCTCCGAGGGCTTGTCCTGCTGCGACTTCGTAAGCTGGTCTTGAAGCTCTTCAATAACGGCGCGTTGCGACTTCAGCTCCTCCATCATCTGATGCATCAGAATATCGAGAGGGTCTTGAACCCCCGAGCTAAGGCCGTAGGCCGCAAAGCTCTCGTGGTCCCCCGGGGCGCTGTCTTTCGCAAACTCGTCGCTTGCGAGCCGCGCGGGAATGCCCACAACCGTGGCACCCTTGGGAACAGCCTTCACAACCACGGCGTTGGAGCCCACCTTGGCACCCTCGCCCACCGTGAAGGGGCCAAGCACTTTTGCACCAGCCCCAATAACAACACCCGCCTCAAGCGTGGGATGGCGTTTAGACCCGCGCTCTAGGGCTGTGCCCCCAAGCGTGACCCCCTGATAGATGGTGCAGTCATCGCCAACCTCGGCCGTCTCACCAATGACAACGCCGAGCCCATGGTCGATGAATACACGCCGCCCAAGCCGCGCACCGGGATGAATTTCAATGCCGGTCAGCCAACGCGCAATAAGGCTGGTAAAGCGTGCCAGCCAACGCAAAGGCCCCCAGTTCGACTGCCAGAGCCCATGGGCGAGGCGGTGAAACCAGACGGCATGCAGCCCTGGATAGCAGGTTGCCACTTCAAACCGGTTGCGCGCGGCGGGGTCTTTTTCAAGAACCGTATCGAGATCTTCAAAAAATGTTGAGAGCATGGGGTGCAAGCCTACCGTATTCAGCCAAGACGCTTCAGAATCTCCCGGCTTAGCCCATGGAGAAGCTGCGCCTCGTCCTCAAGCAGTTGGGTGCGTGAGGCGAGCCTTTGCAGACGGTCACGAAAACGACCCGGCTCCTTGGGATCTAAATAGCCCGAGACCAGGGCCAGCTGCTGCAGTGTGCTGTAGAGCGCCTGAACCGAGGCCGCTGGCGCAAGCGCTGGTGGTGAGCCAGACACAGAAGGCCCCTGCCCCGGCCCCTGTCCCTGCCCCTCTCCCTGCCCCTTCGCCAGCTCGTCAAGGCCTTGTTGCATGACCAGATGCCTTAGAAAATAGGCCACTACCTGCACCGCCTGCGAGAGGTTAAGCGAGCCAAAACCAGGGTTCACCGACAGGCCACAGACCCGGCTGCAGCTCATGAGTTCGTCGTTGGTAAGGCCTGCACGCTCGGCACCAAAGACCATGGCCACCGGGGCCTCAGGGTACAGGCGCAAGAGGTCCAAGGCCTCTTTAAGCCCTTGCTGCAAGGAGCGCCTAGGAGGCTCAAACTCGCGCGGCCTGGCCGTAAAGGCAAGGCTAAGCAGGCAGGGCTGCAAGGCCTGATCCAGGCTCTGGGCATGGTGAGCCTTTTGAAGAAGGTCATCAGCACCCGAGGCCATGGCTATGGCCTGAGGGTCGAGCAGCCGCTGAGCCGCCAGGGCCTGGTTACTGTCCACCTGCCAGAGCTGATGAAATCCGGTGACCTTGAGCGCCCGAGCCGTTGCGCCCACATTACCCGGATGACTTGGGCTCACCAATACCCAGTGCACACGCGCCAAGACGGCCTGAAGACTTGGGGGATCTTGGCCTTGCTCTACACTAGGTGTTGCTCTTTGAAAATTCACTCTTATGCATCCAATGCTCAATATTGCGGTGAAAGCCGCACGCAAGGCTGGCACGTTAATTAATCGCGCAAGCCTTGACATCGACCGTGTTCGAATTAGTCAAAAAGACGAAAACGATTTTGTCACGGAAGTGGATGAAGCCTGTGAGAGGGTCATTATTGAGACGCTTGCACAGTCCTTTCCCAACCACGGCTTTCTTGGCGAAGAATCGGGACTTACCACTGGTGCAACAGGCGAGGTTAATCAGGACAACCCGCCTGAATTCATCTGGGTCATTGACCCCCTCGATGGCACCACAAACTTCATCCACGGCATGCCGGTTTATGCGGTCTCCATTGCATTGATGCATAAAGGCCAGATTACCCAGGCGGTTGTCTTTGACCCAAGCCGCAATGACCTCTTTATTGCATCCAAAGGCAAGGGCGCCTTTCTTAACGACCGACGCCTGCGTGTCTCGCGCCAAGACCGCATTGAAGGCGCCCTTATTGGCACAGGGTTCCCGTTTAAGCGGCTTGAACACATGGACGCTTACCTGGCCATGTTTAAGGAAATTAGTAGCAAGGCCGCAGGCCTTCGCAGACCTGGAGCGGCAGCCATCGATCTTGCCTATGTTGCCGCTGGACGCTACGACGCCTTTTTCGAGCTTGGTCTTATGCCCTGGGATGCCGCAGCCGGGTCCTTGCTTATTACCGAGGCGGGCGGCTTCGTTGGTAACTTCCAGGGCGACTCCGATTATCTTTTCGCTGAAAATATTGTGGCCGGTAGCCCCAAGGTTTTTGCCCAAATGGTTAACTTGTTGTCGAGCTACAAACTTCCGGCCTCCGACCTTGCCCAACGCCTAAGGCCTGCTGGCCACTGAACCAGGTGGCTGAGAACCTAAGCAGCCACACTCCCATGATGCAGCAGTACCTGCGCATCAAGGCGAGTCATCGTGATGCCCTTTTGTTTTACCGCATGGGGGACTTCTACGAACTCTTTTTCGACGATGCCCTTGCGGCTGCAAAGATTCTTGGCATAACCGTCACCCAGCGCGGGCAGAGTGCAGGCTCGCCTGTTGTTATGGCAGGCGTGCCGGTGGTCTCGGCCGAAAATTACCTTGTCAAGCTTATCCAGGCAGGCCAGTCGGTGGCGGTCTGCGAGCAGGTGGGTGACCCCGCTACAAGCAAGGGGCCTGTTGAACGCAAGGTGGTTCGGGTAATTACCGCAGGCACCCTGCATGAACAGGGCCTTCTTCCAGAAAAAGACAGTGCATGGCTTGCCGCCATTGCGCCATCGGAGCAGGCCATTGCCTGGCTGGATGTCTCAACGGGGTCCATCCATTTCTGCCCTTACACCGCGCAGACGCAGCCTTCTTGTGCGGCCTGGCTTGAGGCCATGCTTCAGGCCCTTCAGCCTGCGGAGCTCTTACTGGCTGAATCGGCATCTACAAAAAACGAGGCCCTGCAAGACCTTCTGAAAGTAACGCTACGACGACGACCCGACTGGGAGTTTGATGCGGACCAGGGCGAGGCCCTGCTGAAAGAGCGCCTTGGGGTTGCCTCCTTGGCGGGCTTTGAGCTCACAGGCGATAAAGCTTCGCAGGAGGCCTTATCTTGCATGGCCGCGCTAATTCAATATGCAGAACTCAGTCTGGGCCAGCCCCTTCGCTACCTTCAGGCGCCCCGCAGGCAGAGCAACCACCAGACGCTTGAGATCGACGCGGTGGCAAGGCGCACCCTTGAAATTACAACGCCTTTGTTTTCAGAGGCTCAGGCCCAGACCCCCACACTTTTAAGCGTCATGGACCGTTGCCAGACAACCCCCGGAAGCCGGCAGCTTCGTCAATGGCTTACCAACCCGCTTCTTGACAACCATGCGCTTGCCGCACGTCAAGAGGCCATCGCCTGGCTTGCCGAGCAACTCGAGACCACCAAGACCGTCTGTGCATTTCTTCGCGGAACATCCGACCTTGCAAGGCTCTCAAGCCGACTGGCCTTAAAGCAGTCGCGACCTCGGGAGCTTATGGCTATTGCACAGTCGTGCCAGGCCCTTCAGCCCATTGCACAAAGACTTCAACCGTCGACCTCCCTTTTAGAAACGCTTGCGGCCCCGCTTGATCAGCACGTCTTAACGACAGCCGCCGAAGAGCTTCTTAAAAGGCTTGTGGATGAGCCGCCTGCCCTTGCTCGCGACGGTGGAGTCTTTCGTGAGGGCTTCGACAGCCTGTTGGATGAACTACGAGGGCTGCGTCAGAACAGCGACCAGTTCCTGCTTGAGCTTGAGGCCCGTGAGAAGGCGGCCACAGGCATTCCAACACTAAAGGTTGGATTTAACGCTGTGCACGGCTACTTCATTGAGGTTTCAGCAGGCCAGGCCACGAAGGCTCCAAGCCATTACCAGCGTCGGCAGACCTTAAAGAATGCTGAGCGATTTATTACGCCAGAGCTCAAAGCCTTTGAAGAAAAGGCGCTGAGCGCCCAGGAGCGTGCTTTGGCGCGCGAGCGCGAGCTTTATGACGAGCTGCTTGAGTGGCTTCAGCCCACGGTGCGACCGCTTCAGGCCGCAGCCGAGGCCTTGGCGCAGATTGATGTCTTTCAATCACTTGCAAGCTTTATCGTTAACGACGACTGGCAGATGCCCGCCTTGTCGAACGAGGCTGAAATTGAAATTCTCGATGGCCGCCACCCCGTTCTTGCCACGGGACTTACAGACTACACGCCGAATTCCATTGGAATGAACACGGCGCAGCGACTCTTTGTTATTACAGGACCAAACATGGGGGGCAAGTCCACCTTCATGCGTCAGACTGCCCTGTTGGTTATTCTTGCCCGTATCGGGGCACCTCTACCTGCACGCCAGGCCCGTATTGGTGGCATTGACCGAATCTTTACTCGCATTGGTGCAGCCGACGATCTGGCCGGAGGTCGTTCGACCTTTATGGTGGAAATGACAGAGGCCGCCGTAATACTGAACCGCGCTGGCCCGAAAAGCCTGGTTCTTATGGATGAGATTGGCCGCGGCACCTCCACCTCCGATGGGCTTGCGCTTGCCTGGGCGATTGCCGAGGAGCTTGCCAAAACAAACGCCTGCCTCTGTCTTTTTGCAACCCATTATTTTGAACTGACCGCCTTGGCCAATGAACGGCCTGAGGTTGTTAACCTTCATGTCTCCGCGGTTGAGCACAACGATCAGCTGGTCTTCCTTCACCAGATTCAGCCCGGACCGGCAAGTAAGAGCTTTGGGCTTCAGGTCGCGCAGCTTGCGGGACTTTCTGCCGATGTCATTCAGAACGCAGTCGCCGCGCAGGCCATGTTTCAGCCCCAGGGCCTTGTAAGGACACTCTCTGCGAAGGAAGAGCACAAGACGCCGGCCTCCGGTGGCAAGACAACAGCATTACGAAAGGTCGCTGCAACTCAGGCTTCCCCCAATCAAGAAAAAGACTCCGGTGCCCCGCAGCTTGGCCTCTTTCAGTAAAACAGCCCTTCAATGCCTGGGCGGGCTCACGCCCGAGCGCTTCATGCGCGACCACTGGCAGAAGAAGCCCTTGGTTGTTCGGGGAGCCTTCCCCAGTTGGCAGCTTGCGGCAAAAGGCAGTCGTCCCATTGATAAGGACGATGTCTTTGCGCTGTCAGCTAACGAGAGGCTGTCGTCGCGCTTTGTCAACGCAAGCTATGAGCTGCGTCATGGCCCCTTTCGGCGCCGGCAGCTACCAGGTCTTAAGACGCCCGGCTGGACAGTTTTAGTTCAGCAGACCAATACCGTATGGCCTGCCGCAGAGGCCTTCTTAGATACCTTTCGCTTTATACCCAGCTGCCGGCTTGATGACCTGATGGTCAGCCTTGCCTCCGACCAGGGCGGCATTGGGGCCCATGTGGATTCCTACGATGTCTTTCTCATTCAGGCCTATGGCTGTCGACGCTGGGAGGTGGCTGAGGCATTTCAGCCCGATATTCAAGACGGCCTTGACTTGAAAATACTCAAACGCTTTAAGCCTGAGGCAAGCTACGACATGCACCCAGGCGACCTTCTGTACCTTCCTCCCGGCGTTGCTCACCGTGGAACGGCACAAGGCACGAACTGCATCACCTACTCGGTTGGTTTTCGGGCCGCCAATCGGCTTGAGATCGCCGATGAGAGCTTCATGGCGCACCTTAGCGGCCTGTCTGACAGCCCTTGGAAGGACCCCTGGCTTCAGGCCACCGACAAGCCCAGCCGCATTCCAGCGAGGCTTTTAAAAACCATGACCGATCAGGTCATGGCATGCCTTCCCACACGTCAGCAGGTGGAAGACCAGGTGGTGGCCAGCCTGTCCGAACCGGCCAGTTCGGTCTATTTCAACCCACCCCAATCCAATGCAAAAACCTTAGCCCGCTTCAGAGCCGATCTGCAAAAAGGCTGTGAGATTCAGCTGTGTCTTGGAAGCCGCATTCTTATTGCAGGCAGCCGTGTCGCGGTGAACGGCGAACTAATGTCGCTTTCGACCCTGCCCCCAGCCCTTGAATCGAGAACAGCCCAATACATGGAGATTCTGGCCGAGAGACGCCGGCTTGACTCAAAATGTTGCAATGCAATAGCCTCTGACGCTGCAATTCTAGAAATATTTTATAAAATATATTTGGCGGGATTTATTGAGTATTTAGAAAAAAATAAAGGAAGTTAGCGTCTTTCTTAGGGTAAAAACTAGCTATGATCAAAGTGCTTTTTTGAGATTTTGCTGTTTCGCACAATTTTAAGAATAAATGCCTTATTCGGTTTTTTATTGAATGGCTACCCAGTCAAAACCTTCGTCTTGATTCGCAATAAAGCGCTGGGTTGAGGCCGGAAGATGCCTGGTGAGCAATGGCTCCACCAGATCGGGCGAGTTGTTCTGTTGGCTTAAATGAGCGGCAACCACAACCTGCAAAGAATCAGAGGCGGCTTGAGAAAGAATATCTGCAGCCTCTTTATTTGAAAGATGGCCAGAAGAGCCGCCCACACGGGCCTTTAAACTGCTTGGGTAGGTTCCATTCATAAGCATGTCCCGGTCGTGGTTAAACTCTAGAACTAAGGCATCCAGACCCTTTAAACGCTCACGCAGATACGAGGTTGCGCAGCCAAGGTCGGTCACCATCGCAAAGCGACGACCCTTAAATGCAACCTCAAGCGCAATAGGCTCGCGGGCATCGTGCGGCACCACAATTGGATTAAGCTGCAGTCCTTGAAGGCCTAGGGGCCGATGGGGACAAAGGGCATGGGTTGTGACGTTCTTCCAATGGTCAGCCCCCATGGCCGCAAGCGTTCCGTGGCTTGCTAGCACAGGGCAGTCGGCCGCCCTTGCAAGCTTGGCCACACCGCCTACATGGTCGCCATGTTCATGCGTCACCAAAATGAAATCGAGGTCACAAGGGGCTAACTGACGACGGCTTAACCGCTCTTCAACATCGCGCAGTCCAAGCCCGCAGTCAACCATAAAGGTTGCATCCAGGGTTTGAACAACCAGGGCATTGCCCTGGCTGCCACTGCTAAGACTGGTAAAGCGAAACAAGGGCGAAAGAGGTTAAGGCCACTGCCCGCTATTTCACTTGATCGAATAAGACCGAAAGAAGCTGCCTTGCGTTACGGTCGTTCGTTGGATCACCCTTTTGGTTTAGAACACGAACCTGGGAGGCACCCGTCTGCTCAACAACCTGAACCTGATAAACCAAGGCCGACTCATCAGGCTTTGAGGCAAAGATTCGGCCGAAAAAACCCTTCTTATCTGCCAGCTCTTGGGTTGGGTCACGATAACGAATATAGAAAAGACCTTTCGATCGGTCGCGGTCTTCCACCGAGAAGCCAAGACGATCAATAGCTACACCAACCCGCCGCCAGGCACGATCGAAGGGTTCAGCAAGCTGAATAAGTCCCAGGCCGTTGGTGTTGGTCATTCGAGCAAAGTCTGCCGCTGCCTTTTGACCCTGTGCCACCAAGCCTGCTGCCTGAGCCTCGTTAGCACCAAGCTTCACCATCAGGCGACGAAGAAAGGTCTCCTCGAGCTGAGGGTCGGGTGCTCTGTTTGTCCAGGTGGGGGTGCCACCGTCGCCTTTAATAACCTCTTGAAGGCCTCGATGAACCAGAGAGATTTCGGTTTGTTCAGGGCCAAGCCGCTCGAGGCGAATACGGAACATGTCACGCAGGCCTGTGTCATAGACCCGGTCGAAAACCCGACCGATGGTCTTGCGAATAAAGTCTTCTGGAATTTTCGAGCGATCTTCAGCCCATTCGGTTTCCAAATAGCCAATGGCGGGGTCTTCTTGCGCAATGGCAAAGCCCGAGTCAACCCAGAACTGCCGAACCACGGGCCAAAGACGTTCAGCGGGCTGATTCACCACCAGGACCGTCTGCACACCAATACGACGAATCTCCATGCCCGACACGGCAGGCAGCACACCGGATGCTTCAGCTGCCTGCTGACGCGAACCCTGCTGACGTTCGAACTGTGAGCGACTAGCAGAACCCGAGGCGGGAACAGAAAAACGGTCATCGCGCGAGGGCGCAATGAGATCGGGGGGGACCTCAAGTGGCTTATCAACAGGCCGGGCCGACTGGTAATCGATGTCGTTGGCACGCGTGATGGCAGAGCAGCCTACCAAAACGCCAAGGCTAGAAAGAAGGGCCACCACTACGAGAGGCCGACGCAAAGACTGACTCATGAACAGACTCCCAGTGACAACAAGACAGATTCCAACTCACGCTGATGCGCCTCGGAAAGACCAACCAAAGGCAGACGAATGCCCGCTTTAATTTTAGCCATTCGCCACAGCGCCCACTTCACTGGCACGGGATTGGGCTCGATAAACATAAGGCGATGAAGCGGAAGCAGCCAACGATTGAGAGCGGCAGCCTCGCGGGCCTGGCCGGCCATGGCAAGACGACAGAGCTCGGCCATGGCTTTGGGCATGACATTGGCGGTGACCGACACATTGCCCCGGCCACCCATAAGCATAAGCCCCACCGCTGTCGCATCGTCCCCGCTGTACACCGCAAAGTCATCGGGCAGTTCTCGAATAAGCCACTGCCCGCGCTCAAGATTGCCAGTGGCATCTTTAATACCCACAACATTGGGAATTTGGGCAAGCCTTACCGTGGTCTCGGTCTGCAGGTCGGCCACGGTTCGACCCGGCACGTTGTAAAGAATGATGGGCAGATCGCAGGATTCGGCAATGGCCCGAAAATGTTCGTAGAGCCCGGCTTGTGTGGGTTTGTTGTAGTAGGGCACAACCTGCAGGCTTGCATCGGCACCAAGACGCTGCGCCTCTTGGGTAAGCTCAACGGCCTCTGCGGTTGAGTTAGCCCCCGTGCCCGCAATCACGGGAATACGACCGGCTGCGGTTTTAACGGCGGTCTCAATGAGCTGAAGGTGCTCTTCAACATTTACCGTGGGTGACTCTCCGCTTGTGCCCACCGCAACAATGGCATCCGTGCCCTGCTCCATGTGCCAATGAATAAGCGCCTCGTAGGCAGGAAGGTCAAGCAGACCCTCCTCGGTCATGGGGGTGACAATGGCCACCAGACTTCCAGAAACAGAAAAGGTCATGGGTAAGGTCGTCCTATTACACCGCTTGCATTAGTAATTCAGGCCCATGGCCTCACGCACATCACGCATGGTCTGCTTGGCAAGATCTCTTGCCTTCTCGCAGCCATCGGCAACAATACTTTTAACCAGGTCGGGCTCTTCCAAGTAGGGCCTTGCTCGTTCATTGAAAACGGCCTGCTCGGCTAAAACGGCATCAATAACGGGCTGCTTGCATTCAAGGCAGCCAATGCCCGCTGAACGGCAGCCCTGGTCGGCCCAGCTGCGCTGCTCGTCGCTGGTGTAAACGTTGTGAAGCGTCCATACAGGGCAGTTCTCGGGGTTGCCAGGGTCGGACCGTCTTACCCTGGCGGGGTCGGTTGGCATGGTTCGAATTTTCTTCACCACGGAATCGGTGTCCTCACGCAGGCCAATGGTGTTGTTGTAGCTTTTGCTCATCTTCTGACCATCAAGCCCGGTAAGCCGGGAAGCCTCAGTGAGAAGTGCCTGGGGCTCAACAAGAATAAGGCGCCGAGCGCCTTCCAGATAACCAAACAGCAGTTCACGGTCATCCATGGTGAGGTTCTGGGCCTCTTGTAGTACGGCCTTGGCCTGCTCGAGTGCAGGCTCGTCGCCCTGCTCTTGGAATCGGGTTCGAAGCTCGCGAACAAGCCGAGCACGTTTGGAGCCAAGCTTCTTTACGGCCTCTTCGGCCTTAAGCTCAAAATCGGGCTCGCGACCATAAAGGTGGTTAAAACGACGCGCAACCTCACGGGTGAGTTCAACATGAGGCACCTGGTCTTCGCCCACAGGAACATGCCCGGCTCGATAGATAAGAATGTCAGCCGACTGAAGCAGGGGGTAACCCAGAAAGCCATAGGTTGAGAGATCTTTTTCGGACAGACGTTCTTGCTGATCTTTATAAGTAGGCACTCGCTCAAGCCAGCCAAGTGGTGTGCACATGGAGAGCAAAAGGTGCAGTTCCGCATGTTCGGGCACCCGCGACTGAATAAAGAGCGTGACCTGATTGGGGTCGATACCGGCTGCAAGCCAGTCGATCACCATCTGCCAGACGTTCTCTCCAACAATTTGAGGGCTGTCGTAATGGGTTGTTAGAGCATGCCAATCGGCAACGAAAAACAGGCACTCGTACTCGGACTGAAGGCGAACCCAGTTCTTGAGCACCCCATGGTAGTGACCAAGATGCAAAGCGCCGGTTGGACGCATGCCCGAAAGGACGCGTTGGGGATACATAGAGCCTTATTCTACCAGCGCAACCCGCAAAGCTTATCAACCGGCCAGCCCGACCAGACCGGATCACAGCCGTCGGGCAGAACGGGAGCAGCACCGACATCGCAACGGCTTTCGGTGGGACTGTGAAAATCGCTGCCTCGCGATGCCTTGAGCCCCAGTTCCACCGAGATCTGCCGGTAACGCTGGGTATCGGTATGGCTATGACTGCCGGTCGAGACCTCAATGGCCCCGCCTCCAAGTGCCATAAACTCTTGCAAGAGGGCCCAGCGAGCGGTGTCGGTAAGCTTGTAGCGTGCAGGATGGGCGAGAACCGATAGGCCTCCTGAGTCGTGAATCCAGCCCAACGCCTGCGAGAGGCTTGCCCACTGATGGGGCACATAGCCGGGCTTACCCGGGGTAAGAAACCTGTCAAAGACCTCTTGAATATGGTGGCAGACACCACGCGCCACCAAAGCCCGAGCGAAATGCGTGCGTCCAATGAGATTAGGGTTGCCCGCATAGGCCATGGCCTCATTAAGCACCGACGGCAGCCCATGGGCCTGAAGGCCCGCATCCATATCCTTAGCCCGCTCGCGGCGACTAACCTGCAGCTGCTGAAGGTTGGAGGCCAAAGGCCCATGACTGGGGTCAAAGCCAAGACCCACCAGATGCAGGGTTTCACCGCCCCAGCTCACCGAAATTTCAACACCATTTAAAAACCCAACCCGAGAGTCCATGGCGGCCTGCCGAGCCTGAGCAAGCCCATCAATGGTGTCATGGTCGGTCAGCGCCATAAGCTGAAGTCCATTGGCAAGCCCGCGTTCGACCAGCTCGCAAGGCCCCACCACGCCATCGGATGCGGTGGAGTGCATATGAAGGTCAACATTAATGTCTTGTGGCACCATGGTTCTATTGTCCGTGAAATTTCATTCTTATTACGAAAATACCTGCCATGCCTTTATTTCAGCTTGGTCAAGACCGTCCTCAAGTGCACCCCTCCGTCTTCGTTGCCCCCGGCGCAATCGTGGTTGGCAAGGTGGAGCTGCAAGAAAACAGCAGCATCTGGTTTAACGTCAGCCTAAGAGGCGACAACGACCTTATCGTTCTTGGTGAGGGCTCCAATATTCAAGAGGGCTCGGTTCTGCACACAGACACCGGTCACCCCTTAACCATTGGCAAACGGGTGACGGTTGGACATCAGGCCATGCTGCACGGCTGCACCATTGGCGACGAATCGCTTATTGGCATGCAGGCCATTCTTTTAAACGGGGCTCAGGTAGGCAGGCACTGCATTATTGGGGCGGGCGCCCTTGTAACTGGCAATACAGTAATACCCGAGGGCAGCATGGTGCTTGGCTCACCTGCCAAGGTGGTTCGCCCATTAAAGCCCGAAGAAATTGAAATGATTCGCCAGGCTGCAGCCGGCTATGTTGATCGGGCGAAACTTTTTAAGACCGAGCTTATCGCTCTGGATGGTACTGAAGGAATGTCTCGCCAGGCTTAAGCAGGCCAAGCTCGAACCGAGCCCGTTCCTCGGCGGTTACGAACCCATGGCGAAGATCTTTCAGTTCGGCCTGAAGTTCGGTAATGCGATGCTCTGTGTCAATAAGTTCAACGGCAAGGTTTTGAACCTGACGCTCCATGCGCCAGACCTCGAGCCAGCCGCCGTCACCAAACCACAGAGGAAGCTGAAGACTGGCCAGGCCAACAATAAGCCAGGTGCGTACCGAGGGAAGCCTTTGCTGAGCCGCTGCAAACATGCCCGAATTATGCCCCGAAACTGGCAAGTCGACCAGGATTGAGCTGATAGAAAGCTGCAAGCCCTGGGTAACGGCCCGACCCCGCAAGATCTTCTTCAATTCGCAGCAATTGGTTGTACTTGGCCATACGGTCTGATCGCGACAAAGACCCCGTCTTTATTTGCAGGGCATTGGTGCCCACTGCAAGGTCGGCAATGGTGCTGTCTTCGGTCTCGCCCGAGCGGTGAGACACAACTGCCGTGTAACGCGCCGTCTTTGCCATCTCAATGGCAGCAAAGGTTTCGGAGAGCGTTCCAATTTGATTAATCTTTATAAGAATAGAGTTCGCAACCCCCCTTCTAATTCCCTCGGACAGAATCTTCGTGTTCGTAACGAAAAGATCGTCGCCCACAAGCTGAACCTTCTGACCAAGGGCCTTGGTTAACAAGGTCCATCCATCCCAGTCGTCCTCGGCGCAGCCGTCTTCAATAGAGAGAATGGGGTACTTGTCGCACCAGGTCTCAAGCAGATCGACAAAGCCTTGCGCCGAAAGCGTAAGGCCTTCGCCCTTAAGGTGGTACTTGCCGTCTTTATAAAACTCGGAACTGGCGCAGTCGAGCCCCAGGGCAATTTCACGCCCCGGCTCGTAGCCCGCCTTCTCGATGGCCTGAAGAATCATTTGAATAGCGGCCTCGTGGCTTTTGACGCTTGGCGCAAAGCCGCCCTCATCGCCCACCGCAACCGACAGGCCTTGGTCGTGAAGAATCTTCTTAAGGGCATGGAAGACCTCGGCGCCATAGCGCAGGGCCTCACGAAAGGACGGCGCACCCACCGGAATGATCATGAGTTCCTGGAGGTCGAGGTTGTTGTTCGCATGGGCGCCACCATTGACTACATTCATCATGGGAACGGGCAAGGCCATGGGGCCCGAACCCCCAAAGTAGCGATAAAGCGGCAGGCCTGCCTGGTCGGCGGCGGCCTTAGAGACCGCCATGGAGGCGGCCAGAATTGCGTTTGCCCCGAGCCTGGATTTATTCTCGGTGCCATCAAGCTCAATTAGGGTCTTATCAATAAAGGCCTGCTCGGAGACATCAAGCCCCATAAGGGCTTCAGCAATTTCGGTGCCTAGGGCCTCAACGGCCTTACGCACGCCCTTACCAAGGTAGCGCGTTGCGTCGCCATCGCGGCGCTCAACCGCCTCGCGACTTCCGGTGGATGCACCACTTGGCACCGAGGCCCGTCCCATCACACCCGTCTCAAGCAGAACATCGCATTCCACGGTGGGATTGCCGCGGCTATCGAGAATCTCTCGGCCCACCAGATCAACAATTGCTGCCATTTCTTTCTCCCCTGATTTTTAATTGCTTATGCGCCACATGCCCAGACTCCAGACTTGGCGAGAACTCAAAATCCTTTAGAAGTCATGCTCCAAGAAGGCGGAGGATTTCGTCACGCGATCAAGGGCCACCAGCTGCTCAAGAAGACCCTTCATTTTTGCAAGCGGCACGGCGTTCGGCCCATCGGACAAGGCCTTCTCGGGATTCGGATGGGTCTCCATAAAAAGGCCCGCAACGCCAACGGCAATGGCCGCTCGCGCAAGCACAGGAACAAACTCGCGCTGCCCACCACTGCTTGTGCCCTGCCCGCCAGGCAGTTGTACCGAATGCGTGGCATCAAAGACCACGGGGCAGTCGGTCTGGCGCATGATGGCAAGGCTGCGCATATCACTGACTAAATTGTTGTAGCCAAAACTGGTCCCGCGCTCGCAGGCCATGAATCGATCTTCCGACAGACCCGCCTCACGGGCTGCAGCCTTGGCCTTGGCCATGACCTGAATCATGTCTTGAGGTGCTAAGAACTGGCCCTTCTTAATATTCACAGGCCTGCCGCTTTGCGCGACCGCACGAATAAAATCGGTCTGCCGGCATAAAAAGGCAGGCGTCTGAAGCACATCGACAACCTGGGCAACCTCGGCTACCTCGTGCTCGGTATGGACATCGGTTAACACGGGTACATTGAGAGCCTTGCGAACCGACTGCAAAATGGCCAAGCCCTGATCGCGACCAAGCCCACGAAACGACGAACCTGAGGAACGGTTAGCCTTGTCGTAGCTTGATTTAAAAATAAATGCAATGCCAAGCTCGGCGCAGATTTCTTGAAGCCTGCCGGCTGTCTCCATTTGCAGCGCCTCGGACTCCACAACGCAGGGGCCCGCAATAAGAAAGAAAGGCTGACCAAGCCCCGCCTTAAAGCCTGCCAATTCAATGGTGGGGAAACCGGCCATTAGGCAATTTCCTTTAACTGATGAAGGGCAGCCTGAATGTAGGAGATAAAAAGCGGGTGGCCTTTCTTCGGGGTGGAGGTGAACTCAGGGTGAAACTGCACCGCCATAAACCACGGATGAGAAGACAAAGGCAGTTCAATCATCTCAACCAGAGACTCTTTTGGCGTCTCCGAGCTAATGACAAGACCCGCCTTTTTAAGCTGATCTTTAAACAGGTTATTCACCTCGTAACGGTGACGATGGCGCTCATTGACCTCTGCGCCGTAAATGGCATGGGCGCGGGTACCTGGCTGCACCGGGCAGCGCTGAGCCCCAAGCCGCATGGAGCCTCCAAGGTCGGACTTCTCGGTTCGACTCTGAATGCTTCCATCGGCTGCGGTCCATTCGGTAATCAGCGCAATAACTGGCTCAGGCGTTGTAGGCACAAACTCGGTGGAATTGGCCTGACTCAAGCTCGCCACATGGCGAGCAAACTCGACAACTGCAAGCTGCAGGCCTAGGCAGATGCCCAGGTAGGGAATTTTTCGTTCGCGGGCATAGCGAATGGCAAGAATCTTTCCTTCAACCCCCCGTCGCCCAAAGCCACCTGGCACTAAAATAGCCTGGTAGGCCGCCAGCATGTCCACGCCGTGCAGCTCGAGTTCTTCGGAGTCGATGTAATCGATTTGAACGCGCGACCGGGTGTGCAGGCCCGCATGAACAAGCGCTTCGGTAAGCGACTTGTAGGACTCGGTAAGGTCAACATATTTGCCCACCATGGCCACTCGCACGGTTGCCTGTGGGTTCTCAAGCCTTTGAACCAGATCGTCCCAGACATTCAGGTTAGCCGGAGGCCTTGAGGGCATGGCAAGGGTGTCAAGAATTTGCTGATCAACCGCCTGCTCCCAGAGCATTCGGGGAATGCGGTAGATGCTGTCGACATCGGCTACAGAAATGACCGCCTCGGGGGGCACATTCGAAAACAGAGAAATCTTGTCGCGCTCATCTTCAGGAAGGGCACGATCGGCTCGGCAAAGCAGCAGGTGCGGGCTAATACCAATTTCACGCAACTTCTGCACCGAATGCTGGGTGGGCTTGGTTTTAAGCTCGCCTGCCGAAGGAATGTAGGGCACCAGGGTGAGATGAATAAAGCAGCTGCTTGAGCGGCCCTGCCGAATGCTGAGCTGACGAATGGCCTCAAGAAACGGTAACGATTCAATATCACCAACCGTGCCGCCCACTTCGACAATCGCAATATCGACCTCCTCGCTTGTTCCTGCCCGCGCACCGCGAAGAATGAAGTCTTGAATCTCGTTTGTGATGTGCGGAATGACCTGAACGGTCTTACCAAGGTACTCGCCCCTTCGCTCCTTGCGAAGAACCCCGTCGTAAATTTGGCCGGTGGTGAAGTTATTAAGCTTGCGCATACGGGCATCAAGAAAGCGCTCGTAGTGCCCAAGGTCAAGGTCGGTTTCGGCGCCATCTTCCGTGACGAACACCTCACCGTGCTGAAAGGGGCTCATGGTGCCTGGGTCTACGTTGAGATAGGGGTCCATTTTAATAATGGTGACCTTTAGCCCACGTGACTCTAAAAGCGCGCCAACGGAAGCCGAGGCAATGCCCTTTCCAAGGGAAGAAACAACACCACCCGTTACGAAGACAAACTTAGACACACAGACCCCAGACCATGAATTAAAAATGAAGCGGACAGGCTGTCTGCTCGCGAATGATTTCCTGGGTAACACCAGGGGCCATCTCGAGTACAGCAAGCCCATGACGTTGCACCTCGAAGACACCCAGGTTGGTAATAATCATGTCAACCACCCCAACGCCTGTAAGCGGCAGACTGCATTCCTTCACAATTTTGTAGTCCATGCTGCCGTCTGATTTCTTAGCGGTGTGCTCCATAATGACAATAACCTTCGATACACCCGCCACGAGGTCCATGGCGCCGCCCATGCCCTTGACCATCTTCCCGGGAATCATCCAGTTGGCAAGGTCGCCCTTTTCAGACACCTGCATGGCTCCAAGAATGGCCAGGTCGATATGCCCGCCGCGAATCATTCCAAAGGAGTCGGCACTTGAAAAAATAGCCGAGCCCGGCAGGGTGGTGACGGTTTGTTTGCTTGCGTTAATAATGTCGGCGTCCACCTCGGACTCAAGCGGGAAGGGACCAATGCCTAAGAGCCCGTTTTCAGACTGAAGCCAGACTTCGATGTCGGGCGGCACGTAGTTGGCCACCAGGCCAGGAATACCAATACCCAGGTTCACATAAAAACCGTCGTGCAGCTCTTTCGCAGCACGCGCGGCCATCTGCTCGCGGGTCCACTGACTGGTTTGCGTGTTCATGACCGAGCCTCCTGCCGCGTGACGACTTTTTCAATGGTCTTCTCCGGGTGTGCATTTAAAACAAGTCGTCGCACAAAAATACCCGGGGTATGAATCTCATCAGGGTCGAGGCTGCCGTTATCAACAATTTCTTCGACTTCGACCACTGTCATTTTGCTTGCCATGGCCACATTAGGGTTGAAGTTACGTGAGGTGTAGCGGTAGACCAGGTTGCCCGCCTTGTCCGCCTTCCAGGCCTTTACCAAAGAGACATCGGCCGTAAGGCTGCGCTCCATTAAATAGGTCTCGCCATTGAACTCGCGGGTCTCTTTGCCCTCGGCCACCACGGTGCCCACACCGGTTCGCGTAAAAAAGGCCGGAATACCGCAGCCGCCTGCGCGTAACTTTTCTGCCAGAGTGCCCTGAGGGGTGAACTCAAGCTCAAGCTCACCCGCTAAAAACTGGCGCTCAAACTCTTTGTTCTCGCCCACATACGAGGAGATCATTTTCTTAACCTGTCGCGTCTCAAGCAAAGTGCCCAGGCCCTTGCCATCGACACCCGCATTGTTACTAATGGCGGTAAGCCCCTTCACACCAAGCTGACGCACAGCATCAATAAGCGCCTCGGGAATGCCGCAAAGGCCAAAGCCGCCAACGGCAATGGTCATGTTGTCCCTAAGGACATCATGCAGCGCCGACTGCGCGTTGGGATAGATTTTGTTCATACCAAAGGCTCCCCGCGGTGTTTTTCGTTCATTTCAACCCTAAAAACTACTTACTGTTAAAGGGTAAGGATGCGATCGACCGCTAGAATTGAAAAATAGCTTGTAGTGTAGAGGATTGCCATGCAACGAGATGCTGTTGATTACGACCTTGTGATTGTCGGAGGTGGGCCTGCTGGTCTAGCCGCTGCTATTCGCGCCAAACAGCTCAGTCAGGCCATTGGCGCCGAGCTTTCGGTCTGCCTTGTCGAAAAGGCAGCTGAAATTGGGGGGCATATTCTGTCGGGTGCCGTCATCGACCCCCGTGGCCTGCAAGAACTCATACCCGACTGGGAAAAGCAGGGCGCTCCCTTGAACACACCGGTCACGCAAGACCAGTTTCTGTTTCTCTCGGAAAACGGTCAGACCCGGGTGCCTACGGCGCTTTTGCCCTCTTGCTTTAAAAACCACGGCAATTACATCGCTAGCCTAAGCGACCTCGTGAAATGGCTTGGGCAGCAGGCTGAAGCCCTGGGTGTTGAAATTTATCCAGGCTTTGCTGCTGCCGAGCTGCTCTACAACCCGCAGGGCGAGGTCTGTGGCATTGCCACTGGCAACATGGGAGTTGGCAAAGATGGCAAGCCCACCAATCAATTCCAGCCAGGCATGGAGCTAAGGGCGCGCTACACCTTGTTTGCCGAAGGCTCCCGCGGCCACCTGGGCCGCCAGCTTATTGAGCGCTTTAACTTAAACCGCAATGCCGACCCTCAGAGCTACGCCATTGGCATTAAAGAGCTTTGGCAGGTCAGCCCCGAGCAATCCAGGCCCGGCCTGGTGGTGCATACCGCAGGCTGGCCACTGGACAATCAAACCTACGGCGGCTCGTTTCTTTATCACCTGAACAATCAGCAGGTGGCCATTGGCCTTGTTGTCGGGCTTAACTACCGAAACCCTTGGCTTTCGCCCTTTGAAGAATTCCAAAGGCTTAAGTCGCATCCAGCCATTGGCAAGACACTGGAAGGTGGTAAGCGAATCGGTTATGGCGCAAGGGCTATTACCGCAGGCGGCTTAAACAGTCTTCCCGAGCTTATTTTTCCTGGTGGCGCCCTAATTGGCTGCGAGGCAGGCTTCTTAAATGCCTCACGCATTAAAGGAAGTCATGCCGCCATTAAAACCGGAATGCTGGCTGCCGAGGCCTGCGTGCAGGCCCTGCAGCAGCCCGAATCCCCCGCCTTGCTTACCGACTACCCGAAGGCCTTTAAGGCCAGTTGGCTTTATGACGAGTTGTACAAGGCCCGTAACTTTAAGCCTGCCATGAGTAAAGGCCTGTGGCTTGGAACACTGCTGGTGGGCATTGACCAGAGACTCTTCGGGGGCCGCGCACCATGGACATTGCATAACCGCAAACCCGACCATACCTACCTTGAGCCCGCCGACCAGCACAGCCCTATTCAGTACCCCAAGCCCGATGGTCTGCTGCGGTTTGACCGGCTGTCTTCGGTTTTTTTATCAAACACCAATCACGAAGAAAACCAGCCTGGGCATCTCACCTTAAAAGACAGCACGGTGCCCGTGGCCCTTAACCTAACCCGCTATGCCGGACCAGAGGCGCGCTACTGCCCTGCAGGCGTTTATGAATACCTAAACGACCAAGGCCAGCCCGTGGTAACGCCAAGTGACGGGGCCCAGCTTCGTATCAACGCCCAGAACTGCGTTCACTGCAAGACCTGTGACATTAAAGACCCAAGCCAAAACATCGTCTGGGTAAGCCCCGAGGGCGGGGGCGGCCCGAACTACGCGGGCATGTAAGCTCAAGAGGTCTAGCCCTAATATTCGCCTGGCTTATTCCACCAGCTTCGGGTCTTTCTGAACAATCGCAACCAGGGTTCGTAGAACAAGCCAAAAAACCAAGGCCGTTGTAACAACAACGGCTGTGCCCGCCAGGGCTGTCATGGCAGGATGCGGAACAAAGCTTTGATAAATTAAGCAGGCCGTTGCAAAGGCTGCCGTTGGAAATGAAAAGGCCCACCACGACATGTAAAAAGGAATACGTGCAAACCGATGCACCTGGCTTAGAAGAAACAGGGCAAAGAAAATGGCGAGCCCAAAAAGCAGATGCCCAATCACATCAAGCGAGCGCCCATCGGCAAACTGCTGGGTTAACAAGACCCAAGAAATAAACCCAACCGCAGGGGGCGCAAGAAAAATACAAAGTGTGGGAACCAGTTGCTCGGGAAAGGCTGGCTGCACAAACAAGAGCCGTGCAAGCACCAGGGTCAGCAAAACACCCCAGAACAAAATGCCCACGGCAAAAAACCACCAAGAAATTTCCACGTAGCCCAGGGGTACGCCCGCCAGAGGAATCACAACATTGGCAACGGCTGGAATAAACCAGACCGGGCTGGCATGGACAGGCTGCAGGGTTTCACGATGCACCCAGGCATTAAGAACCAAGACCATAACCAGCAACTGCATCAGGGCCCCAATAATCCATAAGGGTTCGGCCAATGGGGCGAACTGCCCTAGGGCGACGGTGGCCAACAAGGCAAACGAGACCGAAATAGTGGCAAAGAACGAAGACTTCACGGGGTGTAGCCATTCGGCCCGAACCGCTGCAGGGTCGCGCAGCCATTTGCGCAGGTAGAACACAAACAAGACCAGAAAGACAAAAAAGGCAAGAAGGCTTACGCCCAGAGCAACATGACCCGAAAACTCGGGCATCCAGCCAAGCCGGCTCATGCGCCCCCAGACAAGGGCTAAGCCTGTAAGGCCCATGACCATTGTGAAAGAGGCCAGCGGAAGCCGTTGAAAAAACGATGGGGGAACAGCCACCGATGACAAGGGGGAGGGTTCAGGCATGGAAGGCCATTAAGAAAGAGGTGGTTGCATAAAAAGCAAAGAAGAAGTACTGTATAAAAAACCAGCACTGAAAGGGTATACATGCAAATTCTTACCGAACGCCAAAACGAAATCCTTCGTTTCATTGCTAAGCATATCGAAGACACGGGCTTTCCCCCCACCCGGCTCGAAATTTGTTCAGCCTTGGGTTTTAAATCGCCCAATGCCGCCGAAACGCACCTAAAGGCGCTGGCCAAAAAGGGGGCTATTTCTATGGTGCCAGGTGCCTCGCGAAGCATTCGTCTCATAACAAACCTGGTTACCAGGGCCCAAAACCTTGCCGAGCAGCTCAGCATTCCTTTGGTCGGAAGGGTCGCAGCAGGCTCACCCATTCTCGCCCAAGAGCATCTTGAGGCTCAGTATCAAATCGACCCGCAGCTCTTTCCCATGGCCCCCGACTACCTTCTTAAGGTTCGCGGCATGAGCATGCGTAACGCTGGCATTCTTCACGACGACCTTTTGGCTGTTAAAAGGCTCTCAGGTGGTCTTTCTGAAACCCGCGACGGCCAAATTGTGGTGGCCCGGCTCGAAGAAGACGTCACGGTCAAACGGTTTAAACGAGACGGGAAAAAAATCGTCCTGCTTCCTGAAAACCCCGACTTTGAACCCATTGTGGTCGACCCTAGCCAAGATTTTTTGGCCATCGAGGGTCTGGCCGTTGGTGTTATTCGCAACCCCAGGTCGGGGCTTTAAAGCCTAGGCTGCCTTGCAATGAAGCACGAGGCCATTCATAGCCTGCTTCGTCAAGAGCCTCGGCTTTGGCGGGCGGCAAGCCTAAGCACCACGGGCCTAGCGCCCGGGCAAGGGGCAAGCCTTGCCACAGGGCATGCCGAACTTAACCAACAACTGCCAGGCCAGGGCTGGCCAAGGGGCTGCCTTACCGAACTGTTGGTAAGGGCTCTAGGCATTGGCGAGATGCGTCTGCTTGCCCCGGCGCTTGGCCTGCTGGCACAGCAAAAAAGAAAATTATTTTTTTGGCGCCTCCTCATATGCCTTATGCGCCAGCACTTTCTGGGCTTGGGCTCTCGGCTGAGGCCATTCTTATTATTCGGGCCCAGAACACGGCCGACCGTCTCTGGGCCCTTGAACAAACCCTACGCTCCAATGCCTTTGGCGCTCTTTTGGCATGGGTCGACGAGCCCAGTCGCAACGAGTCATTGCGTCGGTTCCAACTGGCATCACGCACGGCCCAAGGCCCTGTCTTTTTGTTTCGGCCTTGGTCCGCCCAGAACAACCCCTCGCCTGCACCGCTTAGGCTCTGCCTTTTGCCACGCCGATACCCGGGGCTTGCTGTGCAAATTATTAAGCGGCGGGGCCCTGTGCAGCTCGATCCCGTTTTGGTCAATCTGCCCATCGCACATCCTGCCATGCAGGGTCTTGCACGCACCTACGAACGCGCCTCTCAGCAGCCTAAGCATCCTGCACTCGGGTTTAACCGCCTTAATGCCCATCCCCAGCTTCAAACCTCTCAAATACAAGGCATTGGCCATGCTCTGGATCGCCTGCCTCCTTCCGCCGCCCTCCCCTGCGTCGGCTCAACACAGCCCTCTTAAAAGCCCTGCCCACGAAGGACCAAGCTCCCTTGAGCATGGCCCGTGCATGAAACCCGTGGGATGCATCTTCCCAATGCAGCGCATAGAACGTATTGGCCAGTGGGCCCTGCAATTTACGCCCGAGGTCTGCCTTACCCAGACACCTCATGGCATTGTGCTTGAGCTCAGTCGATGTCTTCGGCTCTGGGGTGGGCTCACACAGCTTAAAGACCAACTGGTTAAAGGTCTTCATCAGTTTCAAGGTGAGGGTTCTCAGCCTGGTCTTTTTCTGGCCCATGCCCCCACCCCACGGGCTGCCGAATGGCTTGCCTATAACCAACAGCTACGCAGCAGGCCGTGGCCAGACACGGCGCAGGCCTCAAGTCTTCACGAGGCTGAAGGCCTCTTATCAAGGCTGCCTATTCAGGCTCTTCACGAGCTTGAATGCTGCGCCAGTTTTTTAACGTCCATTGGAATACACAACCTTGGCGGGGTTCTTAAACTGCCGCGGTCAGGCCTTGCCCAAAGGCTAGGCCGCCAGGGGCCTAAGGTTTTAAAAGCCATTGACCAGGCGCTTGGCTATGTTGCAGACCCCCGTGAGCCCCTTAAGCCACTTGAACATTTTCTTCAATGGCAAGAATTTACCGTGCCCACCGACTCGTGCAGCCTGCTTGCGAAAGCCAGTGAGCCACTTTTACACGAGGCCTTGGCCTGGCTAAAAATACGGCAACAGGGCCTAACCCAGGCAAGGTTTATTCTGCGCCAGGGCCGACAGACCAGTCAGTCCTTAGATCTGCATCTTGCCCAGCCCAGTCAAGACCTTTTGCAGCTGCAAAAACTCTGGCACGAAAAACTTCAGCACCAGCCGCTTCAACAAACTGTGCACAGCATTGGGCTTGAGGTTCTGGGCTCTGAGCCTATTCAGAGTCAGTCGGCGGGCCTCTTTCCAGGGCCCATCAGCCAGTCCGAAAGCCTGCAGAGTCTTGCCGAACGGCTTTACGGGCGGCTTGGTCAAACGGGGCTGGTGCAGCCCGAACTGCAGAACAGCCACCGGCCCGAAGAGGCCATGAAACTCAAAGGCCTGGGCCTTGGAACCAAGGGCACAGACAAAGCCAACAATCAAAGGCGTACGGTTTTAAGGCATGCAGGCTCTGGCCTAGGAACAAAGCTGCACGGGCTTAGACCTTCTTCGGCCAAGCTGGCTTTTAGAGTCACCCCTTGCGCTTAAGGTGCAGAACCATCGGCCCCAGTACCAGGGCCAGGCACTTGAACTTGCTTTGGGGCCCGAACGCATTGAGGCCGAATGGTGGTCCGAGCAGCCCTTGCAGCGCGACTACTTCGTTGCGCAGACCGGTCAACAACAAATGGTCTGGGTCTACCGCACACCCGCCCACCACTGGTTTCTTCACGGCTTTTTTGGCTAAGGCTCTATGGACTATGCCGAACTGGTCTGCCGCTCGAACTTCAGTTTTCTTAAGGCGGCCTCCCATCCCGAAGACCTGGTCGCCCGTGCCCATGCCCTGGGCTACAAGGCCTTGGCCGTCACAGACGAGGCAACCGTTAGCGGCTCGGTACGGGCTCATTTGGCAGCCAAGGCCCTTGGCCTGACGCTTATTCATGGAAGCCAGTTTGATCTCACCGACCTTCCGGGTCGGCTAACGCTGCTGGTTAGAAACCGCGAGGGCTGGCGTGAGCTCTGCCGGCTTATTAGCCTGTCGCGTCAGTCAAGCGAGAAGGGTCAGTACTGCCTAAGGCGCGAGCAGTTAAAAAGTCTCAGCCTTGCCAACACACTGGCCCTCTGGAGCCCTCAAATTTTTCATCCTCAGGCCCTCGAAGCCACCGTCGTTCGCTCAAAAGAAACGCCCACCAAGGTCTTAGGCCAGCCAGCTCCTATCACAGCCGATGCCCTACTTAGCGCAGGCCAGTGGCTTAAGAGTCTTTGGGGCGCTCAGCTGGCCTTGGGCTATGTTCGACACCTTAAGGCCGACGACAAGCACTGGCTTTATCAGCTTGAAGACCTTGGGGGTCTGCTGCGGCTACCCTTGGTGGCTGTAGGCGATGTGCTTATGCATCGTCGCAAAGACAAGCCGCTTGCCGACATGCTTACTGCCATTCGACTTGGCGAGCCCATTGCCCAGCTGGGCCAAAGGCTTGCCGTAAATGCCGAGCAGTACCTTAGGCCACGGCACAGGCTTGCACAGCTTTATCCTCCTGCCCTTATGCAGGCAAGCCTTGCCCTTGCTGAGCAGTGCCATTTCTCGCTTGATGAACTGCGCTACGAATACCCCGATGAAATCGTTCCAGCCGGGCTCACACCCAGGCAATGGCTTCGTCACTTAACAGAGGACGGCATTCGTCGACGGTATCCAGAATCAAGCGATGCACAAGGCCTGCCTGCAGGGGTTCGACAACAAATTGAGCACGAGCTTGAGCTTATTCACGAACTGAACTACGAGCCCTACTTTTTAACGGTCTATGACATTGTGGCCTTTGCCCGGTCGCGCGGCATTCTCTGCCAGGGCCGAGGCTCAGCGGCAAACTCGGCGGTCTGCTACTGCCTAGGCATTACCGAGGTTGACCCAGCGCGCATGAGCATGCTCTTTGAACGTTTTATTTCCAAAGAGCGCAACGAACCTCCCGACATTGATGTTGACTTTGAGCATCATCGACGCGAGGAGGTTATTCAATACATTTACGGCAAATACGGCCGCGAGCGTGCCGCCCTTGCTGCTGCGCTGGTGCGTTACCGGCCGCGCTCGGCGCTGCGCGACTCGGGCAAAGCCTTGGGTATTCACAGCCACCTTGTCGACCTTGCAGCCAAAGGCCGAAGCTGGTGGGACGGAAAACAAATTTGTGCAGAAGGCTTAAAAGAAAGCCTCACCCAGGGGCTTACCCAGTCTGCTGGCAACAAGGAATTACAAGCCACCAGCGAAGGCCAGTTAAGTATTCCCAGTGACACACAACTTGAGCAATGGGCCGCCTTAAGCAGTCAACTCATGGGCTTTCCTCGTCACCTGTCTCAGCACGTCGGTGGCTTTGTCATTGCACGCTACAGCCTGCACGATCTTGTTCCCACCGAAAACGCAAGCATGGCCGAGCGCAGTGTCATTCAATGGGACAAAGACGACATTGATGCCCTGGGTCTTCTGAAGGTGGATGTACTGGCCCTGGGCATGCTGTCTGCCATTGCCCACGCCCTGGTCTTTGTAGGACAGAAGCAGCATCCCGACAAGCCCCTGGGGGCAAGACCCATGGCCATGCAAGACATTCCTGCGGAAGACCCCGCCACCTACGCCATGATTACCGCGGCCGACACGCTTGGCGTTTTTCAAATTGAGTCACGCGCCCAGATGAGCATGCTGCCGCGGCTTAAACCCCAATGCTTTTACGACCTGGTCATTGAAGTGGCCATTGTGCGGCCAGGCCCCATTCAAGGGGGCATGGTCCACCCCTACCTGCGACGGCGTCAGGGCCTTGAGCCTGTGGACTACCCAAGCCCATCGGTCAAACAGGCCTTGGAGCGCACCCTGGGCGTACCCATTTTTCAAGAGCAGGTGATGCAGCTGGCCATTCTTGCTGCTGGCTTTACAGCAGGCGAGGCCGATCAACTTCGGCGAGCCATGGCCGCCTGGCGACATCGTGGCAGCCTTGGCCCTTTTCAAGAAAAACTAGTCGATGGCATGCTTAGCCGCGGCTACAGCCGTGACTTTGCCGAACGCGTCTTCGCACAAATTCAGGGCTTTGGCGAATACGGCTTTCCCGAGTCGCATGCCGCAAGCTTTGCCTTGTTGGTTTACGTAAGCTGCTGGCTGAAATGCCATCATCCCGATGCCTTCCTAGCCGCCTTGCTCAAGGCCCAGCCTATGGGGTTTTATGCACCGGCGCAGCTGGTTCGAGACGCCCGCGCCCACGGTGTTGAGGTGCGTCCTGTCGACGTACAGACCAGCCAGGTATTTGCAAGCCTTGAACCCATCGGCGACCAACAGACCCACCGCAAGACAATAAAAGCACAGGCACCTAACCCAAAAGATGGCCTGCCAAGATGGGCTGTGCGCCTTGGTCTTCACCAGGTGGCTCATTTAACCCAAGAGGCCATGCATCGTATTCACCAGGCCCGAACAGCCGGAAAATTTCGTTCTGTAGACAATCTTGCAGGCCGCGCAGAGTTATCACGCCAAGACTTGCAGGCACTGGCTGCAGCCGGCGCCCTTCAAAGCCTTGGCAACGACAGGCATCAGGCTCACTGGCTTGCCACGGGTCACGACCGGCTTCCTGGCGTGTTGAAGGATGCCGCCTGCGAACAAGAGCTGCCCGCTGCCAGTCTGTTGCCCGTTCCAACCGAGGCTCAGAACCTTATCGCCGACTATGCAAGCCTGGGCCTTAGCCTCGGGCGTCATCCACTGGCCCTGCTTCGTAAGGAACTTAAAGAACGTTTTCAAAGCAAGCCCGCCGTCGAACTTCAAGAACTTGGCCATCAACAACTGGCCCGGGCCAGCGGCCTTGTAACCCATCGTCAACGGCCAGGAACCGCCAAGGGTGTTGTCTTTATAACCCTGGAAGATGAGACGGGAAGCATTAACCTAATTATCTGGCCCGATGTTCTAAAAAAGTACAAACAGGCCGTGCTTCACGGCCAGCTTCTTACAGCCTATGGCCGCTGGCAGCGCGACCAGACCATTGCCAGCGATGCGCCTGGCCAGGTGACGAACCTGGTTGCCCTAAGAATCGAAGACCACACGCCCTTATTGGCTCAACGCCTTGGCGAGATGGCGTCTTCCTCACGCGACTTTCACTAATAGCCTTTCGCGGCCTTGGCTCTCTTTAAAAGACATTGCACCTAAGACGCCAATTCCACCATTAAAGCCTGGCCAGTCACCCTACAATGCCTAAGAAATCAACACACCCTCGTCAACATCTGATTGGGACATTGCCTTGCAAAGCATTGAGCACCCGTTTAAGGCCCTGGTTCTTGGAAGCTCCGGCACCATTGGCGCAGCCTTCGTTCAGGCCCTTCAAAACAGCCCTGGCTGCAGCCAGGTTGTGGGCGTTAGCCGTGCAAGTCACGCAGGTTTTGCCTTGGAAGACGAAAAGGGTCTCGAGCATGTCGCTGCGCAAGAAAAAGGCAAGGGGCCTTTCTCTGTCATTGTCGATGCCACGGGTGCTCTCACCATCGATGGGCAGGGCCCAGAAAAGCGCTTGGCTGCCTTAAACGCGTCGCAGCTCGCGCGCGCCTTTGAAGTCAATGCCATTGGCCGCGCCCTTATTCTTAAGCACTTCATCGACCTTCTTCCCCGCCAGGGTCGCTGTCTTTTTGCAGTGCTCTCGGCCCGGGTTGGTAGCCTCTCGGACAACAAACTGGGGGGATGGTACGGCTATCGTGCCTCTAAGGCGGCTGGCAATATGTTCTTGCAGACTGCTGCCATTGAGTCGCATCGCACCCGTCCCGAGGCTGTTTTTGCGGCCTTGCAGCCCGGTACCGTGCCATCCAAACTCTCAGCACCTTTTCAGTCCGGCCATGCCACGGTCGCAGCCGACGACTCCGTCGCAGGCCTACTGAAGGCCATTGACAAGCTTGAGGCCCGAGCCCAGGCCTGGTTCATCGACTACCAGGGAAGCACCATTGACTGGTAAGGCCTTCGATCTTGATGCGGTTGTCGTGGGCGCAGGCGTTGTTGGGTTGGCCATCGGCCGAGCGCTGGCGCAGTCTGGGCTTGACACCCTTGTTATTGAATCGCAGCCGCGCCATGGCATGGGTACAAGCTCACGCAACAGCGGCGTCATTCATGCAGGGCTTTACTACCCCCCAGGCTCGAACAAGGCCAGCTGGTGTGTTGAAGGCCGCGAACTTCTTTATGCCTTTTGCCAAAGTCACCAGGTGGCCCACAGGCAACTGGGTAAGCTTATTGTTGGGCAGGACGAGGACGAGGCTGCGCTTCAGACCATCGCGTCGCGGGCGAAGGACTCTGGCGTAGAAAACCTTCGCTGGCTTTCACAACAGGAGCTTAAAACCATGGAGCCCGAGGTTCGTGCACGCCATGCTCTTTTTAGCCCCTCCACTGGCATTGTTGATGTTCATGAACTGATGCTTGCCCTTGAGGGCGAGATTGAAAAGGCCGGTGGCAATGTGGTCACGCAGAGCTGCTTTCTAGCAGCCACCCCAATGGGGGCCAATGCATGCCAGGGCTGGCAGTTAGACATTAAGGTTGGGCAGCAGGAAAGCCACAGGCTTTCCTGCTCGCTTCTTATTAATGCGGCAGGGCTTGATGCCGATGCCGTTGCAAACCGTATTGAAGGGCTTGATGCAGACCATGTTCCGCAGGTTCACTTTGCCAAAGGTAACTATGCAAGCCTTACTGGCGGCCACCCCTTTAAGCACCTTGTCTACCCAGCACCCGTTCCAGGCGGTCTGGGCACGCACCTGACGCTTAACGTTGCAGGAGAGGCTCAGTTTGGCCCGGATGTCGAGTGGCTTGGGCCAGCCGACCCCAGTCGCCCTCCGGGCTCAACGCACCCCGCCCTAAACTACGCGGTCAATACCGAGCAGCTGGCGGGCTTTGCGGCCTCGGTGCAACGCTGGTGGCCATCCCTTAAGGCGGAGCGGCTGCAGCCGGGTTACTCAGGTATTCGGCCCAAGCTCACGCAAAATGCCAAAGAGCCTGCTGCAGACTTTGTCTTACAGGGTCCAGCCCAGCATAGACTGGTAGGGCTTATTAACCTTTTTGGAATTGAATCGCCAGGGCTAACCGCATGCCTTGCCATTGGCGAAGCGGTACGTCAGAGTGCAAAAACATCCGCCTGACGCCTACACACCGCCGGGCCTTGAGTGGTGGATTCTGCGACGACTGCCCAAGGTTTTAGCAGGGGTGACTCTAGCCTTCGGCCTTGCATGGTGGCTCATTCACCTATGGCCACGCAACGGTTCCGAGATCGAGGTTGCGTCTCAGACGCTTCTTACCGAGTACGCCCTGCTTGGTGGTTTCATTTTCTTCATCACGATGGTGGTCACGGTAAGCATCGGATGCGTCTTCGTCTTAATTATGAAAGGGCCGCGCTACTCCGCCGACTCCTACATTATTAACGACAAAGAAAAGCCAGTCCCAACAAAAAGTCGCTAGAAAACGCAGTGCGCCAAGGCTTAACTTTTTACAAGCCGACGAATCGTCGTCAGGCGAGGCGCCCAGTACGACGACAACAAAGACTCAATACGAACCGTACCGCCCTCGGTCGGCGCATGCACAAAACGGTTCTTGCCAACATAAATGCCAACGTGTGAAAACGGATGGCCCGTGGTGTTGAAAAAAATAAGGTCGCCCGGCAGGCGTTGATCGACCTCCATTTCCCTCCCAAAGCGACTCATCTCAACCACCGTGCGCGGAAGCTTAAGCCCCTTTGCCCGGTAGGCCACGTAGACAACCAGGCCGCTGCAGTCAAAGCCACCGGCCGGAGTGTTGCCCCCCCATTTATAGGGCACGCCAACCAGCCCAATGGCCTGAATGGCAAGATCGGAAAGACCGGTCTGATTCTTTTCAGCACGTGACTCCC
Organism: Burkholderiaceae bacterium; assembly: GCA_018402635.1. GTDB lineage: Bacteria > Pseudomonadota > Gammaproteobacteria > Burkholderiales > Burkholderiaceae_A > Hahnella. The sequence goes on from JAGYIP010000011.1 coordinate 96,343, forward strand.
CAATCACTGCCCGAGAGACGGTTGCGCGTTCGACAGGCGCGGTGATGCAGCCGGTAAGCCCGAGAAGAAGAATACCCATGACCAGACCAAGGCGGAAGTCAGACCCTGACCAGAGCCAATGCCAGGGCCGGTGCCCGCGCCGGGGCCAGTGCCAGGAGCCTTAAGAGCGGGCTGTTGCTAAAGCCCCTGGCTAAGATCGGCCTTAAGGTCCTCAAGTGTCTCAAGCCCAACGGCAAGCCGAATAAGCGACTGTCGAATTCCGGCGCGCGCGCGCCTCTTCACTGATGCGGCCGTGCGTCGTGGATGCCGGATGGGTAATGATGCTTCGGGTGTCCCCAAGGTTGCCCGTGCGCGAAAAAAGAGAGACTGCGTTTACAAGCTGAAAGGCCCGTTCCTGCGCCTGTGCCTCGTTATCGGCCTTTAATTCAAACGAGACGATTGCCCCTCCCGATGACTGCTGGCGCATGGCAAGGGCATGCTGAGGATGGGAGGCTAGACCAGGGTAGAAAACCCGAGCCACCGACGGGTGCTGTTCAAGCCAGGCTGCTAAGGCCAGGGCCGATTCACTGTGGGCCCTCATACGAAGCGCTAAGGTTTCCATGGAACGATGAAGCACCCATGCATTGAATGCCGACAGGCAAGGTCCACAGGTACGCACCACAGCGCGAATTTGATCGACCAAGGACTTAGGGCCTGCAACGGCACCGCCAAGAACCCGGCCCTGGCCATCTAGGTATTTGGTTGCGGAGTGTAAAACCAGGTCGATAGGAAACCGAAGGGGCTGCTGAATCGCGGGTGTGCAAAAGCAGTTGTCCACCACTGTAATTACGCCTGCCTTACGCGCAATGGTTCCAATGGCCTGAAGGTCGGCAACCTGGGTGAGCGGATTTGAGGGTGTCTCGAGATAAAAAAGCCGGGTCGCCGGGCTAATGGCTGCCTCCCACTCTTCAGGCCGCGAGAGATCGACATACTTAATACCCACCCCAAACTTCGTCATGAAGTTATCAAAGAGTTGAATTGTTGCCCCAAAAAGGCTTCCTGTGGTGACGATTTCATCGCCCGACTTTAAAAGCCCAAGGCAGACCGAAAGAATGGCAGACATGCCCGAGGCCGTCGCCACACAGTCTTGCGCCTCTTCCAGCGACGCCAGCCTTTGCTCAAACATCTGCACAGAAGGATTCGTAAACCGGCTGTAGACCATACCCGGCTCAATGTTCTGAAAACGTCGGGCCGCCTCTTCAGCATCCTCAAAGACAAAGCTCGATGTCAGGTAGAGCGCCTCGGAATGCTCACCAAATTCCGAGCGCATCGTGCCCTCTCGAACAGCACGCGTCTCAAAGCCCAGTTGAGAGGTAGGCTTGGTCATGCGGCCTCAGCCTGCTGGCGGTGAGCGGCCTCAAGCCGATCAAGCAATTCCGCTGAGACGTCCCCGGTAATGTAATTGCCGTCAAAGCATGAGGCCTCAAGGCCCGTGATCTGTGAATTAAATGACTGCACATCGGACTTCATGGCATCGATACCCTGGTAAACAAGCGCATCGGCGCCAATGGCTCGGCAGATTTCATCATCACTGCGATGGTACGCAATGAGCTCGTTGCGAGTGGGCATGTCAATGCCATAGACATTTGGAAACCGAACCGGCGGGGCCGCCGAGGCAAAAATAACGCCTCGGGCACCCGACTCGCGAGCCATCTGAACAATCTCTTGGCTAGTCGTTCCCCGCACAATGGAGTCGTCAACAATAAGTACGCGCTTGTCTTTAAACTCGGAGCTCATGGCATTGAGTTTTTGGCGCACCGACTTTCGTCGTACCTCCTGGCCCGGCATGATGAAGGTGCGTCCCACGTAACGGTTTTTTATAAAACCCTCTCGGTAGGAAAGTCCAAGCTTCATGGCCAGTTGCATGGCTGCGGGACGGCTTGACTCGGGCACCGGAACGACAACATCAATATCACCCTTGGGAAACGCCTCTTGCACTCGCTGAGCGAGGCTCTCGCCCATTTTTAACCGAGCCTCATAGACCGAGACGCCATCAATAAGGGAGTCGGGGCGGGCAAAGTAGACGTACTCAAAGACACAGGGGTGCAAACCATGCTTTGCAGCAGCACTTACCTTTGAGAAGACCTGGCCGTCTTCGGTGATGACAATGCATTCGCCTGCGGCAATGTCGCGGTCAAGCTGAAAGCCAAGCCCTTCAAGTGCTACCGACTCCGATGCCAGCATGTATTCCATGCCGCGTGGCCCAAGCTGATGCCCAAGCACGAGCGGTCGAATGCCGTAAGGATCACGAAAGCCGATCAGCCCAAAGCCCGGAATCATTCCAACGCAGGCATAGGCGCCACGAGCACGCTCATGCAAAGCGTCCACAGCCGCAAAGACCGCATCGGGGTCAAGCGTAAGACCCGTTACAGCCCGCTGCAGCTCATGGGCAAGAACATTAAGTAAGACTTCAGAGTCGGACTCGGTATTAATATGTCGTCGGTCACGACGGTACATATCGTCTTGCAGCTCGGCCGCATTGGTAAGGTTTCCGTTGTGACCAAGAACAATACCAAAGGGGGCATTGACATAAAAGGGCTGGGCTTCTTCGGCGCTCATGGCGCTGCCGGCTGTCGGGTAGCGAACATGCCCAATGCCCATCTCGCCAAACAGGTTACGCATGTCGCGGGTTCGAAAGACATCGCGCACAAGGCCCGTTCCCCGAGACATAAAAATGCGTTTTCCTTGGGCCGTTGCGATGCCCGCTGCATCCTGACCTCTGTGCTGAAGCAGAAGCAAGGCGTCGTAGAGCATCTGATTCACAGGGCCGGTCGAGACAATGCCAACAACACCACACATAAAAAGACCTCGAAAGAATAAAGAAGGCTAGGAAACCACAACAACACGATCGCCAAGGTAGCTTGGCAGCAAAGGCGAAATTATTCGTACTGAGAGCTCAAGCACGGGCTTCGACCAGGCATTCTGCCAGGCTGAGTCCGAGGGCAAGGACGTCATGGCAGCCAAGACCGCCAATACCGACATAATAAGCAAGCCTCGACCAAAGCCAAAAAAGGCGCCAAGGAACCGGTTAAAACCCTGCACGCCCGAGACGGCCACAAGCTCTTTTAGGGCGTAAGAGACAAAACGTCCAATAAAAAGGGCAATGAAAAACACAATGGCAAAGGCCAGAGCCAGCCGCACAGGCTCGGTAAAAACATGGGGCAAGGGTTCTGCCGCAAAACCTGCAAGCTGGCTTGCTGCAATAAAGGCAACCACCCAGCTGGCAAGTGCCAGCACCTCGTGCACAAGCCCACGAAGAAAGGCAAGTAGGGTTGATGACGCGGTAACCACCAAAAAAACCCAGTCAATCCAGGTTAGCTCTAGCATTTCAGGGCTTGATCACCAAGGGCTTATAACCCATCGACCGCGAGACCTTCTCGTAGGCCCAGGCCTGCGGCTCTGAATAAGGACCTGCTCGAACCCGATAGCGCGTGCCATCGGGCGTCTTGACCACCACAACAACGGCAGACTGGCCCGAGGTTCTAATTTTTTTAAGTATCTGTTCGGCAGCGCCACGGTTCGAATACGACCCCACCTGCACATACCACTTGCCAGAGGCAAACCCAGGCGTCGCAGCAGTGCTGGGCGCTTGCGCCTTGTCCGCCTGGGCCACTGGAGACTGCTCTTGCATCTGCTCTGCATCTGGCTGCTCATCATCCGACGAACTTGCCGAATCGAGCTCTTTTGTTTCAGAGATAAATACCGTGAAGTCGTGTGAAAGAGGCCTTGGATCATCAAGCAGCAGATGGGCTGATGCCGCTACAACAAACCCCGCAAAAATAACGGCACCAAAAAGCCTCCAACGCGCGCGACGCAGGAATTCCTCATCGTAGCCGCCCTCAAGTGAGGCAGCCTTATTTGCCGCGGAGTTACTAGAGCCGAATTCAAATGCCATGATGATGAAAAGGCCGCTTCAAAGGTGCTTTAAGAAAGATGAGGGGCCTGCCCCAGGGTCTTCGCCAAAGGCCACGCCTGGGCGACGGTCACGAAAGATCCAAACACCACAATTCTATCATTCGGCCCTACAAGGCTCGCCGCGTGCGCTAAAGCAGATTCGGGATCATCGAACTCGAAAATCGTTACGGGCTCCACGGGTCTTTCCATCTCGGACAGACCCGCAATCATCCTCTCGCAAAAAGGCCGTAGCTCGCTCGCGAGACGCGCACGTGCGCCTGCCTGTTGGCTGCTTAGTGAAGCAAGGCACCAGCTGTCCACACGACCTCCAAGTCGAGCGAAGATGGCCTCTGCATCTTTGTCTGCCAGCATGCCGACCACGGCAACAGTCTTTGGGAAAAAGCCCATCTGGTCCATATTTGCGGCAAGAACCCCCGCAGCATGCGGATTATGCGCAACATCAAGTACAACCACAGGCTGACCCGGTAGCACCTGAAAACGCCCCGCAAGGCTCACCTGGGCAAGCCCCTGGCGAACCCCGCCCTGATGCACCGCAAGCTGGTGACGCAGGGCTGATAGGGCAGCAAGCGCCGCCGAGGCGTTAAGCAACTGATTAATGCCGCGAAGGGCCGGATAGCCAAGCCCACTGCGCCGCTCCGATCGCCCCCACCACTGCCACTGAATCTTGTCGCCCTCGTAGCCAAAGTCACGACCAATCCACCAGACGTCGGCCTGTCTTTGTTCAAGCAGTTCAAGGAGACCCTCAGGTGGGCTAGGGTCTGCAAGTATGAAGGGGCAGCCGCGCCTTGCAATATGGCCCTTCTCCCAGGCAATTTTCTGGCGTGTGGAACCAAGAAAGGCCTGATGGTCAAGATCGATGGATGTTAAGACTGCTGCATCGCTTGCAAGGCAGTTCACTGCGTCAAGCCGTCCACCCATGCCAATTTCAAAAATGGCCAGGTCGGGCTTGAGCCCCTGCACAATGCGTATAGCCGCAAGGGTCGTGACCTCAAAGAAACTAAGGTCAATATCACCGGCGGCATGGCGTGCCGCCTCAACCTCATCAAGGGCCGCCTCCCAGGCTTGGTCGTCAAGCTCTTCGCCATTAAACCGCAGTCGCTCTTGGAAACGGAATAAATGCGGCGAGGTGTAACAACTAACGCGGTAGCCGGCCTGCAGGGCAATGGATTCTAAAAAGGCACAGGTTGATCCTTTGCCATTGGTGCCGCCAACCGTTACCACAAGACCCTTAAGACGAACCTCGTTATCTTGCATAGGCATGGCCATAAACTGCGCAACGTCTAAGATGCGATCAAGGCCAAGTCGAATCTCATTACCACGACGCTCAGTGAGTCGGTCGAGCCAGGCCGAAAGGCGCGGCGAGGTTTGCCGATCGTGCATACGTGCCCTGGTGCTTAGCTGGCGGGCTCTGCCGGTAGCGGTTGCTGAGTAAGAAGCCCTAGTAAATCGGCAATTTCTTGTCGCAGTTCGCGGCGGTCAACAATGCGGTCAACGGCTCCCTTCGCAAGCAAAAACTCCGCACGCTGAAAGCCTTCAGGAAGTTTTTCTCGCACGGTCTGCTCGATGACTCGAGGGCCTGCAAACCCAATAAGCGCCTTGGGTTCTGCAATAACGACATCGGCTACAAAGGCAAAACTTGCCGAGACGCCGCCCATGGTGGGGTCGGTTAGAACCGAAATATAAGGAAGCGACTGCGATGCAAGCTGCTGAATGGCCGCGGTGGTTTTTGCCATTTGCAGAAGCGAAAAAAGGCCCTCTTGCATACGGGCACCGCCGCTGGCGGTGAAGGAGACAAAAGGTACCCGGGCAGCAATGGCGGCCTCAACGCCCAGCGCGAATTTCTCGCCCACCACAGACCCCATGGAGCCGCCCATGAACTCGAATTCAAAGCAGGCAACAACCACAGGCCTGCCAAGAATCTGGCCTGCCATAACCACCAAGGCGTCTGTCTCGCCTGTAGCGGCCTGGGCTTCGGCCAGCCGCTCGGGGTAGGGCCGGCTGTCTTTGAACTTCAGGGTGTCAACCGGTGAGATGTCTTGAGCCAGTTCCTGCCTTGGCTCGGGATCAAGCAAGGCATCAAGCCTTTGGCGTGCACGAATTCGCAGATGGTGGTTGCATGCCGGGCAGACCTGAAGGTTCTTTTCAAGGTCCGTCTTGTATAGAACTGAATCGCAGGCGGGACACTTAAGCCAGAGCCCCTCGGGCACAGCGCGCCTGCGAACTTCCGTTGGCGCTTGAATACGCGGGGGCAGCAGTTTCTCTATCCAGCTCATTGCACAACCTTCCTAAACCTGTTCGTACCCAGACCAGCTAGGCCGGGGCATCAAGCGCCTGCCGAATTGGATGAAGAAAACCTCGAGCAGCCTTGAGGGTGTCGTGGCCGTGCTGGGCAGCCTCCTCCATGGTTCGAATTAAGGCGCTGCCAATGACCACGGCATCGGCGAGTCGACCAACCGAGACTGCAGACTCTGGCCCCGAAATACCAAAGCCAACACCAAGTGGCAGATTGGTGAAGCTGCGAATGGACTGCAGTTTTTGGGCGACCTGTTCGACATCCAAATGGCCTGCCCCAGTGACCCCTTTAAGCGAGACATAGTAAAGGTAGCCCGCGGCAAGCTTAGCGACCTTCTGTATGCGCTCAAGGCTTGAGGTGGGCGCAAGAAGAAAAATGGGATCAAGATTATGCGCACGCAAGGCCGAGGCAAAGGCCTCGCTTTCTTCGGGTGGATAGTCCACCACAAGCACGCCATCCACTCCAACCTGTGAGGCCTTGGCGACAAAGGCGTTTACCCCCATGCGCTCAATAGGGTTGGCATAACCCATAAGCACAACGGGCGTTTGGTTGTCTGTCTCACGAAAGATCCTCACCCAGTCAAGGCAGTTTGAAAGGCTTACACCACGGGCCAAGGCACGCTCACTTGAACGCTGAATGACTGGGCCATCGGCCATGGGGTCGGAAAACGGAACGCCGAGCTCAATAACATCGGCGCCCGAGGCCACAAGCGTGTGCATAAGGTTCACCGTTGCCTCGGGGGAGGGGTCTCCTGCTGTGACGTAAGGAATGAGTGCCTTGCGACCCTGAGACTGCAAAGCCTTAAAGCACTCTAAGAGCCGCGTTGATGCCAAAGCTTTCCCCTTTTAACCAGCAATACCCAGATGCACTCGAAGGCTTGCCTACATCTGAAGGCCAGAGGCCTGAGCAACGGTATGCATGTCCTTGTCGCCCCGACCCGAGAGGTTCACCAAAATGGACTTGTCCTTTGGCAGGGTGGGCGCAAGCTTGGCGGCATAGGCTAAGGCGTGGCTTGTTTCAAGCGCAGGAATAATGCCCTCGATACGGCAGCAATGATGAAAGGCCTCAAGTGCCTCGTTGTCGTTCACGGGAACGTATTCGGCGCGACCAGAGTCTTTGAGCCAGGCATGCTCGGGCCCAACGCCAGGGTAGTCAAGCCCTGCTGAGACCGAATGGGTTTCTGTAATTTGGCCATTGGCATCTTGCAGTAAATAGGTTCGGTTGCCATGCAAGACACCGGGTGTTCCTGCCGTAAGTGAGGCCGCATGATGGCCAGACTGCACACCCTCGCCGCCCGCCTCAACCCCAATAAGACGCACCCCGGGCTTATCGATGTAGTCGTAGAAAATACCCATGGCGTTACTGCCTCCACCGACACAGGCAACAATAATGTCGGGCTGCTGCCCGATAAGTTCAGGCATCTGCCAGAGGCACTCTTTGCCCACCACCGAATTGAAGTCACGCACCATGGCGGGATAGGGATGAGGGCCCGCCACCGTGCCAATAATGTAGAAGGTGTCTTCAACGTTTGTCACCCAGTCGCGCATGGCCTCGTTCAGCGCGTCTTTAAGCGTCTTTGAGCCACTTTCAACAGGCACAACTTCGGCGCCCAGCAGCTTCATACGATAGACATTTGCCGCCTGCCGAGCCACGTCGGTTGAGCCCATGTAAACAACGCACTTCATACCAAACCGGGCTGCGACAGTGGCCGTTGCAACGCCATGCTGCCCCGCTCCCGTCTCCGCAATAACCCTTGGCTTACCCATGGCACGAGCAAGCAAAGCCTGCCCGATGGTGTTGTTTACTTTGTGGGCGCCCGTATGGTTGAGGTCTTCACGCTTGAAGTAAATTTGAGCGCCACCCAGCTCGCTCGACCAGCGTCGGGCATGATAAATAGGGCTTGGCCTGCCGACGAAGTGCTTGAGTTCTCGGGTCAACTCCTCGTTAAAAGCGGGATCATCCTTCAGCTTGGCATAGGCTGCCTTAAGGTCTTCCAGTGCAAAAACCAATGTTTCTGACACAAAAGACCCCCCATAAGGGCCAAAATGGCCAGAGGCATCGGGGTAGTTATAAGGCAAATCGTTTGGCTTCATGATTCATAACTCCGGAATTTGTCGCGCATCTGCTTGGGCTACGGCCTGCAGGAACTCCCTCATCTTACGCAAATCTTTGCGTCCCTTGTGAACAATGCCCTGGTCTTGCTGCTCGACGCCTGAGGAGACATCAACACAAGGGGCATGCGTGGTGCAGATCGCCTGCTCAACATTGCCAGGATTAAGCCCCCCGCTTAAAACCCACCGATCTTCCAATCCAGCGGTAAGCCTCGGTAAGAGCCCCCAGTCGAATCGGCTGCCGCTGCCTCCAAATCCGGCTGAGTCGGCATCAAACAAAATCGCCTGGGCAACTGACTTCCAGGCGTTAAGTTCCGCGGCCAGGTCGTCGAATTCTTTGGATTCCCGTGACAGTGAGGGGCCTAGGCGAATGGCCTTAATAACTGGGCGTCCAAGCCCCGCTGCAAGCTCGGGCGGTTCATCCCCATGGAGCTGAATATGGCTAAGGCCAACGGCCTGGGCAGTGGAACGAATAGTGTCTGCAGGACTGTTAACAAAAAGCCCAACCGAACAGACCCAGGGCGGCAGGGCACGTCGAATGGCAAGCGCCTGGTCAAGGGTGACGGCCCGAGGGCTTTTTCATAGAAAACAAGGCCGATGGCGTCTGCACCAAGGCGACAGGCCTCAATGGCCTCGTCGGGCCGGGTTAATCCACAGATTTTGACTCGGGTTCGCATACGAAGACCTGATCGTACTCGACATGCTCAAGGCACAGCCCCTGGGCAGGAAATGTACGGTCTGCCAAACGACGGTCTTTAATGGCAAGCAGGTCGGCCAGATGATCTTCCTTCTGGACCCCTTGGCCGACCGCCACAAGGCTGCCCACAATGTTGCGGACCATATGGTGTAAAAACGCATTGGCACGTATGTCAATGGTGACCAAGCGGTTGTCGCGCGCAACATTCACCAACGAGAGCCTGCGAACAGGCGACTGCGCCTGACACTGAGCCGCCCGAAAGCTCGAGAAGTCGTGCTCGCCCACCAAAGCCTGTGCGGCTGCATGCATGGCAAGGTGGTCAAGTGGCTGGAAAACCCAGGTGGCAAAGCGACTCTGCAAGGGTGAGTCCACCGCATGGTTATAAAGCGTGTAACGGTAGGTCACGTGACCTTGCCGAGAACCTTGCATGAAAATCGAGGCTCACTGGGCTTACCCACTGCACCCGTATGCCTGCAGGCAGAAACGAGTTGACCCCGCGAATCCAATTCCAGACGGGCCGCTCAACCTTGACATCGATATGCACCACTTGGCCTTTGGCATGAACGCCTGCGTCGGTGCGACCTGCGCAGACGCTGGAAACCGGCTCACCAACAAACGATGCTAAGGCGCGCTCAAGATGGTCTTGAACCGAAGCCCCCGAAGGCTGAGTCTGCCAGCCCTGGAAATGCGTTCCGTCGTAGGCCAGGCCGAGGGCAAGTCGATAGGGCATTAACGCATCAGAATGCGCAACATACGGCGTAAGGGCTCGGCGGCTCCCCACAACAACTGGTCCCCGATGGTAAAGGCACCCAGGTACTGCTCGCCCATGGCGAGTTTGCGAAGCCGTCCCACAGCAATATTCAGGCTGCCCGTTACCTTGACCGGCGTGAGCTCTTGGATACTGTCTTCTTTGGTGTTCGCAATAAGCCGAACCCAGGGGTTGTCTTCGGCAATCATCTGCTCAATGTCCTTCAGTGGCACATTTTTATTGAGTTTGAACATAAGCGACTGGCTATGACAGCGCATGGCACCAATACGAACACAAATAGAATCGATAGGAATAGCTGGCTGATTAAAACCGGGGCCGCGACCCAGAATTTTGTTGGTCTCGGCACCCCCCTTCCATTCCTCAAGGCTCGTACCATCCCCGCGGTCGGCATCAATCCAGGGAATGAGGCTGCCCGCAAGAGGAACCAAAAAGTGCTGGGTCTGCTCGGCCGAGAGGCTCTGCTGGGTTGCTAAGACCTGGCGATCAATTTCTAAAATGGCGCTGGCCGGGTCATCAAGCAGCTGGCGCACCGACGCATTCAAGGTTCCCATCTGGCTTAGAAGTTCGCGCATGTGCTGAGCACCACCGCCGGAGGCGGCCTGGTAGGTGGTTGCTGTCATGAACTCCACCAGACCTGCCTTGTACAAGGCGCCCACAGCCATGAGCATGCAGCTTACTGTGCAGTTACCACCAATGAAATTTTTGATGCCCTTGTTCAAAGCCTGATCAATAACAGGCTGGTTCACAGGGTCAAGCACAACCACGGCGTCATCCCTCATGCGCAGTGTCTTGGCGGCATCAATCCAGTAGCCCGACCAGCCTGCCTGGCGCAAGGGTTCATAGACCTCTTTGGTGTAGTCACTTCCCTGGCAGGTCAGCACAACATCACATTCCTGAAGCGCCGAAAGGTCGTGGGCATCGTAGAGGCGTGGCTCAACCTTTGGCAGACCAACAAGCGAGGTCGGTAGCATTGCGCCTGCGTTTGAGGTCGAAAAAAACCGTGCCTCAAAATGGCCGAAGTCAGACTCTTCAACCATTCGGGTCATTAAAACCGAACCCACCATGCCCCGCCATCCCACAAGTCCTACGCGCATTGCTTGACTCCCTTTATCGGTTTGCGCTTATCAATCTTTCCCATTGCCTAGCCCAAGGCTGCGACAACTGCCTGGCCCATGGCCTTGGTTCCAACCAGCTGAGCACCAGGGCGCTGAATGTCAGCCGTGGCATAGCCCTGAGCCAGAACCTTCGATACGGCCTGCTCAATGGCCTGGGCAGACGCCTCAAGACCGAAGCTGTAACGCAGCATCATGGCGGCTGACAAAATGGTGGCCAAAGGGTTGGCCTTGTCTTGGCCTGCGATATCGGGCGCAGAGCCGTGAATAGGCTCATAGAGCCCCTTGTTGTTTGAATCAAGCGAGGCCGAGGCAAGCATCCCAATGGAGCCGGTCAGCATGGAGGCCTCGTCCGACAAGATATCGCCAAACATATTGCCCGTGACCATCACGTCGAACTGCTTGGGGTTCTTTAGAAGCTGCATGGCTGCGTTATCAACGTACATGTGCGAGAGCTCAATGTTTGGGTAGTCTGCGGCAAGCTCCGTCATGACGTCGCGCCAAAGCTGGGTGGTTTCAAGCACATTGGCCTTATCCACCGAGCAAAGCCTACGGCTTCGTTTGGCTGCCGCCTCAAAGGCCACCCGGCCAATACGTCGAATCTCGGTTTCGTTGTAGACCATGGTGTCAAAGCCCTCACGGTCGCCATTCTCGAGCCGTCGAATACCACGCGGCTGTCCAAAGTAAATATCACCGGTGAGCTCACGAACAATAAGAATGTCCATGCCCGAGACAATCTCGGGTTTGAGGGTTGAGGCATGGCCAAGCTCGGGGAAAACAACGGCAGGCCGAAGATTGGCAAAAAGACCAAGGGCCTTACGCAGGCCAAGAATCGCCTGCTCTGGACGTAGTTCGCGCGAAAGATGATCTAAGCTGAAGTCACCCACGCTTCCAAACAAAATGGCCTGGCTTGCCTTTGCAAGGGCGAGCGTGCCTTCGGGCAGGGGATGGCCTTTTGCACGGTAGCCTGCCCCGCCAACAGCCGCATGTTCAAGATTCAGGGCGAACTGGCCCTGCTCGGAAAGTCGCTCTAAGACGGCAACAGCCTGCTCGGTAATTTCTGGGCCGATGCCATCGCCAGCAAGCACCGCAATATTTAAGGTGGACAAAATAAACCTCGTTGGTTAGTTGGCAAGCGCCTGATGAGGGTCAGCCGCAAGCCACGGCTTTTCAGAAAGACGCTTTGCCTCAAAGGCCCGAATGGCTTGGGCCTTCTGAAGGGTAAGGCCAATGTCATCGAGCCCATTTACAAGACAGTGCTTACGAAACGACTCAACCTCAAATGAACACTCAAACGTGCTGGTTGTTACACCGACTGGTGGCACGGCCCGCACAGTCTGCTCAGGCAGATTGATTTCAAGCGAAAACCCCTCGTGCGCCTCGGTGAGGCGAAACAGCTCGTCCACCTTCTCGCCAGAAAGAACGATCGGCAAAAGCCCGTTCTTAAAGCAGTTATTAAAAAAGATGTCCGCGTACGACGGCGCAATAAGCACTCGGAATCCGAAGTCCTCAAGAGCCCAAGGTGCATGCTCCCGAGACGACCCACAACCAAAGTTCTGACGGGCAAGCAGAACACTAGCGCCTTTGTAACGTGGCTGATTCAAAATAAACTCGGGCCGCAACGTGCGCTTGTTGCAGTCCATGCCTGGCTGACCCTCGTCTTGGTAACGCCAGGCATCAAACAGGTTGGGGCCAAACCCTGCCCGTTTAATGGACTTCAAAAACTGCTTCGGAATGATGGCATCGGTGTCGACATTGGCCCTATCGAGGGGGGCAACCAGCCCTTGGTGAATGGTCAAAGGCGTCATGCCATGCTCCTTACGTCAACAAAATGCCCTGCGACACCCGCAGCAGCTGCCATTGCAGGCGAGACTAAATGAGTACGACCCCCTGCGCCTTGGCGGCCCTCGAAATTGCGGTTGCTTGTGGATGCACAACGCTCACCCGGCTCAAGCCGATCGGCATTCATAGCCAGACACATGGAGCATCCCGGCTCACGCCATTCAAACCCAGCTTCTTTAAAAATCGTATCAAGCCCTTCGCGCTCAGCCTGCGCCTTCACAAGGCCCGAGCCCGGAACAACCATAGCAAGCTTGACCGATTCGGCCTTTTTGCGCCCCTTCACCACGGCAGCGGCCGCGCGCAGATCTTCAATGCGCGAGTTGGTGCAGGACCCAATGAAGACCTTGTCGATACGAATGTCGGCGATAGGCGTGTTGGGCTCGAGGTTCATGTACTGCAAGGCTCGCGTCATGCCCTCGCGCCGACTGGGGTCGGCTTCGTTGCTTGGATTGGGAACCCGCGCACCAATGGGCAAGACCATCTCGGGCGATGTGCCCCAGGTCACCTGAGGCTCGATGGATTCTGCGGCAATCTCCACAACCTTATCGAACTGGGCGTTGGCATCGGAATGCAGCGTCTTCCAGTAGGCCAAGGCCTTGTCCCAAAGCTCTGCCTTGGGCGCGAGGGGGCGCGACCTCACATAGGCTTGCGTGACCTCATCGAAGGCCACCATGCCCGCGCGCGCTCCGGCCTCAATGGCCATATTGCAAAGTGTCATGCGGCCTTCCATTGAAAGCCCACGAATGGCTGAGCCCGCAAACTCAATGGCGCAGCCCGTGCCTCCTGCGGTACCGATTTTTCCAATAACAGCCAACACAATGTCTTTGGCAGTCACACCCTTTCCAACCCTGCCCTCCACTTTAATGAGGAGGTTCTTCGCTTTTTTCATCAAAAGGCACTGTGTGGCAAGAACATGTTCGACTTCGGAGGTGCCAATGCCAAAGGCTAGGCAGGCAAAAGCCCCATGGGTGCTGGTGTGCGAGTCGCCGCAGACAACTGTCATACCGGGCAGTGTTGCCCCCTGCTCGGGACCAATGACATGCACAATGCCCTGCCTGTGGTCCATGAGACCGAAATACTTAATGTCGAAGGTCTTCACATTGGCATCGAGCGTTTCCACCTGCAGTCGAGACACAGGGTCTTTGATGCCTGCAATGCCCTCGGCCCTGCCCTGAGTTGGCACATTGTGGTCAACAACGGCTAGGTTGGCTGAATTGCGCCACAGTGGCCTTCCTGCCATTTGCAGTCCCTCAAATGCCTGAGGACTTGTCACTTCATGAACAAGGTGCCTGTCAATGTATAGCAGGCAAGTGCCGTCTTCCTGACGGTCGACAACGTGCTCGTCAAAAAGCTTGTCGTATAGCGTGGGCATGACTGGTTATCCTTCTTTGCAGATCAAAGCGATCAGTATTATCGCCTAGCTTATGGCCGAGTTCTTAACGCTCTGCCTGCCGAATCACCCATCCCGAGACCGCAAGGCCTAGTAGCGCGGCAAGGGCTGCCGCCCAGAAGGCGGCCTCTGGGAAGAATGCCTCCCAGATGGAGCCTGCCGCAATTCCGCCAAGCGAGCCCCCAAGCCCGTAGGCGGCCATGGTGTAGAGCGCCTGCCCGCGCGCCTGGGCCGCCTGAGGGAACCACTGCCGCACCAAGGCCACCGAGGCACTGTGATGCAGGCCGAAGGTGACGGCATGCATGGCCTGGGCAATTAAAAGAATAAGAAGACCGCCCTCGGAGATGCTAATAAGTGCGAAGCGAAGGGCTGTGACCGCATAGCTAAGACGCCAGATGGTGGCAACCGAAAACCAGGCGAAAAAATGGCGTTGAAACTGAAAGACCAGAATTTCGGCAAGCACGCCAAGCGTCCAGAGCAGGCCAATCTGCGTGCGGCTGTAGCCCTTTTGCTCAAGCCAGAGCGAGAAAAGCGTGTAGAGCGGGGCATGGGCTAAAAGCATAAGAAAGCTTGCAAACAAGAAGCCTTTCACCGCAGGCCTTGCAAGAATTTCTTTATAAGAAAGCCTGGCAGGGCGCTCAGCCGAGACCGGCTCGCTTTGCAGGCCTCTTGCTGCAAAGACCAGCAGGGCTAACACCACCAAAAGCCCAAAGGGAAGAGCCTCAATTCCAACGCGATCAAACAGCCAACCGCTCACAAGTACAGCAACAATAAAACCCACCGAGCCCCAGAGGCGCACGCGGCCATAGCGCCCCAGATCGCCGCCTGTGGCCTTAATGGTCATCGACTCGGTAACAGGGATGAGGCCACTTAAGAAAAAGCTCATTGCAAAAAGCACTGCGAACAACGCCCAGAGCGACCAATCAAACAGCAAAAGCCCTGCAAAGCCCAGCGCAATCACCGAGCAGGTAACAAGCATCTTGGGCAGACGATCGGGATGGTCACGATCGGCAAGCGCACCCCAGACCGGCGGACCCACCACCCGGGTCCACTGCATGGGAGAGGCTAAAAGCCCAATTTCGGCAGGCGAAAAACCGCGACCGTTAAGCCAAAGGGATAAGTAAGGAGCAAAAAGCCCCACATACGCAAAATAGCTGGCAAAGAAAATCGCCAGCCGAGCCAGAGGGCTCAAGCCTGACCCGGAATGGGGCTCATGGGTGGCCGAACATCGGCATTTTGCGCGCGATGACGCAGGGCATGGTCCATAAGCACCAGGGCGAGCATTGCCTCGGCAATGGGGGTTGCGCGAATACCCACGCAGGGGTCGTGTCGGCCGTGGGTTTCCACCATGACCGGCTGCGACTGAAGGTTGACCGACTGACGCGGCGTTCGAATGCTGGAAGTAGGCTTGATGGCAATGGCAACGGTAATGGGCTGGCCCGTAGCAATGCCGCCCAGGACACCGCCCGCATGGTTGGTGAGAAAGCCCTGCGGAGTCATCTCATCGCCATGCACAGAGCCGCGCTGGGTCACACTGGCAAAGCCAGAACCAATCTCAACGCCCTTCACCGCGTTAATGCCCATCATGGCATGGGCAATGTCGGCATCGAGCCGATCAAAGACCGGCTCACCCCAGCCCGCAGGCACACCGTGCGCCTGCACTTCAATGCGTGCACCGCAGGAGTCGCCCGCCTTACGAAGGCTATCCATATAGGCCTCAAGCGCCTCAATTTGATGATCGTTGCCGGCAAAAAACGGATTGTTAGGCACGTGCGCCCAGTCCTTAAACTCGATGGGAATGTCCCCAAGCTGCGTCATATGCCCATAAATAGAAACGCCATAGCGTTGCAAGAGCCACTTCTGCGCAACGGCCGCGGCTGCAACCCGAACGGCTGTCTCTCGAGCAGAGGAGCGTCCGCCTCCGCGATAGTCGCGCAGGCCATACTTCTGAAGATAGGCGTAGTCGGCATGGCCTGGCCGAAAAGTATTGGCAATGTCAGAGTAGTCTTTGCTGCGCTGGTCCTGATTGCGAATAAGCAGGGCAATGGGGGCGCCCGTGGTCTTGCCCTCAAAGACGCCTGAAAGAATTTCAACCGTATCGGGCTCTTGCCGCTGGGTGACATGCCGTGATGTGCCCGGTCGGCGCCTATCAAGCGCAGGCTGAATATCGCCTGCATTAAGTTCTAAACCCGGCGGGCAGCCATCAACCACACAGCCAATGGCTGGCCCGTGCGACTCACCGAAGGACGTTACGCAGAAAAGACGGCCGAATGTGTTTCCAGACATGCCGTCATTCTACTGCCGATGCCCCCCTAAACCCCTGCCACTGGTCGTGCAGTCGACGCGAGCCTAGAAGCGCAATGACCTTGTCAATGGAAGGCGTGTCGGTTCGGCCTAGAAGAATAAGCCGCAAGGGCATGGCCAGCTGAGGCATCTTTAGCCCAGTGCTTGCAAGAACGGTTTTTAAAGTAGCCGCCACCTGAGTAGGCTCAAGCGGCTGACTCGACAGGCCCTCGAGCTCCTGAACAAGATTGTCGATAGCCTGCGCCACAGGCGGCGTTAGCATTTCATCAAGGCCCTCGGGGCGCGGGAAATCGAAGGCGTAATAGGCGGGAATAAGCGCAGCAAGCTCGTTGAGTGTGGAGGCCCTGTCTTTTAAAAGATCAATAACCTGCTCGAGCGCGGGGCCCTGCGTTCGCTGCTCCGGGAGAAGGCTCAGGCGTGGCGCAATGAGCTGCCTGAGCTCCTCGCCCAAGGCCTCGCGCATGTAGTGATTGTTGAGCCACTTGAGCTTATCGAAATCGAACTGGGCCGCCGACTTGCTGCAGCTCTCAAGGCTGAACCATTGGCAGAACTGCTCCATTGAAAAGATCTCATCGTCGCCATGGCTCCAGCCAAGCCGAGCAAGGTAGTTCAAAAGCGCCTGCGGCAGGTAGCCATCGAGCTCGTACTGCATCACCGATACAGCCCCGTGGCGCTTGGAGAGCTTCTCGCCATCGGGACCATGAATCATGGGAAGGTGGGCGTACTGAGGTATTGCAGCCCCCAGTGCCTTAAGAATATTCATTTGCCGTGGCGTGTTGTTGATGTGGTCATCGCCCCGAACGACATGGCTAATGGCCATGTCCATGTCGTCGACCACAACACAGAAGTTATAGGTAGGAGACCCATCGGCTCGGGCAATAACCAGGTCGTCGAGCTCGGCATTGGCAATGCTAATTCGGCCCTTGACCCCGTCGTCCCAGCTCACTACGCCATGGTCGGGGTTACGAAAACGAATAACAAAGGGCTGGTCGGCTTGGGGTAGGAGTCCTTTCGCCTTTGCGTTCTCGGGTCGCCAGCGACCGTCGTACCGGGGCTTTAGGCCCGCCGCCCGCTGAGCCTCGCGCATGGCATCAAGCTCTTCTTGGCTTGAGTAACAACGGTAGGCCCGGCCATCGGCAAGCATGGCTTGAATAACCTCGCGGTAACGGTCCATGCGTTGGGTCTGATAAACCGGTGTTTCATCGGGCGCAAGGCCCAGCCAGGCCATGCCATCAAGAATGGCCTTTACGGCCTGCGGCGTGGAGCGCTGAAGGTCGGTGTCCTCGATGCGAAGAATGAACTGCCCACCGTGCCTGCGGGCATAGGCCCAGCAATAAAGCGCTGTTCGAGCGCCCCCAACATGAAGATCCCCGGTGGGGCTTGGGGCAAAGCGCGTGCGTACGGCAGGAATTGATGCTCTCTGGTCAGTCTGCATAGGCCTACCAGTAGCCAAGCTCTTCAGCTTTTTCCAAGGCCTTCAGTTTGAGTTCGTCATTCGATCGGCTAGGAATGGTCTTCCATTCACTTAACCGCTCATCATTCACAACCACCTCACCGCCACCCATGTCGTCATCAAGAGCCTGCATTAAATGCGTGCGGCGAAGGTGTTTGGCCAGGTCGTATTCAGCACGAATTCGCATAGAAAGATAGGGCTTGCCCGACTTGGTGGTTCGTGGCTCTTTGAGGTCTTGAATTTCCTCAACAATTAAAGTGCCCGATTCGGTGACCGTGATGGTGTCTAAATCAAGGTATTCAGTAAACCCTGAGAACTCCCCAATTTCATAAATTGCATTCATGGTAAAACCCCTCCTCCATTTAAATAAGAACAGACAACCCAGCAAAGACCATCTGCTAAGACGGAAACAAATTAGTACTGAGGTAACGATCGCCTCGGTCGCAGACAATAAAGACAATGACTGCGTCTTGCGAAGACTCTGCAAGACGCAAGGCCACTGAGCAGGCACCGGCGGCAGACGGCCCACAAAAAAGACCCTCGGTAAGGGCAAGCTCGCGGGCCATGGCCTCCGCATCGGCCTGCGTGACCTCTTCAATTTGGTCAATTCTGGCCTTGGAGCGAATGGGCGGGATGTAGTCCTCGCTCCACTTGCGAATCCCGGGAATGGACGAGCCGTCGGTGGGCTGCACGCCAATAATTTGCACCTTGGGGTTCTTCTCTTTAAGAAACCTCGAGACCCCCGTAATGGTTCCCGTAGTTCCCATGGCAGAAACAAAATGGGTCACCGCCCCTTGGGTCTGGGCCCAGATTTCGGGGCCGGTTCCCTCGTAGTGCGCCATCCAGTTGTCGTCGTTTGCAAACTGATCAAGAACCTTGCCCTCGCCGCGGGCCTGCATGGCCATGGCTAGGTCACGCGCACCCTCCATGCCCTGAGTTTGAGTCACCAGGACAAGCTCGGCACCAAAGGCGCGCATGGTCTGGCGACGCTCAACAGAAAGGTTGTCGGGCATGATCAGCCGCATTCGGAATCCACGAATGGCAGCGGCCATCGCCAAGGCGATGCCTGTGTTGCCGCTGGTTGCCTCAATGAGCATGTCGCCGGGTTTAATTTCACCGCGCTGCTCGGCCCGAGAGATCATCGACAAGGCCGGTCGATCCTTCACCGAGCCCGCGGGGTTGTTGCCCTCAAGCTTGCCAAGCACCAGGTTGCCACGACTCGAAAGAAGGGGCTCGCCCAGCCTGCGCAGCCGAACCAAGGGGGTCTGGCCCACCACCGACTCCATGTCGGCCACGGTGTTTGGTAACCTTAAGCGCCCGTTCACGCGGCGACTCCTGCGGCTTTTGCCTTCGCAAACGAGGCGGCCCCAAGAAGCTTAGTGCATCCGGGTAGGTCCGCCTCTGAAATAACTGAACGCAGCGACTCAACGGCCGACTGACGCGAGAAGCTTTTTCGAGAAACCATTACAACCCGCCGGGTAGGCGCGGGCGGAGTAAAGGGAATAAAAGAGAGCATAGGGTCTTGGTTGTCTGGGGGTATCGCCATACGAGGCAAGACCGTAATGCCAAGGCCCGAGGCCACCATGTGGCGAATGGTTTCAAGCGAACTGCCCTCGAAGGTTTTTTGAATGCCTGCCGAATTCTGGGCATAGCGGGCTGCCTCTGGGCAGACTTCAAGCACATGGTCCCGGAAGCAATGACCTATGCCCAATAAAAGCATGGTCTGCTCACGAAGCTCTGCAGACTGCACACTTTTTAGGCCCTCCCAGGGATGCCCTTTCGGAACAGTCACGAAAAACTCTTCGTCGTAAAGCGGTTGAACATCAAGGCCAGTAGTGTCGAAAGGCTCAGCAAGAATGGCGACATCAAGCTCGCCGGTTCGCATCTGCTCCAGAAGCTTTACCGTGTAGTTCTCGTAAAGAATCAATGGCATCTGCGGAAACTTTTGAATAAGCGTTTTCACAATGCGTGGCAAAAGGTAGGGGCCAATGGTGTAAATAACGCCAGCCTTAAGTGGCCCAAGCAGGGGGTCTTTGCCTTGCTCGGCAATGGCCTTAATTTTGGCGGTTTCATCCAGAACTCGTTGAGCCTGGGCCACAACCCGTTCCCCTATGGGGGTTAAGGTCACCTCGTTTCCACCGCGCTCAAAAATCTGGCTTCCCAGCTCACCTTCAAGTTTCTTAATGCTTACCGAAAGAGTAGGCTGACTAACAAAACAGGCGTCTGCCGCACGCCCAAAGTGGCGCTCTCGGGCAACCGCAACAATGTATCGAAGCTCAGTAAGTGTCATGACCCTGATTAAACACTAGTTAGTAGGTCTGTGGCTAAGCGGTGCCATCGGTTAAGCAAGCGGTGCACTGCCTGGGGCTCAAAGCCCAGCTTTACCAAACGCTTAGGGTCATCAAAGGCCTCAGCAATCGCAGCGCCAATTTCAACGCCAGACTGCACCAGTGCCTCATCGCGCTCAAGATCGGTAAACCGAAGCTCAGGCTCCCCCGACTGGCGAAAACCAAGCAGTTCGCCCGGACCCCGCAAGGC
Organism: Burkholderiaceae bacterium; assembly: GCA_018402635.1. Taxonomy (GTDB): domain Bacteria; phylum Pseudomonadota; class Gammaproteobacteria; order Burkholderiales; family Burkholderiaceae_A; genus Hahnella. The sequence goes on from JAGYIP010000011.1 coordinate 116,806, forward strand.
AAGATCACGGCGTGCAAGCTCAAAACCATCGTCCGTCTCGTAAAGCGCCCGAAGCCGCACCTTTGCCGCCTCCGACAGAGGTTCTTGATAAAGAAGAATGCAGCTGCTTTGGCCAGAACCCCTTCCAACCCGGCCCCGCAACTGATGCAACTGGGCAAGGCCGAAACGCTCGGCATGGTCAACCACCATTACGCGTGCAGCCGGCACATCAACCCCTACCTCAATAACAGTGGTTGCAAGCAAGACAGTGAAATCGCCGCGGGCAAAGGCCTGCATCACAGCCTGCTTCTCTGCTGCCTTGAGCCTGCCATGAACCACCCCAAGCTCATCGCCCAAGACCGGCCTTAGCCATTGCTCGGTCTCCTCAAGAGCTGCAAGCGCCTTTTCATTGTCCTGCTGGCCTTCAATTACAGGGCAGACCCAATAGGCCTGCGAGCCTTGCTCTCGCAGTCGGCTCAAAGGCTCAACCAGTTCTTCGCGCCGCGACTGGGCAATAAGACGGGTGCGAATGGGCTCCCGGCCCGGGGGCCGCTCGTCAATCACCGAGACATCAAGGTCGGCCAGGTAGGTCATGGCAAGGCTTCGCGGAATGGGTGTAGCCGACATGCCCAGAATATGCACCCCTGCTTCTCGCAGGGCAATGCGTTGAGCCACGCCAAACCGATGCTGCTCATCCACCACCGAAACACCCAGGCGAGCAAACTGCACGCTTTCTTGAATAAGGGCATGCGTGCCCACGGCTAGCGATACGGTGCCATCTGCCAGCCCTGCAAGCCGCTCGCGGCGGTCACGCTCAGAAAGTCCGCCCTTTAGAAAAACAAGCTGCAGACCAAAACCCTCGAACCACTGCGAGAGTTTGGAATGCAACTGGGCTGCAAGAATTTCTGTGGGTGCCATCACCGCAGCCTGAAAGCCCGACCCAATTGCTGCGGCCACCGCAAGTGCTGCAATAACAGTCTTACCAGAGCCCACATCACCCTGCACCAGGCGGTGGGTCGCAACGGGGCGCGCAAGATCGGTCTGAACCTGCAGCCAAGCCCGATGCTGCGCACCGGTGAGCTTAAAAGGCAGGGCCTGAAGCAGTCGCTGGCTTAGGCCCTTCTCGTCCTGCAAGACAGGCGCCGAGGCTCGATGCCGACTGCTACGAGCGCGGCGCAAGGCCAGTTGCTGGGCAACAATCTCATCAAGACGTATACGGTTCCAAAAGGGGCTTGCCTGGGGCTGCGTCTGAGCATGCAGCGCTCGAATCGAGGCGGGAAGGCTTGGAAGACCCAAGCGTTTTAAATAGGCCCCGGGTAGCCACTCGTCGGGGCAATGCTCATCAAGCGCCTTTCGAATCCACTGGCCAAGTCGGTCTTGCGTTAGCCCCGAGGTGCTTGGGTAAACGGCACGTAAAGGCTGCTGGCTAAGGTCTTCTTGCGACAGCCAGCCCTTTTTTAACCGGGGATGAATAAATTCCAACCCTGCTAGCCGACTGTAGCGTGGCACTCCAATCACCCGATAGCGAGCACCCTTGACCATGGCGGCCTGCATGGAGGCATTGAAATAAATGAAGCGAAGCTGAGCCTCGCCAGAGTCGTCCTTAACCCTAACCTTCAGCATGCGCCTTGGCTTAAAGACAACCTGCGACTCAAGAACCTCAACCTGGCATTGAACCGAGGGACTCGCCTGTTCGGACCAAAAACCGAACTCTGTACTTAAGCTTGCAAGCGAACAAACACTGGACTCGTCTTCAAATCGCAAGGGAAAGTGAAGGACAAGGTCGGTAGGGCCAGTAAGGCCAAGCTTTTGTAAAACCTGCGGCCAGAGTTTGGGTTTAGACCCAGCATCTGCCATGGTGCAGCGAGCCTAGCTCAGGGCCCTTTCTTTACTTTGCTAGGCCACGACCGAGAGACTTAGCGAGCCAACCGAAGCAATTCGCGCCTCAAGACGATCCCCCACCCGAACTGGGCCGACCCCCGATGGCGTGCCTGAAAAAATGAGGTCGCCGGGCTGCAGCCGATAAAAGTTGGACAGCACGCTAACCAACTCGGGTACCTTCCAAATAAGCTGGTTCAGGTCGCCCTGCTGTCGAATCTCGCCATTTATAGAAAGGCTGATGTCGCCTGCCGACGGATGACCAATATTGGAAGCCAAGACCACCTGAGAGCAAGGCGCTGCATTCTCAAACGACTTGCCGGGCTCCCAGGGCCGACCAAGCTTCTTTGCCTCGGCCTGCAGGTCTCGGCAGGTCATGTCAAGCCCCACTGCATAACCAAGAACATGGTCAAGGGCATTCTCAACGGCAATCGCCTCGCCAGCCTTCCCAATAACAACCACCATCTCCACCTCGTGATGGACGTCTTGGCTTTGCTTAGGAAAAGGAAAGTCGGCATTCACAACAAGGCTGTCGGCATTTTTTTGAAAGAAAAAAGGTGGCTCCTTATTTGGGTCATGCCCCATCTCAACGGCATGCGCCTCGTAATTGCGGCCAATGCAATAAATGCGGTGCACAGGAATAAGCTGCGAGCTGCCCTGAATGGGTAGGGTTGCTGGGGCGCTGGGGGAAACAGGTAGTTGGCTGAGGTCATGGGTACGGGGGGCTCGCAACAGAGGTTGAAGTAAGCCGTTATTTTAGGCCCTTTCAGGCTAGACTATGGCTATGCGACAGGTTCTTGCAAACAGCCACGTGACTTTTCATTACAGGCTTGAACTGGCTGATGGGCAGGTCTTGTTCGACACCTTCACCGAGCACCCTGCCACCTTACAGCTTGGAGAGGGGCAATTTTCCGAGGGGCTTGAACGCTGCATGATTGCCCTGCAAGAAGGCGAGGAAAAAACCTACCAGCTTGGTCCTGACGACGCCTTCGGGCCGCGCAACCCAGAACTCATACAGCGTATTGCCCGCACAGCCCTTAAAGACCATCTTGACCCCAAAGACCCCCTCAACCCTGGCGACCTGCTTGAATTTCCCAGCCCGGACGGCGGGCGTTTTGCAGGTATTTTCAAGGGCTGGCAAGATGAAGCAACCGGCGTATTCGACTTCAATCATCCCCTGGCCGGTCAGGCCCTGTCCTTTCACGTACGTATTGTTGGGGTACTCTAGCGAGCATGAATCAGCCACCTGAAGAAATTATTCTTGCTGAGCCTCGAGGCTTTTGCGCAGGCGTTGATCGCGCCATAGAAATTGTCGAGCGGGCCCTGACGAAGTTTGGTGCGCCTATTTACGTGCGGCACGAAATTGTTCATAACGACCACGTGGTTGCAGACCTTCGAGCAAAAGGTGCCATTTTTATTGAGGACCTTAATGAGGTTCCACTAGGCTCGAGAGTTATTATGAGCGCCCACGGCGTAGCACGACAGGTTCGAGCCCATGCCTCCGATCGCTCGCTTGAGGTATTTGATGCCACCTGCCCGCTTGTCACCAAGGTACATGTTGAGGTTCGAAAGCTTGCTGCCGAGGGCTACGAAATTGTGATGATTGGTCATCATGGCCACCCCGAGGTTGAGGGCACTATGGGGCAGCTTGACGCCGGTATTTATCTGGTGGAAGACGAAGAGCAGGTTGCCCAACTACAGGTAAAAAAACCTGGAAAGCTTGCCTATGTCTCGCAGACAACGCTCTCTACCGATGACACTCTATCAATTGTTAATGCGCTTATTAAAAAGTATCCAACTATTCGCAGCCCCAAATTCAGCGACATCTGTTACGCCACCCAGAACCGCCAGGACGCTGTCAAACTCATGAGTAACCAGGTTGATGTTGTGCTTGTTGTAGGCAGCAAAACCAGTTCCAACAGTAATCGACTGCGTGAAGTTGCCGAGAGGTTCGGTGTTCCTTCCTATCTTATTGATGGCGCAGAAGACCTCAAACCCGAATGGCTTGAAGGCAAGCTTCGTGTCGGCATTACAGCGGGAGCCTCCGCGCCCGAAGCCCTGGTGCAAGGCCTGGTGCAGGCAGTGAAAAACCTTGGGGCCGGCGCTATTCGTCGACTTCCCGGTGCCGAAGAGCATATACGGTTTCCCTTGCCCAAAGGCCTTGGGCTACCTCAACAAGCAGGCGTGAAAAGCTAAGGGCTCCGCGGGTCCCACGCATTTGGGGGGCAGGCAGCCTTCCTTTATCATTACAGCATTGCCGGTGTAGCTCAGTTGGTAGAGCAGCGCATTCGTAATGCGAAGGTCGAGGGTTCAATTCCTTTCACCGGCACCATCTTGTTTTCTGTTCGAATCTACGCGGCCTGAAGAGGACGGATCTGTCGAAGGCTCTTCGCCATTTCGCCTTTTGCAATGGCGGCATCGTAATCAAGTTGAAGCCCGGTCCAAAAGTTGTCATTGAGACCAAAATAACGGGAGAGCCTGAGTCCCGTATCTACGGTGACTGCTCTTTTACCAGCAATGATTTGGCTAATCCGAATTTGGCTGACCCCAATGTCTTTCGCCAATCGATAGGCAGTAATTCCCATCGGTTCAAGGAACTCATGCTGTAAGATTTCGCCCGGCCTGGGGTAAGGAATTTTCCTCATGATGCTGTCCTCAATGGTAGTCAACAATTTCGACATCAATTACATTCTGACCAAGAAAACGAAAGCAAATACGCGCGGCGGCTTGGTCGCTCCGTGCGTATTGACAACAATTTCTCCTTACTTGCTCAGCTCAAGCGTGCCCTTGAGCTACTCGGTGTTAGGCACCAGTCCAATCTGCACGAAAACCCCTAGTTGGCCATTTCGGGTACAAACCGGCGTGCTACACCGGTATGCTACAAAAAAATAAGTTGTTGATTAAAAATGTAGTTTTTCTTAGCAA
>JAGYIP010000012.1 GCA_018402635.1 Burkholderiaceae bacterium
GCTTGCACGGGGGTTGAGGCCATCGCTTTCAATGAGCGCAACGCGGGCGAAGTCGTCGGGCACAAACCTGTGCTGCCTGGCCATGTCGAGAATTCGTCGGCGCACTTCGGCAACGTCGCCTTGCGGTAGGTAGCCTTTGCTAACCGCCCTGTCCAAGGTTCGCTCGAGCACCCTGTAGTTCGATGGAGCAGACAGGGGCCCTGAGACGGCACTTACTTTAGCAAGGTCGGCTCGGTAGCCTATAAGGTCAGCAGAGGCTGTCGGGCCTAAAGGACTCGCCGAAGTCTCTTTCGGGGCATCGTTTCCAGCCATGGGCCTTCCAAGAATGGGCGTGAAGTCAATCACCTGTCCAGGGAAGATGAGGTTGGGGTTTTTAATTGCATTGGTCTGGGCCACAGTCGTCATCCTGTTCATAAGTTCTGAGAAAGGCATACGCGGTGCAGACGCCATGCCTTGCTCGCGCATGGCCTGTCGTGTTAGCTGAAGCAGCGTATCGCCGGAACTGACAGTTACCTTCATGCTGAAGAGTTAAGCAGGGTGCATGCCAAAGAAGCCCGTGAAGAAAAATAACTGGCCCAACGTTTGCTTTGGTCCCTGGCATGACAAAGGTCACCTCAACTCTGACTCCATTTTTAATTGCCTCGACGCTTGGTCTTGCCTACCTTTTTGCGGGCGCCGCCCAGGCAAGGCAACCAGAGCAGCCAGGCGAAGCGGCGAGCCCTACCCAGCAGACCCATCAGACCCAGCAAGCAAGCCCTGCGCCTGATGGGCAAGATGCATTGCACGGGCAGGCCAAGCAGCATGAACTCTTGTTCAAAAAGGTGGCCCAGTGGGTTTCCGAGCAAGAAGGTATTCGCCCGGACGAGGTTAGGTTTTTGCCCATTGACGCTCGACTTGACCATGCCCCGTGCCCGCAGGCCCTGGCCATTGACCAGCCTTTCGGCTCGAACAGGTCGTTGCGCGTGCGCTGCGAGCCACTGAAATGGCAGGTGTTTCTTCAGCGTCTCGACACGCCCGAGGCCACAGGTTCAGTGACCACCACACGCTATTCAGGCGCACCCCTGCCACGATCGGAATCACTCACGCTTCGAACGGCATTGGGTGAGCCGCTGTCTTTACCCGCCAGAGCGAGCTTTGATGCCTTGGTTGAGCAAGAGGTGCTGGTGGCGCGGCAAAACATTCTTGCAAAGCAGCCGCTTTCGGCAGAAATGTTTAAGCTTGAGAAGCGCCGAGTTAACCCCAGCAGCAAGAGCTTTTACACGTCTTCGGAGGGGCTTGAGTTCAGTGACCTCCTTAGGCCTCTGAAGTCGGGCGACATTCTAAAGCCGCGCGACCTTAAAAAGTCTTTACTGGTGAAGCGAGGTAATTTGGTACAGCATGCACTTACTCACTTACCCAACATGGCCATTTCGGCACAGCTTCAAGCCCTGGATGATGGCCGAATTGGCGACTCGATTCGACTTCGCAACCCCGACTCGGGAAAAACCGTCATGGGTCGGGTGACTGGACGAAACCTTTCAGAAAGCCTATGATTTATTTACCTTTTTTACGCGAACTAGGCTCGATTTTTTCTTTCGGCCGTGCGCATAATGTAGCTAAAGTTTTTTTAGCTGCTGACGAATCCACATGTAACGGGAAAAAAGGCCTGTCTCCTATTCATGGAGAAGCCACTTACTTTGAAAGGAAGGTTCATTATGGCCGATGCAATTAATGGAGCAGGACGCTCGGCGCGTATCGATTTTGCCACCGAGCAGCGCCTAAAGCGCCTTGCGGAAACCGACGACGGTCGTAAAGATGTTCGCACCGACGATGCGCAGCCAACGCCCCCCGCAAAAGACGAGGTTAAGCTAAGCGGCATTGCTGCAAAGGCCGCCAGCAGCCCCGACTTCGACCGCGAGAAGGTCGAGCGCATTAAGCGGGCCATTGAAGAGGGTAATTACCCGCTCGACTCTCGTCGCATTGCCGAGAGCTTCGTGGCCCTTGAGAAAATTATTTAAGTCGGCCCGCTAATGATCTGGTCTGCTGCACGGAAGTCCGCCGAGCACCTCGTTCAAATTCTTGACGAGGAATTCGACGCCTTAAAAGCTCAAAACCTTGATGCCTTTGAACAATTGCAGGGCCAAAAGGTAACGCTTATTGCGAACCTCGCCGAAGTCTCGCCCCCACAGTCTGGTCAAGAGGCTTCCGAGTGGGCTGGGTTTCAAGACCTCATTCTTGGCTGCCGTGACAGGCACCGCCGCAATAGTCTTCTTATTCAACGCAAGCTCGATGCCATTCGTGCCGCGCTTAAAACACTGCAAGGGGCAGATCCTGCAAGCTCGGTGGAAGTCTATGACAGGCTCGGAAGGCTTGCCGGTGCAAAGCGCCGCTCGGGCTACGCCCAGGCCTAGTTCGTTTACTGCCGGCTTCCAGCTCGGCGAAGTCACTTAAAACTGAACTTGGCGCACCCCTTGGGTTCTACGCGCGTCGTTCATCACCGGGCTCCATGCCCCTAAGCCAGTAAGCCCAAGAAAGAATGACGGCAACTGCCGTATAAAGCCCTTCGGGAATTTCCTGATCCAGCTCAAGCTGACTAAGCAAAGCAAGAAGCTGGGGGTCTTGGGCCACGTAGACGCCCTGGCGCTTAGCCTCTTCAATAATAAGTTCAGCAAGGTCGTCCGACCCCTTTGCCACAACAATGGGAGTGGGGTTCTGGCCGTACTCAAGTGCAACGGCTTCAAGGGATCTTTTCATGCGGTTTTATCAAATACCAGCCCTGGCGGCTTTTCGTTTGCGCCGCTAAGCTCTTCGCTGGGTCGACGGCCATGAAAAATAGAAAACGACTGCATCACAAGCCCTGCCTCTGAGAGGTCTTCAATAAGCTCGCCCTTGGCCCGCTCGGCTTTCTGTGCAACGTCTTTGCGATCGGCCCACATAACAAAATCAAGCTTCTGACCCTTACCAATCACGGTCTTCATCCAGAGTTCGCCAAGTGATTCGCTGCGTGTGTGCATATTAATGGTGTAGGGAGGATCGGGCTCGACGGGGCTTCGGGGCGGCCGGAACAAAGAGATGAGTACAGAGTCCGCATCCCGAAAGGGAATAAGAAAGCTAAAGCTCAGCTCGCGATGCGAGGAAGCCGCAAGGCTGTCGGCCTGCGCAGACTCCATCTCACGAAGGGCTGACTCGGTGGCCTGGAGCAGACCTGTCTGCACGCCTCTGCTCTGTTGCAACTGAACCAAGAGTTCTCGTAAGGCCAGTTTGACGTCAAATGAAATGGGCTCTTTTGAGGCGAGCCGTGCCTCTGAAAAAAGTCCCGACCCTCGAAAGGCAAGACGAACGGCCTCGGGCGAAAGGTTGGCCATGGCGGGTCTGGCCTTGATAAGCGATGCCAAAGGCCCAGAGGTGCCCGCAAGCCCACTTAAGAAGCCTGCAATAACCGATAGCCCCCCCGATGGGGAGAGCAAGGCCATAAGGCCCGATAGGTTCGCAGGCTGAGCAAAAAGGCTTGCAACCAAAGGGCTCACCTGCGCACCGGCAGGGCCATGCGAGGCCTGAGCCGAGGGGGGTGGCGGAATTAACTTAAGAAAAAAACCCTGGGTGCCGCCAAGGAGCTTAAGCCACACAGCATCGCCTGGACGAAAACGCAATTGGGCTGGCAACTCAAAGGGCCTGCCATTAATAAGAATGATCAGGCCCTCAGGCCGTTGCTCAACCACAGCGCGAACCACCTGGTTAGGTAGGAGGCCTAGCTCTTTGCTGGATGCCTCTGTGATTGGAATACGACCCTCTAGATAGATAGGGGCGATTTTTCCCCCAACCATCTGAGCAATTGCTTCGGGACCCGTTAGCATGCGTTCGTGCCTCCAAGGCCCCTGGTTGACCTAGAATTTAGCGGGCCATGGAAAAAGGTATTAGGCCTAGGGGTAACGAACCCAGCCCTTGCG
>JAGYIP010000001.1 GCA_018402635.1 Burkholderiaceae bacterium
CCGGCCAGCCCGACTTTGCAACCCTGGTGCTTGACTACATTCCCGATGGGCGCAACCTTGAGCTCAAAGCCCTAAAGCTCTTCGCATGGTCCTTCCGCAATCGCGGCGCCTTTCATGAGGCGGTCACCAACGAGATTCTCGATGCCATGGTTACGGCCACCGACCCACGATTCATGCGACTAACCGCCAAGTGGTACGTGCGTGGTGGCATCTTCACCACGGTGGTGGCCGAGCACCGAAAGCCCGGATGGCTGCCTCTGCCCGCTGTTAACCTCTCTCAGATACCGTCCGAACCATCCATTCGCGAGGCTTAAGCCGCATAACCCACAAGCCTAATAACCCTCGTAACCCATACGCCCAGCAGTCAGCTGCCCTCGCCCCCATTGCCCTCTTGCCCAAGCCTACAACCATGACCATGACCAACCAAGCTCACGCCACTCTTGCCCAAACCATCGAGGAGGCCTGGGATAACCGTGCCGACATAACAGTCCAGTCTGCGTCCTCGGCGCTGCGCGATGCCGTTCAGGCCGTTGTCTGCGAGCTTGATGCCGGCCGGCTAAGGGTGGCCGAAAAACAAGAGGGCAACTGGATCGTTCATCAGTGGATAAAGAAGGCCGTTTTACTAAGTTTTCGACTCGCCGATAACAAGACCATTCAGTCGGGCGCCCTGCAGTTCTTCGACAAGGTACCCACGAAGTTCGAGGGTCTGTCTCAGAGCGAGCTCTCCGCCATGGGCGTGCGTGTTGTACCACCGGCTGTGGCTCGTCGAGGCGCCTTTATTGCACGTAACGTCGTTCTCATGCCCTCCTACGTCAACATTGGCGCCTATGTTGACGAGGGAACCATGGTCGACACATGGGCCACCGTTGGGTCCTGCGCTCAAATTGGCAAGAACGTGCACCTTTCAGGTGGCGTGGGTATTGGCGGCGTGCTTGAGCCGCTGCAGGCCAACCCCACCATTATTGAGGACAACTGCTTCATCGGAGCCCGCTCCGAAGTCGTCGAGGGTGTGATCGTCGAGGCTAACTCGGTGCTCTCTATGGGTGTCTTCATTGGCCAGTCAACCAAAATCTACGATCGTGAATCCGGAGAGGTCTTCTACGGGCGTGTTCCCGAAGGAAGTGTGGTTGTTCCGGGTAGCCTACCCTCGGCCGATGGTCGCTACAGCCTTGCCTGCGCGGTCATCGTGAAACGAGTCGATGCCAAGACACGCGCAAAGACCGGTATTAATGAACTTCTTCGCCTGGCCTAGCTGACCGCCTTGGCTCAGGCCTAAACGAGAACCCCCATGCACAGTCACTAACACATGGACACCCGGCTCTTTGGTATCACGCAATGCGATCAGGTGCGCGCGGCCCGTCGGTGGCTTGATGCGCGGGGCCTAAGCTATGTCTTTGTAGACTTCAAGAAAGAGGCGCCCACAGAATTTCTGCTTCAGCAATGGCTAAAACACCTGCCGTTTGATAGCCTTATTAATAAGCGAGGCCGCACCTGGCGAACACTTCCGGAAGACCATCGCCGCCAGATTATCGACCAACCCTCCGCACTTGAACTTATGCTAAGCCAGCCCCTTGTTATTAAACGCCCTGTGCTTGTTACGCCCGACGACAAGCTTGCCGTCGGATTTTCAGACGGCCTCTACACCAGCCTTTTCCCTCAAGTTACCTAAGGGTACCCCGCTTATGCAGACCACTGAAGCCCTTGCCGCCGAGACCCTTGACCTTGCCCGGGCGCTTATACAGCGCGAGTCGGTAACACCCGCCGACGGTGGATGCTGCAAGCTCATCGCCTCAAGGCTAAGCCC
>JAGYIP010000002.1 GCA_018402635.1 Burkholderiaceae bacterium
AGGTCGGCATCAATCGCCATCTGTTTGCCGGGCATTGCATCGAGAGTAAAGCGCGCCGTAACCTCGGAGACTCGGCCTGCACCCTTGGTGATCACGACGAAGTTAATAATGACAAGAATCGCAAACACAATAATGCCGACAAAGTAATTGCCGGCAATTACGAACTCTCCAAAGGCCTGAATAACCAGCCCGGCCGCATCCGGTCCAGTATGGCCTTCCACTAAAACGACGCGTGTGGAGGCTACGTTTAGCGCAAGCCTGAGCATGGTCGTTAAGAGCAGTATTGCGGGGAACGCCGAAAACTCAAGTGGCCGCGTCACCCCAATGGCCACCATAATGACAATGAGGCCAACTAAAATATTGAAGGTGAACAAGATATCGAGCAGCCATGCCGGAAGCGGCAAGACCAGCATGCTCATAATGAGCAGCACAAGTGCCGGTATACCAAGACCCGTGGCGTCAATCTGGGAGACGGCTTGTCGTAAGTTGGACAAGCTAAGGGTGGCCATAGTGTGTCGTTAAACCTTCATTCGTTAATTAAAACAATGCCTTAGGCTTTTAGGGTCCAGGCCTGCACTTCATCCTCAGCAATTGGTATGCCACTGAAAAACAGGCGTTCGCCTAGGCGTGGCCCAGAAATTGCTGGTTTTTTGACACCTTCACTTATGCGGCAAAGGCTGTTCAATGAGTTCATGGGACCTTACTAGCACCATTGGTGCCACCTCGCCAAAGGCTACGGGCCGAGCGGATGCGCCCTCCAAAGGAGGCGACAGCGCAGGCGAGTCGTTTGGCAAACTGTTTGGCAGAGTCTTTGGGGACAGCCCGATGCGGCAAAGTCTTGCCGGGGGGGAGGTCATCGAGGAGGCCAGCAAGATTCGAATGGTTCTTCTTGGGTCAGACACCCAGGTCATCACCGCTGGAGAGCCCCCTACAGAGGAGGAGATTCTGGCCTTTGCACGGGAGGCCAATCTTGATGAGACGTCGTTAAAGGCGCTGCTTTTGACCGCCCCTGGGATGTCGGGTGAGGCGGCGCAATCTGGGGCCCAACCCGCAGCAGATGATCCCCTGCGACAACCCTTCAATGCGCTAGAGACCGGCGCTGATCTGGGTGTCACCGCTACAGCCTCCGTGGTTGCGGCGAATCTCCCTGTTTTTAAGGCTGAAAGCCTGGCCACGGCAAGCCAAGTCACACCTCATTTGGTGGCGTCTTCGGCCCTGTGGATGAGGTCCACTGTCCGCACCGACAAGCTTGCAGAAGCAGGCTTTGCAGCGGGTGAAACAAGGCCATCAGGGGAGGCTTTCGTACCGTCGAGATCAACCGGAGCGCCTGCAGTTTCCGCAGGGGTCGCTGAATCTTTTCGGGTTTCAGTGCAGGCAATGGATGACTCAACAGCCAACGCCAAGCAGTTATCGAGGGATGTGCTCCATTCACGGCTCCTGGTTGATGCGCCTGAGGTTGACACCAAGCGGCCATCCAAAGATGCACTCCATTCCCGGTTTTCGGTTGATGCGCCTGAGGTAATAGAGGGGTCCGGCAACAAATTAGCCGCCCGACTCGGCCTTGGCCTTAAGGCAATCGAAGAGTCGGTTTCTATGGAGGCTCTTCTTAAA